>NZ_JBPJZT010000017.1:0-132054 GCF_051216375.1 Variovorax glacialis | reverse complement strand
TCGACAGCACCGTCGCAATCGCCGCCGTCAGCGTCGTCTTGCCATGGTCAACGTGACCAATCGTGCCCACGTTCACGTGCGGCTTCGTACGGGTGAATTTTCCTTTTGCCATTTTCTCGACTCCGAAAAATAACTAGATCAACGCACTGATATGGGGCTGCACCCGATCGGCTGCAACCCCAAAACTGGTGCCCATTGCGGGAATCGGACCCGCGACCTCTCCCTTACCAAGGGAGTGCTCTACCACTGAGCCAAATGGGCAATATCTATTAACCAACCGCGCCTAGCGCTGATGTGGACCACTGGAGCGGGAGACGGGAATCGAACCCGCGTCATTAGCTTGGAAGGCTAGGGTTCTACCATTGAACTACTCCCGCATCACGACACATCACGACCTGAATCACCCGTCAGATCGCGCTGCATCGCAGCACAGTCAGAGCCTTTGCTTTTCGCCTCGGCTCCTCACATTCAAGCGCTCTGCAAAATCCATTCATCGCTGGTGGAGAGGGCTGGATTCGAACCAGCGTACTCGTAAGAGGGCAGATTTACAGTCTGCTGCCATTAACCACTCGGCCACCTCTCCGGCGAACCTCGGAATATAGCACGATTGCCAGGGCGCGTCGAACATCCCCGACAGCTTGTGCCGCATCGCAAGCAACTTCGCGGCAGCCGTTGATTCGGCTTGCCGCTAGACGTGCGATTTACTCCGAGCCCAAGATTCTCGCATGAAATCAAGCACTTACTCCCCCGGCGACCTCCCAGCTTCGCGCCACGCCCGGGCCTGACCAAAGTGGCCGCACCCGATAAATGGCACGGGCGGCCGCAACGCCGAGAGGGGCGACGGATGATTCGACATCAGCACCTTGTGACGATTTGTGTCGATCAGCGCTCGCTTGCTCTGCGCATGCGAGCCCCACAGCATGAAGACAACCGGTCGCTCGCCGACCGCAACATGGCGGATCACGGCATCGGTCAGCACTTCCCAGCCTCGCCCGGAGTGGCTTGCTGGCTGCCCTTCCTCCACGGTCAGGCAGGTGTTCAGCAACAGCACGCCGTGCGTCGCCCACTTGACCAGGCTTCCCCCAGGATTCGGAAACTTCGGAGGCGGTGTGCGGAGATCTCGCTCCAGTTCCTTGAAGATGTTGCGCAGCGACGGCGGCAACGCCACGCCCGGCGCGACCGAAAAGGCGAGCCCCTCGGCCTGTCCGCGTCCGTGATACGGGTCCTGTCCAAGGATCACCACGCGAACCTCCTCCGGCGGCGTCAGCTCAAGTGCACGCAACGGCTGGGGCGGAAAGATCACTGCGCCGGCATCCAGCCGTTCGCGCAGGAAGCCGAGCAGCTTCAGGCCGACGGGCTCCTCGAAGAAGCGATCGACCAACGGACGCCATCCATCCGCGACCGGCCAGTCGGCGGGGTCGCTGCTCGCGAGCCGATCTCCCGAACTCATTTGAACAACGTGGCGAGCGCTTCGCCCGGTTCGTCCGCACGCATGAAGGCTTCGCCGACCAGAAAGGCGTGGACGCTCGCCGCGCGCAGCCTTGCGACATCGTCGCGTGTTGCGATGCCCGACTCGGCCACGAGCAAACGATCGCCCGGAACCTGAGCCCGCAAATCGATCGTTGTCTGGATCGACACCTCGAACGTCCGGAGGTTTCGGTTGTTGACGCCAATGAGCGGCGTCTTGAGCTTCAGCGCGCGTTCGAGTTCGGCCGCGTCGTGCACTTCGACCAGCACCGACATGCCAAGACCGATGGCAATCGCTTCGAATTCACGCATCTGGGCATCGTCCAGGCAGGCCGCGATCAGCAGGATGGCGTCGGCGCCCATCGCTCGTGATTCGTAGACTTGGTAGGCGTCGACGATGAAATCCTTGCGCAGGACTGGCAGGTCGCACGAGGCTCGCGCCTGCTTCAGGTAATCCACGCCGCCCTGGAAGAACTGCCGGTCGGTCAACACCGAAAGACAGGCCGCGTTCACCACGCCGTCTCCTTCGGCGTAGCTCTGGGCGATGTCCGCGGGGATGAACTCCGCCCGCAACACGCCCTTGCTGGGACTGGCCTTCTTGACTTCGGCTATGACCGCCGCAGCGCCGGCCGCGATCTTTGCACGCAAGGCACCCGTGAAGTCGCGGGTGAGCACGCGGCTTTCCGCATCGAAGCGAACGGCTTCGAGGGGCGCCTTCTTCTTGGCCGCGGCGATTTCCTCGCGTTTGACCGCAATGATTTTTTCGAGAATGTCCGACATGGTTAGCCGCCCCTAAACCGCAGTAGCCGCGATGAGCTCAGCCAGCTTGGCCTTGGCCGCGCCGGACTCCAGCGCCGTGCGGGCGCGCTCCACGCCTGCAGCGATGGAATCGGACACGTTGGCAGCGTAGAGCCCCGCACCGGCATTGAGCAGCACGATGTCCCGCGCTGGCCCCGGCCGGTTGTCGAGCACGTCGAGCAACATCGCCTTCGACTGCTCCGGCGTCTCGACGCGCAGCGTGCGATTGCTCGACATCGAGAACCCGAAGTCCTCCGGATGCAGCTCGTACTCGCGAACTTCGCCATCCTTCAACTCGCCGACCATGGTGGCCGCGCCAAGCGAGATCTCGTCCATGCCGTCGCGCCCGTAGACAACCAATGCATGCTCCGCGCCCAGCCGCTGCAACGCCCGCACCTGGATCCCGACCAGGTCGGCGTGGAAAACACCCATCAGGATGTTCGGCGCACCGGCCGGATTGGTCAGCGGGCCGAGGATGTTGAAGATGGTCTTGATGCCGAGTTCCTTGCGGATCGGTGCGACGTTCTTCATCGCCGGATGGTGGTTGGGCGCGAACATGAAGCCGATGCCCACGTCCGCGATGCACTTCGCGATCTGCTCCGGCTTCAGGTTGATGTTGATGCCGAGCGACTCGAGCACGTCAGCGCTGCCGGACTTGCTGCTTACGCTGCGCCCGCCGTGCTTGCTGACCTTGGCGCCCGCGGCCGCGACGACGAACATCGAGCAGGTCGAGATGTTGAACGTGTGCGAGCCGTCGCCGCCGGTGCCCACGATGTCGACGAGGTTCGTCGTGTCGGCGACCGGCACCTTTGTCGAAACCTCGCGCATCACTTGCGCAGCGGCGGTGATCTCGCCGATGGTTTCCTTCTTGACGCGCAAGCCGGTGATCAGTGCCGCCATCATCACGGGCGAGCACTCGCCGCTCATGATGAGGCGCACGATGTGCAGCATCTCGTCGTGGAACACCTCGCGGTGCTCGATGGTGCGCTGGAGCGCTTCCTGGGGGGTGATAGGCATGTGGTTGTCTCCCTTGTTTCAATGGACAGAGGTCGGGGCGAGCGGATTGTCGGAAAGCGCGAGCCTGAAGCCAAAGCCGACGAAGAGCGCGCCTGCGCCGCGCTGCAGCCAGTGCATGCCGCGCTGGACGATGCCGACCCGACGCGCCGTCCAGCCGGCGAGCAGCGCCCACGCCACGTTGACGAAGATCGCGTTGAAGTTGAACAGCACGCCCAGCAGGAAGAAGGCCAGCGGCTTGTTGTCCGTCCCGGGCGCGATGAACTGCGGGACGAAGGCCAGAAAGAACAGGGCCACCTTCGGGTTCAGTGCGTTCGTCCAGAAGCCGCCGAGAAAGACGCTCTTCCTGCTGGCGGGACCGGCTGGATCGCTGTCCGCCGACACCGCCGGCGAGGAGGTCGAGGGCCGCGCCAGGAGCATCCGCGCACCCACCCACAGCAGGTAGGCCGCGCCCACCCATTTCAGGACGGTGAAGGCGGTCGTCGACGCCGCCATCAGCGCACTCACGCCCAGCGCCGCGGCGGTGATGTGCACGAAGCACCCCGCCGTGATGCCGAAGCCAGCGACGATCCCCGCGCGCGTTCCCGATCGCAGGGAACGCGTCACGATGTAGAGCACGTCCGGGCCCGGCGTCAGATTGAGCAGAAGCCCGGCCGCGATGAAGAGCAGCAGGGAATGGGCCTCAGGCATGGAAGAAGCTCCGGATGGCCCTTGTCGCGCGCTCGATCCCGTCTGCGTCGACATCGAGGTGGGTCGCGAAGCGCAACCGGTAGAGGCCCGTCGCAAGGACGCCATGCTGCTTCAGATGCGCCAGCAGTTCAGCGGAGCGCGTCCGCGCCGCGCCCATCAGGTCGACGAACAGCAGATTCGTCTGCGGCGCCTCGACCTGGAGCTCGTCGATGCCCGCCAGCCCCTCCGCCAGCTGGCGAGCGAGGGCGTGGTCCTGCGCGAGTCGTTCGACATGGCGTTCCAGCGCATGGGAGGCCGCCGCAGCCAGCACCCCGGCCTGGCGCATGCCGCCGCCGGCCATCTTGCGAATGCGGTGCGCGCGTGCAATGAACTCTCGCGTCCCGCACAGCGCGGAGCCGACCGGCGCCCCGAGTCCCTTGCTGAAGCAGACCGACACGCTGTCGAAGCAGCCGGCAATGCGGCGAGCCTCGGCGCGCGCATCGGTACCCCGTTGCGCAGCCTGCGCAACGGCCGCGTTGAAAAGCCGCGCGCCGTCGAGGTGACGGTTGAGCCCTTTGCGCTGCGCCAGCTGCGTGGCCTGCTCGACATAGGCAAAGGGCAGCACCTTGCCGCCCAGCGTGTTCTCGAGCGCGAGGAGCCGCGTGCGAGCGAAATGCGCATCGTCGGGCTTGATGGCGGCTTCGATCTCGTCCAGCGCGAGCGTCCCGTCCGGCTGATGGTTCAGCGGCTGCGGCTGCACGCTGCCGAACACCGCGCCGCCGCCGCCTTCCCAGCGGTAGCAGTGCGCCATCTGGCCAACGATGTATTCGTCGCCCCGCTGGCAATGCGAGAGGATCGCGCAAAGGTTGCTCTGGGTGCCCGTGGGCACGAACAGCGCCGCCTCGAAGCCCAGCATCCCGGCGATCTGCGCCTGGAGCGCATTAACGCTCGGGTCGTCGCCGAACACGTCGTCGCCGAGGGGGGCCGCCATCATGGCGGCGCGCATCGCGGACGTGGGCTGCGTGACCGTGTCGCTGCGCAGGTCGACGAGGGTCGATGAAGAGTTGGTCATTCGGTTCACTCCAGGAAATTCCGAAGCATGGCGTGGCCGTGCTCGGTGAGGATGGATTCGGGGTGGAACTGCACGCCTTCGATGCGCACCGGATGCTCGAAACCGGTGTGGCGCACGCCCATGATCTCCCCGTCGTCGGTCCACGCGGTGAGGGCCAGTTCGCCCGGGCAGGTGTCGCGCTCGATCGCCAGCGAGTGATAGCGGTTGACGCTGAACTTCTCCGGCAATCCCGCGAACACGCCTTCGCGCGTGGTCGTGATCTCACTGGTCTTGCCATGCATCAGCTGCTGCGCCCGGATGATCTTTCCACCGAAGGCGGCGCCGATCGCCTGGTGCCCGAGACACACGCCGAGGATGGGCAGGCGCCCCGCAAACTCCTGGATCGCCGCCACGGAGACACCGGCTTCAGCGGGTGAGCAAGGCCCCGGCGAGATCACGAGCCGGTCGATGCCGCCGGCAATGCGCTCCCGAAGCCCCTCGAGCGTGATCTCGTCATTGCGATGCACCTCGACCTCCGCGCCGAGCTCGCCGAAATACTGCACCAGGTTGTAGGTGAAGCTGTCGTAGTTGTCGATCATCAGGAGCTTCATGGCTTGACTCCGATCCGGTGCACGCCCTTGACCACCGGGAACACGTTGAAATTGATGAGCAGGCCCAGCTTGAGGCCGGACAGCCGCACGGCCGCCTGCGCCTGCGCGCGATGCAGATCGGTGAGTGCATCGACCGCTCTGACGTCGACCATGACCGACTGTTCCACCACGAAGTCCGCATAGCAGACCTCGCCGAGCGAACGACCCCGGTAGCTGGCCGACATCGGCACGTCGCGCTCGAAACCGATCTCTCGCTCGGTCAGTTCGATCGCCAGCGCGGCGGCATAGACCTCCTGCGCGAGGCCGGTGCCGAGCACCCGCTGCACCTCCACGGCCGCGCCGATGATCTCGTGGGAGAAGTCGTTGATCTGGGTATCGTCGGCCATCATTCCAACCCTTCCTCGACCAGTTCCGCAGCGCGCAGCAGGGCGCGCGCCTTGGCCTCGGTCTCTTTCCATTCCAGTTCCGGCACCGAATCGGCAACGACCCCGGCAGCGGCCTGCACGTGCAGCATCTGGTCCTTCACGATGCCGGTCCGGATGGCAATGGCAACGTCCATGTCGCCGGCGTAGCTGATATAGCCGCAGGCGCCCCCATAGATTCCGCGCTTGGTCGGCTCGAGCTGGTCGATCAGTTCCATTGCATGCACCTTGGGCGCACCCGTCAGCGTGCCCGCCGGGAAGGTGGCCTTGAGCACGTCGATCGCGGTCATGCCGTCCTTCAGCGTGCCCTCGACGTTGCTCACGATGTGCATGACGTGGCTGTAGCGTTCCACCGCGAAGGCCTCCGTCACCTTCACGGTGCCCGTCTTGGCGATGCGCCCGATGTCGTTGCGCGCGAGGTCGATCAGCATCACGTGCTCGGCGCGCTCCTTGGGGTCGTTGATCAGCTCGACCTCGGCGGCCTTGTCGAGCTCGGGCGAGGCCCCGCGCGGACGGGTGCCGGCCAGCGGACGGATGGTGATCTTCTGCTCGCCCTCGCCCGTGTGCTCCTGCCGCACGAGGATCTCGGGCGACGCACCCACCACATGGAAATCGCCCAAGTGGTAGTAGTACATGTAAGGCGACGGATTCAGCGACCGCAGGGCGCGATACAGCGACAGCGGCGACTCCGTGTAGCGCTTGCTGATGCGCTGGCCCACCTGCACCTGCATGAAGTCGCCGGCCGCGATCAGTTCCTTGGCGCGCTCCACAGCCGCAAGGTAGTCGGCCTTGGCGAAGCTGCGCTGCGCCGGGTGCGCCTGCGTCGGCTGCACGCGCGGCGCACTGACCGAATACTTGAGCTGGTCGCGCAGTTCGCGAAGCCGGCGCTTGGCGTTCGCGTAGGCCTCGGACTGACCCGGATCGGCGTAGACGATCAGGTAGAGCTTGCCCGAGAGGTTGTCGATGACCGCCAGTTCCTCGCACTGCAGCAAAAGGATATCGGGACAACCCAGCGCGTCGGGCGGACAGGTTTTTTCGAGCTTCTTCTCGATGTGGCGGACCGTGTCGTAGCCGAAGTAGCCGGCCAGGCCGCCGCAGAAGCGCGGCAGGCCCGGCCGCAGGGCGACCTTGAAGCGCTGTTGGTAAGCCGCGACGAAATCGAGGGGGTTGCCCTGGACTTTTTCCACGACTTTGCCGTCTGTTACGACCTCCGTCACGGCCTCGGAACCGAAGCCGCTGGCCCTCAAAAGCGTGCGCGCGGGAAGTCCGATGAAGCTGTATCGGCCGAAGCGTTCGCCGCCCACCACCGATTCGAGCAGGAAGCTGTGCTTGCCGCTGTCCTTGGTGTAGGCCAACTTGAGGTAGAGGGAAAGAGGGGTCTCGAGGTCGGCAAAGGCCTCGACCATCAGCGGAATGCGGTTGTAGCCCTGCGCGCTGAGGCTTTTGAATTCGAGTTCAGTGATCACGGGTGGGGTCTCCGTCGGCCGGCAGACGCTGGTGGGTCGCTGGCGGGGTCATTCAGTTTGGCCGTCAGGATGGCTGAGGGCCGCGGGCGCACGGCGTGCGCCGTGCAATCAAGCAGGCAACGTCGATGGCGTGCGCCAAGGCCAGGCTCCCCGGCTGCCTTGACCTGTCTGAATGACGTGATGAATGAACATGGGATGGGGAGTTTAGCCGAGCGACAAAGCTTGTACCAAAAGATACATTTGGATCTCTTGGAGCCCACGGAGACAATTTTGATGCCCCAGCCTGCCCTTCGGCGCGTGATCGCGCTGTCCACCCTCGCCCTCGCGTCGTTCGCCGCGTCCGCCACCCAGATCGACGTCGCCGGTGTCAAGCTGGACGAGGCCATCGACCTGAAGGGCAGCAAGCTCCAGCTCAACGGCGCGGGTGTGCGCTACAAGGCCGTGTTCAAGGTCTACACCGCCGGCCTCTACCTGGGCACGAAGGCGGGCACGCCCGAAGAGGTGCTGGCCGCGCCGGGCCCCAAGCGAATCGCCATCACGATGCTTCGCGACATCGACGCCAACGAACTGGGCAAGCTCTTCACGCGCGGCGTGGAAGACAACTCGCCCAAGGGCGAAATGTCGCAGCTGATCCCCGGCCTGCTGCGCATGAGCCAGGTGTTCTCCGAGCAGAAGCAGCTGAAGGCCGGCGACTCGTTCACGGTCGATTGGTTGCCGGGCACCGGCACTTCGATCGCGGTAAGGGGAGTTCCGCAGGGCGATCCGATCAAGGAACAGGCCTTCTTCAATGCCCTGGTGCGCATCTGGCTCGGCCCGAACCCGGCCGACTGGAAGCTGAAAGACGCCCTTCTGGGGAAGTAGGGCTCGCCCCCAGGCTGCGCGCACTTCGTGTCGCTTCGCCTACCCCCTACCGGGGGCAACACCGGCGGCCCGGCTAAGCCGGTTCCGCGGTGTTCCTGGGCTCGCCCCCAGGCTTGCTCACTTCGTGTAGCCGCCTACCCCCTACCGGGGGCAACACCTGCGGCCCGGCGAAGCCGGTTCCGTGGTGTTCCTCGAAGGGGCGGGCTGCGCCGGCCCTGGTCGTCTACGCCGCTTGCTTGGGGGTCGTTAGGTCGGCCAGGGAGTCGATGACGCCGTCGGCGTCGACCTCGCGGATGGGTTTGCCGTGGTTGTAGCCGTAGCTAACGAGGACGACGGGGCAGCCTGCGGCGCGGGCGGCTTTCGCGTCGTTGCTCGAATCGCCGATCATCAGGGTGCGGGCGGGTCGGGTGCCCAGTGCTTCGCAGGCCTTGAGCAGGGGCAGCGGATCGGGTTTCTTCCTGTCGAAGGCGTCGCCGCCGAACATCACTTCGAAGAAGCCGGCGAGGCCCTTCGACGCCAGCAGTGGCTTCGCGAAGGCGGTGGGTTTGTTCGTGAGGCAGGCGAGGCGCAGGCCGCGGGCTCTCAACGCGGACAGGCCCTCCGCCACGCCGGCATAGACCTTCGCGTGCTGGCCGTTGATGGCCAGGTAATGGTGCTGGTAGCGCGGCCAGGCGCGTTCGAACCAGAGCGCGTCATGGTCCGAAGTGCCCCGCACGTGCTGAAGGATCGAGTGGATGAGATGCTCCGAGCCCTTGCCCACCATGACCTCGACCGTCGGCCCATCGATGTGCGGCAGGGCGAGTTCGTCGAGCATGCGGTTGAGGGCGACGACGAAATCTCCGATGGTGTCGATCATCGTTCCGTCGAGATCGACGATCGCCGCGTCGAAGTTTGAGAGATCCAGGGACATGCCGCGAGGATAAGCGGCGCCCGCCAGCTGGCGTCCGGGATCGGTCGCGTCAGGCCTCGGTGAGCGACTGCGCCGCGACCACGGCCTCGGTGCGGTTGCGCACGTTGAGCGCCCGGAAGATCGCGGCCAAATGGATCTTGACCGTGCCCTCGCTGATGCCCAGCGCACGTCCGATCAGCTTGTTGGGCTTGCCCTGCGACAGCAGTTGCAGCACCTCGACCTGCCGCTCGGTCAGCACGTTGCGCAGGTGCTCCAGCGTCTGCGCGGTGGCCGCGGACGACCCGCGCTGCGCGGCATCGATGGCCGCGCTCGCATTCGGAATGCCGGCAATGACGCCCGGAGGCAATGCCGCCAGCATCATCGGCGGCACGTAGACGCCGCCCGCCAGCACCAGCCGCACCGCGGACAGCATCACCTCGGGCGAGTACGCCTTCGGGATGAAGCCGAGCACGCCGCGCTCCAGCGCGCTGCGCATCACGGCAGGGTCTTCGTAGCCCGAGAGCACGATCACCGGCACCGCGGGATGGCGGCGACGGATCTCGTCGATGTGGGCCTGTCCCTCGGCGCCCGGCATGTTCAGGTCGATCACGGCCAGGTCGATGTCGTCGGATGCACCGGCGAGCAGTTCGTCGACGCTCATTGCCAGGACGAACTCGATGTCGGCCTCGAGCTCCGACAGTTTGGCCTTGACCGCCTCGATGACGAGCCGGTGGTCGTCGGCGATCAGGATTTTCATGGCTTACCCCAGCGTCAGATGTGAACTCACCAGGTTGAAGATACCGGTGAACGCACCGCACATCAAGGCGGATTTGCTCCCCGAACGACATAGCTCCCAAGCGGTATGGCGCGCGCACGCGCGCGTGGAAAGAATCGATTCCATACCAGAAACGACAGGGGACAACGGCATGTGCCATCGAAACAGGCGCAAACGCGGGGCTCCCGTCGCAACCCAGGCATAGTCGCGAGCGATGCATGGCTCGCCTGCTCGACTGTTTCTCCGCGCTGATGTCGTTCGGCCTGTCGCTGGACGCGTCGATCGCCGCCGGCCGGATGAGCGACACCTGCCCGGAGACGCAGCGCAAGGCCCGTAGCCTCATCGACGAGGCACGCAGCGCGGCCCGCAGGCTGGGCAGCCCCGCCGAGAAGGTGGAGTCGGCACTCTTCGCGATGGTCGCCTGGCTGGACGAGATCCTGGCGCGGCACCCCGGCTGCACGGAGACGGTCGTGCCCCTGCAGGTCGCGCTCTTCAACTCGCAGAACGCGCAGACCGAGTTCTTTCATCACCTGTCGGCCTTGAAGGCCGGCGACGACGAAGTCCGCGAGGTGTACTGGCACGCGCTGGTCCTCGGGTTCAAGGGCCAGTACTACTTCGAGAGCGGCGAGGGAGGCGAGCTCGGCAAGCTCAAGGACTTGCACGGCCAGCAGCTCCCGGTCCGTCCGGTCGCCATCGAGACGCTGGCGCAGGACCGCATCACGCCCCAGCCGTACGAGCTGCCCGACCCGCCCGGGCCTCGGGACCCTCAATGGCGGCAGCGCGCCCTGCTGCGCACGAGCGCCGCGCTGGCACTCCTGGTGCCGCTCGTCTACCTCCTGTGGTTCATGCTGATGGGCCCGCGCGAATCGTCGCCCACGCTGGTGCAGCGCGTCGAGCAGCAATTCCAGACCTACGCCTGCGCCGACCTCGCGGTGAGCCAAACGAAGGACGGCGGCATGCGCGTGACCGGCTTCGTCTCGCGCCCCGAGGAGGTGGCACGTCTGGAACACGACGTGCGCGCCGTGCCGGGCGTCGGCACGGTGCGCTTCGACCTCCAGCTGCGCGTATGGCCGCACTGCGAGGTCGTGGCCATCCTGAAGCCTTATCAGGCCCGCAATCTGGATCTCAAGCTCGGGCTGAAGATCGCCGCCACCACCGCTCGGAACGGACAGCTGCGCGAGGGGGACCTGGTGCTGTTCCAGGTCAGGAACGCTGATTACGAGGGCTACCTGTGGGTCGACTACTACACCGCCGACGGCGCCGTGATGCACCTGAACGCGGGTCAAGGGCAACCCCGCGCGCGCGCCGGCGAGACCATCGAGTTGGGCCGCGACATCCCGGCGAGCTGGCTGGTGGCGCCGCCCTTCGGCACGGTGTTGCTCACCGCGCTGTCGTCGCCGACACCGTTCAGCGACACCGCGGACAGGCCGCCGTTCGAGCTCGCGTCGGCCTATCTCCAGCGGCTGCGGGCTTCGCTGGCCGCGGGCGAGTTCGGCGCACGGGTCATCGCCGACTTCGTGTTTCTCGAAACCGTTCCGCGGTGAAGACAGGCAAGCGCCATGAGCCGGCTCCCCACCCTCTTCTGGCCCTTGCTGGGGCTCTGCCTGGTCGCCTTCCTGAGCCTGTGGTGGATCGTCCTCGGGTCCGGCCGCTCCGCACGGCGGCGAATGCTGCGCCTTCGCATCGCGGCACTGGGCCAGGAGAAGGAGGCGCCGTCGAGACCCGGCGAACTCGAGCAATCCCTCGCCCATGCGCGCCGGGCACTCCGCCAGTCGCCGGCCCCACCCGCGTTGCGCAATCCGCTGTACGCGATTCCGTGGTTCGTCTTCATCGGCGACGCATCGGCGAACGTCGCCGGTCTGCTGGATGCCGCTTCCCCTGCCAAGACGCCGCCCCTGGCATCGTCGCATGCCGATCACGACGACGCCTTCTGGCACTGGCGCAGCCTGCCGTCGATGATCGCGATCGAGACCACGCCCGCGGCCCTCGGCGATCCCGCGGACCCGCACGAACGCAGCCTCTGGTATCGCGCGCTGCTGGAGCTCGCGCAACGCCGGGAGCGCCTTCCGCTCAACGGGATCGTGGTGTGTGCGGGCGTGTCCTGCCTGCTGGGCGACGCTTTGGCGCAGGAGGCCACGGCGGCGAGGGTCCGCACGCTGATCCACGAGGCGACGGAGCACTTGCGCCTGGTGCTGCCGGTCTATCTGTTCGTGACCGGGCTGGAGCGGCTGCGCGGCTACGACATCGTGCGTGCAGCCCTGCCGGATGAGGTGACCGTTCAGGCCCTGGGCCACCGGCTGGCCGACGAAACGGCGCCGCGCGTCGAGGCCGTTGCCGAACTGGACCTGTTGTTCGACGAGATCATGCAGCGCCTGCATGCGCTGCGCATGACCTTGCTTCGCCACGCGCAAGGTCCCGCCCAGCGCCAGGCCATCCACGGCTTCGTCGAGGAGGTCCGCGCCTTGCAGCCGGGCTTGCGCACCATGGCGGACCGCATCTTCGGCAACGGCCATGGCCCGCATTCACCGCGCTGGCGCGGGCTGTACCTCACCGCCGTGCCGCACGACGGCCGCGGCGCCGCCTTCATCCAGGACCTTTTCGGACGCTTCCTGCCGGCGGACCAGCCCCTCGCGCGATCGCGAAATCCGGGCGGCGCGAGCGACAGCTACTTCGGCTCCACGCAAATCTGAAGCGCGAAGCAAAGCGCCTTGCGGACCGCCGTCATTCGTCGTCGCGCACGCGGTGCTGCCCCATCAGGGTCTGCTGCACGGCCGGCGGCACCGCTTCGTAGTGAGAGAGCGAAATCGTGTAGCGCCCCTGCCCGCTCGTCATCGCGTTGAGGCGCGACTGGTAGCTCGACAGCTCGGACATCGGCACCTGGCCCTTGATGACCACGGTGCCCGCTGCCATGTTCGACGTCCCGGTGACGAGCCCGCGCCGGGACGAGAGATCGCCCGTCACGTCGCCGATCGATCCGTCCGGCGCCGCGATTTCGATCTGGACGATCGGCTCCAGAACGATCGCCCGCGCCTCGCGGATCGCCGCCATGAAGGCCTTGCGGCCGGCCGTGGCGAAGGCGATGTCCTTGCTGTCCACGCTGTGGTGCTTGCCATCGTGCACGACCACGCGCACATCCACGACCGGATAGCCGGCGATCGCACCTGTCACCAGCACCTCGCGCACGCCTTTCTCGACCGCCGGGATGAACTGACCCGGGATGGTGCCGCCCTTGACCGAATCAACGAACTCGAAGCCCGCGCCGCGCGCCAGCGGCTCGATGCGCAGGAACACCTCGCCGAACTGGCCGGCCCCGCCCGTCTGCTTCTTGTGGCGATGGTGGCCCTCTGCCGGCATCGTCACCGTCTCGCGGTAGGCGATGCGGGGCGGGCGCGTGTTGACCTCGAAGCGGTAGACCTCGCGCAACCGTTCCAGCAGCATGCGCAGGTGCAGTTCACCCAGCCCGTAGACGACGGACTCGTTGGTCGCGGCCACGTGCTCGACCCGCAGGCAGGGGTCCTCGCCCACCAGCTTGCCGAGGATCTCCCACATCCGCTGCTCGTCGCCGTGCCGCTTCGGCTCGATGGCCAGCCCGTGCACCGGGATGGGAAAGTCGAGCGGCGCGAGGTGCACGTGGTCGTCCTCGGCCGCGTCGTGCAGCACGGAGTCGAAGCGGATGTCCTCCACCTTGGCCACCGCCACGATGTCGCCCGGCACCGCACGCGTGACTTCCACATGATCCTTGCCCTGCAACATGAACAGGTGGCCGACCTTGAAGGGCTTGCGACCGTCGCCGACGTAGAGCTGGCTGTTCGTCGTGACCGTGCCCTGGTGCACCCGGAAGATCCCCAGCTTGCCGACATACGGGTCCACCGTCACCTTGAACACGTGCGCCAGCACATGCAGCGACGGATCGGGCGTGGCCTGCATCGGCTTTGCAGCCGCGCCTTCGCCGACCAGGAAATCCGGCGGGTTGGCTTCGGTGGGGTCGGGCAGCAGCTTGACGATCACGTCGAGCAACTCGGACACGCCGGCCCCGCTGCGCGCCGAGACGAAGCAGACAGGGATCAGGTGCCCCTCGCGCAGCGCCTGCTCGAGCGGCGCATGCAGCTCGGTCGCGTCGACGTCGCCATCGTTGAGGTAGCGATCGACGAAAGCCGCATCGACCTCGACCACCTGCTCGACGAGCGCGCGGTGCGCCGCATCGATGCTGCCCGTGTCGCAGTCGCCCTCTCGGTTGAAGAAGCAATCGACCACGCGCGAGCCCGCGCTCCCGGGCAGGTTCAGCGGCAGGCATTCGCGGCCGAAGGTCGCCTGGAGCTGCTCCAGCAGCCTCCCGACGTCGACGCCCTGCGCGTCGATCTTGTTGACGATGATCATGCGGGTGAGGTGCCGCGAGGCCGCGTACTCCATCATGCGCACCGCCATCGGCTCGATGCCGGTGCTCGCATTGATGACGATCGCCGCCGTCTCCACCGCTTCCAGTGCGGGCAGGCTCTGGCCGAGGAAATCGGCGCCGCCCGGTGTGTCGATGAAATGAATCCGCGTGCCCGCGTGCGTGAGGTGCATCACCGAGGCATTGAGCGAATGCTGCATGCGTCGCTCGAGCGGGTCATGGTCGCTCACGGTGCTGCCGCGTTCGATGCTGCCCGGCGCACCGATGGCGCCCGATTTGTGCAGCAGCGCTTCGGCAAGGGTGGTCTTGCCGGAGGCGGACGCTCCGACGAGCGCCAGCGTTCGCACCGCTTCCATTTCGGCCGCGAGGCCGTTCGATCGGCTTGGCATGAGTGGGTCTCCTCGACGCCCTGTCCGCGAAGTCGTGTTGCCCGGACGGGACGCGCTCCGCCTTGACGGCGATTCAGGGTACGGGATTGACCGTTCCGGCGCAAGCGCCCGCCGGGGGCCGGTCGCGATGACGTTGGCTGCGGCGACCTAGGTGAGCCACAGGCCGACGGCCGTGTAGTTGTCGTGCCCCGGCTTCGCCCTCGCCTTGACCTCGGCATCGATCTGCTCGATCCATTGTCCCGGGCTCCGTGAAGACAGCAGCGCGGTGCCCAGGAAGCCATCGCCGAGCACCTCCCAGATGCCGTCGCTGCACAGCAGCAATGCATCGCCGACGGCGAGCGGCATACGCTCGGAGACCGTGATGTCCAGCGCCCCGTCGGCCGCGCCCAGGGCCGACAGAAGCAAATTGCGCTGCGGGTGCACGCGTGCGCCTTCCTCGTCGATCATGCCGCCCGCCACCATCTGCTGCACCAGGCTGTGGTCGACGGTGCGTGCCACCAGCGCGCCGGCGCGAAACAGGTAGGCGCGGCTGTCGCCGCTGTGGGCCCAGGCGAGTTCGCGCTCGTGCAGGTCGATGGCCGCCATCACGGCCGTCGAACGCATGTCGGCCAGCAGGCCGCCTTCGGCCTGGCGGGCCACCACGTCGCGATTGGCCTGCTCCAGCAGCCGGCGCAGGCTGGCGCTGTCGAGCCCCGGCGCCGCCGCGAAGCCGTCGAGCATGCTGGTGCGCGCCGTCGCCGCGGCCACGTCGCCGCCGCCGTGGCCGCCGGCGCCGTCGGCCACCAGGCAGGCGACGAAGCGACCGTCGCTCCATTGACCGAAAACGTCTTCGTTGTAGGCACGGCCGCCCTTCTTCGACAAGGTGACGATCTTCATGTGCACTGGAACCCCCTCACTTCACACGATCCCGCTTTGCAGCAGCCACCACCCGGCCATGATCACGATCAGGGTCGCGACGGCCACGGCGGCGGCCGCGACGAGGCGGCCCTTGCCTCCGGCTGGCGGCGGCGGCGCCACCTTCGGCGCCGCAACCGGCACCTTCGCGACGACCTTCGCCGGTCGGTACGCTGCCGGATTCCCCACCAGTCCCAGCGCCTCGCGCAGTGCCGCCATCGACTGCGGGCGGGATTCGGGCCGTACGGCGAGTCCCGCGTCGATGGCCGAGAGCAGCCGCGCGCTGTAGCGCTGTTGCAAGGCCTCGTTGCTCGCAAGCGGCACGTAGCCGTCGGACAGCAGGCGCGCCACGGACGGCGGCGGCGCATGGCCGCTCACCGCGACATGCATCAGCGCTGCCAGCGCATACACGTCGGTCCACGCGCCCTGCGTCATGCCCGGCATGTCGGCGTACTGCTCGATCGGCGCGTAGCCCGGCTTCAGGATGACGGTGATGGTCTGTGTCTTGTCGCTGATCACCCGTCGCGCGGCGCCAAAATCCAGCACCACGGGGCGCTCCGAACCCTCGAGCAGGATGATGTTGTCCGGCGCGATGTCGCGGTGGTAGCACTGGGCGGCATGCATCACCGCGAGCGCCTGCGTCACGCCGTCCATGACGCGCAACAGCCATCCCTCGTCGACACCGCCCGGCCTGACGGCCAGCGCCTGCCGCAAGGTGTCGCCGCGATAGAAGGGCATCACCATGTAGGAGGTGCCGCGCTCCTGCCACGACCGGTACACCTTCAGCAGGGACGGATGGTCGAAGCGGGCGAGCAGGCGCGCCTCGTTGATGAAGCTGCGCATGCCGAGGTCGAAAGTCTCGCGGTGGCGCTCGGACAGCGGCACGACCGCGCCGTCCACCTGGCGCGTCGACAGCAGCGAGGGGAGGTATTCCTTGATCGCGACCACACGTTCGAGCTTGGGATCCCAGGCTTCGTAGACGACCCCGAAGCCGCCCTGCCCGACGATGCGGGTCACCTCGAATTCGGCGAGCCGGCTGCCGACCGGAAGCCGGCCGGCCTCCGCGTTGTCGACAGCCTTGCGAACACTCGGCGCGACCGTGGGCGCGTCGCTGGCACCAGAGGTCACGGCGGCTCCGAGCCCTGTGTCGACGCACCGGGCGAGTAACCGAAGAGCGCTTCGAACTGGTCGTCTTCCGGCAGGCCCTGGCTGGCCATGCCGAGCCCGCCTTCGGCCGTCGGATCGGTGAACCACAGGGACTGGCCGACGACCGGCAATGCCAGCGCCGCTTCGGCATCCTCGCTCCCGGCCTGCGCACCGTTCGCGAACAGGCGATGCAGCAACACTTCGAACCCGACGGCGTCGAGATCCTGGTCCAGCCCTTCGTGTGCGCCCTGGCGCGCCAGCGTCCACCAGCGCCGCACCTCGGCCAGCGCCTCGCCGGTCAACTCGGTGCGCGGGGACACGAGTTCCTGCGTCACGGTGAAGGGAAAGTACTGTCCCGACTCATCGACCGACGGCATCATCACGCCGATCCAGCTTTGCGCGCCGACGACGCCGTGGCCCAGCACGAAGCACCACAGCGGCGCCTCGAGGTAGCGCTCGGTCCAGTTCTGGTGAAGCACGCGCAGTCGCGCCAAACCGGCGTTCAGCCATCGCGCCCAGGCGTCGCGAAACTCCTCGGGCAGGCGGCGATGCGCGAAGTCGCCCATGCCTGGCAACTTGCCGAACCAGCCCGGCGCCGCGCTTGAAACGACAGGAGAGGACTCGCTGCCCACAAGACCTCCGTACAAGCCTGAGTGAAACATCCAGTTTCCGCGCGTACGGCTGCGAGCGCAAATCTGGCGAACGGCCTAGGTGCGCCGATCGAAGGCGTAGGGCTTTTGCCTTCGCGAATCCGTCGACCGGCTTGCAGCGGCTGGATCAACGCGCCTCGTTGCGCAGCGCAGCAACCTGCTCCGCATAAAGGCGCTCGATGCGCTGCAGCCTGGCCTCCCGTGCGGCTTCGTTCACCCACCGTGCATTGAGCGCGCTCTGCCGGGCCAGTTGGTATTCGAGTTGGGCCGCTGGCAGCAACGCCTCGTTGCTCGCGGCAACAAAGCCCAGGCCCGTGCGCAAGGTCTTCAATGTGTCGCGCTCGCCGTCGGCGCGCGCACCCGTCCCCTGCCCGTAACGCACCAGGAAGACCTCCACCTTCTTCTGGACGGCGGGCGAAAGCCCGTGCCGCACCACCATTTGCGCCGGTGGCGTCGGCGCGGACTGCCAGATCACCCTGAAGAAGATCGGCCTCGGCCGGAAACTGTTGCCTGAAGCGGTCGAAGTCGGTGGTGTTGTTGGTTGCCACATCCGCATCGCCATTCGCCACCGCCAGCGCCGTTGTCTGATGGGTGCCGATGATTTCGCTGTGGAATCGCGTTTCCATCTCGATGCGGTTCGGCAGGAAGAGCTGGACCTGCGGCAGGATGAAGCCCGACACCGAGCGGCTGTCTCCGCGCGCCAAGCGCCACCGCTCGGGCTTTGCGAGCAGGGCATCGAGGCTGTCGATCGGCCCGGTCTTGCGCACGAGAAGAATGGCCCGATGGTCGGGCTCGCCGGAATGGCGCCTGACCTGGGCCAGCATCCGCATCCGCTGCCGGGACACGGCGTCGAGCGCCATCTTGGCGGACAGCAGGGCCAGGTCCACCTCGTTGCGCTGGATGGCCTGCTCGAGGGATTCGTAGCTGGTCACGGACAGCGCAGTCACGGGCCGACGCAGCTCGCGGCTCATGTCGGCCAGCAGCGGCGCCCACTTGTCGCGGGACTCGAACGCGCCGCCGATCGGCAGCACACCGAAGCGCAGCGGCGCCGGCGCGGAGGCGCGCCCGGCCTGCGCATGGACAGCGACATGCCAGCCCAGTGCACCCGTCACTGCGCAGTGGCCCGCAAGCGCGAGCAACCGCCGCCTCACCATGAACTCAAGGCCCACCCTCGCGCAGCGCCGTCTGCTGCTCGGCATAGGTTGTCTCGATGCGCTGCAGGCGGGCCTGGCGCGCCGCTTCGTTGACCCATTGCGAGGTCATCGCGCTTTGCCGTGCCAGTTGGTAGGCCAGCTTGGCAGCCGGCATCAGCGAACTGTTGTCGGCGGCGACGAAGCCCGCCAGGTCGTGCAGTGACTTCAGCACGTTGCGTTCCGCATCGCCGCGCGGCCCCCGACTGCGGGCGTAGTCGACGAGAAAGGCCTGGGCCTGCTTCTGGAACGCCGGGCCGTAGTCGCGTCGCATGACGATCTGGGCATGGGGGATCAGTTCGGACTCCCAGATCACCTGCAGCCGATCCGCCTCCGCCGGGAACTGGAGCTTGAAGCGTTCGAAGTCGGCGGTGTTGTTGGTCGCGACGTCGGCCTCGCCATTGGCCACCGCCAGCGCAGTCACCTGGTGTGTCCCGACGATCTCGCTGCGGAAGCGCGTCTCCATGGCGATGTGGTTGGGCAGGAAGAGCTGCAGCTGCGGCACGATGAAGCCCGACACCGATCGGCTTTCGCCGCGCGCCAGCCGCCAGTTCTCCGGCTGGGCGAGGAGACTCTTCAAAGCGGTGTTCGGCCCCGTCTTGCGCGTCAGCAACAGGGCGCGGTAGCCCGGCAGCCCGTCATGGCGCGTGACCTGCGCCACCACGATCATGCGGCGCAGGGTCACGGCATCGAGGGCCATCTTGCCGGACAGGAAGGCCATGTCGACCTGGTCGCGCTGGATCGCCTGCTCGAGCGCCTCGTAGGACGTGACCGACAGCATGGTGACCGGACGCCCGAGCGCGCGGCTCATGTCGGCGAGCAGCGGTTCCCAGTCGTTGCGCGATTCGAAGGCGCCGCCCAGGGGAAGAATGCCGAAACGCAGGGTGCCGGCGCCCACCGTGCTTCCGGGAGTGGCGGTCTGCGCCGTGGCTACGACCTGGCAACCCAGCACCATGGCCAGCCCACCGCGCAGCAGCAGCGCAGCCGCGCGCCGCGCCATCACCCGCCAACGCCAAGCCTGGATCACTAGGGGAGCACGGGAAGCGCCGGAAGCGCGTGGGACAGAAGCCTGCATCCTTTGGAAACGCATCTGCCAGAGGGCCTGTTGCCCGGGCTGGTCAAACGTGTACTGTCGAGAACACAATTAGAAACCAACTTCAACCTTCATCGTGTCGTTTTTCTCCACCCATGTACTTCGGTCGGTAACGTAGCGGCGGATCCGCAGACGCGCCGTTCTCCGCTCATGAACTGGTCCTTTCGCTCATTTCGCCTGTCGGTGCATCCAACGCTGGCACAGCAGCTCGTCCTGCTGGCCCTGCTGCCCGCGACCGTTGCCACGCTGGGCGCGATCGCCGTGCTCACGCAGCAGCATCTGGCGAACGTGACGGAGCTGATGCGCGCCAACGCCCAGACGGTAGCGCTCCAGGTGGCGACGGTGGCGCAATCGCAGATCCAGCACATGGACCGCCGCGCGCTGCAGCGCACCGCCCAGTCGGGCAGCTACCAGCCCCACGTGCAGCAGGTGCAGATCTGGTCGGAGGACGGCGAGATCGTCGCCAACTCCGAAACCGCCGACCGGCAGCGCGGCGAAGGGCTGCAAGTCGTGGCGCCGATCATCGGCGACGACGGCAAGCACGCGGGCAAGGTGATGGTGGAGATGAGTCTCGACGCCGTGGGCAACGCCAAGAAGGCGGTCTGGCTCAACGTCGTGCTGGTGCTGATCGCCAGTCTCGTCGGTGTCGGACTGGCCGGCTGGTGGGCGGCGCGGCGCATCAGCGCGCCCATCCGCGCGCTCGGCGAGGCCGTCGAACGCCTCGGCGCCGGCGAGGACGCCCAGGTGGAGGTGCAGGGCACGGCCGAGGTGCGCCGCCTGCAGGACGGGTTCAACCAGGCCGCCCGGGCGCTCTCGGAAAGCCGCAACCAACTCGAAAGCCGGATCGTCAACGCTACGGCGGAACTGGCTAGCAAGAACCAGCAGCTCGAAGTCGCGAGCCAGGCGAAGACGCGGCTGCTGGCCGCCGCCAGCCACGACCTGCGGCAGCCGCTGCACGCGCTCACGCTCTTCTCCGACGGCCTGGCCAACGGCGAGACCGATCCGGCGCGACTCCAGCGTATCGGCCACATCCGGGAGTGCGTCGATTCGCTGGACCGGCTGTTCACCGAACTGCTCAACCTCTCGCAACTCGACGCCGGCGTGCTGCAGCCGCACTGGGCCGACTTCGCGCTGGACACCCTTTTTGACGAGATCAGCCGCAACTTCCGCGCCGTGGCCGAACAGCAGAACCTGCGGCTGGTGGTGCGCAAGACCGACGCGTGGGTGCGCTGCGACTACGTGATGCTCTCGCGCATCCTGAACAACCTGGTGTCGAACTCGCTGCGCCACACCGTCGAAGGCGGCGTGCTGGTCGGTGCCCGGCGGCGGGGCAAGGGCATCCGCATCGACGTCTGGGACACCGGCGTCGGCATTGCGGCCCATCACCAGGCGCGGGTCTTCGAGGAGTTCTTCCAGGTCGAGCCGCACGGAAGCCCGGGCGGCCGCAACGTCCGCGGCATGGGCCTCGGCCTGGCGACGGTGCAACGGCTCGCGGCACTGCTGAACACGCGCGTCGACCTCAGTTCGCGGCTCCACAAGGGCACTTGCGTGCGCGTGATGGTGCGCGGCACGGAGCCGATGATCGGGCTGGCGCCGCCACCCCTGCCCGCGCCGGGCGCGGCGGTCGACGACGACGGCGGACTGCGCAACGTCCGGGTGCTGGTGATCGACGACGAGCGCACCATCCTCGAAGGGCTGCAGGTCGTGCTCTCGAACTGGGGTGCGGAAGTGATGGCCGCGCAGACGCGCGCCGAGGCCCTGGCCCTCGCCGACGCCTGGAGCCGCCCGCCGGACGTGGTCGTCAGCGACCTCCTGCTGCAGGGCGGCGACAACGGCCTCGACGTACTCGCCGCGCTCGAACGCCATCCGAACGGCATCGGCCCGGGCACGGCACGCCTGCTGGTGACCGGCGAAACCAAGCCCGACCGCCTCCGCGAGGTGGCGAGCGCCGGGGTGGCGGTGCTTTACAAACCGGTCTCGCCGAGGGTGCTGCGGCAGGCGATCCAGGCGCAGCTGGCGGCCGCCCGGGAGCCGGCGCTGTAGGGATACGACGTCTGACATAGGCCGACAGGCTGCGGCTTCGGGCCATCCCCCGCGAGAAGCCGACCGCCCGCGTCCCGACATAAGCCCTCTGCCTTATCGCGCCGACAGAGCCCCGTCCGTACATTGGCCCCATCACCTACTGCGGATGCAGTCCATGTTTTCCAACCGATTTCACCAGCTGCCCGGAATGCGATGCGCCATTGCGGCGATCGCCTGCGCATGCGCGGTGTGGTCCGGGACCAGCTCGGCGGCGGTGATCACGGTGCTCATGGCGGACGACACCGCCCCTCACGCGGAATTCGTGCGCCAGTTGCGGGAGACGCAGGAGGAGGGCAGTCGCCTCGAACTGGTCCGCGTGGCCGACCCCCGGCCGGCCGAAGCCATCGACGAGGACCATCCGGCCGTCGGCACCCGCCCGCGCAGCGCCCGCCCGGCTGCGCCTGCGGACGTCCCCATCACCGTGGCGGTCGGCGTCAATGCCGCCCGGACCGCGATCGAGCGCCCGGGCCAGGACCCGCTGGTCCTCGCGATGCTGAGCCGGCTCGACTACGAGAGCCTCAAGGACAACCCCGCCCTTCGGCGGCCGGACCGCTGGATCGGCGTGCTGCTGCGCGAGCCGGCGATGGCCGACCAGCTGGCGCTGATCGATGCCGTGATGCCCAAGAAACGCCGGCTGGGCGTGGTGGCGACCACCGAATCGGAACCCATGGTGCGCGAACTGCAGCGCGCCGCGAACGGCTGGAACCTGCAGGTGGAATACGCACCCGACGCGAAGGCGCTGGCCTCGGTGCTGCGGCAGCTGGTGCCTCGCAGCGACGCGCTCATGGTGCTGCCCGACCTGATCGGCGACAGCCAGCCCGCGACCCTGGCCGTGTTGCGGGCGGGCGCCAGCGCCGGCCTGCCGGTGTTCGGCACGAGCGACGGACTGGTGCGCTCCGGCGGGCTCGCGGCGGCAGTCTCCACCCCGGCACAACTGGCCCAGCAAGCGCGGCTGCTGGGGCTGAAACTGGCATCCAGTACCGGAACATGCGGCGTGCTGGTCGAAGCCGCCACCCCGGCGACCGTTCGCGTCAATCCCACGGTCGCACGCGGCCTGGGCATGCGCCTGCCGGAAGAGCGCGAACTCACGGAGCGGGTCACCGCCATTCGATGACCGCCGCACAGAACCGCTTCAGGCAAGGTCGCACCCCCTCGGGGGGCAGCGAGGACACGAAGTGCCGAGCGTGGGGGCACCGATGACCGCGCCCGCGCATCGCCTGATCGCACCCGCCACCGCGGTGCGGCCCGCCGATCCACCGGTCGCCGACGATCGCGCCCTGGTGGTCGATGGAAGCCTGCAGCGCGACCTGTTCCGCCTCGGCGTCGTGCCCTGCGCGGCGGTGGCGATCGCGCTCACCGGGTGGTTCACGAACAGCCGTCTCGACACCCTCGAAGCCGCCTTCGACGCCGAGGGCCGGGCCGTGGCCCGCCAGGTGGCCGCGATGTCCGACCTGAGCCTCTATGCCGGCGACCTGCCCGCCCTGCAGAATGTCGCCAATGCCGCGTTGAGGGGCGGGCAGGTCACCCGCGTCGAGATCAGCAACAGCGCCGGTGTCTACGTGACGGCCGGCCCGAAGACGGCGCCGCTCGCGCAGTTGCGCATGTTCACGGCACCGGTCACGCTGCGCGAGGCTTCGCGCGCCACGGCCTTCGCGCCACCCGGCTCGACCGCCGTCGGAGAGACACCGATCGGCCTGGTGCAGACCTTCCGCGACACCACGGCCTATGACCGTGAACGCACGCGCTCGCTGATGGCGGGCATCGGCATCGCGATGATCGCGCTCTTGATCGCGTGGGCCTGGGTGCGCCACACGGCGCGCGCCGTCGCCCAGCCGCTGCGCCGCATCTCGCGGGCCGTGGCGGCGCTGCAGGCGGGCCAGTTCGATGCGCGCTGCAACGTGGTCACGCCGGATCGGGAGGACGGCGACGCCGAGATGAGCGCCCGACGCGCCCAGCACGAACTCGCCAACCTCGCGCACGACATCAACCGCCTGGCCGAACGCCTGCAACGCAACCGGCAGATCAGCGAGGAGCGGGTGCGCGAAGCGACCGCCGTCGCCCTGCAGCGCATGGCCGAAGCCGAGCAGGCCGCACTGTCCCGCGCGCGCTTTCTTGCGGCTGCGAGCCACGACCTGCGCCAGCCGCTGCACGCGATGGGCCTCTTCATCGACGGGTTGCTGCCGACGGCCAGCTCCGCACAGCGCCCCGCCGTGCTGCGGCTGCAGGAGGCCACCGGCTTCATGACCCTGCTGCTGGACGACCTGCTGGAGATCTCGCGGCTTGATGCGCAGGTGCTGACACCCACCATCACCGGCGTGTCGCTGGCGACGATCTTCGACCAGCTCGACGCCCAGCATGCCGCGCCGGCCGCCGCCGCACGCGTGCGCCTGCTGTGGGAGGACCGGGGCCTGGCGATTCGCAGCGATGCGGCGCTGCTGCAGCGCATCATCGGCAACCTGGTCAGCAATGCCATCCGCCACACGCCGCCCGACGGCACCGTGCTGGTGGCCGCGCGCCGGCGCGGCGGCGCGGTCCGCATCGAGGTGCGCGACAACGGCGTCGGCATCGCGCCGATCCACCAGGCGCGCATCTTCGAGGAGTTCTACCAGGTCGCGAACACCGAGCGCGACCGCCGCCAGGGCTTCGGCCTCGGCCTCGCGATCTGCGCGCGGATCGCCGCCTTGCTCGGTACGCGGATCACGCTGCGCTCGGCGCTGCAGGCCGGCAGCACTTTCGCGCTCGAATTGCCGGCGGCCAACCCGCGCGAAGTGGCGCCGCCCGCGCCGGAACCGGTCGCGTCGGCGCCGCTGGCCGGCGTGCGCTGCCTGGTGGTGGACGACGATCCGGCCATCCTGCACGGCAGCCGCAACCTGCTCGAGCAATGGGGCTGCCAGGTCGAATGCGCCTCCAGCCGCGCGGCTGCGCTTGTCCGGCTGGAAGAATCCGGCGCGCATTTCGATGTGGTGCTGTGCGACCTGCAACTGGACGGGGAAGACGACGGCATGGAAGTCATCGAGGCCACGCGGCGTCTGCAACCCGACGCGCTGGCCGTGCTGGTCTCGGGAGCGACCGGCCCGGAGGTCCTGCAGCGACTGCGCCAGGGCGGCGTGATGCTTCTCACCAAGCCGGTGGCGCCGGCCAAGCTGCGGGCGCTGCTGTCGACCCGGAAAGTCGCGGTGCTGGCCTGACGTCGCGGCCTTCTTGTGTGCCATCCGAGCGACACCCGCGCGACTTTATGGCGAAGAAAGTAGCGCGAAAGAATCAGTAATGTATCGGCCTGTACCTTAGTCGTAGGTGCGAGGACCGCTTGGAAGGCCACCCGTTGCTACGATCCCGTTTCTTTGACGGTGAACGCACGAAGTGAGGAAGGACGGGGCAGATGGAACCGATGCACTGGGAGTACATGGGCGCGCTGGGTGGCGTGATCGGCATCGGCTGGCTGGTCGTGGTGCCGATGTACCGTGGCTGGAATCACCTGAACGAGAAGATGACCGGCCGCGTGAAGCAGAGCATCCGGATGATGGCGGAATGCGAAGACCGGCCCGTTGCAGCGACCACCACGGCCCTGCCGATGTCTGGGCAACGAACCTCGCCGGGGTGGCGCCGGCGCCGGCCGGGGCGCTCGTCGCTTTAAGGAGCGCCTCCCGGAGAGCCCCGCCCGCGCGCGTGCGCTGGGCGGGGTGCGTTCACCAGACGTACTTGGCGCCCAC
Organism: Variovorax glacialis; assembly: GCF_051216375.1. Taxonomy (NCBI): domain Bacteria; kingdom Pseudomonadati; phylum Pseudomonadota; class Betaproteobacteria; order Burkholderiales; family Comamonadaceae; genus Variovorax; species Variovorax glacialis. Next base: position 106,484 of record NZ_JBPJZT010000017.1, on the reverse strand, counting down.
GAGCCCTTCCACGTTCTGGTAATTGCTGCCGGTCCGGAGGCGATCCGGCCCCACCCGGTCCAGCCACCGCCGAAATCGAGCTGGGCGCCAAGCTTGACAGGGAATGCGGGAGGTCCGCGAGATGCGCGAACGCGGCCTCAGGCAGCGACTTGCGGGGTGCCGAGCGAGAAGCGCACGGAGTCGGGCGCGACCGTCACCTCGTACCCCAATCCATCGGCGAGCGATTGCAGCGCGATCGCATCGATCGCCAGCGCACGTGGCGCCCGGTGCGCGCCGGCGACCGGATCGGCCTCGGCCGAATCGCCGACCGTCGCAGAGAAGCGCAGCCCCTCGGCGCCTTCGGACTCGACGTCGATCGCGCCGACATGCGGCACGCTGTCGTGCAGATAGCCCAGTGCGCCGAGCACCATGTAGCGCAGGGCGGCCCCCGAGGGAAAGCGTGGATCTCCGTCGCCGGCCGAGAGGTCTTCGCCGACCCGCAGCGCGACGCCGTGCAGGTCGAAAGCGACGCGCATCAACGCCGTGCACTGCGCGACGAGCTCACTCCGGGTGACGCCGTCGTCGTGCGTCGCGAGTTCCCAGTCGCGCAAGGAGCGCACGCCGTTGGCAAGCGCCGTGACCTGGTCTTCGATCGTGGCGACGCGCTCGGCCCAGGCGGCAGCGTCAGGCGAGGTCGCGGCAGTCACCTGCCGCTTCAGCAGCAGGATGCCCATGCGGATGACCGATACCGGCGCGGCCATTTCATGCCGCAACGCCGGGAGCGCGCGGGTCAGCAGTTCGTGCCGCACGCCGGCGGCCATCCAGCTGCGCGCGCCGGGTGAAGCCTTCATCCGGCGGCCGCCCGCGTCAGGATGCGGTCGAGCTGATCGAAGTCGATCGGCTTTTGAAGGTGATGGTCGAACAGCCCGGCCGCGCCGTCCGCTTCCTCGGCCGAGTAGCCGGAGATCGCGACCAGCAGCGGCGCCTCGCCCCGTGCGCCCGCCCGCAGCTGCCGCGCGACTTCGGTTCCCGGGAAGTCCGGCAGCGTGAGGTCCACGAGCGCGGCATCGAAGACTTCGCTGGCAGCGACATCCAGGGCCTGCTGACCCGTGTAGGTACAGCGCGCCGTGTGGTCCTGCAACACGAGGAGTTCCTGCAGCAGATCCGCCGCAGCCTCGTTGTCGTCGACGATCAGAACGTTCACTTGCAAATCTCCCGATACAAAGTTCCAGAGTATCGAACCGCCGGCCGCCTTCGCGATGTAGGACACATTCGCACCCTGCGCATCGGGGCCTTGTCAGCATTCGGGCTGCGCGGCGTGCAGCGGCAAGGTCACGCGGAACTCGGCGCCCTCTCCCTGGGCGCTCTCCAGGCCGATCTCCCCGCCGTGCGAGCGCACGATCTCCCGGGTGATGTAAAGACCCAGCCCGAGTCCGGGCGCGTGCTTGCGGCTGTCGTCCGTTCGCTCGAACTGCTCGAAGACGCGCTCGTGGTCCTCGGCGGCGATGCCCATGCCGTGGTCGCGCACGGTCAGTTGCGCGCTGTCGCCGTCCCGGAACACCGTGACCGCGATGGGCTTGCCGCCGCCGTAGCGCAGCGCATTCGTCAGCAAGTTGGTCAGCACTTGCTCGATCCGGAACTCGTCCCACACGCCTTCCACCGGCGTGGGTGCGCTGAGTTCGACGACCGACCCTGCTGCCTCGGCCTGCTGCGCCAGATCCTCGACCACACCACGGGCGAGCGCCGAGAGATCCACCGGCTTGGGCCGGATCGACAGCGCGCCCCGCCGCATGCGCGTGACGTCGAGCATGTCGTCGATCAGGCGCACCATGTTCTGGATCTGGCGCTGGTCGCGCTCGATCATCGCGGGCAGTCGGTCCGGACCGAAGGGCGCCAGGTTGCCCTTCGAGAGATGCAGCTTGCGCACCTGGGTCTCGAGGAACAGCGTGTTCAGCGGCGTGCGCAGTTCGTGCGACACCATCGACATGAAATCGTCCCGCATGCGCACGGCGCGCTCAAGTTCGCGCTGGGCGCACTGCAACTGCTGCACGAGGGCCTCCTGCTGCCGGTTCGCCTCCGCCAGCGCGTCCATCTCGTGCCGAAGCGCCTTGCGGTGGCGATACAGATCGACGAAGACGCTGACCTTGCTGTTCACCGCGTGCGCATCCAGCGGCTTCTGGAGAAAGTCCACCGCGCCGCTCTCGTACCCCTTGAACGCGTAGTTCATCTCGCGGCCCGCTGCACTCACGAAGATGATCGGGATGTGGCGCGTGCGCTCGGTGCTGCGCATCATCTCGGCGAGTTCGAAGCCGTTCATGTTGGGCATCTGCACGTCGAGGATCGCCAGCGCGAACTCGTGCTCCAGCAGCAGCGAAAGCGCCTCCTCCGCCGAAGTGGCCTGAAACACCCGCCGCGCCGGGCCGCGAACCAGCGCCTCCAGCGCCAGCAGGTTGTCCGGCAGGTCGTCGACGATCAGCAACTTGCTTTCGACATCAATGGGCATGGGCGGAATCCAGTTGCAGGAGAAGCGCGCGGATGTCGCGCAGGGACAGCACGTGGTCGGGTGAGTGGGCGCCGATGGCGGCATTGGGCATGGTCGGTATTTCCGCCTCGTCCGGGTCCTGCACGATGGTCAACCCGCCGGCCTGGTGAATGCGCAGCAGGCCTTCGGCGCCATCCTCGTTGGCGCCGGTCAAGAGGACGCCTGCCAGCGCCGGGCCGTAGGCGTCGGCCGCGGAACTCATCAGCACGTCGATCGCCGGCCGCGAGAAAAGCACCGGCGGCTCGCAGCTCAGCGAGAAGTGGAAATCGCGTTCGATCGACAGGTGGTAGCCCGACGGCGCGAAGTAGAGCGTGCCGGCAGCGACCGGCGCCTTGTCCTCCGCCTCGAGCACGGGAAACGGCAGCCGATGCCCGAACACCTCGGCCAGCCGGCTGTCATGCCCCTCGGGAAGGTGGATGACCACCACGACCGGCAGCCGCCACTGCGCGGGCAGGCCGGCGAGCAGCGCGATCAGCGCATCGACGCCACCGGCGGATGCACCGATGACGACGGCACTCACCGGCCGCGCGCGAAGTCCAGGGGCGAGTTTCATGCTAATTTTCTAAAGACACGTTCGCCGCGCGACAGGACCTCGAATCGATCCGAGTAGCTCGAAAAATCGATGCTCTCCTTCGCGCCCAGCCCGAGAAAGCCGCGATGGCAGAGCGACTCGTGGAACAGGCCCAGCGCCCGGTCCTGCAGTTGCCGGTTGAAATAGATCAGCACGTTGCGGCACGACACCAGTTGCGTCTCCGCGAAGACCGCATCGGTCGCGAGGCTGTGGTCGGCAAAGATCACGTCGACGCACAGCGAAGGGTCGAAGCGCGCTGCGTCGTAGGCGGCGGTGTAGTAGTCCGAAAACGCCCGCAGGCCGCCCGCGCGTTGGTAGTTGGTCGTGTAGTTGCGGATCGCCTCCAGCGGAAAGATACCTTGCCGCGCCTTCTCCAGCGACGAGGGATTGATGTCGGTCGCATAGATCTGCGTGCGCTGCAGCAGGCCCTCCTCGCGCAGGAGGATCGCCAGCGAGAACACTTCCTCGCCGGTGCTGCAGCCGGCGACCCACACCTTCAGCGACGGATAGGTATGCAGCAGCGGCACGACCTGCCGGCGCAGTTCGAGAAAGTAGCCCGGGTCGCGGAACATCTCGCTCACCGGAATCGTGAGGTACTGCAGCAGCTGCGTGAAGAGTGCCGGATCGCGCAGCACCTTGTCCTGCAGCGCCGAGATGCTCGGCAAACCCAGTTGCGCCAGCGCGTACGTCACGCGGCGCTTCTGCGAGGCACCGGTGTAGTTGCGGAAGTCGTAGCTGTACTTGAGGTAGATGGCCTCCATCAGCAGGCGCAGCTCGATGTCCGTATCGCTCGGCGGATGCAACGGCGGAGGCGACGCGACGGGTTTCACAGCCGCTCCATCTTGGGCATCCACACCCGGAGCAGCGAGAACAGGCGGTCGAGGTCCACCGGTTTCGCGAGGTAGTCATTGGCACCGGCCGCCAGGCACTGCTCCTGGTCGTCCTTCATGGCCTTTGCAGTGACCGCGATCACCGGCAGCTTCGCGAAGCGCGGGTCCTGGCGAAGCCGACGGGTGGCCTCCAGGCCATCCATCTCCGGCATCATCACATCCATCAGCACGAGGTCGATGTCGCGCACCTGGTCGAGCTTCTCGAGCGCCTCGCGCCCGTTGCGGCCGATCTCCACGGTGGCGCCCCGCTGCTCCAGCGCGCTCGTGAGCGCGAAGATGTTGCGCACGTCGTCGTCCACCAGCAGGATGCGCCGGCCTTCGAAGACGCGGTCGCGTCCTCGTGCCGTCTTCAGCATGGTCCGGCGCTCGCTCGACAGGTCGGCCTCGACCTTGTGCAGGAACAGCGTGACCTCGTCGAGCAGCCGCTCGGGCGAGCGCGCGCCCTTGATGATGATCGAGCGCGAATAGCGCAGCAGCTCGGCTTCCTCGTCGCGCGTCAGGTTGCGGCCGGTGTAGACGATGACGGGCGGGAACGAGACGATCTCCTCCATGGCCATCCGCTTGAGCAGCTCGCTGCCCTGCATGTCGGGCAGGCGCAGGTCGGTGATCATGCAATCGAAGACCCGCGTGCGCAGCAACGCCAGCGCCTCTTCGCCCGACTCGACCGCGGTGATGACCACGTCGTCGTCGCCGATCAGCCTTACCACGCTGTCGCGCTGCAGCGCATCGTCCTCCACCAGCAGCACGGCCTTCAGCTTCTGCGTGAGCTTGTCCTCGAACTTGCGGAACACCTCCATCAGCTGGTCGCGCGACGTGGGCTTGAGCGCATAGCCGATCGCTCCCATGTGCAGCGCGGCTTCGGAGCTGTCCTGCGCGGAGACGATGTGGACCGGGATGTGACGCGTCTGCGGGTCGTCCTTCAGCCGCTGGAGCACGCCGAGGCCCGGGCTGTCGGGCAGGCGCATGTCGAGCAGGATCGCATCCGGCAGGAACTGCGTCGCCAGGCTGAAGCCGTCGGCCGCGCCATGCGCGACCAGGCAGCGGTAGCCGAGCTCGTGCGCCAGGTCGTAGAGGATGTGGGCGAACTGCGGCTCGTCCTCGATCACCAGCACCCGACGGGCCTGGTCCCGCGGCAGAGCGCGATCGTCGGAAAACTGCGGCGCCGGGACGTCCTGCGCAACCGGTGCGGGCGGAGCCGACACCATTGCGGCGCGGGCCTGCGGCGGAGGCGGCGCCGGCTTCGGGTCCACCGGGGGCGCGATGGCCTGCGGCGATTGCGCGGGCAGTTCGAGCGTGAAGGTGCTGCCGGCGCCCGGCTGGCTGCTGACGCTCAACGTGCCGCCGAGCAGCCGGGTCAGGTCGCGCGAGATCGACAGGCCCAGGCCCGTGCCGCCATAGCGGCGGCTGGTCGTCCCGTCGGCCTGGCGGAAGGCTTCGAAGATCACTTCCTGCTGGCCTTCGGCGATGCCGATGCCCGTGTCGGTGACCGCGAAGGCCGCGCCGCCGCCGGGCGCGCCGGACACGGTCAGTGCCACTTCCCCGTGGTCGGTGAACTTGAGCGCGTTCGACAGCAGGTTCTTCAGGATCTGCTCCACGCGCTGCCGGTCGGTGACCAGCGTGGCCGGCGCATCCGGACGGACGTCGAGCCGGAACTTCAGCCCCTTCTGCCCGGCCTGCTGCGTGAAGCTCATCTCCAGCCCGGCGGCCAGCTTCGCCGGCGCGACCTCCTCGGCCACCACTTCCAGCTTGCCGGCCTCGACCTTGGCGATGTCGAGGATGTCGTTGATCAGCACCAGCAGGTCGTTGCCCGAGGCGTAGATCGATTCGGCGAACTTCACCTGCTCTCCGCTCAGGTTGCCCTGGGGGTTGTCGCCCAGCAGCTTCGCCAGGATGAGGGCACTGTTGAGCGGCGTGCGCAGCTCGTGCGACATGTTCGCGAGGAATTCGGACTTGTAGCGGCTCGCGCGCTGGAGCTCGTCGGCGCGCTCCTCGAGATCGTGCTGGGCGCGGCGCAGCGCCGCATTGCGCAGGTCCAGCGCCTCGGTGCGCTCGGACAGCTGGCTGTTCGTCTGCTCCAGCTCGGCCTGCTGGTTTTCGAGCGTCGCCTGGGAAACGCGCAGTGCGCGGGACTGTTCCTCCAGTTCCTCGTTCGCGGTGCGCAGTTCTTCCTGCTGCACCTGGAGCTCTTCGTTGAGCTGCTGGGTCTCGGCCAGCGCGTCCTGCAACTGCTCGCGATAGCGCACCGCGGCGATGGAGCTGCCGATGTTGCCCGCGACCAGGTCGAGCAGCAGGTTCGCCTCCTCCGCCGGCGCCTGAAGCAGGCCGAGTTCGACCACGCCATTGACGATGCCGTCGTTGGCCACGGGCAGCAGCAACGACGCCGACGGCGCCATCTCCCCGAGCCCGGAATTGACCTTGAGGTAGTCGGCACTGACAGGCTCGATGAGCATGCGCCGCTTCTCCGCGGCCGCCTGGCCGACGAGGCTCTCGGTCGGCGAGAAGACCTGCGACGAAGCCTCCGCTTCGCTCGAAAAGCCATAGCTCGCCACGCGGCGCAACGCACCATGGCGCTCGCGAACGTACAGCGCGCCGACCGGGCTGCCGATGCGGCGCGAGAAGAAGGCCAGCACCTTGCGCCCCATCTCCTGCGCACTGAGTTCGCCCACCAGTTCGGCGGTCAGTTCGGTCTGCGCCCCGCGTAGCCAGGCTTGCCGCTGCAGCGTCGCGGCGTGGGTCGCCTGCTCGGCGAGCACGGCGTCATAGCTCTCGGAAAGGCGCACGAGTTGGCGCCGCCCGAAATAGGCGAGCAGGCCGGTGGTGATGAGCGTGAAGAGAACGAACAAAGCGACGATCGCCATGCTCGTGCGATTGGCTTCGTTGTTGCGCTCGAAACGCAGGCTCTGCTCGGTGTTGTTGAAAGCGGTGTACTCGGTGCGCATCTCGTCGGTCAGCCGCTTGCCCCGGCCAAGGCGAACCGATTGCTGGTAGTCGCCCCCGCTGCGGCGCGCGTCGATCATCTCCCGTGCGAACTGGTTCCAGGCATCCTGCAGCGACGCGATGCGGTCCACCCGCTCCACCTGCGCCTGGTTGTCGGACACGAGCGTCTTGAGGGCGCCGAGGTCGTTCTTGATCCGGGGCAACGCACTTTCATACGGCTCCAGGAAGGTCTCGTCGCCCGTGATCAGGAAGCCTCGCATCCCGGTCTCGAGATCGATGCTGCGCCGCTGGACGTCGCTCGCGGCGCGCGTGACGCGGTCGGTGTGTTCCACCCAGCCGATCACCGACAAGAGGTACACGATGAGTGCGACGAAGACCACGGCGCCGAAGATGCCGCCTGCGAGCGGCAGCTTTAGGTTTCGGCTGAGCAGGCGCTCGAAGTCCTGCGGATCGATCGCGGAGGGTTGGTTCATGAAGCGGTCAGAAAGGGCAAAACCCTGCGAGCGTGCCAGACCCGGGGCCCGCACCCTGTCGGATAAGGCCGCAAACGGCGGCGCTCGTCGGGTTGGCCCGGGGTCGCCGCGTCTGCTTCTACGCCGTGACCGTCCCGTTTCCAGGCCGGCGACTCAGGTGCCGTTCATCGCTGAGTCGTCGGGCGGGCCGACATTCAGTTCGCTGAATGCGCGCACCAGATCCGGCAACGACCGCGCGCCCATCTTGTCCATCGCGTTCGCGCGGTGCAGCTTCACCGTCCGCTCGGCGGTGCCGAGGGCCACGCCGATTTCCTTGTTGTAGGCACCCGCGACGACCATGGCCGCGACCTGCCGCTCACGGGGCGTGAGCGTCGCGTAGCGCGCCTTCAGCGCTGCGATCTGCCTGAGGGTCCGGCGACGGGCGAGATGGTGGGCCAGGGCGTTTCTCACCGCGCCGACGAGCGTCTCCCGGTCGACCGGCTTGAGGAAGAAATCCGCCGCCCCCGCCTTCATGGCGCGCAAGGTGTCGTGCGCGCTGGCCCTGGCGGTGAGGACGATGACGGGCAGTGGTTCGACGCTGCGTGTGACGACATCCTGCAGGTCGAGCCAGTCAGGGCCTGGCATGTGGAGATCGAGGATCAGGCAGCCGGGCTCGTCGCCGATGCCTTCGCGCAGAAGCTCGCTGACGGAGCCGTAGTCACGCACCCGATGGCCGGCCGTCATCAACTGGTCGCAAACCGCGCGTCGGAACGCACAGTCATCGTCGACCACACGCACCACCAGACTGTCTGCATCTTCCTGGCCGGAAGCTCCATCCTCGGAAAGTGTCATGTTCGATTCGCTGGATCCCGCGGCCCCGTTGCCGCCATCTGCATCATACGAACCCGTGGGCCGCCCCTCCTAGACCCATGGCCGATTGCGTGTCTCCTGGGGGTCATGGTAGGTACCGTTCGCCGGGAGTACGCTTGCGCCGACACGCCACGACTTCCCCGACACCCATGACGCGCATCTTCGAAGAACCCAAAATCGATTGCCACAACCACATCTTCGATCCCGCCCGGTTTCCGTACGCGGCCGACACGCACTACCGCCCGATCGGCCAGGAATCGGGATCGGCCGACCTTTTCATGGCGGTGACGGAAGCCTACGGTGTGCACCACGCCCTGCTGGTGGGCCCCAATTCCGGCTACGGCACCGACAACCGCTGCATGCTCGATGCCATCGCCCGCAGCAAGGGCCGGTTCAAGGGCATCGCGGTCGTGGACAACGACATCGCACTCGATGCGCTGGCGGCGTTGAAGGCGCAGGGCATCGTCGGCGTCGCGTTCAATCCTTCCTTCCTCGGCGTCGACTACTACCTGGGAGCCCGCGAGTTGCTGCGGAAACTGGTCGAGCTCGATCTGCTGCTGCAGGTGCAGGTCGAGAAGGACCAGCTTCCCAGCCTGCATCCATTGCTCTCCGGTTCCGATGTCGGCCTGCTGATCGACCATTGCGGCAAGCCGCAGCCCGATGCGGGCCTTCATCAACCGGGCTTCCAGGCACTGCTCGAACTGGGGCGCACCGGGCGCGCATTCGTCAAGCTGTCCGGCCTTGCGAAGTTCTCGCAGCGGCCTCATCCGCACGAAGACGTCTGGCCCTTCGTGCGCGCGCTCGTCGATGCGTTCTCGCTCGATCGCTGTGTCTGGGGTTCCGACTGGCCCTATCTCCGCGCCACGGAGCGCATCGACTACGGCTTGCAGCTGGCGCTCGTCGAGCAACTCTTTCCCGGCGCGCACGATCGCCGGAAGCTGTTGTGGGACACGCCTCGACGCCTTGTCGCGTGGGATGCCTGAGCCGCTTGTAGGACTGCGGCGCATTGACAGCGCCTGCTCGACGGCGATGCTGTTCCCTGAACCCCGCGCTTTCGTGCAGCGGGGATGTAAAGGGGACCCTCTATGAACTCGACTTCGCTCGACCGCCCGCCGGTCGAACCCATGCCGACACACTCGTCGCCCAAGGTGCTGTGGACGGCCATTGGCGCGCTCGCGGTGGCCGTGGCCGCGCTCGGCGGCGTGCTGCTGCATCAGCAAGGCCGCAACAGCACGCCCGAGCCCGCTGCGATCGCCGCGGCGCCCGTGAGGCAGGCACCCGCGCCGGATGACTTCAAGACGCCTCCGCCTGCGCAGGCCGTCCCTGCTCCGCCGCCCGTGAGCAGCGCGGCGGCTCCCACGACGCCGCTGCCGCCACCGGTCCGGGCACCTGAAACGCTGCCGAACGTCGCGCAGGCAGGCCCGGCACCGGCTCCGGGTCCCGCGCCGGCACCTGCGCGCGTGTGCTCGGTCTGCGGCCACGTGGAATCGGTCCGCACCGTGCAGCACCAGGTGCCCACGACGGGCGTCGGCGCGGTCGCCGGCGGCGTCGTCGGCGGCGTGGTCGGCAATCAGATCGGTCATGGCAACGGACGCACCGCGGCGACATTGCTCGGCGCGGTCGGCGGCGGCTTCGCGGGCAACGAGATCGAAAAGCGCACGCACACGGTGACGGCCTACGAGGTGAGCGTGCGCATGCAGGACGGCTCGTTGCGCACGGTCCAAACCAGCACCGCCCCGCCGATCGGCAAGCCAGTCACGCTCAAGGGAACGGTGCTGCGTCCGGCGGATGGCCGGAAGTGATGGGTCTGCGCGAGGCCGAACCGGCCCACCGCGCGACCTGCCGGGCGACCCACGCACCATCGTCGAGCGGCAGGTCATGGCCGGCCGTCGGGTGTTCGAGGATGGCCGTCCTCCATTGCCGGGCGAGTCGACGCGAGCACTGCGCGTTCACGAGTTCGTCGCACCGACTCGACAACACCAGCAGGGGCACGGGCGGCGCGACGGCCGGCGCGCGATAACGCGCGGCCGCCAGCAGTTGCCGTAACGCGTTGATGCCCGAGACCGGACGCGCCTCGCGCAAGGCCGTCCATTCGTCGATCACCCGCGCATCGTCCTGCACGTGTCGGCTCGTCAGCCGCAGGATCGTCTGCTCGCGTCGGCGGCTCGTGCCGAGGCCGGCCGCGACGCCGAGAAGCGCCGCGTAGTTGGCAGGGCGCAGGCGCCGATACCACGGACTGAAGGGACGCAGGCTGGTGTTGATCAGGACGCAGCCCGAGAGCTCCTCGGGGTAGCCATGCGCCCACTCCACCGCCACCATCGCACCGAGCGACATCGCGAGCAGGTGGAAGGGCGGCGAGTGACCATCCACCGCGAGTTGCAGCCTGCAGCTTTCCATCGTCGCCTCGATGCGCGTGGGGCTCTGTGCATGGTTCAGCTGTCCGTTGCCGGGCAGGTCGAGCGTGAGGATGCGCGCACCGGGCATGCGCGCGCGCAGCAGGTCCGGAAAGGCACCCCAGTGTCCGCTCTCGCGCGTGAGCCCGCGCAGGAGAACCCATGTGCTCATCGGGCCGTACCTCCGTACCAGCGCGCCAGCGCCTGCTGTCGATGCCGATCCCTCTCGGCCCCCTTCGGAACCCAGCGCTCATGGCTGCACGCGGCGCGCGTGATGACGTCCAGCCATGCGACATGGCGCCGCAGCACCCGCTGCTGCCGGTGCGCGATCATCGGATTGAAGATGCCATGGCGCGAGAAGATCTGTCGCGGGTTCTTCTTTACCCAGAGCCACGAGCCCATCTCCAGCGTGAGCGGCAGGAAGACCGAGCCGGGCTTGGTGTCGCAGGCACGCAGGTAGAGGTGATCCCACAGGTCGCCATGCGCCATGTACTGGCGGCTCTGCGGCTCCAGCACATAGCGATGGTGCAGCAGCGACCCGTCGACGATGTCGCAGAAGGCATGCATCTCGGGCAGGTGGTCAATGGGACGCGAGGTGTGCGCGAAGGGAAACCAGATCCGATCGGTGAGCCCGAAGCCGGAGTGGCAATCCACCGCGATGCTGAAGGGCCGTGCGGTCAGCTCCGCCTCGACCAATTCGCACAGCGCCGCGCTTTCGCTCTCCATCGGTGCGCCCTGCGCGCCGCGATACCAGGGCAGCGCCGCGCTGATGCGCTGGCCGCCGATGAGATAGGGCACGCGCTCGGTGGAATCCACCGGCGCGTTGCGCATGAGATCGACACCGTTCGGATTGGCGCGCGTGCCGCGCCACAGCCCGCCCGGGTTGACGAGCGGCATGAAGACGAGGCGCACTGTCTCCAGCAGGCGGTGCAGCGTGTCGTCCCACTGCAGGCGCATGACGAGACTGCGCAGGTAGGCGATCGTCACTTCGGCACCGATGCGCTCGAGGCCATGCACCCCGCCGAAGAAGCCGACGGCCGGCGCGAGCGGGCTCGCGCTGCCCAGGATGAAAGTCTCCACCGGAAAGCGCCGCTCGCCGGTCGTCACCTCGCACAGCACGCGCCGCGACATGTGGACGCCGGCGAGTTCGGAGAGCCTCTGCAGCTCGACCAATTCGGGCAGATCGGAGGGGGTCACACGGGTCTGGAAGGACGGGGGAGTGACGGCAGGATAGCCGCATCCGGTGCCATCAAGCCGTCACACATGCGCGCTACGGTGGGAGACCATGCCTCGCATCTCCCCACACCTGCCCAGTCACCCGTTCAGGGGCGTCGGAATCGCCTTGCTGTGGGGCGCGATCGAGCTGGTTGCGCTCGCGCGCTCCCGCTGGACCTCGCGCCCGAACGGTCGCTGACGGCCGTGCCGGCGACTACGCCGGCACGCCTTCCACATTGGCACGGTCCCAGTGCCGATGCTTCGCGATCGCCGCGATGAAGTCCTGCGCGATCTTCACCGCCGCCGTGTCGTCGCCAAGATTCGTCACCGGCGTTGGGGCCACCACGACGCCGGCCGGGGCGGCTTTCGCATCCGTTCCGATGCCGAGCGACGCGAGCAAGCGCACGCCGTCGCCCACCGTGCAGATCGCCTTGCAGTGCTTGTAGGCCTCCAGCACGAAGTGGACCGCATCGCCGTTGCGCGCCATGGCCTCGACACCTTGCGCGCCGGCGGGCACGAGCACCGCATCGAACATCACTGACGGCATGTTGACGAAGGTTGCATCGACGTCGAGCTGGCGCTTCGATGCGCTCGCAATCGTGCCCAGCCGCGGGCCGACCACCTTGCATTGCGCCCCGGCCTGCTCGATGGCCTCGCGGATGGGCTTGAGCGATGCGGAATCGACGCCGTCGGCGACCAGGATCGCGACCTTGCGCGTCTTGATCGAGCCGTCGCCAGTGTCGAGCATGCTGAGTGCGCGCGACTCGTCGATCGGCATCGTGAAGCGATGGTCCCGGTAGCCCGCACGGCCGGCCGCGGCCTTCGCGTCGGGCGGATTGATGCCCAGGGGCTCGGCCACGCGGCGCGCGAGCTTCTCGTCGACGTGCGCGAGGTTGTCCACCATGCGCTGGCGCACGCCCGGCGCCTCGACCTTCGACAGTTCGAAGCGGAAGGCCGCGATGATGTGTTCCTTCTCCGCGGCACTCTGGCTGTTGAAGAACAGCCGGGCCTGCGTGAAGTGGTCGTCGAAGGACGGGCTGCGCCGCCGCACCTTGGGCGATTCCAGCACTTCGGGAAATGACTGGAAGCCGCCGCTCGCGCCGTCGATCCTGTACTCCTTGCCGTCGATCAGCGAATGGGGCTCATACGCGACCTGGCCGCGCGCGATGGTCTGGCGATGCATGCCGTCGCGCTGGAAGTTGTGGAAGGGGCACACGGCCTTGTTGATGGGCAACTCGTGGAAGTTCGCACCGCCGAGGCGTGAGATCTGCGTGTCGGTGTACGAGAACAGGCGCCCCTGCAGCAGCGGGTCGGCCGTGAAGTCGATGCCCGGCACCACATGGCCCGGATGGAAGGCCACCTGCTCCGTCTCGGCGAAGAAGTTGTCCGGGTTGCGGTTGAGCACCATGCGGCCGATGCGCTGCACCGGCACCATTTCTTCGGGGATGAGCTTGGTGGGGTCCAGCAGGTCGAAGCCGAAGGCGTGCTCCTTGTCCTGCGGAATCATCTGCACGCCGAGTTCCCATTCGGGGAAATTGCCCTTGTCGATGGCTTCCCACAGGTCGCGGCGGTGGAAATCGGCGTCCTTGCCCGCGATCTTCTGCGCCTCGTCCCAGGCCAGGCCGTGGATGCCGAGCTTGGGCTTCCAGTGGAACTTCACGAAATGGCTCTCGCCACGCGAGTTGACGAAGCGGAAGGTGTGGACGCCGAAGCCCTCCATCATGCGCAGGCTGCGCGGAATCGCGCGGTCCGACATGGCCCACATCAGCATGTGCGTGGTCTCGGGCATCAGCGAGGCGAAGTCCCAGAAGGTGTCGTGCGCGCTCGCGGCCTGCGGCATCTCGTTGTGCGGCTCCGGCTTCACGGCGTGGATCAGGTCCGGGAACTTCATCGCGTCCTGGATGAAGAACACTGGGATGTTGTTGCCCACCAGGTCGTAGTTGCCCTGCTGCGTGTAGAACTTGACGGCGAAGCCACGCACGTCGCGCACCGTGTCGGCCGAACCGCGCGAACCGGCGACGGTCGAAAAGCGCACGAAAACGGGCGTCTTCACCGCCGGGTCCTGCAGGAACTCCGCGCAGGTGAACTGCGACATCGACTTGTAGACCTCGAAATAGCCGTGCGCCGCCGATCCCCTGGCGTGCACTGCCCGTTCGGGAATGCGCTCGTGGTCGAAGTGCGTGATCTTCTCGCGAAGGATGAAGTCCTCGAGCAGCGTCGGCCCGCGCACGCCGGCCCGGAGTGAATTGTGGTTGTCCGGTATCTGCAGACCCTGGTTGGTCGTGAGCTGCGCGGTGTTGTCGGCGGTGAAGGTGGCGAGCTGCTCCTGCTTGGCATTGCTGCCGTCGGCGCCCTTTGCCGGGCGACGTCCGGCGGCCGCCCTGTTCTGTTGCGTCATCAGGGAATCCTTCTGTTTCAGTCGAGAGGCGGCGCGTCGTGGCGCCGCGAGAGAGTCAGCCCGCTTCCGTTTCGAACAGCATGTTCAGTGCATTCGCCACGGCCACCACGGCAACGACGGCGGCTGCCGACGCGACGGCCCAGATGAGGAACTCGTCGATCCAGGATTCACCGAACAGGCCAAACAACGCGGAAAGATCCATGGTTCGCTCCAGGCGTGCGGGTTGTGGGAGGGGTCGGCTGCGGACCGATTGCCAAGCTTAGGTGGCGTCGGCAGCCGTGCCCGTAGTGGCGCCACGCTCCGGCGTGTGGGAACGGACAGGCGAGCGCGGTAGGACCACGCTGACGATGGAGGGCGTTGAAATTGGACTACGCGGCTTCGGGGATTCGTCGACGTCCGGCGCGGCCGCGCGTGGCTAGGATGAATTGCAATACGCGGGCACCAAACATGCTTGATCTCCCCTTCACCTCCCTCAACGTCAGCGAACCATGCTCATCAAAATCGGTTTCGACATCGAACTCGGCGTCACGGCGCCCACGGCGCTGATCTACATGCTGCGCGTACATCCTTCGCGCGCAGCGGACATTCAGTCGGGGGAGAACCTCACCATCAGCCCGCCGCTGCGCACTGATCACTACACCGACGCCTTCAATAACCATTGCGCGCGCGTGGAAGTGCCTTTTGGCGTGAACAGGGTGCACTTGAAGAACGAAGCCGTGGTGTTCGACACCGGTTGGCCCGATCCCGTCGTGCCGACCGCCTTCGAGCATCCGCCGGCCAACCTGCCCGTCGAAACCCTCCAGTTCCTGTTGCCGAGCCGTTACTGCGAAGTCGATAGCGAGCTGTTGCAGTTCGCGTGGGCGCGGTTCGGCGGCGTTCCGCACGGATGGCAGCGCGTTCAGGCGATCTGCGATTTCGTGCACGGACATCTTCGCTTCGACTACCAGTGCGCGAACGCGACCCGCACGGCGCTGGGCGCCTACCGCGAGCGCGTCGGCGTCTGCCGCGATTTCACGCACCTCGCGATCACCCTCTGCCGCTGCATGAACATCCCCGCGCGCTACGTGACGGGCTATCTCGGCGACATCGGCATCGCGCCGGTGCCCTATCCGATGGATTTCAGTGCATGGTTCGAGGTCTACCTGGGCGACCGGTGGCACACCTTCGATGCACGCCACAACGTGCCGCGCATCGGCCGCGTGCTGATTGCGCGCGGGCGCGATGCGGCCGACGTGCCGATCACGATGGTGTTCGGCGTCAACACGCTTGAGAAGTTCGAAGTCACGACCGACGAGGTGCTGCCGGTTCCGGTGGCCGCCTGAGGCCGAAGCGCCATCAAGGCGCCTTGTAGCCCAGCATCTTCATCGCCGCGCCGATCGACTTGCGGCTCTTTTCCATCTCGGCCCACGGCTGATTGCCCGTGGCCACGCGCTCGCCGACGTTCCGGATGGTCCATTGCGACGCACTCGTCAACGCCGGAAGCTCATCCCACGCAAGCGGCACCGACACGCCCAGGCCAGGCCGCGAACGCGCGGACCAGGCGCTGACCGTGGTCGCGCCGAAGCCGTTGCGCAGGTAGTCGACGAAGATCTTGCCGACGCGATTGCGCGGGCCGCTGTTGGCGACGAAGCGATCGGGAATGGTGTCTGCCAGGTGCTGCACGACGGCCTGCGAGAAGCCC
The DNA here is from genome assembly GCF_051216375.1 of Variovorax glacialis. Lineage (NCBI taxonomy): Bacteria > Pseudomonadati > Pseudomonadota > Betaproteobacteria > Burkholderiales > Comamonadaceae > Variovorax > Variovorax glacialis. Next base: position 90,556 of record NZ_JBPJZT010000017.1, on the reverse strand, counting down.
TTCACCGTGTCCCAGTCGAAATGGCGGCGGATCGGCACCACCACGTGGACGCCCTTGCCGCCGCTGGTCTTGAGGAATGCAGGCAGCCCGAGTTCGGTGAGAAGCGTCTGCACCAGCATGGCCGCTTCCTGCATGCGCTCCCACGGCACCCCTTCCCCTGGGTCGAGATCGAAGGTCATGCGGTCGGGCTTCCCGATGGCGTTCGACGTCGCGTTCCAGGTGTGGAGCTCGATCACGTTCATCTGGGCCGCCGACAGCAAGCCCTTGGCGGAGTCGATCTGCAGCAGCGGTTCATGCCCCGGGTCCAGCGCCGGATCGAGCAGCTTCACGCCCGGGAGCTCGTCCAGCTTCAGGTGCTTCTGGAAGAACAGTTCGCCGCCCACGCCGTCCGGCGCGCGCACCAGCGACACGGGCCGGCCCTTGAGGTGCGGCAGGATCAATGCGGCCACCTGCTCGTAGTAGGCGGCGAGCTCGCCCTTGGTGGCGCCGCTCTGCGCGTCGATCACACGGTCGGCGTTGGTGATGCGTTGCTTCATGGGCTTGGTGCTTTCTTTGTCGGCCGCGCTCGAGGGCTTCGGGTCTGGCGACTTCGCGGTCTCGCGTCGGATCTGGCGCGCCGGCTTGTCGGCACGCAGTCCCTGGAAGACCGAATGACGGATGCGCCCTTCGCGCGTCCACTCGCCGAAGGCCACTTCGCAGACCAGCGCGGGCTTGACCCACTGCGCCCTGACGCCGGCGGGACGGGTCGCGAACGGGCACTTGTCCGCTAGCTGCTTGTCCAGCTTCGCCTTCACGTCCGCCAATCGGGTGCCATCGAAACCGGTGCCGACGTTGCCGCAGTACTGCAGCGCCCCCTCCTCGTCGTAGACGCCCAGCAGCAGCGAGCCGAAACCCGCGCGCGAGCCCTTGGGGGCGGTGTACCCGCCAATCACGAATTCCTGCCGCTGCTGGTTCTTGAGCTTGATCCAGTTGGGAGAGCGGCGCGACACATAAACGGAACCTTTCAGCTTGCCGATGATGCCTTCGAAACCCAGACGCGCCGAGGATGCGAGCAGGTCGCGCGGCGAGGCATCGAACGCTTCGCTGAGGCGCAGCAGGGCGGGCGGCTTCTTGCCGAGCAACCGGGCGAGTTGCGCTCGACGTGCCTCGACCGGCACGTCACGCAGATCGCGACCGTCGAGAAAGGGCGCATCGAACAGCCAGTAGACGATGGACGCGGTGGCGCCGCTGTCGAAGGCGTTCTGCAGCGCCTGGAAGTCGGGCGCGCCCTTCTGGCCTTCGACCACGATCTCGCCGTCGAGCCAAGCCGAGCGCGTGGGCAGCTTCGCGAGCGCCTGCGCGAGCTTGGGCAGCTTCGAGGTCCAGTCGTGGCCATTGCGCGTGATGCACTGCACCTTGTCGCCATCGATGCGCGTCAGCAGCCGATAGCCGTCGAACTTGAGTTCGTAGAGCCAGTCGTCCGGCGCGGCCGGCGGCGCGGATGCGAGCGTCGCGAGTTGCGGTGAGAGCGAAGCGGGCAATGCAGCCTTGCGGCCGAGCGCGTCGGGGCCTTTGGCGGCGGCCTTGCTGCTCGCCTTCCTGCTTGCGCTCTTGCTCGCAGCGGATGTCTCGGCTTTCCCGGGTGCGGGCTCCCGACCGTAGCTGACGTTCGGGGGATCGTCGACATCCCGACCGCTCAGCACGCTGTCGGGCAGCGCCTCGACGACGTCGTAATCCGCGAGCGGTCGCGCTTCGTCGTCCTTTTCCTTGATCAGCAGCCAGGGCGCCTGCTTCTCGCCCTTGCCGCGCATGCGCACCAGCGTCCACCGGCCGCGCAGCTTGTCGCCGCGCAATTCGAACTTGAGCTTGCCTTCCGACAGGCCCGCGCGGGCATCGCCTTCCGCGGCCCACTCGCCGCGATCCCACACAATGACGTTGCCGCCGCCGTATTGCCCGGCCGGGATCGTGCCTTCGAAATTCGCGTACGAAATCGGATGGTCCTCAACATGCACGGCCATGCGCTTGACGGTCGGATCGAGGCAGGGCCCCTTCGGCACAGCCCAGCTCTTGAGCGTGCCGTCGAGCTCCAGTCGGAAGTCGTAATGCAGGTGGCTCGCATGGTGCTTCTGCACGACGAAGGAGAGCGCGCCCTTGGCGCCCGACTTGCCGCCCGTGCGGGGTTCGGGCGTCTTCTCGAAGTCGCGCTTCAGGTGATAAGGCGCCAGCGCCTCGCTTGCACTCGGCTTGTTCACGGCGCGGGGGTCTCGGATGCGAGCATTGCATGGGTCTCCAGGCCGGCACCGTAGGTCGCGCCGCCGCGCACCGGTGTAGGAAGCCGGCGGCGCCGTGCGTCAGGTCCGGACGCGGCTACTTCGACGTTGCCACCACCCCTGGCGGCTTCCACGTGCCTTCGCCCGGCGGCAGGATCGACGGCGGCTTCGTCTTGGGCCAGTACAGGCGCATCACCAGGTAGATCGGGCCATCGGGCGCGGGCAGCCAGTTGCTCTCCCTCGCCTTGCCCGGCGACTTTTTCTGGATGTAGAGCGTGAGCGATCCGTCGGGATTCTTCTTCATTCCGGGCAGCATCGGTGAATTGATCAGATAGCGGTTGATCGGATTCCTGATCAGCAGCTGGGTCTTGCCGTCGTACATCGTGACCGACCAGAACGCATCCACCGGCGGCAATCGCCCGGCCGGGAAAGTGAGCGTGTAGTTGTGCTTGCTGCCATCCAGCGTCTCGCCGGCCGCCGTGGTGCGGGTCAGCGGATAGGTGGCCTCCACCGCATCGTTGCCGTAGATGCCGCCCTTGGCCGCGGCGGCGCGCAGCAGCCAGTTGCCCTTGTAGAAGTTGCGGTCGCCGAAGGCGGAGCCGACCTTCCAGCCGTCGACGTTCTTCGTTCCACCGGCAAGGAACTTGTCCACTTTCTCGTCGCCTTCCTTCATGCCGAGACCGACGGCGGCCTTGTGCTCGAGCGACAGGTCCCTGAACTCGAAGGTCTTCCCGGGCCCGATGCCGATGCGCGCGATCCGGGCCCGCACGGCCGCGTCCTCGGGCGTTTGCGGCACGTACAGGAGCGCGGCGTCGAGATACTCGAAAAAGTTCTCCTTGATCCCTGCCGTGGTGGCCGGAAGGAACTTGAGCGTCGCAGCGGCCGGCGGCGACGGCTGCTTCAGGAAGGACGACAACGGTTGCGCCTTGTAGCCCGACTGCACCTTCACCACGTTGGGCATGTCCTTCGGGTTGAAGAGCTGGGTCCGGAAGATCGTTGCCGAAAACGGCGTGGTCGAGAAGAAGACCTTGCCGATGCCCGGCGGCGTCGGCCCCTTCCAATCCGGACCGGCCACCATGTAGCTGCCCGGGTCGTTGCCCGTGGCGCGGCTGCCGATGTAGCCGAAGTTGTAGGTATTGCCGTCGACAAGCTGCACCGAGTAATAGCGCCGCTTGTCGACCGCGGGCACCGTGATCACCATCGGCTCCGCGCGCAGGTCCATCCACAGGATCGAATAGGGCGTGTCGCTGTTGGGGGTGACGATGGCGGTGTCCTGGTAGGTGAAGACGCGCGCCTCGTTGTTGATCTGGTTGAACGGCGCCTTGAACTGCGGCCCGCCCTTGTCCACCGCGTACTCGTTCATGACCGCATAGTTCATCACCAGCGGCAGGCCGTAGATGAAGGCCTCCTCGGCGATCGCCTTGGTCTCCGCAATGCTCGGGGCGGCGACGCCCTTGGCGGCACCGGCCCTTTCAGCCTGGGACACTGGATCGTTCTTGCTCGCGCAACCCGCGAGCGCCGTCGCGGCAACGAAGACGGCCATCCAATGGCGGGACGACTGGGTGAACGGGGTCATGCGCGATCCTTGCACGGCAGGCTGGGCAGGGGATTTGATCCCAGCCCCCTGCGCATTGCAAGGCATCGGCCGGCCGGAGGCGCCAGACCTTTGGCCAGTAGACGGATCCGGCGCGCTGTGTCAGCCGCGCTTGGCCACCAGCGTCAGGATGTCGTAGCTCGCGACCAGATCGCCGTCCTGGTTGGTCACTTCCACGTCCCACGCGACCACGCCCTGGCCGACGCCGTTGGCGTCCTTCTTCTGGCGGTCGATCTTGCGCTTGCAAGTGAGGCGCGCGCGGATCGTGTCGCCGATGCCGACCGGCTTGACGAAGCGCAGCGTGTCGAGCCCGTAGTTGGCCAGCACCGGTCCGGGCGCCGGCGAGACGAACAGGCCGGCCGCCGCGGACAGCACGAAGTAGCCGTGCGCGATGCGCTTGCCGAAGGGGCTCTCCTTCGCCGCGACCTCGTCGAAGTGCATGTAGAAGTAGTCGCCGGAGATGCCGCCGAAGGCAACGATGTCGGCCTCGCCCACCGTGCGGCGATGCGTCAGCAGCGAATCGCCGATGGCCAGGTCTTCGAAGTGCTTGCGGAAGGGATGCACTTCCGACTCGTTGACCTTGGCGCCGCGCATGTACTCGCCGGTGACGGCCGCGAGCATGGTGGGCGAGCCCTGCACCGCCGCGCGCTGCAGGTAGTGCTTGACCGCGCGCAGGCCGCCCAGCTCCTCGCCGCCGCCCGCGCGGCCGGGGCCGCCGTGCTTGAGGAACGGCAGCGGCGAGCCATGGCCCGTCGATTCGACCGCGGCCTCGCGGTCCAGCACGAGCAGGCGGCCGTGGTACGCCGCAGCCACCGGAATGGCCCTGGCGGCCGTTGCGGGGTCCTTGGTGACCAGCGTGCCGACGAGGCTGCCGCGGCCCCGCGCAGCCAGCGCCAGCGCATCGTCCAGGCCGTCATAGGCCATCAGCGTGCTGACGGGGCCGAAGGCTTCCACGTCATGCACCGCGTCGTGACGCAGCGGATCGCGCGACAGCAGCAGCGTCGGCGAGAAGAACGCGCCTTCGGCCACGCCCTCGCCCTGCGGCGAGAAGCCGTCGCGCGCGCCATAGACCAGTTCCGCGCCCTCCATCAGCATGCGGACGCGCTCGGCCACGTCGGACTGCTGCGCGTGCGATGCCAGCGCGCCCATGCGCACGTCCTCGCGCGACGGGTCGCCCACGACCGTCTTCGCGAGCCGCGCCCGCAGCTTCTCGGCGACCGCATCCAGATGCTGGCGCGGCACGATGACGCGGCGGATCGCGGTGCACTTCTGGCCCGACTTGACCGTCATCTCGCGCGCCACTTCCTTGACGAAGAGATCGAACTCCTCGTCGTCGGGCGACACGTCGGGCGCGAGGATCGCGCAGTTCAGCGAATCGGCCTCGGCGTTGAAGGGGATCGACTGGCGGACGATGTTCGGATGCACGCGCAGCTTGGCCGCGGTGTCCGCCGAGCCGGTGAAGGTCACGACATCGGCGCCGTCGAGGCGGTCGAGCAGATCGCCGGTGCTGCCGATCACCAGTTGCAGGCTGCCCTCCGGCAACAGGCCGGAACGGTGCATCAGGCGCACCAGCGCTTCCGTCAGGAAACTGGTCGACGTCGCCGGCTTGCCGATGCAGGGCATGCCGGCAAGGAAGCTGGGCGCCCATTTCTCCAGCAGGCCCCACACCGGGAAATTGAAGGCATTGATGTGCACCGCCACGCCATGGCGCGGCACGAGGATGTGCGTGCCGGCGAAGCCGCCCTTCTTGCCGAGCGGCATCGCGGGGCCCTCGTGCACGAGGTTGCCGGAAGGCAGTTCGCCGGCACCGATGCCGGCGTAGGCCGCCAGGGTGCCCGCGCCGCCCTCGATGTCGATCCAGCTGTCGGCCCGCGTCGCGCCGGTATGGGCCGAGATGGCGTACAGCGCTTCCTTGTGCTCGGCCAGGTACTTCGCGAGCGCGCGAAGCCGCTGGGCGCGCTGCTGGAAATCCATGGCCAGCAGATTCGGCAGGCCGACGCTGCGCGCGTGATGGAGCGCCTCGCCGAAGTCGATCGACTCGGCATGCGTGCTGGCGACCGGGCGGCCGTTGACGGCACTGCGGAGCACCTGCGCGCCCTGCTCGCCGAGCCAGCGGCCGCCGATGAAGCTTTGAAGGATCTGGGTCATGGAAATCTCCGAAGGTTGTTCAGGCCGCGACGGCGTTCTTGTTGCCGAGGCCGAGGTAGGTATCGATGATCCGGCGGTCGTGCAGCAGCGCCTGCGCCTCGCCCGTGAGTGCGACGGCGCCGGTCTCCAGCACATAGCCGCGATCGGCGACCTGCAGGGCGGCGCGCGCGTTCTGCTCGACCAGCAGCACGGAGACGCCGTGCGAGCGCAGCGACGACACCACGTGCAGGACTTCGCGAACGATCAGCGGGGCGAGCCCGAGCGAGGGTTCGTCCAGCATCAGCAGGCGCGGACGGGCCATGAGCGCGCGTCCGATGGCCAGCATCTGCCGCTCGCCGCCGGACAGCGTGCTCGCCAGCTGCGCGCGGCGTTCCTTGAGGCGCGGGAAGATCGCGAAGACCTCGTCCATGCGCTCGCGCTGGTCGCGCTTGCCGGTGCGCCAGCGGTAGAAGCCGCCGAGCAGCAGGTTGTCCTCTACGGGCATCTCGCCGAAGAGCTCGCGGCGCTCGGGCACCAGTGCGACGCCGCGCGCCACCATCGCCTCGACGCTGGGCCGCGCGATGCGCTCGCCGGCGAGCGTGAGGCTGCCGGTAGAAGGCAGGAGGCCCATCGCCGCGCACAACAGCGTCGTCTTGCCCGCGCCATTGGGGCCGATGACGGTGACGATCTCGCCCTCGTCCACGCGCAGCGCGATACCGTGCACGGCTTCGACGGCGCCGTACGAGACGCTGAAATCCTGAAGTTCGAAAAGTGGATTCATGTCAGTTCAACCGTGAGTCGCACCGCTCGCACGCGCGAGCATCCGCGGAACCGGCTCTGCCGGGCCGCCGGTGCGCCCTTGGAGAGGGGGGCAGAGCCACACGAAGTGGGCGAGGCTGGGGGTGAGTTCCATGCTATGCGGCCATCGCGATAGGTTCGTCGCTGCCGCCGAGATAGGCATCCAGCACACGGGGGTTGCATTGCACTTGTTGGGGTGTTCCTTCGGCGATGACGGCGCCGAACTCCAGCACCGTGATGCGGTCGGCAAGGTTCATGACGAACTCCATGTCGTGCTCGACGACCAGGATGCCCAGGCCCTCGGCGCGCAGTTGCGACAGCAGCGTCGCGAGCGCCTGCTTCTCCAGATGGCGCAGGCCGGCGGCAGGCTCGTCGAGCAACAGTGCGGCGGGCTGCCCCGCCAGCGCGCGTGCGATCTCCACCACGCGTTGCTGCCCCAGCGCCAGCGATGCCGCCGGCGCGTCGGCATGCTCGGCCAGGCCGCAGCGCTCGATCTGCCGGCGCGCCTCGGCGAGCAGCGCGGCTTCCTCAGCGCGGTCGAGCCGCAGCATCGCCGACAGCCAGCCGCGATGTCCGCGACGATGCGCGCCCAGCGCCACGTTCTCCAGCACACTGCGCGTGCCGAGCAGGCGCACGTGCTGGAAGGTGCGTCCCAGGCCACGTGCAGCGTAGTCGCGCGAGGGCTTGCCGTTCATCGACTCGCCCATCAGGCGCACTTCGCCCTCGGTCGGATCGTCGACGCCGGAGATCATGTTGAAGAAGGTGCTCTTGCCAGCGCCGTTCGGGCCGATCAACGCATGCACCTCGCCGGCCTTCAGCGTCATCGCGACCGCGTTGTTCGCGACGAGGCCGCCGAAGCGCTTGGTGACCTTGTCGGCTTCGAGCAGCATTTCGCCCGCGGCGGGCAGCGTCCGGCTCGCGAGGGGCGCCATCGCCTTGGCGGGTGGTGCGGGGTCCGGCTTCAGGAAGCGGTCCGACACACGCGCCAGCGTCGGCCACAGGCCTTCGGCGAAACGCTGCAGCACGAAGAGCATCAGCAGGCCGAACACGATCACCTCGAAATTGCCGCTCGCGCCCAGCAGCTTCGGCAGGATGTCCTGCAACTGCTCCTTGACCAGCGTGATGAGCGTCGCGCCGAGCACGGCGCCCCACAGGTGGCCTGCACCGCCCACCACCGCCATGAAGAGGTACTCGATGCCGATGTTGAGGTTGAAGGGCGTCGGGTTCACGAAGCGCTGCATGTGCGCGTAGAGCCAGCCCGACAACGCGGCCAGCAGCGCGGCCAGCACGAACACCTTCACGCGGTAGCGCGCGGTGTCGACGCCCATCGACTCGGCCATCACACGGCCGGACTTCAGTGCGCGGATGGCGCGGCCTTCACGCGAATCCAGCAGGTTATGCAGCGCCCACAGCGCCAGCAGCAGCGCCGCCCAGATCAGCGGGCCCAGCGCGCGCGGCGAGGCAAGTGAGAAGCCGGCGATCGTGAGCGCCGGCAGCCCGGTGATGCCGGTCTGCCCGCCGAGGAATTCCAGGTTGCCGAACAGGAAGTAGAGGCTCAATCCCCAGGCGATCGTGCACAACGGCAGGTAATGGCCGGAGAGCTTGAGGGTGATCGCACCGAGCCCCCATGCAACGAGGAACGTGACGACAAGGCCCAGCACCAGTCCGACCCATGGCAGCAGGCCCGGAGGGACCACGCCACCCAGCGCTGCAGCCGCCGCCGGCGAGGTGCAGACCCAAGCCGTTGCATAGGCACCGATGGCGACGAAGGCGGCCTGTCCGAAGGACGTCATGCCGCCGACGCCGGTGAGCATGACCAGCCCTGCCGCGACCATCGAATAGAGGCCGATGTAGCTGAACATCGTGACCGTGAACTCGGGCAGCCAGGCCCAGCTGAGCGCCAGTGCCGCGACGAAGAGCAAGGTGAGATGGCGCCTTGTCATGCCATTGACTCCAGGATGCAACGGGTAAGACCAGGAACACCGCGGAACCGGCTCTGCCGGCCCGCCGGTGTTGCCCCCGGAGAGGGGGTTTGCGGCCACACGCAGTGGGCAAGCATGGGGGTGATCACTCCTCGTCCTCCACGTGACGGCTGCGTAGCGAGCGCCACCACAGCACGGGGATGATCAGCGTGAAGACCAGCACTTCCTTGAAGGCGCTGGCCCAGAACGAAGAAAAGGCTTCGAGTTGACCGACCAGCAATGCGCCGAGCAAGGCAATCGGATAGCTCGCGAGCCCGCCGACGATCGCCGCGACGAAGCCCTTGAGGCCGATCAGGAAGCCGGTGTCGTAGTAGACCGTCGTCAACGGCGCGATCAGCAGGCCGGAGACCGCACCGATCAGCGCCGCGAGCGCAAAGCTCAGGTCACCCGACAGGTCCGTCGGAATCCCCATGAGCCGCGCGCCGACACGGTTCATTGCCGTGGCGCGCAGCGCCTTCCCGACGATCGAACGTTCGAAGAAGAGAAACATCAACACCACCAGTGCAAGAGCGACACCCACCACCACCATCGACTGGCCGGTGATCGGCACGCCGCCGATATCGATACGCGCCTCCGAAAAGGCCGGCGTGCGCGATCCTTCGGCGCCGAAGAAGAGCAACCCGAGGCCGACCAGCACGCCATGCAGCGCGACCGAGACGATCAGCAGGATCAGCACCGTCGCATCGGCCAGCGGCCGGTAGGTCAGCCGGTACAGCAGCGGCCCGAGCGGCGTGATGAGCAGCAGCGTCGTGACGGCCTGGAGCGCCAGCGACGATGGCCGAACGCCCAGCACCAGCGCACAGGCCAGCAGGGGAAAGGCGACCGTCCAAACGAGCGTGGCCTTCCACTCCACCGTGGCGCCCCGCTTCCAGCGCCAGCCCTCGACCGCGAGCGTCGCCAACGCCAGCGCGACCAGCAGCCACAGCGTGGCCGGCACCCGCCCGGCAGTCAGCGCGGCCATCGACAGCGCGCCAAAGGCCACCAGTTCGCCCTGCGGAATGAAGATCACCCGCGTGACGGAAAACACCAACACCAATGCCAGGGCCATCAGTCCGTAGATCGCCCCATTGACGATGCCGTCCTGCCCGAGCAAAAGCCCGATCTGAAAATCCATATCCGTTCCAATCAGTCCATCAGCGACGCGCCTTCAAGCGCAATGCCCGAGATACCGCGGAACCGGCTCCGCCGGCCCGCCGATATCGCCCCCTGCAAGGGGGTAGGCGCAGCGACACGAAGTGCGCGAAGCCTGGGGGTGTGCCTGTTTCAAGGATTCGGTGGCAAGTATTTCCAGGCGCCGTTCTCGATCTTGACCATCACGCGAGCGCGCTGGTCCAGGCCCAGGTGGTCGTTGGCCGTCATGTTGAACACGCCGTGCGCGCCGGGCAGCTCTTTCACCTGCTCCAGTGCATCACGCAGCGCAGCGCGGAATTCGGGCGTGCCGGGCTGCGCCTTCTTGAGCGCGACGGGAACCGCAGCGGCCATCAGCAGGCCGGTGTCCCATGCATGCGCGCCGAAGGTCGAGACCGTTCCCTTGCCGTTGGCGGCCTCGTAGGCCGACACATAGGCCAGGGCGGACTTCTTGACCGGATTGCTGGCGGGCAGCTGTTCCGCGACAAGCACCGGGCCGGCCGGCAGGAAGGTGCCCTCGACGTCCTTGCCGCCCACGCGCAGGAAGTCGGCATTGGCGACGCCGTGCGTCTGGTAGACCTTGCCGGTGTAGCCGCGCTCCTTGAGGCTCTTCTGCGGCAACGCGGCCGGCGTGCCGGAACCCGCGACCAGCACGGCATCCGGCTTGGCCGCCATCAGCTTCAGGGTCTGGCCGGTGACGGAGGTGTCGGTGCGCGCATAGCGCTCGTTCGCGACGATCTGCAGCTTCTTCAGCTCGGCGGCCTTGGTGAATTCCTGGAACCACCCTTCGCCGTAAGCGTCGGAAAAGCCGACGAAGCCGACGGTCTTCACGCCGTTCGCGGCCATGTGCTCGGCAATGGCGAGCGACATCATGATGTCGTTCTGCGGCGTCTTGAACACCCAGCGCTTCTTGGCGTCCACCGGCTCCACGATGCGTGCCGAAGCGGCCATCGAGATCATCGGTGTCTGGCTCTCGGAGATCACGTCAATCATCGCCAGCGAATTCGGAGTCGTGGTCGAGCCGAGGATGACGTCGACCTTGTTCTCGGAGATCAGCTTGCGCGTGTTGTTCACCGCGGCGGTGGTGTCGCTGGCATCGTCGAGCACGATGTAGTTGATCTTCTGCCCGCCGATGGTCTTGGGCATCAGCGCGATCGTGTTCTTCTCGGGAATGCCGAGCGAGGCCGCGGGGCCGGTCGCCGAGACCGTCACGCCGACATTGATGTCCGCGTGCGCGAGCGCCGAGGCCAGCAGCGCCGCGACCAGCGCGAGGGGTTTGAAGTACTTCATACGGTTGTCTCCGTTGTGGTTGGTTGAAAAAATGAAAAAGAAGGGTGAAGGGTCGGTGTCAGACGTCGATCGGCACGATGCGCTGGGGCACCTTGACGGCCGGCAGCCCGCCGAGGAACAGGTCGGCCACCACGGGCGCCATCGCGTCGTAGTCGAGCTCGCCGTCGGGACGCATCCAGATGAACATCCAGTTGATCATCCCGAACAGCAGCATCGTCAACGGCTTGGCGAGCGCGGCCTTCTTCAGGTCCGGACGCAGCTCGATGACCGCACGCGCGAATCCGTTGACCACGGTGCGCTGCGTGCCGAGCACGCGCTCGCGGTCGGCGTCTTCCATGAACTTGACGTCCTCGGTCAGCACGCGGTGCGCATGCTTGGCACCGGCGTACTCCTCGACGAAGCGCCGGATCAGCTCGCGCAGCTTGGCCTCGGGCGCCAGCTTCTGGCGATCGACGTCGGCCACGAGCGCTTCGAGGCGCGACACATGGTTCTCGGCGATGCTCACCAGCAGGCTGTATTTGTCGCGGTAGTAGTGATAGAGCAGCGCCTTCGAGAACCCGCAGGCCTCGGCCACCTGGTTCATCGAGGTCGCCGAATAGCCGCGGTTCGCGAAGAGCTGCGCCGCATGATCCAGGATCATTTCGCGCTGGTCTTCGTATCCGGGTGAGCGTCCTCGGGCCATGGAATTCCTTCTTGATTGCAGCTTCTAGCGTTCATCGAATGACAGAACCACGCGCTCGGTGAGCGGATGGGCCTGGCAGGTCAGCACGAAGCCGGCCGCGACCTCGTTCTTGTCGAGCGCGAAGTTTCGTTCCATCCGGACCTTGCCTTCGACCAGCTTGGCGCGGCAGGTGCCGCACACGCCGGAGGTGCAGGAGAACGGCACTTCCATGCCGGCCGCCGAGGCGCAATCGAGGATGCTCGGCTGGTCCTTGCGGAACTCGATCTCGCGCTGCAGGCCGTCGCGGATGATGACGATCTTTGCCAGCTCGGCATCGCCGGGGCGCGCCTCGTGGATGACCGCGCCGACCGGAGCGCCTTCCGGCGCGGCGACGCCGAAGCGCTCGATGTGAATGCGCTCCTCGGGCACACCGGCCGCCAGCAGGGCGGCCTCGGCCTCGTCGTTCATCTGGAAGGGGCCGCAGATGTAGACGTGGTCGATGCTGCTGGCCGGCACCACGGTCGACAGGAACTCGCCGAGCTTCTCGCGGTTCATGCGGCCCATGTTGAGCGGCGCATCGGTCGGCTCGCCGGAGAACACGTGGTGCAGCACCAGGCGGCTCATGTAGCGGTTCTTCAGGTCCTCGAGTTCTTCCTTGAACATCGTGGATTGCAGCTTGCGGTTGGCGTAGATCAGCGTGAAGCGCGAATGCGGCTCGCGCGCCAGCACCGTCTTCATGATCGACAGGATCGGCGTGATGCCGCTGCCGCCGACGATGCCGACGTGCTGTCGCCGCGACTGCGGTTCGATCGGCACAAAGAAACGACCTTGCGGCGCCATCACGTTGATGGTGTCGCCGGGCTGGAGCTGTTCGTTGATCCAGTTCGAGAAGGTGCCGTCCTTGACCTTGCGCACGCCGACGCGCAGTTCGCCGTCGTCGACGCCCGCACAGATCGAGTACGACCGGCGCAGGTCCTGGCCGTCGATGTCCTTGCGCAGCGTGAGGTACTGGCCTTGCGTGAAGCCGAAGACGTCGCGCAGTTCGACGGGCACGTCGAAGGAGACGATGACGGCTTCCTCGGTGTCGGGTTCGACGGCACGCACTTGCAGTGGATGGAAGATGACGCTCATTTTGTTTCTCCCCCCCAGGCTCGCTCGCTTCGCGTAGCCGCCCAGCCCCTGCCGGGGGCGCAGCCAGCGGACCGGCAAAGCCGGCTCCGCGGCAGCTCTCTTGAGGAAACACCGGGGAGCCGGCTTTGCCGGTCCACTGGTGTTGCCCCCTGCAAGGGGGTGGGCGGCCACACGAAGTGGGCAAGCCTGGGGGTGTGGTTCATATGGGCTTGAAGTGCTCGAAGGGTTCGCGGCAGGAGACGCAGCGGTACATGGCCTTGCAGGCCGTGGAGCCGAAGGCCGACAAGCGTTCGGTATTGCTGCTGCCGCAGCGCGGGCAGGCGACCACATCGGCTCGTCGACCGAAGATGCGGATGGGCACGGCTCCGTCGGGTGCGGCCGGCCCGGGCGGTGCAATGCCGTACTCGAAGAGCTTCCGGCGGCCTTCGGCGCTGATCCAGTCGGTGGTCCACGCGGGCGCGCGCTGGAGCGTGACGTGGGCGGGCCCGAGGCCGGCCTTCGCAATGGCCTGCAGCACGTCGTGCTCGATCACCTCCGTGGCGGGACAGCCGGAATAGGTGGGCGTCAGCACGATCTCCAATGCTTCGCCGTGGTCGACGACATCACGCACGATGCCGAGGTCGCGCACCGAAAGTGCCGGCACCTCGGGGTCGAGCACGGTGCCGAGCACATCCCACGCCTGCTCGGAGCGCGTGGTGGCCACGGCGGCGACTGCGCTCACCACACGCCTCCGGGAAACGCGCGCTGCAGATGCTGCATCTCCGCGAGGATGTAGCCCATGTGCTCGCTGTGCACGCCCCGCTTGCCGGTGCTGCGGAAGGCGGACTCGTCAGGACGGCGCAAGGTCGCCTCGTCGAGGATGGTGTCCATCTCCGCCATCCACGGCGCGCGCAGGTCGGCCCAGCGCGGCCCGAGGCCCCGCGCGTGCGCAGCGTCGTCGACCGCATCGGATTCGAAGAGTTCGGGCACGTAGAGCCAGAGTTCGCGCAGCGCCTTCTCGATGCGCTGGCGAGATTCGTCCGTGCCGTCGGCCAGGCGCACGACCCAGTCGGCCGCGTGCTGCTGGTGATAGCGCGCTTCCTTGATCGCCTTGCCTGCGATGCCGGCCAACTCCGCATCGCCGGAATCGCGCAGGCGTTCCCACAGCAGCTTCATCAAGGTCGCGACCATCGCATTGCGCAGCACCGTGAAGGCGAAGTCGCCCCGCGGCAGTTCGACCAGCGTGAGATTGCGGTAGTCCTTCTCGTCGCGCAGGAAGGCCAGTTGGTCTTCGTCGTGGCCGAGGCCTTCGAGCTTGCCCGCATGCGTAAGCACCGCGCGGGCCTGGCCGATGAGGTCGAGCGCCATGTTGGACATGGCGATGTCTTCCTCGAGGATGGGCGCATGCCCGCACCACTCGGCGATGCGCTGGCCGAGGATCAGGCAGGTGTCGCCGATGCGCAGCAGGTACTGCACGCTCGGGTTGGGGTCGATCGCGATGGAACCTTGCATCACGGCCTCACATGTGGTCCACCGAGCCAGGCAGCCGGTAGAACGTGGGGTGGCGGTAGACCTTGTCTTCCATCGGGTCGAAGTACATGTCCTTGTCGGCCGGGTCGCTCGCGACGATCTGGTCGGAACGCACGACCCAGACGCTGGTGCCTTCCTGGCGGCGCGTGTAGACATCCCGCGCCATCTGGATGGCCATCTTGGGGTCGGCGGCGTGCAGGCTGCCGCAGTGCTTGTGGTCGAGGCCGGACTTGCTGCGCACGAAGACTTCCCAGAGGGGCCATTCGGCGGCGGTGGAGGTATCGGGGGTGCTCATGGACGTTGTTCCTAGGCGGCAAGAGGTTGAGGGGTAACACGCTTGGCGGCGTGGGCCAGCGCGGCTTCGCGTACCCAGGCGCCGTCGTCCCACGCTTTGACGCGGGCACCGAGGCGTTCGCGGTTGCAGGGGCCGTCGCCGCCCACGACGCGCCAGAACTCGGCCCAGTCGATCGGCCCGTGGTCGTGGTGCTGGCGCTCCTCGTTCCACTTGAGGTCGGGATCCGGCAGCGTCACGCCAAGCACCTTGGCCTGGTCGACGGCGGCGTCGATGAACTTGGCGCGCAGGTCGTCATTCGAGAAGCGCTTGATGCCCCAGCGCATCGACTGCGCCGAGTTGGGCGACTGGTCGTCCGGTGGGCCGAACATCATGATCGACGGCCACCACCAGCGATTGACCGCGTCCTGCACCATCGCCTTCTGCGCGTCGGTGCCCTGCTGCATCATCGTCAGCAGCGCCTCGAAGCCCTGGCGCTGGTGAAAGCTCTCCTCGCGGCAGATGCGGATCATGGCCCGCGCATAGGGCGCGTACGAGCAGCGGCAGATCGGCACCTGGTTCATGATCGCCGCGCCGTCGACCAGCCAGCCGATGGTGCCCATGTCGGCCCAGGTCAGCGTGGGGTAGTTGAAGATCGAGCTGTACTTGGCGCGGCCGGTGTGCAGCGCATCGACCATCTGGTCGCGCGAGGTGCCCAGCGTCTCGGCCGCGGAGTAGAGATACAGCCCGTGCCCTGCCTCGTCCTGCACCTTGGCCAGCAGGATCGCCTTGCGCTTGAGCGTGGGCGCGCGCGTGATCCAGTTGCCCTCGGGCAGCATGCCGACGATCTCCGAGTGCGCGTGCTGGCTGATCTGACGCACCAGCGTCTTGCGGTAGTGCTCGGGCATCCAGTCCTTCGCCTCGATGAAGTCGCCCTCGTCGATGCGCGCGTCGAAGCGCTGTTCGAGCTGCATTTCCTCGGCGGAACGCACGGCCTTCTTGCCGCCGTCTTCCTTGCCCATCGTGTCCATGGCTTGCGTGTACATCGTGATCCTTTCAGTTGTTCCTCTGCGCCGTAAGCGCGGCGCAACGCATCAAGAGAGCGCACCCCCTTCGGGAGATGCCGCGGGTCCGGCTCCGCCGGCCCGCCGGCATCGCCCCCTGAAAGGGGGTCGGCGAAGCGACACGAAGTGCGCGAAGACTGGGGGCGAGCATCATCTCGGTCGTTTGTCGATGACGCGGCGGGCTTTGCCGGTCAACGTGCGTTCGATGGTGTCCGGCGTGAGGATCCTCACGCTGGTCGTGATGCCGACCAGGGTCTTGATCCTCTGCTGGAGCCATTGCGTGATCTCGCGCACCTCGGCGGCGTCGGTCGTCGGCGCCGCCAGCGGTTGCAGTTCGCACTGTACCTCGACGGTGTCGAGCAGGCCGTCGCGGCTGACGTTGATCTGGTACTGGCCCGAGAGCTTGGCGTGCTGCAGCACGATCTCCTCGATCTGCGTCGGGAACACGTTGACGCCGCGGATGATCAGCATGTCGTCCGAGCGGCCGACGATCTTGCCCATGCGGCGGAACGAACGCGCCGTCGGTGCCAGCAGGCGCGTGAGGTCGCGCGTGCGGTAGCGGATGATGGGCAGCGCTTCCTTGGTGAGCGAGGTGAAGACGAGTTCGCCTTCCGAGCCGTCGGGCAGCACTTCGCCCGTCTCGGGGTCGATGATCTCGGGATAGAAATGGTCTTCCCACACCACCGGGCCGTCCTTGGTCTCGATGCACTCGCTTGCGACGCCGGGGCCCATCACTTCGGAAAGGCCGTAGATGTCGACCGCGTCGATGCCGGCCTTGCCCTCGATCTCGTGGCGCATGGCCTCGGTCCACGGCTCGGCGCCGAAGATGCCGACCTGCAGCGAGCTCTCGCGCGGGTCGAGGCCCTGGCGCACGAACTCCTCGATGATGACCTGCATGTAGCTGGGCGTGACCATGATGAGGTCGGGCTTGAAGTCGCGGATGAGCTGCACCTGCTTTTCGGTCTGGCCACCCGACATGGGGATGACCGTGCATCCCAGGCGTTCGGCGCCGTAGTGCGCGCCGAGGCCGCCGGTGAAGAGCCCGTAGCCGTAGGACACGTGCACGATGTCGCCTGCACGGCCACCGGCGGCGCGGATGGAGCGCGCGACCAGCGACGCCCAGGTGTCGATGTCGTTCTTCGTGTAGCCGACGACGGTGGGCTTGCCGGTCGTGCCGGAAGATGCATGGATGCGCGACACCTGCTCGCGCGGCACCGCGAAGAGACCGAAGGGGTAGTTGTCGCGCAGGTCCTTCTTCGTCGTGAAGGGGAACTTCGCGAGGTCGCTCAACTGCTTGAGGTCGTCGGGATGGACGCCCTTGTCGTCGAAGGCCTTGCGGTAGTGGGGCACGTTGTCGTAGGCGTGCCTGAGTGACCAGCGCAGCCGTTGCAGTTGCAGGGCCTGGACCTCGTCGCGGCTGGCGGTCTCGATGGCGTCGAGTTCACCGGGGGCGGGTTGCTTCTTGGGCATCTGTGTGTCTCCTGGGTCGCTTCACTCGACCACGGCCGGCTTGCCTTTGAGGGTGTACGAGCGGCCGCGGAAAACGGCGACGCGCTCGCCGCGCTGATTGGTGATGTCGCTGTCGTAGACGCCGGTGCGGCCAGCCTTCGACACCTCGACGCTGCGCGCGGTGAGCACGTCGCCGTGGCGCGCCGGGGCGACGATGTCCATCGAGAAGCTCGACGCCACGGTGAGCTCGTTGTACGAATTGCAGGCGTACGCAAAGGCCGTGTCGGCGAGCGTGGTGAGGAATCCGCCGTGGCAGATGTCGTGGCCGTTGAGCATGTTGTCGCGAACGGTCATCGTGACCGTGGCGCGGCCGGGAGAGATCTCGGTGACATGCATGCCGAGGCTCTGGACGGCGCGGTCGTTGGCGTACATGCGTTCGCGGACCATCTCGGCGGTCTGCTGGGGCGTGCGTTGGGAAGGCAGTGCGGACATGGCGGGTTCAACGATCGGTGAATCGGGGGGCGCGTTTCGCGGAGAACGCGGCGACGCCTTCGAGGTAGTCGTGCGCGCGGCCAAGGTCGGCCTGCACGGCGGCTTCCATGTCGAGGGCCTGGTCGAGCGTGAGGTGCTGCGCGCTGTCGAGGGCACTGCGCGTGGCGGCCAGCGCCTTCACGGGCATGGCGGCGAGGCGCTGCGCTAGCTGGCTGGCCTCGCCGGCGAGGGCCGCGTCTTCCACGCACTTCCAGATCAGGCCGATGCGCTCGGCCTCGGCGGCGGGCAGCTTGTCGCCCAGCATCGCGAGGCCCATGGCGCGTGCGCGCCCGACGATCCGCGGGAGCAGCCACGTGCCGCCGGTGTCGGGAACGAGGCCGATCTTGGCAAAGGCCTGGATGAAGCTGGCTGATTGGCCCGCCAGCACCAGGTCGCAGTTCAGGGCGAGGTTCGCGCCCGCGCCCGCCGCGACGCCGTTGACAGCGGCGATCACGGGGACGGGCATCGTGCGCAGCCGCTGCACCAGGGGCTTGTAGAGCAGCTCGATCGTGCGTCCGAGATCCTTCGGCGGCTCGCCGACGGACGAAGGCGCGACCATCGGGTCGGCCAGATCCTGGCCCGCGCAGAAGCCGCGGCCGGCACCGGTGAGGACCAGGCAGCGGACTTCCGCATCCGAGGCCGCGGCGTCGAGCGCCGCGCGAAGCTGCTCGTGCATGGCACCCGTGAAGCTGTTGAGCGCGGCGGGCCTGTTCAGCGTGAGGGTCAGGACAGGGCCTTCCCGCGAGGCGAGGACAAGTGAATCGGACAAGCTGAGTCTCCAGTGTCAGGATGGGAGCGGGCCGTGTCGATGCGGGTTGTTTGTATTGTTGACCGACCGGTCGGTTTATCTTAGGATCGACTTCGACGAGGCGCAAGTCCTCTTTCGCTGGGGTAAACCCTTGGCGCCCAATCACCTGACTACGGAGACAGCCGTGCCTTGTTATTCCATCGAAGGGGTGGTGCCGGTCATCGACCCGAGCGCCTATGTGCATCCGGAAGCCGTGCTGATCGGCGACGTCATCGTCGGGCCGGACTGCTACGTCGGTCCGTGCGCCGTGCTGCGCGGCGACTTCGGGCGCATCGTGCTGGAGCGCGGCTCCAATCTCCAGGACACCTGTGTCGTCCACGGCTTTCCGGCGCACGACACCGTCGTCGAGGAAAACGGGCACATCGGCCACGGCGCAGTGCTGCACAGCTGCATCATCCGACGCAACGCGCTGGTCGGCATGAATGCGGTCGTCATGGACGACGCCGAGGTCGGTGAAGCCGCCATCGTCGCGGCCTGTGCCTTCGTGCCGGCCGGCAAGAAGATCCCCGCTCGATCGCTGGCCGCCGGCATGCCGGCAAAGGTGATGCGCGAACTCAGCGACCAGGAGGTTGCATGGAAACTGGAAGGCACGCGCACGTACCACGACCTCACGCGCCGCAGTCTTGCGAGCATGCAAAAGGTCGATCCGTTGTCGGAGGTCGAGAAGGATCGCCCGCGCGTCAAGGCGCCCGATGTGAAGCCGCTGATCGCGACGAAGCGCGGCTGAGGCTTTCCTTCCCGGCCCTCAGGTTTGGATGAACTGGCTCCGCGGCACCGCTTGCGGCGGCGGTAGCGTCTCGCCCATCATTTCGCGCAGCGTCGCCTCGATCATGGCCGACATCGCATCGAGGGCGAGGTCGTTGGGTTGCGTGCCGAAGGGCTCCTCGATCTCCGCGCCCAGCGCCTCCAGCGCAAAGAAGGTGTAGGCGATGAAGGCGACGATCACCGGTGTCATCGGTCCGATCGCATCGACCAGGCCGAAGGGCAGCAGCACGCAGTAGAGGTAGATCGTGCGATGGATGATCACCGCGTAGGTGAACGGGATCGGCGTGCTCGCGATCCGCTCGCAGCCGCCAAGGGCTTCGGTCAGGCGGCCCAACGGCCCTTCCATCGCCTGGACCAGCGCCGGCGACAGCTGTTCCGCCAGACGGCGGTCTCGCAACCATTCGCCTGCCATGAGCAGGAGCATCGCGGGCTTGTAGCGCGCAAGCCGCAGGCGCGAACGGTCCTCTGCCGGCAGCAAGCGCTCGAAGTCGGCGGTCGGATCGGTCAGGCGCAACTGATGGCGCAGCGCATGGACGAACGCGATCAGGCGTGCCGTCAGCAGCGGGGCATCCGAAGGACCGTCGGCCAGCGTCAGCGCCTGCCGGACCAGCGCGCGCGACTCGTTGAGCAGCGTGCCCCAGAGCGTGCGCGCCTCCCAGAATCGCGCATAGCTCGTGCCGTTGCGGAATCCGAGGAAGATCGCCAGCGTCAGCCCGATGAGCGAGAACGGCACGAAGTTCAGCGGGATCTTCCACGCGAAAAGGCGGCCATGCAGTACGGTGACGAGGACGGCGAAGGCGGTGGTCGCCAGCAACTGCGGTGCGATCACCGGCAGGACCGAACCTCGCCAGACAAACAGCATGTGCAGCCAGTTCGGTCGGGGGCGGATGATCATGGGGCGGGCTTCGGGTTCACCGGGTCATCGAAGGCATTGGTGCCGCCTATTCTGGCCTCAAGTGCCCGACGATCGTTCTCCCGTGCGCTCAAGTGAGTCCTCCTTCGCGCCCGACAGTCCGTCGGGTTTACCCCGTAGGCACCCCCACCACCGGCCCCTTACCGTTGCGGCCTTCTGGAGGAGACAAGACCATGATGCGTACAGCCTGGTTGGTGGCCGCGTGTGCCGCGCTTCTTTCTCAGGCCCCGAGCTGGGCGCACGGACGCTCTGCGGACGTCGAGCGAGAGACGCACTTCGGAAAAGTCGTCGGCACCGACGATTCCGACACCACCGGGACGTACGCATGGAAGGGCATCCCGTTTGCGAAGCCGCCCGTCGGCAACCTTCGCTGGAAAGCTCCCGTCGACCCGGACCGCTGGAATCGAGCGAGGGCGACGCAGTCCTTCGCCAACGCATGCGCGCAGTACGGCCGCATCTATGGCCCCGGCGCCAACAACCGCTATGACGCGACCATCGGCACCACCTTGAACCAGGCGGTCGGCAGCGAGGATTGCCTGTACCTGAACATCTGGCGCCCCGCGAAGGACGACCGCAGGGGCCGCGACAGGGACGACGACAGAGGCCGCGACCGGGGCAATGACAGGGAAGAGGACAACCTGCCCGTGATCGTCTTCGTCCACGGCGGCAGCGACGTTTCAGGCTACACGGCGGACCCGGTCTACGACGGCGCCGCGCTCGCCAAGGCGGCGAATGCCGTCGTCGTGACGGTGAACTACCGCCTCGGCATCTTCGGCTTCCTCGATCTGCCGCAACTCAAGTCCGGCGCGAATGGCGTGGGCGATTCCGGCAACTTCGCGCTGCTCGACATCATCAAGGCGCTCGAGTTCGTGCGCAGCGACATCGACGCGTTCGGCGGCGATCCGCGCAACGTCACGCTGATGGGCCAGTCGGCAGGCGCGATCAACGTGTATGCGCTCCAGACGTCGCCGGTGGTCACCAGCGCTCGCCGCCCGCTGTTCCACCGTACGGTGCCGCTCAGCGGCGGGATTTCACTGGCGACCAACCTTGCGCCCGGCCGCATTCCGACGCTCAATCCGCAGTCGACCTATGCCGCCCAGGGCAATGCTCTTCTCACGAATCAACTGATTGCCGATGGCCTTGCGACCGATGCGGCGTCCGCTGCGGCCTACGCGGCAAGCCAGACACCGCAGCAGATCGCGGCCTACCTGCGTTCGAAGACGCCGGCAGCGCTCTTCACCACGCTGCTCACCAAGCTCTCGCTGCTCGGCTTGGCGGGCTCTGGGCCGATTCCCGATGGCATCGTGGTCCCGGTCGACCCGGTCGCCGCCATCCAGGCCGGCAACTACCTGCAGGTGCCTGTGCTCGCAGGGAACACCCGTGATGAAGCCAAGCTGTTTCCCACCTTCCTGGCGCTCTCGCCCGCGCTCGGGGGCGTCAGCGGCCGGCTGGTGAGCGATGCGGTCCTGTTCTCGACGCAGTTCGGCTACAACCCCGACGGACCGCCCACGGTGAGCATCGACCAGTGGATTCCCGCGCCATATCTTCCGGTGACGACACCGGTCACCGGCTTCAACGCGCGCACGGACCTGCTCAACCAGCTCTTCTTCATCGCGAGCCGCGACAACGTTCTCAACGCGCTCAAGTCGCAGCAGAACGAGGTCTGGTACTACCGCTTCGACTGGGATGAAGAGCCTGCCCCGTGGAACGATATCTATGGCGCCGCGCACGCCTTCGACCTGCCCTTCATCTTCGGGACTTTCGGGCCATCGCTGTTTGCCAATGTTGCGAACTCCACGGCCAACAAGCCCGGCCGGCTCGAACTGTCTCGCGCGATGATGAAGAGCCTCGGCGCGTTCGCCAAGCGCGGCGATCCGAACGCGCCCTCAGCGCTCGGTGTCACCTGGCAGCCGTGGCCTGCGACGCTCATCTTCGACGCATCGCCGACGCACAAGGCCATCTCGCTTCAGTAATCGGCGTCCGACCAGGCATTCCTTCCGCGCGAGCGCCTTGTCAACACCATGGTCAGCAGCGAACTCGCTGCCGCCGCGATCATCATGGCCTGCATGGGCTGCTTGCTCACGAAGTCACGCGTCTCTTCCAGGGCCTGATCGACGCGGCCCCTGAGGGTCCGGGCGGGCGCGCATGCGGTCGCCGGCAGTGTTTTTTCGATCACCTGCGCGTCGTCCACGACTGCGCTCACTTCATCGGCGACGGTTGGCGTCGCGTCGAAACCATATACGTTCATCTGAACTCCTTGTGGTGAATTGACTGCGTTCAGATGAAGCATGGAGGCCACGAGCGATAAGGATGTCAGGCCGGAGGGTCGCCCGGTGTAGGAGCAATCTGCCCTCGAGCCCGGCCCGCCGGAGCGAAACGGCGGGGCAACGCACGCCAGTCAATGGGCAGCCATCTTCGCCAGACGCTGCCACGCCTTCTGCATCTCGTCCTTGAGCGCGGTCATCTGGTCCGCGACGCGCGTCTCTCCCCGAATGGCAAAGATGCTCTGTCCGGCTGCCTCGTAGACCAGCCGTGCGTCGTCGTGTTCGTGGATCGACGCGAACACATCGCCCGTCAGCGCCTGCTGCATGGGCATCGGCAGCGGCTCGGGCGCTTCGGCAGCCGACCACGCATCGATCCAATCGCTGCGAACCACCCGACATGGCTTTCCGCTGTGTGCGCGTGTGATCACTGTGTCTTCGCTGCCGCTGTCGATCAGGCGGCGCAACAGGGCCGGCGGCGTGTGGTTCTCGGCGGCGGCCATCCACAGGGTGCCGAGCCAGCCGCCCTGCGCGCCCATCGCGATGGCCGCAACGATCTGGTCGCCGTTGCCGATGCCGCCTGCCGCCAGAACCGGCGCATCGCCGGCGACGGCGACGATCTGCGGCACCAGCGAGAAAGTGCCCACCGTCCCGGTATGCCCACCGGCGTCGTAGCCCTGCGCCACCAGCACGTCCACCCCCATCGCCAGGGCCTTCCGCGCATGGCGGACGGAGCCGATGAGCGAGAAGGTCACCTTGCCCGCCGCCTTGGCACGCGCGATGAGTTCCGGCCGCAGGCCGATCGCCGTCGCCACGCCCAGCGCGTTGGATGCCAGCACTTGCTCGATCTGCTGCTCGAACAGCGCCTCGGAGCGGACCTGGGTCGTGAAGAAGCTGGGCTTGACCGGCGGCTGCACCTCGAAGCGATCGCGCAGGCCCGAGACGAAATCCACGTGCGCCTGCGGCAAGGCCCCACGCACGTCATCGATGCTGCCGGTCTGCGGCACCTGCGAAGGCAGCATCAGGTCGACGCCGTAGGGTCGGCCCTGCATGCGTGCATCGACCTCCTGCAGGATGTGCGGAATCTCGTGTGGCATCTCGCGCGCCAGGCCCAGCACCGGAAACCCGCCAGCCTTCGCGATCTCGACCACCACGTCTACCGAATGCGAAAAACCGAAGATGGGGTGCGTGATGCCGAGCTTCGCGCAGAGGGGTGGCGTCAAGGGCGATGTCATTGTGACGGTCTCCTCATTGCGGGTCGATGCCGGCCTGCTTGATGACCTTGCTCCAGCGGCCGGCCTCCGCGGCGATGAAGGCGTCGAACTCCTTCGGGCCCTGCGGCGCGAGTTCGAGGCCCAGCGTTTCGAGCTTGGCCCGCGTGTCCGGCATTGCAAGGATGTCGGCCACGTCTGCCGACAGCTTCCGGACAACCGCATCCGGCGTCTTCGCAGGCGCCACGAAGCCGAACCAGGTCCCGACGCTGTAGTCCGGCAGGTTGAGGGCCTCGGCAACGGTCGGCACATCGGGCAGCGCCGCCGAGCGCTTCGATGTGGTCACCGCAAGCGCCTTGAGCTTGCCGCTCTTGATGTAGCCGGATGCCAGCGCCGCGGTCAGCGGCATCATCGTCACGCGGCCGCCCAGCAGGTCATTCAGTGCATCGGGCTGGCCGCGGTAGGGCACGTGCGTGAGCTTCACGCCGGCCATCTGCGCGAGCAGTTCGCCGGAGAGATGGTTGGAAGTGCCGACGCCAGCGGTGGCATAGGTCAGCGGCGCGCCGCCACTTTTCGCGAGTGCGACGAGTTCGGCCATGTTCTTGACCGGCACGTTCGGCGGCACCACGAACACGTTCGAGATGATCCCGAAGCCTTCGATCGCGCGGAAGTCGTTCACCGGGCTCCACGTCACGCCCTTGATCAGGCTCGGTGCCACGGCATGGCCGGGGCTGACGGCCAGCAAGGTGTAGCCGTCGGGCGCTGACTTGGCCACGAAGTCGGTGCCGATGGAGCCGCCCGCACCCGTCTTGTTGTCGACGATGACCGGTTGCCCGTACTTCGTGCTGAGCTTCTCCCCGACGATGCGGGCGATCGAATCCACGACCCCGCCCGCGGAGAAGGGAACGATGATCCGGATCGGCTTGCTCGGAAAGGCGTCACCCTGCGCGAGGGCAGGCACCGCGGCCACACCCAGCGCCGCGATGCACAGGGTGCCGAAGGTGCGGCGCGTCGAATAGCGGGAAGTCATTGCGTGTCTCCTGTCATTGAATTGGAAAGAGGTGGGGCGCCGCCGCTGGCACCCATGGGCCATGTCCGTCATCGAACAGTCCGCGATTCACGTCATGCACGCGCGCTTCGTGCAGGTTCAGCACCGGCGTGACGCAGGCGTCGCGCGTCTCGAAGTGCGCAGCCCAATGCGCCATGGGCGCCTGGAGAAAGCGCGCCTGGAAGCGCGCCGCCAGTTCGCCGTGGCGTGCGCGCTCGCCGCGCGACGGCAACTCGCCCGGGTCGAGCCCGAGGCCCGCAACGAAGTTCGCATAGAAGCGCTCCTCGATCGCGCCGACGGCCATGTGGCGCCCGTCGGCGGTGAGGTAGCTGCGGTACCAGGGCACACCGCCGTCGATCACGTTGCCATGGGGCGTGTCCTTCCAGGCTCCCACGCCCAGGCGGGCGAACACCGCCGTGAGCAGGTGCGCGCAACCGTGTGTCATCGCGGCGTCCACGACGCAGCCACGGTCCGTCGATGCGCGCGCATGCAGTGCACACAGGATGCCCATGGCGGCATACAGCGCACCACCGGCCAGGTCACCCAGCAGATTGAGCGGCGGATGATCCGCACCGACGGCGTGCAGCGCACCGCTCATGGCGAGATAGTTGATGTCATGGCCGGCACGCTGGGCCCAAGGCCCCTGCCGCTCCCAGCCGACGATGCGGGCGTAGACGAGCCGAGGATTGCGCGCATGCATCGCCGCAGGCCCCAGGCCGAGGCGCTCCATCACGCCGGGCCGAAACCCCTCCAGCAGCACATCCGCCTGTGCGGCCGCATCGAGCGCGGCCTCGCGGCCCTCCGCCGTCTTGAGATCCAGCGTCAGCACTTCTCGCCCCCACTGGCCGATGTCGGCTTCCGCGTCGACCGGCACGCCCAGTTCGGGAGCACGCGGATTCGCGACCCGCGTGACCTGCGCGCCCTGCTGCGCGAGCCACCAGGCGCAGAAGGGCACGCCGCCGACCGTGGCGAACTCCAGCACGCGCAGGCCGGCCAGCGCTTTCATGCAGCCGCCTTGCGCGCCAGCGCCAGCGCGACCGTGCGCTTGGCGATGTTGACGAGATGGATCTGGCTGGTGCCCTCGTACAGCCGAAACAGCCGCACATCGCGATAGAAGCGTTCCGCGACGTTGTCCGCCACATAGCCGCCTCCGCCGAACACCTGCACCGCGCGATCGGCCACGCGACCGCACATTTCCGAGGCGAAGAGCTTGCACATCGACGCTTCCATGGTCACGTCCTCGCCGGCATCGCGCTTGCGCGCCGTTTCCAGCACCAGCGCGCGCGCGGCATGTACCTCGACGTTGCTCTCCGCGATCATCTGTTGCACGAGCTGGAACTCGGCAATGGGCTGGCCGAACTGGCGTCGCGACATCGCCCGATCCACCATCTCGTCGACCAGCCGGATCGCCGGGCCGACGCACAAGCCCGCGAGGTTGATGCGCTGCTTGTTCAAAGCCTTCATCGCCGTGCGGAAGCCCTGGCCGGGCTGTCCGCCAACGATCGCCGAAGCCGGGACCCGGCAATCCTCCAGCACCACTTCGCCCACTGGCGAGCCGTGCTGACCCATCTTGCGATAGGCCGGCGGCGTGCTCAGGCCCGGCGTGCCGCGCGGGATCAGGAAGGCGCTGATGCCCGCGGCGCCCTTGGCAGCCGCATCGGTGCGCGCGAACACGGTGAACAGATCGGCGATCGGCGCATTCGTGATGAAGCACTTGCGGCCATTGATCACATAGTCATCGCCGTCGAGCGCGGCGGTCGTCGTCAGGGCGGTCGCGTCGGAGCCGGCTTCCGGCTCGGTCAGCGCGAAGCAGCCGGTGACCTCGCCGCTCGCGAGGCGCGGCAGCCAGGTCTTCTTCTGCGCCTCGGTACCATCGACGACCAGCGATTCCGATGCGATGCCGGTGTTGCCGCCGAAGCGTGCACGGAAGGTGGTGGCGCATTGCGACACCTCGATGTTGACCAGCGACAGCTCTTCCGATGTGAGCCCGGCGCCGCCGTAGGCTTCGGGAATGCTGTGGCCGAACAGCCCCAGGCTGCGCATCCGCTCGACGATGGCGGGCGGAATTTCGTCGCTCTGGTCGACTTCGGCCTCGAGCGGCATGCACGCGTCCCGCACGAACTGGCGGACCTCGGTGAGCAGCCTTGCGAAGGCGTCGGGGTTGCGGATCATGGACTGGTTCTCCTGGGTGTCAGCGCGGGCGTACCGCACGCGGTTTCGATCAGGCGCACGGCATCGAGCAGCCGTGGCGCCACTTGTTTCTCCAGCGTCGACTTGTTCAGCCGATAGGCGGCGGACGTGCAGCTGAGGGCGACGATCTCGTCGCGCGCACTCAGGCGGATCGGCACCGCGACGGCATGCACGTCCTTGCGCCAGTCGCCGTGCGAATAGCAGTAGCCGCGCTGCGCAAAGGCCTTCTGGTCGGCGTCCCACAGCGGCTTGTCGAGTGCGAAGCGCTCCGGGTCTTCCACGCTCAGCCGGTTCAGGATGGCCTTGCGCTCCGTGGGCGGGCTGGCCAGGATCAGGGCGCGTCCGATCGAGGTCGACAGCAGCGGGCGCGTACTGCCGATGTCCGGCTGGTAGACGTTGCCCGCATCGACGCGGCAGGTGTCGAGATAGACCACGCTGGTGCGGTCGCGCATGCCGAGGTTGACGGTGCATCCCGTCTCGCGCGCCACCTGCTCCATGTAGGGCCGCGCGATCTGGCGCACGCGCGTGTTGGCCAGGAGCGGGTAGCCGAGCGACAGCACGCCCGAGCCCAGCCGGTACTTCTGCAGGCCTTCGACGCGGCTCAGGTACCCCAGCAGGGTCAACGTGTAGGTCAGCCGCGAGACCGTCGGCTTGGGCAGGCCCGTGCGGTCGGAGATCTCCCGGTTGCCGAGCATCGGGTCGGCCAGCGTGAACGCGCGCAGCACTTCCATGCCGCGCGCCAAGTTCATCGAGAACTGGCGGTCGGCGCTCAGGTCGTGCGGATTCACGAGACCAGGAAGCGGGGCGTTGAACATGGCGCGGCGGTTGGATGTCGGGCGTTGGCTGGAACTCATGATGGACTCGATCGAATGGGGCTGGTGAACCTGTTTCGCTGTGCGAAACACCCGTTGTAGTGCAAAAGGCGCTCTGGCAAAAACGGGGAAAACCGAACCCCTGCCCCGCCGAACCCACTCCCCAGAGGCCACACAGTGACTGCATCCACCCCTTCATCAGGCGCCCTGTCGGGTGTCCGCATCCTCGACATGGCCACCGTGCTGGCAGCGCCGTTCGGCGCGACGCTGTGCGCCGATCACGGCGCGACGGTCGTGAAGCTGGAGCTGCCGGACGGCAGCGACCCGTTGCGATCCCTGCAACCCGTGAAGGAAGGCGTGCCCTTGTGGTGGAAGGTGGCGAACCGCGGCAAGCGCGGCATCTCGCTCGACGTGCGCAAGCCGCGCGGCCGCGAACTCCTGCTGCGGATGCTTCCGCACTTCGACGTGTTGGTCGAGAACTTCCGCACCGGCACGATGGACCGCTGGGGCCTGGATGCCGAGACGCTGTGGGCGATCAATCCGCGGCTGGTGATCCTCCGTCTCACCGGCTTCGGCCAGACCGGCCCCTACCGCGCACGACCCGGATTCGCGCGCGTGTTCGAGGCGATGAGCGGCTTCACCAATCTGACGGGCGAAGAGGGCGGTTCGCCGCAGCACATGAACTTCCCGGTGGGCGACGCGGTGGCCGGGCTCTTCACCGCCTTCTCGATCGCGTCCGAAATCGCGCGCCTGCGGGCCGACCCGACGGCGAAGGGCGCGGAAGTGGACCTGTCGGCCACCGAGGCGCTGTTCCGCCTGCTCGATCCGCTCGCCATCGAACACGAGCAACTCGGCCTGGTCCGCGCCCCGGCGGGCAACTGCGCGACTTACACCGCACCGAGCAACATGTACGTGAGCGCGGACCGCTTCTTCTTTTCGCTGGTCGCGTCCTCCGACGCGATCTTTGCGCGGCTCGCAGCCGCCATCGACCATCCCGAGTGGGCCGGCGACGAGCGCTTTGCAACCAACATTCAGCGCGTCGTGCATCTGCGCGAACTCGATCGCATGCTGTCGGAATGGTTCGCCGCACGCCCCTACGAGGCCATCGAGCGCACGCTGGAGGCTGCGGGCATTCCCTTCAGCAAGGTCTACTCGATCGAGGACATCGAGCGCGACCCGCAGTTCGTGGCGCGGCAGGCGATCGTTCGGCTGCCCGATCCGCAGTACGGCAGCGTGCCGGCGCCCTGCATCGTGCCGCGAATCACCGGGCGCGAGATGCCCGTGCCGCGTACCGGCCCGGACGTGGGCGAGCACAACGCCGAGGTGTATGCGGAATTCGGACTGTCCGCGGGCGAGCTCAGCGCCCTCGAGGCCGAGGGCGTGATCTGATCCGGAAGGCCATCAATAGTCCGTGAGCGGCCCGTCGCGCAGGCACGGGTTGCGCTCCGACTGGCCAACGCGCCGCGCGAGGTCGCGACCGATCACCGTCTTGTGGACCTCGCTCGCGCCCTCGCCGATCTGGTTGAGCTTGGCGTCGCGGAAGAAGCGCTCCAGCGGAAAGTCCTTGAGATAGCCGCAGCCGCCGGTCAGTTGAAGCGCATCGGTCACGACCTTCATGCAGAGGTCCGTCGCGTGCAGCTTGGCCATCGACGCGAAGGTGGCCGTGTCGCTGTCGCCGCGATCGTACTTCTGCGCCGCGGTCCACACGAGTGCGCGCGAGGCCTCGATCTGCGTGGCCATGTCGGCCAGCATCCACTGCACGCCCTGGTGCGCGTTGAGCGCCTTGTCGAAGGCGCTGCGATCGGCGGTGTAGGTGGCGGCGATCTCCACCGCGCCGATCGCGCGGCCCAGCGCCATCGATGCGTGCCCGATACGCGCGCGCAGCAGCGCGTCCTGTGCGAGCGAGAAGCCCTCCCCCTCTTCGCCGAGCCGATGCGTGACGGGCACGCGAACGTTGTCGAACTCGAGCGAAGCGATGGGCACGCCGAACCAGCCGAGCTTGGCCGCATCGGCACTCACCGTCAGGCCCGCTGCGCCCTTGGGCACGAGCAGGCCGACGAATTTTTCGCTGGCGGCACCGGCATCGTCGATCAGGCGCGCGATGACCATGAGCCAGTCCGCCGTACCGGCACGGGTGATGAACTTCTTCGCGCCGTTGAGCACGTAGTGATCGCCGTCGCGCCGCGCGGTGCTCGCGAGGCCGCGAACGTCGGAGCCTGCGGAGGGCTCCGTCAGCGCGAAGGCCGTCTGGATCTCGCCGCGACACAGCGCCGGTAGCAACTCGCGCTTGAGGCGGTCGGAGGCCCCCGCGACCACGGCGCGCGCCGAAAGGTCCGTGCCGGTGATCATCGACGCCGAGGTGCTGCACACCCGGCCCAGCTCCTCGATGATGCAGACGCGCGCCACCTGGCGCGCATCGGTGCCGCCGTATTCACGCGGAAAGGCCGTGCCGACGATGCCTTCGCGCGCGAGCGTGCGAAAGGTGTTCCAGGCGAAGACGTCCTCGCGCGCGCCGGCCGCCGCCTGGGGGCCCAATTCCTCGCGGCACAGGACGCGCAGCCGTTCGATGAGGGCGCGCTCCTCGGATTCGAGGGCATCCAGGCGATGGTCGGAGAAGAGTCGGGCGATGGTCACGGGTTGTCTCCGGCGGGATGGTTGTAGGAGCGCTCATGTTCGCGCGCGACCATGGCGGCGTCGAGAGGGCGTTTCGACAGGCGAATCACAGCATTGCCAAACGCTGGCGCTGTGTTTTGATGAGCGACCCGACCCCTTCCGCACACGAAGCCGCCATGAACTCACCCGCCAGCATTCCTTCGCGATTCCAATGCCTCCGCACGCACCAAGGCGACGGCGGCGTACAGACCCGCCTCGAATCCATCGCACTCGACGCGCTTTCAGCGGGCGAGCTTGTCGTGCGAACGCGCTATGCGGGCCTCAACTACAAGGATTCTCTTTCGCTGCTGGGCCGCGCAAAGATCGTCGAAAGCTACCCGCGCATCTGCGGCATCGAACTGGTGGGTGATGTGGTGGCTGTTGCCGATGGGGCGAGTCGCTCATTCGAGGTCGGCCAGACCGTGCTGGTGCACGGCTTCCGGACCGGCATCGCCTTCGACGGGGGCTTCTCCGAATACGTGCGGGTGCCGGCGGCGCACGCGATGACTTTGCCTGCGGGTCTGAGCGCCTACCAATGCGCGGTGCTCGGGGTGCCGGGCTTCACCGTCGCGATGGCCCTCGACGCCTTCGAGCGCCATGGCGTGAAGCCGAACGACGCAACCATCGCGGTGACGGGCGCAGCGGGCGCGGTGGGCACGCTCGCGATAGGCATCCTGTCGGCCGCGGGCTACCGCGTGGCGGCCGTGACGCGCAGACCCGAGCAGTCCGCTGCACTGCTTGCGCTGGGTGCCGGCGAGGTCATCGACGCCGCCGAGATCACGGCATCCACGCGCCCATTGGAAAAGCCGAGGTTCGCTGCGAGCATCGACAACGTCGGCGGCAGCGCCCTGTCGTGGCTGCTGCGCAGCACGCGCGAAGGAGGATGCGTGGCCTCGGTGGGCAACGCGGGCGGCAATGCCTTCGACGGCAGCGTGCTGCCCTTCATCATGCGAGGGATCAGCCTCTTCGGCGTGGTCGCGAATGCAGGTTGGGACGTGCGAAAGCGGCTCTGGGGCCGCCTTGGATCGGAATGGAAGCCGACGTTCTCCGCGATCGAACCGCATGTGCATGAAATCCGGCTTTCAGAGCTTGCGGAAACCGCCGGACGGCAGCTAGAGGGAAGGATTGCGGGCCGGACACTGGTCCGATTCGACTAGCCGCTCACTGCGAAATAGCACCGCGCAGTCGGCGTCCGGGCGTAGACTTTGGTCCAGCCCAGTGTCGCCGGGAGGACGCAGGTGGTGATGAACCGTCGCTTTGTGGTCTCGATCGCCGTTGCGCATCTGGCAACCCGAGCCGCAGCGCTGCATGCACAGCCCGCCAAGGCGAGGGTGCCGCGGATCGGGCTGCTCTCCTTCGCACATGCGCCGTCCGGCACGGATCCGGACCCCAACAACGGGTTCCGCCAAGGCATGCGCGCCCTGGGCCATGTCGACGGCCGCGACGTCGTGTTCATCGAACGCTATGCCGACGGTCAGACCGAGCGGCTTGCGGTGTTGGTCGCCGAACTCGTCACGCTCAAGGTGGACGTGATCCTGGCCGGCGGTCCCGTCCCTTTGCAGTTCGCCCGCGAGGCGACGCGCACGATTCCCATCGTTGCGATCAGCGGCAGTGACCCCGTCCGTGAAGGCTGGGCGCAAACACTGGCCCGACCCGGCGGCAACGTGACGGGCGTCCAGGTGACGTTCCCTGAGCTCGCGTCGAAGCAACTCGAAATCCTCAAGAGCGCAGTGCCGGAAATGGAGCGGGTCGCCGTCATGGTGGCGCCGGCCGAACTCGACGACCCTGGCGTGGCGGCCGGCGCCCGCGCGCTCGGACTCGAATTGACCATGCTGGAGGTCAAGGGGCCGCAGGACTTCGAACGCGCAATGTCGTTCGCAGCATCGAAGCGCGCGCAAGGGCTCTACGCCATTGCGACCAACACGATCGTTTCGAACCGGACGACACTGGCCGAGCTGGCCGTCGCTCATCGACTGCCTTCGATCTGCGAATTGACACTGCTTGCCGACGCCGGCTTCCTGCTGAGCTATGGCGCGGACCTCGAAGCCTTGGGCCGACGCGCCGCAACCTACGTCGACAAGATCCTGAAGGGCACACCGCCCGGCGACCTGGCGATCGAGTTGCCGGCGGTGTTCCAGCTTGTCGTCAACCGCAGGACGGCGACGGCGCTCGGCATGACGATTCCGCCTTCCGTGTTGAAGCGCGCCACCCGGGTGATCGAGTGAGCACCCGAACGGCGCGCTCGTTGTGCGGCTGGCTGCCAGGTTAGGCCATCTTCACGGCTGGCGGATTCCATTTGCCGGTGATCGCATCCGGCCTGGGCGAGTAGAGCCGCATCGTCAGGTTGAAGGACCCCTTGGGCGCAGGCAACCAGTTCGCTTCCTTGCCCTTGCCCGGACTCTCGTTCTGGAAGTACAGGTCCAGCGACCCGTCCGCGTTGGTCTCGAACGGCATCCAGCTGCTCAGCGCGAACCGGTCCAGCGTGTTCCCCACCTGGAAGCCTTTATCGTCGTAGAGCGTGATCGACCAGAAGGCGTTCACGGGCGGCGTCGCGCCCTTGTCGAAGTGGATCACGTACTTGTTGGCCCCGGACAGCGGCTTGCCGGCCTCGTCCCCGAGGTTCAGCGGATAGATCGCGTCCTCGGGCAGGTTGGCGCCGAGGCCCAGCTGGGCGACGATCGCGCGCTTGAGGTAGTAGTTGCCGTACACGCCCATGGTGTCGGTGTTCATGGACCACCCATTGGCGACGCGGGCCAGCGTCGGAACCTTCCAGGCCATCAGCTGCTGCGCTGCCGCAGGCGCGCCTTCGAGGGCCTTGCGCACCGTCGGATCGAGCTTCTCGAAGTCGAAGGGCTTGCCCGGTTCGAGTCCGATGCGCTTCATCCGCGCGACCATCGGCTGGTCGGTGACGTGCGGCGGATGCAGCTTGAGCAACTCGGCGGCATAGCTGAAGTACTTGGCGGCCGGCATGGTGTCGGCCTGTGTCTTTGGCGGCGTCTTCATATCGACACCGGGGTCGATCTTCACCGTCGAAGGAACAGGCGGCTTGCCGAAACCCGAGAGCGGCGTGACGCGGTAGCCGGCCTGGATCGCCCGGACCGCGTCGTAGTCCCCGGGCCCGTCCGTCCGGGTGCGGCCGATGATCCAGACATAGGAGGTCGGCGCCGCGATCTGCGTGACGCCATCCGGAACCTTGCCGGTCCAGCCGGGCGGCGTGACGAGATACTCGGCGGCCTGGGTGCCTGTCGTGCGCCAGCCCGGCGATGCGAACACGTCGGACCACATGTCCAGCATCGGCAGCAGGTAGAAGCGACCACTCGTGTCCGGCGCGGAAACGACTTGCGGCTCCTTCGTGAGGTCGAGCCATGCGATGGAATAGAGGGTGTCGAAATTCACCCGCACCACCAGCTTCATGTCCGCGGACGGGTAGGCCGGGATGTTCACGAACATGTTCATCGGGCCCTTGCCAAATTCCTTTCCGGGCTCGATGTTCGTCGACTGGAGTCGTGTGACATCCATGGTGACGAGGGGGTAGCAGTAGATGTATGCATCGACTGCAATGTCGTGCGCATCCTGCTCGGAAATCGGCTTTGAAGTCATCGACCTTCCTCCATCAGTGTCAGGTTGGATAGCCCGACTCGCCGGCGGATCTTGCCGCGTCGATTCGGCCGGTGACAATAGCATTTGCCTGCCGCGTTGACCATTCTCCAAATGAAGGGGGGTCAGGCCTGCAGCGGCAGCTGCGTCGTCGACATCACCTCCTTGAGCACCATGAAGGTCCGAATCTGCCGCACGCCGGGCAGGTACAGCAACTGCTCGGCGTGCAGGCGGTTGTAGCTGTCGTTGTCGCGCGTGCGCACGAGCATGAAGTAGTCGAACTCGCCGGTGACCACGTGGCACTCCAGGCAGCCCGACACCTTCTGCACGGCCTTCTCGAAACTCGCGAAGGACTCGGGCGTGGAGCGGTCGAGCACGACGCCGATCATGACCAGCGTGCCGAAGTCCAGCGCCACAGGATCGAGCAGCGCCACCACTTTCCGGATGAGCCCCATCGCCTTGAGTCGCTCGACCCGCCGCAGGCAGGCCGGCGCGCTCAGGTTGACCTTGGCGGCGAGCGCCACGTTCGACACCGAGGCATCGCGCTGCAGGGCGCGCAGGATGGCGCGATCGGTTCGGTCCAGTTCATCCTTGGCTTGCAATTTTGTTGTGACCATGCTGACTTTCACAAAATTAATATCGCTCTTCGACGCAACGTACAGGCGTTAGTGTCGCGAACGGCATTGAATTTGCAACCATCGAACAGGCGATTCTTCCTACGATTCAGCGCATCGCTTCAACAAGGAATCGCCCCGTGAACCTGCAGAAATTCCCGCGCTACCCGCTCACCTTCGGGCCCACGCCCATCCAGCCGCTGCGCCGGCTCAGCGCGCACCTCGGAGGCAAGGTCGAGCTCTATGCCAAGCGAGAGGACTGCAACAGCGGCCTCGCCTTCGGCGGTAACAAGACGCGCAAGCTCGAATACCTCATCCCCGAAGCCATCGAAGGCGGCTACGACACGCTCGTGTCCATCGGCGGCATTCAGTCGAACCAGACGCGGCAGGTCGCGGCGGTGGCCGCCCACCTCGGCATGAAGTGCGTGCTGGTGCAGGAGAACTGGGTCAACTATTCCGATGCGGTGTACGACCGCGTGGGCAACATCGAGATGTCCCGCATCATGGGCGCTGACGTGCGGCTCGATGCCGCCGGCTTCGACATCGGCATCCGCAAGAGCTGGGAAGACGCCATGGACAGCGTGCGCCGGGCCGGCGGCAAGCCCTTCCCGATTCCCGCGGGCTGCTCCGAGCATCCAAAAGGCGGACTTGGCTTCGTCGGCTTCGCGGAAGAAGTGCGGCAGCAGGAAGCGGAACTGGGCTTCAAGTTCGACTACATCGTCACCTGTTCAGTCACCGGCAGCACGCAGGCCGGCATGGTGGTGGGCTTCGCGGCCGACGGGCGCGCCGATCGCGTCATCGGCATCGACGCTTCGGCCAAGCCGCAGCAGACCTTCGACCAGATCCTGCGCATCTCGCGGCACACGGCCGAGATGGTCGAACTCGGCCGCGACATCACCGCCAGGGACGTGGTGCTCGACACCCGTTTCGGCGGCCCGGAGTACGGTCTGCCGAACGAGGGAACGCTCGAGGCGATTCGCCTGAGCGCGCGCATGGAGGCGATGCTCACCGACCCGGTGTACGAAGGCAAGTCGATGCACGGCATGATCGAGAAGGTAAGGCTCGGCGAGTTTCCCGCGGGCTCGAAGGTGCTGTATGCGCATCTTGGCGGCGTGCCGGCGCTCAACGCGTACAGCTTTCTCTTTCGCAACGGCTGAACAGCCGCGCGCGCAGCGGCTCAGGCCGCCTGCACTGCAACGAGCCAGAGCTGCGCGCCCTGCTGTGGCGTCGACACCCAGGTCACGTTGTAGGTACCGGCCGCGCTCACCTGCCTGACGGCGACGGCGCCCTGCACCAAGGCGCCCGCGCTCAGCACCGAATCGATCACCGTGAAGCCGTTGTTGGGTACGGCGGTCTTGTCCTGATCAACGCCCGCATCGCCCCACCACCATGCGACGAGCACCGCCGGGCCGGTGGTGGTGACGCTCGCGCTGGTCAACGGCTGGCCGGACAGCGCCTCGCGCCACTGGACATCGCGCAAGGCCCCGCCGCCGGTGACCTCGACCACTGACAGCGTCGTCTCGTCGGTAGCCTTGGGCTTGGCCACGGTGACCACGTGGCCGACCTTGCCCACCGCCTTCTCGCAGCCATACAAGCCCGTGCCCGAGTTGGGCCACAAGGTGTAGATGTGCGGCACACCGAGCTGGGCGAAGGCATTGCCCGCGTTGTCCGTCGGTGCGGCGGAGGCAAGCAAGCCTCGCCCGACGCAGGCCAGCAGAGTACTGCCGCTCGCTTGCGTCGTCATGGCGGGCGTCGACAGCGATGCGGAGGTGACGCCATCACGGTTGAAGGCGAGCGCGTGGGCGCCGAGCGCCGGTGCCGCGGATGCCGGTGGGGGTGCAGGCGTCGCCGCGGATGGGGCGGGTGGCGACGAGGATGACGCCTCGGCAGGCGGGGGAGCGGGGGGTGCAGCGGGAGCGGCCGGAGCGGCGCCAAGGGCAGCCAGTGTCGTCCCGCCGCCGCCACCGCCACCGCCGCAGGACGTGAGCGACGCACTGCCGGATGCCAAGCTCACCGCAGCAAACGAACCCATGCCGCGCAGCAGCCCGCGACGCTCATTCAGCAACGCCAGCGCGGCATCTTCGGCGGGAGGATTCATCTTGGAAGTCCGTTGTCCATGGCCTCCGATTGTGAACAGGGCCGCCTTTGAAGTCCAAGCCGTTCGCCGCTCCCGGATGTAGGCTCAAAACTCGAACTCGATCTGGGCGGGATTGCCGGGCAGGCTTCCCAACGCCTTGTTGGCCGCCACCTGGGCATTCGCCAGTACTTCGAGCACGTGCAGGTCGGCGGGCGTCAACGCGTACTGGTCGTCGAAGCCGCTGCCGTCCCACGCGTCTTCCTTGTCGATCGCTTCCAGCGCGCTGCGCGGGTCGACGCCCGCGCGCTGGAAGACATCCACGGCGGCTGCAAGGCCGCGCGCCAACTGCTCGGGAGTGGCTTCAGGGTGATGCAGGGTCATGTGCATATGCGCTCCGGGTTTTCAGGGAGGCGCATATTTCCCCATCGCCGCAGGCCATGCAACGCGATCGAATTTGCCTGATCGGGGTGGAGCGACGGCCGGCCGGCTCCTCAACGTCCCCACGCCCGCACGCCGACTATCTGCCGCGATCCGGCCAGACCCTGCTCACCTTGCCCTGCAAGACATTGCCCGCGTCGGTCTGGATCATCCACAGTTCATCCCCTTGGGGAGACACGAAGATGTCGAAGTTGGGCCCGCCGACGAAACTCAGGCTGCCCCTGCAATCGTTCCCGAGCGTATAGGTGCCAACGCCGCCGCCCGGGAACTGGCCGATTGCGCCGTTGATGCTTCGCGTGGCGCCCCCCGGCGATGTCAGCGTGCCATCGCCGTTGAAGCCGATGAATTCGACGATCGCCTTCGGCAAGGCGACGTTCGCAGGGATGGTGAAGCCGTCGGCCGCGAAGACATACAGCCCCCGCAAGGTGCGCAACTGGCACACCGGCGATCTTGTGGCGTCGTCGTCGTGTGCCATGCCGGGCGCCGACCATGCCAGTGCACCCAATGCCATCGCGGCACTGGCCCATGTCCGAAGCAAGCGTCTTGTCATGTTCATCTCCGATGAAGTAGGTCGAAGTCTTCAATGGCGTTACTTGCCCGCGCTCATGCTCGCGGGGTTGGGCACGGTCGAGATCACCTTGCTGTTGAACTTGGACCCGCTCGACACGTTCTGGTCGGGCGCAGCCGCGGCTTCCCTGGCACCCGCGGCCACGGCCGCCGGGTCCGTCGCCCCCTTGAATTCGCCGAAGCCGCGCGTGCCGGCCGCGCCGTTCTGGTCGGGCGCATTGGCCGTCTCGATGGCTTCCCGGCGCACCTTTTCGGAATCGACGGTCGATGTGAAGGGACCGAACCCGCGCGTGCCGGCGGCGCCGTTCTGGTCAGGGGCATGGGCCGCCGCGATGGCCTCGGCCTCCACCTCCGCGCTGCTTCTTCCAGGCGGCGCGTTCTGGGCACGCAGACCGCTGCTGGCGAACACGAGGATGACAGTACCCACGAGGCAGGACAGTGTTTTCATGGTGATGGCCTTTGCTGGATCAAGACATCGGGCCCTGCAGGAGCGCCTGGTTGCCGACCCGGTCAAGGTAAGTGCCGCGGCGCGATGCGCCATGTGCGCACGCCGATCAGTCGACGAGTTCAGGCCGATCGGCGACGATGATTCGCCGACAGCCGCCGTGCTCAATGCCGGAAGTTGGCGTCCAGGAACTCGATCAGGTCGAGCGTGACGTTGGCCTTGCGCGTGACATTGGTCCATCCCGACCCACCGTGCCGGATGCAGGTCTTGCGCATTTCCAGGATCAGCGAGCCGGAGTCGTTTTCCGCGAAGGTCTTGCCGTTGTAGGTCGATCGCCCGTCCGGCTCGACCGACACATAGCAGTTCACGAAGGTTTCGACGACCGGATCGTGAATCATCCGCACGATGGCCGGGTGTCCGTCGAAGCCATTCGACGCGTCGCTGTAGACCTTGACGACGATCTGGCCGCCTGCCGCCGTGTACTCGTTCGCCAGCCTCTGGCATGGCTGGACGCCGGTGATGTCGTCCTTCTCCGCAAGTGCCATGAATATTCTCGATGCGGGTCGAGGTTCGCGCGGGTGAAAGAGGCATCCCGCGCTGACGGCCATAGCCAGGGCGAAGCGCTCCTTTTCATCCTGGAGGAACGTTCGGTCGGCAGCGAGAAGCGCGATGGTTCCGCCACGCCCCGTCCCCATGATGGCCACCCGGTCGGCCGGATAGCCGATCGAGATCAGGTATTTCCGCGCGGCGAAGGCGTCCCGCATCTGCGCAGAGGTGCTGAGTTGCGCGTTGTCGGCTTGCGTGCTCGTGATGCCGCGCGGGCCATAGGTATCGACGGCCAGCGCGGCATACCCGGCAGAACTCAGGGATCGGGCGTAGTGGCCTTCGCGGGCATCGCTCCACCCGTTCGGCGAGTTGACGATGACCACGGCACCCAAGGGAGCGCCGGCTGGCTTGAAGAGAATGGCGGGGACCAGGAGATCCGTCGCGCCGGCCTGGGGAGATCGAAAGCTCACCGTCTCACCACCTTTGGGCGTCGTGTAGATGTCTCGGGCAAACAATGGCGACGACAACGACGGCGGATAGGGCTGCAGTTGTGGCTGTGCGTGTGCGAGGACGGCGACAAGCACCGCGCTCACCACCAAGATGGCCCGAATGATCTTCATTTGCCGCCCTCCGGAAGTCCCGCCTTTCGAAGGCCATCCACCAGCCTCGCACGCTGCGCGAGAAAAGCGGGGTCGTTCGACGGGTAGGCGAGAACGACGTAGGCGATGTTGCTCGAAGGCAGCATCTGGCGATGCCTGGCCATGTTCGCTGCCGCGGCGGCGTCCCGTCCGTGCAGCGCATCGATCGCGGCGAGCATGAGGTAGGGCTTGCCGTTGTTCGGATACTCGGCCGACCACTTCTTCAGGATTTCATAGGCTTCGTCGTCGCGCCCCTGCGCAAACGCCGCATCGGCCAGGACCTGGTTGAGAAACTGCTGCCGTCGTGTCTGGTAGGGCCGCAGGTCCGTGACCTTGTCGATGTGCTGCCGGGCCTCCGTGAAGCGGCCCTGCCTGATGAGCGCGTTCGCCAGGCGCAGGTGGCCGTTCTGGTCGTGGGGGCTGATCTCCAGCGTCTTTCGCCATACCCAGAACGCTTCATCGGGCCGGCCGCGAAGCATCAGCATTTCCGCCCACGCCGCGAGGATCTGGGGGTTGTCAGGCGCCAGGTCCAGCGCTTGCCGCAGCGCCTTCTCGGCGATGTCCAGTTCCTCACGCGGCGATTCGCTCTGGAGCGAATAGAACTCCAGCAGGTGCACCGCCCCCAGGCCAAGGGACGCCTCGACCGAGTTGGGATCGGCGCTTGCCGCAAATTCGAATCGTTGCCGGGCCCGCTCGAGATCCCCCCTGGTGCTCCCCTGGTCCAGGTCGCGCATGCCCAGCGCGATGGCGTCCACCGGGTCCCTCTCATGGCCCGGGAGCCTGGCCCGCGCGGTCTCGATCTCGTAATACCGCGCCCGCAGGGCATTCGCCACCTCTTGACCGTAGCTGGAACGCATGGCTTCGTCGTCGCTCCTGAATTCGGCGTCGTGCAGGCGGTAGACCGCACCCGAGGCGATCTCGGTCAGATTGGTGTCCACCCGGATCAGGTCGCCGTCGCGCGTCACCCGTCCGCCCAGCACGAACCGGACGCCCTGTTCCCGGCCGATGTGCTCGAACTCCGGCGCAGCCGGATCCTGGTGAACGGTTGCCGCGCGCCCGATGACCCGGGCGCCAGTGCGTACGAGATGGGCGCCGATCGCGTCCGCCATGTCGTCGCCCAGCGATGAACCCGCCGCCCTGCCGCGCCTGTCGTTGAAGGCAAGGACGGCGATCGCCCGCCGGCTCATGATTTCCTCGTCGATGTTCATCGACGGTTGGGCGCGCCAGCGCCAGGCGGCGCCGGCCGCAACGAGCGTGGCAAGCGCCAGCACGCTGACGCCCGCCCATCGCCACCATCGCGGCCGCGCCGTGCGAGGCGGATCGGGCGTGCCCGGCGCGACGGAGGCCGAAGGGACCGGCGTCACCGGCACATCGAACATGTACCCGCGCCTCGGCAGCGTCTTGATGATGCGCTGGTCCTTGTCGCCCAGGGCGGTCCGCAGGTCCTTGACGCACTGGACGAGCGAGTCGTCGGTCACGACTACGGTGCCCCAGAGTGCCTGGATCAGTTCGTCCTTGCCGAGGACGCGGCCTGCATGCGCGAGGAAGTAGCGCAGGAGCGCCAGGGGCTTGGGCGACAGCAGGAGGACGGCGTCGCCCTTGCGAAGTTCCTGCCTCGCGGGCTCGAAGACGAAGCCCGCGAACGACACGACCTCTTCGTCACCGGGCAAGGCGCGGGACGACGTGGCTGAGCCCGGATTCGCTGTTGGATCGCTCACCCTCCACCTCACTGGCATCGACGCCTCGGCCATTCGTGCGCGGCCGCTGGAGCGCATTCTGTTCTTTTTTTGTCGTTTCGCGCCCGCCCGCCGCGCAACACCGCCGATCGTTGGACGACCGTTCGACGATGGCAGCGCGACTTTTCGGTGAACGTTGCGCGCGACCGGGCCAGCCGGTCGCCCGCGTCGCTTCGATCACTCCGCGCTCAAGTCAGGTCCGTGGAGGCACCTGCATCGATGCGACGGTCGCCTTCGCGGCGTGCATGCGGCGCTGGAGTTCTGCTTCGACCAATGCGACAAGTGCTTCGACCTCGCTGCGGCTGACGTAGCGTTCGGACTTGGGCACTTCCAGCACGTGAAGCATGAAGTTGCTGATGCACGCGGTGGCGTGATAGGCCTCTCTCAGTGCATCGAGTTCGGCTGTGGCCTTCGCGGCCAGAGTGACGGTGGCACCTGTGGGATGGAGCGCGTTGTCGTCGGCGGGGGGAACGTCTGGGGGGCGCGCGGGCGCGCAAGAAGGGTGGACCACGAAGGTTCTCCTGAAGCTGCGGTTTGCTACAACCGCCGCGCCCGCTTCCAAACGAGGGCGGCAGCTCGAACGGGTTGGAAGACCGGGCAGCTCCAGGGAGAACCGGCGAGCCTTGCGGCTCCCCGTTCGAGCCGCCAAAAATGGTGGCACGAACGACGAAGCCGCAGACTCGCTGCGGAGGACTGCGGCTTGCGTCCCTGTATGCTGGCTTCGGGCTTCCAAACCCGATCACGCCTTTGTTTGACGTGACGGGCGGAGTATAGCCACGGGGTCTGGTCGAGACGAGGTCAAGGGCTCGTGTTTCGCCTCGGCACCAGCACCGCGAGCACCACCGCGACCAACAGGAGCGCTAGCACGTCGCCCAGCAGATGTCCCATCTGTCCCGGCTGGGTGATCGCCTGGACGGCCATGATCGCCGCATGCACGACGCTCGACCAGACGGCGAACCAGATCAGACTGAGATGTTCGCGCGGGTCGCGGGCAGCGCGGATGAGAAACACGCCGAGCGTGGCGTAGATGCCCACGATCATCAGCGGGTAGTCGGAGTGCCCCACGTGCCACGCCCAACCCGAGGGCCAGACGATCATCAGCGGATACAGCGAAAGGCACGCGAGGCCTGAGAGAACCAATACAACGCGCAGGGCGCCGATGCGGTCTTTGATTTCCATGCTCGCTCCCGGGTGAAGCCATCGTCGCCCAGCATTCAACGTCCGATTGGGAGTCCTGACAAGGCCAGTTCGATAGCGCGCCTCCGAGCGGCCATTGCGTTCGGTTGCTGTAGGGTTGCGGCATGAAATCCACGACACCCGCTCCCCTTCTCGGCGTCAAGGACCTGGGCTTCGCGTACCCGGGGCAGCCGGCGATTGCCGCGGGATGGTGCGCGTCCATCGGCGCCGGGGTCACGCTGCTGTACGGCGACGCCGGCAGCGGAAAGTCGACCATCCTTCGTGCGATCGCGGGAAGCTTGCCCGTTGAAGGTCGGCTGACTTTGGCAGGTGTACGCCTCGACGGCGAGCGCGAGGCTTATCGACGAAACGTGTTCTTCGTCGACCCGACGACCGACGCGTTCGACAAGGTCACCGCGCTTCAGTGCACGGCGTCTCTCGGCGCTGGCGATGCGCGCTTCGACGAGGCCAGGTGGCGGGCGCTTGCCGAGGGATTCTCATTGACCCCGCATCTCGAAAAGCCGATGTACATGCTTTCCACGGGGTCGAAGCGCAAGGTCTGGTTGGCGGCCGCGCTCGCGTCGGGACGCGCACTCACCTTGCTCGATGAACCGACGGCCGCGCTCGATGCCGCATCGATTCGCCTCCTGTGGCGCACGCTTGCTGAC
Organism: Variovorax glacialis; assembly: GCF_051216375.1. Taxonomy (NCBI): domain Bacteria; kingdom Pseudomonadati; phylum Pseudomonadota; class Betaproteobacteria; order Burkholderiales; family Comamonadaceae; genus Variovorax; species Variovorax glacialis. The sequence goes on along the minus strand of NZ_JBPJZT010000017.1, from coordinate 47,610 downwards.
CTTGCCGAACGGCCCGATCGCGCCATCGTCGTCGCAAGTGCTGTGCGTATCGATTCGGTCCCACTTTCCGCTTCGATCGAGTTGCCGCTTCGCTGAACGCGGCACGCGGGCCCCCGCGCTAGCGGTTGGACCGCGTCAGATCCCGATCACTGGCCACGGCGAAATAGAACCACTCGGTCCCCGCGAGCGCTTCGGCATTCGGAAACACGATGAACCCGTCGCGGTCCGCATGCAGCACGCTGCCATCCTCTCGCACGCCGATGGGCTCGCCCTGCGCGACGGGATCGAAGGTCGCCCACTCCCGGACGAACTGATCGTCCTCATGCTGTCGATCGGTCACGCTGACCAGCCGCAGCAGGGACGGCGGCGACGGCGGCGCCGCATCCGGATCAGGCGCGATCATGTTGAGCAGGCGCAGCGCAGAAAGAATGGCTGTATACGCGACGCCAGGCGCGGCCGGATCCTCGTGCTGCCCGCATTCGAGCGTCACCCCGTAGCCGCCCCGACTGCGCATGTATTCGTTGGTGCCCCACCCGAAGGCCAGTTCCGCATCGTCGGCCGCGCGCCCGCCGGCCCGTTGCGCAAGGCCGGCCGCATAGATGTCGAGCCATCCCTCCACCACGCGCGAAGTGCCAAGGTGAAGCGCGAGTTGGCCTTCCTCGAAGGCGCGCGAAAACGGTTCGAGCGTCCCGCTGTTGTCGCGCGGCCCGATCATCGCGAAGGCCTCGCCGGCGCTCTGGAAGGAGTGCAGGTCGAGCAGCACTTCGTGGCGCTCTAGCAGCGGGCACAGCAGATCGGTGATGCGTGCTTCGTAGTCCGCCGGATTCGCTCCCGCCTGCGTCGGCTGGAACGATCGGTTGAGATTCCGCTCCCCCTCGCGTCGCATCAATCGCCGGGCGAGCGGATTGGCGACAGGGACCATCGTGAGCTGCCCCCGCAGCAGTTGCAGCGCGCCCGAATCCAGTTCGGCGACAGCGCGCTCGATGCCGACGGTCCCGCAGGTCTCGTCCCCATGCACACCACCCAGCACGATCAGTCGCGGTCCGGGCTCGAGGGCCGAGAAACCGTGGATCCGAAGGGTGTCGCTGGCGGTGGGCTCGGGTCTGGGGCTTGTCATCTCGCCGGCCATCCTACAACGGGCCGAAGGCCGGTCCTACCGTGTTTGCCGCCATGCCGTGCCACAACTTGCAGCATGAAACAGGAGCACGCCATGGCCAGCCGCAAGACCCCCGCCCCCGGTAAGAACGATCCGATGAAGGACACCGAAGGCGGCAAGACCAAGGTCGAGCAGGGCGGCGAATCCGCGCCGCGCCTTCCCCACGAACGCGACCAGTCATCGGACAGCCAGCAGACCCAGGGCGGCGCGGCAACCCGCGTCGGCAAGCAGGCTTTCAACGACGTGGAGCGCGGCGTGGTCGACACCGACCGCGGGCCGGAAGCCGACCGCGTCTACAACGAAAAGGTCAAGCCTTGAGCGAGGCGTCGAGCTGCTCGCGCATCGCGGTGACGACGCTGGCGTAGTCCGGCGCGTTGAAGATCGCGCTGCCGGCCACGAAGGTGTCGGCGCCGGCGCTGGCCACGCGGGCGATGTTGTCGACCTTGATGCCACCGTCGACTTCGAGCCGGATGTCGCGTCCGGTGTCCTCGATGCGCTTGCGCGCGAGCTCGATTTTGCGCAGCGCCGAATCGATGAAGCTCTGGCCGCCGAAGCCCGGGTTCACGCTCATGATGAGGATGAGGTCGATCTCGTCGATCACCCAGTCGAGCGCTTCGAGCCCGGTGCCGGGATTGAAGACCAGCCCGGCCTTGCAGCCTGCGGCCTTGATGGCCTGGATGCTGCGGTGCAGGTGCGGCGAGGCGTCCGGGTGAAAGCTGATGAAGTCGGCGCCGGCCTGCGCGAAGGCGGCCGCCAACGCATCGACAGGCTGGATCATCAGGTGCACGTCGATGGGCACGGGCGTGCCGTCCGGCTTCTGTGCGTGCGGCTTGAGCGCCTGGCAGACCATCGGGCCGAAAGTCAGGTTCGGCACGTAGTGGTTGTCCATGACGTCGAAATGGATCCAGTCGGCGCCGGCCGCGATCACGTCGCTCACTTCGGCGCCAAGGCGGGCGAAGTCGGCCGAGAGGATGGAGGGGGCGATGCGGAATGGGCTGCTCATGGTTCCGGATTGTCGCAGGAGCACGCCCAGCGAGGCTATGGAGGGGCGACCAGGCCGGCGCCGGGCCGCCCCAAGGCGGCCTGCGGCCCCCTCGGGAGGCAGCGAGTACACGCAGTGACGGAGCGTGGGGGCAACGTCCAGCAATGGACTACCATCCCTGCGATGACCAGCAGCATTCCGATGACCGTGCAGGTCGAGCCTCGATACCTGCCTGACCAGTCTTCCCCCGGAGACAGCGTCTATACCTTTGCCTACGCGGTCACAGTCACCAACCACGGCAAGGTCGCCGCGCAACTGATCGCCCGCCACTGGTTCATCAACGATGGCGGCGGGCAGACGCAGGAGGTCCAGGGGCTCGGCGTGATCGGGCAACAGCCCCTGATCGCGCCGGGCGAATCGTTCCGCTACACCAGCGGCTGCCGCCTCAAGGCGCCGAGCGGTACCATGCACGGGAGTTTCTTCATCGTGACCGAACAGGGCGAGCGCTTCGACGTGCCGATTCCCATGTTCGTCCTGGAAGCCGATGCGGGAGGCATGCCCTCCTCGCGCGTGCTGCACTGAGTCCGCCTTTTCTCCTGGAATCATGAACGCCTTGCGCGCTCTGGAAGGGTTGGCGGGCCCCTTGTTTGTTTGAATCGCCTGATTAATGACGTCTTTTCTTCCTAACGATCTGCTGGGCTTCTGGGCCGAGTGGGTACGACCCTCGGCCGGATTGCCGACCGTGCTCTGGTCGCTGCTGCTCGCCACCGCCGCGGCCGCCGGCCACCTGGTGCGGCGCTACATGGGCCTGCCCAAGGTGATCGGCTATTCCATGGTCGGCACCGTGGTCGGCTTCGCCGGTTTCGAAGGTGCGATCTGGCCCTTGCAGGGCATCAGCCTCTTTCTGCTCGAACTGGGCGTGGCCATCGTGCTCTTCGAGGCGGGCGGGCGGTTGCCGCTGCGCTGGTTCCGCCACAACCCGATGGTGCTGGTGCAGAGCCTGCTCGAATCCACGCTGACCTATTTCGGCGTGTTCTGGGCGCTGCACTGGATCGGCATTCCCGATCCGGTGGCCAATCCGATCGCGCTGATGGCGATCGTCGCCTCGCCGGCGGTGCTGAGCCGCGTGGTGATCGACACGCGCGCATCGGGCCCGGTGACCGAGCGCGCGATGACGCTCGCAACGCTCAATACCTTCTATGCGCTGGCGCTCGGCTACGCGCAGGCGGGGCTGATCGAGCGCGCGCCGCAGGGCCTGTTCGAGAAGCTGTATCCCGTGGGCGTGGTGCTTGGCATGTCTTTCGTGGTGGGCGCGTTGATGGCGCTGTCGCTGCGCTCGGCGTTGCGCGTAATGAGCCCCACCAGCGAGAACACCTCCATCCTGCTGCTGGCGATCATTGCGGCGGGCGCGGCGCTCGCGGCGCACTTCGGCGGCTCGGCACCGCTCGCGGCGCTGATCGGCGGCATCCTGCTGAAGGCGCTCAACCCCAAGCCCTGGACCTGGCCGCGCCAGCTCGGCACCGCCGCCACGCTGTTGACGATGCTGATGTTCGTGCTGGTGTCCATCGTCGCTGCGCAGGCCGACTGGAGCCTGCCAGTGGCCAGCGTGGTGCTGACGATGATCGGCGTGCGCGCCGTGACCAAGGTCGCGGGTGTGGCCATCGCTAACCCGGGCAGCGGCGCCAGCTGGAAGCAGGCTTTCTGGGTCGGCTGCGCCATGTCGCCGCTGTCGTCGATCGCGATGCTGATCACGTCCGCATTCGTCAGCGCATCGCCGCTGTTGGGTGCGATGATCACGCAGATCGCCCTGCCGGCCATCCTGCTGATGGAAGTGCTCGGCGCGGTGATCGCCACCGTCGCCATCCATGCCGCCGGCGAGAGTTCCAAGCCATGGTTGCCCGACGCATTCAGTTCCGTGGAGGACACGCAGCGATGAGCACAGCGCCGGGCCGCCCCAAGCAAGCTCGCACCCCCTCGGGGGGCAGCGAGGACACGCAGTGCCGAGTGTGGGGGTCGACATGAGCACACGCCCGCTGGACCTGCAAGCCGATGGTTCGCCTTCGACGCCGGCGAGCCGCATCGTGCCGCTGGAGCGCTTCAACAAGTCGGTTGCGCTGTCGCTCGGCGTCGAGCTCGAACTGCAACTCGTCAACACCCACGACTACGACCTCGCACCCTATGCCGAGGACATGCTGCGGCTGATGGCGCAGACACCGCTGCCCGGCAGCGTGGTGCCGGAGATGACGTCCAGCATGATCGAGATCTCGACCGACGTGTGCCACTCGGCGCAGGACGTGATCGCGCAGCTCACGCCGATCCGCGATGCGCTGGTGAAAAACGCGGACAAGCTCAACATCGCGGTGGTCGGCGGCGGCACGCATGCCTTCCAGCAATGGCACGAGCGGCGCATCTACGACAAGCCGCGCTTCAGGGAGCTGTCGGAGCTGTACGGCTATCTGTCGAAGCAGTTCACCATCTTCGGCCAGCACGTGCACATCGGCTGCCCCGACGCCGACGCGGCCTTGCTGATGCTGCACCGCATGTCGCGCTACATCCCGCATTTCATCGCGCTGTCGGCATCCTCGCCCTTCGTGCAGGGGCAGGACACGCAGTTCGACTCGGCGCGGCTCAACTCGGTGTTCGCGTTCCCGCTGTCGGGCCGTGCGCCGTTCACCTTGTCGTGGAAGGAGTTCGAGAACTACTTCATGCGCATGACCCGCACCGGCGTGGTCCGCAGCATGAAGGACTTCTACTGGGACATCCGTCCCAAGCCCGAGTTCGGCACGATCGAGATCCGCGTCTTCGACACGCCGCTCACCGTGGAGCGCGCCGCCGCGCTGGCCGGCTACGTGCAGTCGCTCGCGGCCTGGTTCCTGCAGGAGCAGCCCTTCACGCCGACGGAGGACGACTACCTGGTCTACACCTACAACCGCTTTCAGGCCTGCCGCTTCGGCCTCGACGCGGTGTATGTGGATCCCGCGAGCGGCGAGCACATGCCGCTGCGCGATCACATCCTGATGACGATGACGCAGCTCGAATGGCACAGCGAGGCACTCAATGCCACCGAGGCGCTCGGCGAGTTGCGCACCAGCGTCGAGGCCAATCGCAACGACGCGCGCTGGTTGCGCGAAAAGCAGGGCAAGGAGCGCCTGCTGGCCGAGGTCGTGCGGCAGGCCGCGCTGCGCTTCCGCAGCTCGGAGGTGTGAGGGCACCATGAGCGTCGCCGGCGAATTCGACCTGATCGCGCGCTATTTCACGCGGCCCGCTAAACGCTCGCCGCTGGGGGTGGGCGACGACTGTGCGTTGCTGGCGCCTGCGCCGGGCATGCAACTCGCGGTGTCGTCGGACATGCTGGTCGAGGGACGACACTTCCTGTCCACCGTCGATCCTGCGAAGCTCGGGCACAAGGCGCTGGCGGTCAACTTGAGCGATCTCGCGGCCTGCGGTGCGAAGCCGTTGGCCTTCACACTCGCGCTGTCGCTGCCCGCGATCGACGAGGCCTGGCTCGAAGGGTTCTCGCGCGGCCTTTTCGCGCTGGCCGATGCGCATGACTGCGAACTGGTCGGCGGCGACACGACGCGCGGGCCGCTCAACATCTGCATCACGGTGTTTGGTGAGGTTCCTACGGGTGCGGCACTGCTGCGCTCGGGCGCCAGGGCGGGCGACGATGTCTGGGTCAGCGGCACGCTCGGCGATGCGCGTCTGGCGCTGGAAGTGTTTCGCGGCACGCTGTCGCTGCCCGCAGCGCTTTTCGAGCTGGCACGTTCGCGCATGGAGCAGCCGACGCCGCGCGTGGCGCTGGGGCTGGCGCTGCGTGGCGTCGCCACGGCCGCCATCGATGTCAGCGATGGGCTGGTGGGCGACCTCGGGCATGTGCTGAGCGCGAGCGACGTCGGAGCGCGACTCGATGCCGATGCGGTTGCAGATCGGCTTGCGCTGGCCGCACATCCGCAAGGCGCGTCAGCGGGACTGGACTCGGAGGGCCGCCGCGCCTGCACGCTGGCAGGCGGCGATGACTACGAACTGGCGTTCACGGCGCCCGAGTCGGCGCGCAGCGCCGTCGAGCAGGCGGGTCGCGCGACCGACACGCCGGTCACGCGGATCGGCCGCATCGAATCACAAGCCGGCCTGCGCATCGTCGATGCGCAAGGCACACCCGTGGCGCAGCGCTTCGCGTCCTTCGACCACTTCGCCCGAAACTAGGCCGCCGGCACCGGTGCGGCTTCCAGCAGCGCAAACGACGAATCGATCTCGACTTCGTTCAGCACGCACATCAGCCCGTGGTAGAGCTGGTTGGGCGACACCGGCTTGTGCAGCAGCGGCACGCCGGTCGCGCGCGCTTCGCGCAGGCGCTGCGGCGCCGTGTCGCCGGTGATCAGGAGCGCGGGCAGGTTCTGGCCGAACTCCGCGCGCAATGCGGCGATCGCCTCGGCGCCCGTGCGCAGCTCGCGCAGCCGGTAGTCGCTGATGACCAGGCCCGGAGGATTCGCACGCGCCCGTGCCTGCGCGTCCTCGATGGAATCGGCCACGTCGCACACGCAACCCCAGGCGCTGAGCAGTTGCCGCATGCCGGAGCGCACGGCCTCGTCGTCGTCGATGACCAGGACGCGCACGTCGAAGACCCGCGCATGCCCCGGCACCACCTCGACCCCGCCCGGCGCAACGCCCACCTGCGCCACCGGCAGGCTGAGCCTGAAGACGCTGCCGCGCCGCGGCCTCGATACCAGCGTCAGCGCGTGGCCCAGCGCACGCGCCAGCCCTTGCGCGATCGCCAGCCCGAGCCCGAGGCCCTTGCGGCGATCACGCTCGGCGTTGCCGAGTTGATGGAACTCGCGAAAGATGTCTTCGTGCTGGGACGGCTCGATGCCGATGCCCGTGTCCCACACTTCGAGAAGCACCTGACCGCCTCGCGCGCGGCAGGCCACGAGCACACCGCCGTTCTCGGTATAGCGGATGGCATTCGAGACCAGGTTGCGCAGGATCAGCGCCACCAGCGCCGGATCCGACCGCACCGCGACGTGCGTCTCGCGCGAGCGGTAGACGATGCCCTTGGCATCGGCCTGCGGTGCAAGTTCGTTTTCGATCTTGTTGAGGAGCGGCTGCAGATGGAAGGCCTGCATCTGCGGCTCGACCACGCCGGCCTCGATGCGGGAAAAGTCGAGCAGCGTATCGAGCATCTCGGCGGAGGCCTGCCAGGTGGCGCGCGCGTTGGCCAGCGCGTCGTACTGCGCGGCGGAGAGCTTGCTGCGCGCCAGCACCTCCAGGAACAGCCCCTGCGCATGGATGGGCTGGCGAAGGTCATGGCTCGCGGCGGCCAGGAACCTGGACTTGGCGAGGTTGGCCTCCTCGGCGGTCTGGTGCGCGGCCTGCGCGTGCTCGGTCTCGACCCGCAGGCGTTCGATCAGCTCGACATTCTCGAAGCGCAGGTCGATGGCCGCGCGCGCGGCGCGGGCACTGTTGCGGGCCTGGCCGAGCAGGGTGACGACGTACAGCGCGCCCGCCACGCCCAGCGCGTTGTAGGCCGGATCGCCAAGCGTCCACAGCTTGGTCGCCAGCACGACCAGCTCGACCGCGCCGAACGCGATGAAGACCGGCAGCACCGGCGCGAGCGACGACATCGAACTGCCGGCAATACCGGCGAGCACGGCCACCACCAGGATGCTGCCTGCGACGGTGGTGGTGCCAAGCGTGACCCATGCGAGCGAGCCCCACGCGGCGGCATCGATGGCGTTCAGCGCGATCTGCCGCCAGACGAGCGCGCGTGCGCGATCGAACGAAATCTCCGTCTTCAGGATGCGGCGCGCTTCCCGTGCGCAGTAGAGCTTGATCAGGATCACCGTGCCGGCCCAGGCGCGCAGGCCGAGCGCGTTGTGCTCGTTGGACAGCACCCATACGAGCAGCAGCGCGACCAGGATGGCCGGGACGACCGAACTGCCCGTGTTGCCGAGCAGCAATCGCAATTGCTCGACAAGCGTGCGCCCATCGGCGAGGCGCAGCGGATTCTTCATCAGGCGACGAGACCCCTGCGGCGGGCCGCGAAGCCGGCTTCCGAACGGCTCGACACCTGCAGGGCCGCGAGCACGGCCTGCACGTGGCCGCGCACGGTGTTCTCCGACAGGTTGAGGCGCCGGCCGATCACCTTGTTGGGCAGGCCCTGGCACAGCAGGTCGAGCACTTCGAACTGGCGCGGCGTCAGCAGTTGCCGCGCGCCATCGCCGTTGCCGGCCGGTGCCGAAGCATGGTCGGTCGACACGATCGGCAGCCCCCGGCGCAGTTGCTCGATGACCGAGAGGATGTTGTCCGCCGAATCCGCCTTGGAGACGAAAGCCGCCGCGCCGCGCTCCCGTGCCATGCGCACGTTGTGCGGTCCGGCGTCAGACGACAGGATCACCACCGCGGCCTCCGGCCACTTGCGCTTGACCAGCGCGATGCCTTCGAGGCCGTTGAGCCCGTGGAGCTGGATGTCCAGCAGAACCAGTGCCGGCTCGACCATCGGGCTGCGCATGGCCTCCTCCAGCGACGCCGCCTCGGCCACTTCCAGCTCGGGAATGCCGGAAGTGAGCACCATGCGGAGACCGCAACGGAACAGCGCATGGTCGTCGATGAGAAGGATTCGGGCGGGGAGCATCAGGCAAATATTCTGCGCGAAGTCCGGTCGGTCCAAATGGACTATTTACCCGCCCGGCGCTTGCAGCGACCATTCAATCGCCACATCTGTCTGGACCCAACTCCCGTCTCGCGCCGAATGAAGCCCTTGATCGAAATCCAACGCATCGGAACGGATGCCTATGTGTACCGCGTCAATGCCAAGGGCGCCGACGCGCAGGATGCGGGCTGCACCTTCGCGTCGCTGGCGCAATGCCTGTTCGACGCAGGCGCATCGCTGGACCACTACTTCCCGCGGGTCGAGATCAATTTCGAGGGCATGTTCCTGGGCGCCTGCGACACCGAAGCGTTGCGCAGCAACCCGAAGGCGGTGGCGCAGCGCATCGAGCAGCACTACCAGCCGGCCTGAGCGCTGGCCTGGACGCTGGCCGGAACACTGGCATGTACCGCGCCGGATGCGCGACACTGTCGCGTCATGCCAGTCGCTCCCTCTTCCGGCGCCGTGCCGCCACCCTTGCCGTTCCGCCCGACCGTGCGCTTCCTGCTCGCGCACCCGGCGCACCTCATCGCCCTGGGCTTCGGCTCGGGCCTTCCGCGCCATGCGCCCGGCACCGTGGGCACGCTGTGGGCCTGGGTCGCCTTCCTCGTCATGCAACTGTGGCTCTCCAATGCCGCGGTCGGCTGGGTGATCCTGGCGTCCTTGCCGGTCGGCTGGTGGGCGTGCACCGTCACGGCCCGGCACATGAATGTCGCCGACCCCGGCAGCATCGTCTGGGACGAAGTGGTCGCCTTCTGGATCGTGCTCTGGCTCGTGACGCCCGGCGGGCTGCTGGCGCAGCTCATCGCCTTTGCCCTCTTCCGTTTCTTCGATGCGGTCAAGCCGGGACCGGTGGGCTGGGCCGACCGCGCGTTCAAGCTGCCCGATACCGGCAGCGAGCCTGCGCGATGGCGCGTCGCGGGCTTCGGCATCCTGTTCGACGACCTGGTCGCGGCGTTCTGTACGCTGCTGGTGATCGCCGCATGGCGCGCATGGTGAACACAATGAACGACGCTTCTTTCACTCCCGGTTCCGGGCACGACACCCCGGCGCTCGTGCTGCAGCTCGCCGAGGCGCTGCAGCGGAAGGGCCTGATGATGGCCACCGCCGAAAGCTGCACCGGCGGCCTGATCGCCGGGGCGTGCACCGATCTCTCGGGCTCCAGCAACTGGTTCGAGCGCGGCCTCGTCACCTATTCGAACGAGGCCAAGACGGAACTGCTCGGCGTCGACGCGGCCTTGATCGAAGCTTACGGCGCGGTCAGCGAGGAAGTCGCGCGCGCCATGGCGCAAGGGGCCGTCGCGCGCTCCAGGGCGCAGGTCGCAGTGGCCGTGACCGGCGTGGCGGGGCCCACCGGTGGCTCGCCCGAGAAGCCCGTCGGCACCGTGTGGTTCGGCTGGTCCGCGAACGGGCAGGTGCGCACCGAACGACGGCGCTTCGACGGCGATCGCGCGGCGGTGCGCGCGGCGACGGTGCACTACGCGCTCCAGACGCTGCTCGAACTGGTCAAGTCCTGAGACGCGACGCCGGGGCATGCTCGGCTACGATGCCGCATCGCGAAAGACCCCATGCGCAACGAACAGACCATCCGCCGCTTCTACGACGCCTTCGCCGCCCTCGATGCGGACACCATGGCCGCCTGCTACGCCCCGGATGCGCGCTTCGACGACGAGGCCTTCGCCTTGCGCGGCGCGCGCGAGATCGGCGGCATGTGGAAGATGCTTTGCACCGGCACGCGGGCCAAGGGCGCCGCGGTCTGGAAGCTGAGCTACCGCGATGTGCAGGCCGACGCCACGACCGGCCAAGCGCACTGGGACGCGCACTATCTCTTCAGCGCGACCGGGCGCATCGTCGACAACGCGATCGACTCGCGCTTCACCTTCACCCCCGAAGGGCTCATCGCCACGCAACGCGACCGCTTCGATTTCTGGCGCTGGTCGCGTCAGGCCCTGGGCACGCCGGGCCTGTTGCTGGGCTGGTCGCCGATGCTGAAGAAGAAGGTTCGCGCGACGGCCGCGGCAAACCTCGCGACCTTCCTGGCCCGAACAACCTGAACGCACACGGAAATCGAATGACCGACATCACGATCACCAACAAGCCCGAACAGCATCGCTATGAGGCCGCCATCGACGGGAAGCTCGCGGGCTACTGCGAGTACAACCTGCTGAGCGAAGCCGTCATGTTCACCCACACCGAAGTGATGCCCGAGTACGAGGGCAAGGGTGTCGGGTCCGCCATCGCGCGGCACGTGCTCGACGAGGCGCGCAGCCAGGGCAAGCACGTGATCCCGGTGTGCCAGTTCATCGCTGGCTGGATCCGCAAGCACAGGGACTACGCCGACCTGGTGCGGGCCGACGTGCAGAGGGCGTTCAAGATCTGAAGCGTCGCGAGGCATTTAGACTTTCTGCGATGAATCGCAGAAATCTCATGCTCTCCGCCCTCGCCGCAGGGCTTTCTCAAGTTGCGCTGGCCGAACCGCAGCGCCAGGACATGGCCGAGTGGTCACGGTTTTTCACCGCGGCCGACGCGCAAGGCAGCATCGTGGTGCTGGACGCCCGGGGCAAGTCCGAAACGGCCCACGTCTACGACACGGCGCGCGCCGGGCGACGCTATTCGCCGGCCTCCACCTTCAAGATTCCGCACAGCCTGTTCGCGCTCGATGCCGGCCTGCTGCGCGACGAATTCCAGGTGATTCCGTGGGATGGCGTGAAGCGTTCGCAACCCGCATGGAATGCGGACCAGAACCTGCGCTCCGCGATGCGGAACTCCACGGTATGGGTGTACGAGGGCTTCGCCAGGCAACTCGGCGATGCGCGCGAGACCGCCTACATGCGCAAGATCGGCTACGGCAATGCCGTCGCCACGGGCGATAAGCCATTCTGGGTCGAGGGCGACCTGGCCATTTCAGCCTTCGAGCAGATCGCCTTCCTGCAGCGGCTGTACCGCAACCAACTGCCCTTCAAGGTCGAGCACCAGCGGCTCGTGAAGGACGTGATGGTCAACGAAGCGGGCGCGGACTGGATCCTGCGCGCCAAGACGGGCTGGTCCGGAAAGATCGGCTGGTGGGTGGGCTGGGTCGAGTGGCCCACCGGCCCCGTCTTCTTCGCCCTGAACATCGACACGCCGAACAGGCTCGACGACCTTCCGAAGCGGCAGAGCATCACGCGCGAGGCCCTGCGCGCCATCAACGCGCTCCCCCCGACGCCGTAACCCGAAAGACCCGGCACGCGATCTTGCGCCCTGTCGCGCGCAGGTGCTAACGTTGCGAGCCACCATCCGGCGGTCGGCCGGAATCCAGGAGACCCATCGTGCAGATCGGCGTACAGAGCTTTGCCTCCCGGGTTCCCCCGACATTCGACAGCAAGGAAGCGGAGCGAACCCACCAACTGCAGCGCCTGGCCGGCGCCTGCCGCATCTTCGGCCGGCGCGGGTTTTCCGAGGGGCTGCTGGGCCACATCACGCTGCGTGACCCGGAGTTGCCGGACCACTTCTGGGTCAATCCGGTCGGTGTCGCGATGAACCAGGTCAAGGTCTCGGACCTGGTGCAGGTCCATGAAGGCAAGGTGGTGCGCGGCAACGCCATGGTCAATCCCGTCGGGCTGCTGTTGCACACCGCACTCCATCAGGCCCGCCCGGAGGTCAAGGCCGTCTGCCACGCGCATGCGTTGCATGCGTCGACCTGGTCGGCGTTCGAGCGGCTGCTCGACCCGATCACGCAGGATGCCTGCATCTTTTTCGAGAACCAGGCGCTGATCCGGGAACCGCGCGTGGTGCGCGAGCCCGAGGCAGCGGCCCGTTTCGCCGCGGCTTTCGGTGACAAGCGCGTCGCGATCCATGGCGGGCACGGCATCTTCACGACCGGCCAGAGCATCGACGAGGCCGCCTGGTGGTTCGTGCTGATGAACCGATGCTGCGAAGCGCAGCTCATCGCGGAGGCGGCGGGCAAACCGACGCTCTGGCAGACAGAGGATGCACGCTGGCTCGCGTCGGTGCTGGGCTCGCCCGGCTTCGGCTGGCTGTCGTTCCAGACGCTCTGGGACGACATCATCCTGAGCGACCCCGAGCTCGTGAACTGAGAGGAGCTTTCATCATGGCCCAAGACGAAACGGTCATCCAACGCACGGCGCCCATGGCGCAGAGGATCGATGCGATGCAGGCGGCGCTCGACGCGCGCGGCATGAAGGCCAGCGAGGCCGTCGACGAGCTGAGCCATCTCGCGCTGGAGGAATGGGTGCCGCAGAACGGCGCGCGTGTCGTCGCCAAGGCCTGGGTCGATCCGGCCTTCCGCGAACGCCTGCTCGCGAACGGCCGCGCCGCGGTTGCCGAACTCGGCATCCCGATGCCGAAGCATCACCGGCACCTGATCGTGCTGGAGAACACGTCCAAGGTCCAGAACGTCATCTGCTGCACGCTGTGCTCCTGCACGGCCTTCACGATCATCGGCCTGCCACCGGACTGGTACAAGGATCTGGAATACCGCGCGCGCGTGGTGCGCGAGTCGCGCACCGTGCTCAAGGAGATGGGGCTCGATCTTCCGCCGGACACCGAGATCCGTGTCTGGGACACGACCGCCGACACGCGCTACATGGTGCTGCCTACGCGCCCGCCCGGAACCGAAGGATGGTCCGAGGCGCAGTTGGCCGGCATCGTGACCCGCGACGCCCTGATCGGCGTCGCAAGGCTCTAGCAAAGGAGGCGACGCATGGACGGCATGCACGATCTGGGAGGCAGGCAAGGATTCGGGCGCGTGCACTACACGCTCGATGCCAAGGCGTTCCACGCCGATTGGGAGGTGCGCGCGAACTCGCTGTATGCGCATGCCGTGCGCCTCGGCATCTTCAACATGGACGAGTACCGCCATGCGATCGAACGCATGGAGCCGCGGCACTACCTCACGGCCAGCTACTACGAGCGATCGTTCACGAGCCTGGCGACGCTCTGCGTCGAGAAGGGCGTCGTGTCCCGGGAGGAACTGGATCAGCGCGCGGAAGGAAGCGTTCCGCTCGCGACGGCGAGTGCGCCCGGGCGAACCAACGTGCCGAGCCGCGAGCGCTTCAGCATCGGCGACCGCGTGCGGGTGCGGGACGACCACGTGCCGGGTCACGTGCGGATGCCGGGCTATATCCGCGGCAAGACGGGCGTCGTCGTGGGCGAGTCGCCGGCCTACCCTTTTCCCGACGCGCATGCCCACGGCGTGGAGGCGCAGGACGAGCCCACGTACGACGTGCGCTTCCGCACCGAAGACCTCTGGCCGAATTCCGCCGACTCGGCGCTGGTGCACGTCGGCGTGTTCCAGAGCTACCTGGAACGTGCCTTGTAGGAAGCCGGCCGCTTGCGCGGTGAACGCGTCGCCAGGGCTGGCGGCCCTTTCATCTTCACTTTCACCTTGACCTTGGTCTGCGCTTTCACCTTGGCCGCGGGCGGTGGGGCGCTCGGCCGAGCGGCCCGCTTCGACCTGAACGGCCCGACGACCTTTTCGAGCCACGGATCGCTCACCGCCCGCAGCTCCGGATCGACCTTGAACTGCGGATCGCGCGCATCGAACAGCACCGATCTCCGTTTCTGGGCACGCACCAGCGTGAAGGCGTTCTCTTCTTCCCGGCTGTTGTCGAACATCAGCGTCATGTCTGCCAATGGCGCTGCGTGGCCGACGGCTGCTTGCGTCCGGGGGAACCGGGAGACGAGCTTGGCGTGATCGACGTCGTGGCCGCCCTGCTGCTTGCGGGTGCTCACGCGCAGCACGGAGAAATCGGCCGAGGTCAGCCCCACGAACAGCAGCACGACGTAGTAGCCGGCCTTCTGCATGGCGCGGATGTCGTCGGCCTTGGATTCGTGGGTGCCATCCGGCAGCGCCTTCCAATGCGAGAAGACGGTCTCGAAGGCGAAGGGCATGCGCTGGTCCATGACCAGCCGCTTGAAGACGCGCACGCCTTCCTGCGAGAGGATCTGCCAGCGCTCGTCCTCGTCGCGCAGGTGCTGCGCCCACGCCGGGATACGGCCGGTCTCGGGGTCCGGATCGGGCAGGATCGACATCATCATGCGGTCGGCATTCACGAGCGGAATCCGCAGCGATCCGGCCAGGCGCGTGTACCACATGGTCGATTTGCCGGAGCCGTTGTGGCCGGCGAGGACGAAGGCGACGGGCCGCGGCCCCTGGGTCTGCCGGATGAGTGCTTCGAGGCTCGGAGGCCGGCGGCTCACGCTTTTTCGGCGCGGAACTTGCCGTCCACGAGCCGGCCGATCACGCGCGTGCCGTCGGCGGCCTCGCGCACGACCTTGGTCGGATCCTTCGAGTAGGCGGCGTAGGAGTAGATCTTCGCGGCGTTAGGGCCACGGAAGACGACCGAGCGGTCGATGCCGGGCTTGTTGAGTGCGCGCGCCGCCTTCTGCACCAGCACGGTGGTCTCGTCCTCGGGG
Source organism: Variovorax glacialis (assembly GCF_051216375.1). Classification (NCBI taxonomy): domain Bacteria; kingdom Pseudomonadati; phylum Pseudomonadota; class Betaproteobacteria; order Burkholderiales; family Comamonadaceae; genus Variovorax; species Variovorax glacialis. The sequence goes on along the minus strand of NZ_JBPJZT010000017.1, from coordinate 32,412 downwards.
CGCACGGGGGTCTTGACGGACTTGCCCACCTTCACCAGCGCCATGCCACGCCCCAGGGTCGCGACTGATCGACCCCGGACGAATTCACCGTCGGTGCCGTCGCGTTCTGCTGGACTTCTTGCTCTTGCCATGCGCTGATGATCGCTCAAATCGCTTCCGAACGGGCCGCGTCGATGAAGGCCCGGAGTTTGGGTGCCTGCTGAAGGATCTTGCGACGTGGGAAGCCGTCGCGACGGACACCCGGGGCGCCTAGTCGCACCGGTAGGTGACTTCTCCCGTCGGCTCGCCGGGCCCCTTGTGGTTCAGGTAGCGCATGGGGGCGCCGAAGTTTCGGCAGTAAGCCTCCGCGTCCTGCGCGGTGGGCGACTTGAAGACGCCGTCGCCGAGCCAGGTGACGCGCGGAGCGGTTCGCGACACACAGCCTGCGGCCAGCGCCGCGACGGTCAGGATCAACAGGGCGGTAGATCGATGCATGGGGAAACACAATCTTGCGAGCCGGGCGGCGGAGTCGCGACTCTACCCGCGCGGCAAGTCATCGCCCGACCGACTTCTGACACCCAGGGAGCCACTCGTCCGACAGCCGAGGCGACGGCCGGCACGCACAGTGAGACCATCATGCAAAAAGCCGTCGGCATCCCGGTAAAGACAGCAGCGGCCATCGCGCTCGCGTGCGCTGCCTTGCTGGCGGGCTGCGCGAGCGACCCATCGAACCTGCCGTTGGGCGTGGATCGCAACCAGGTCCTCCAGCAGCTCGGCTCGCCCACCGCCATCTACCGCACGCCCACCGGCGAGCGCTACCAGTACTCGCGCGGGCCGATGGGATTCCAGGTGAGCAACGTGGACATCGATGCGTCGGGCCATGTCTACTCGGTGCGGCAGGAACTCGACGAAGGCCTGTTCGGCAGCACGATCAAGCCGGGCGAATGGCGCGTGGAGGACGTGCTCTTCACCTATGGCCCGCCGTACCAGCAGACGCAAGTGACCTCGTTCAACGGCGGGGTCTGGTCCTGGCGGTACCTGCACATCAACAACCGCCGCTTTCTCTACATCTACATCGATCCGACCGGCCGGGTGGACCACTACAACGTCGGCGACGACCTGGAATTCGACCGCTGGCGGCGCTGGTGACCGACGGCCCGCGGCCTCAGCCGGCCCCGTGGCACTTCTTGTATTTCTTGCCTGAGCCGCAGGGGCAGGGGTCGTTGCGGCCCGGCGTCGCTTCCTTGCGGATCGTCTCGACGCGCGACCCCATGCTGCGCCAGAGCTGGCGCAGGTCGTAGACCGCCCAGATCGCGGCGCCGAAATCATCGACGCGCTCCTGGCTCACGCTGGGCGGGCCGTCCTCCGCGTACATCGACAGCACGGGCTTGCCCTTGTCGTCCTCGGTGAGCGTCACGATCGCGTCGAGGGCCTCGTCGAGCATCTGCGCGGCTTCCTTGTCGCGCGGCGCTGCCCAGTCCTCGGGCCAGTTCTCGACCGCGAACATGAAGCCCAGCGCCCAGACCTGCGCGAAGGACGGGATGGCCTCGCCCTCCATTTCGCTGCGCTCTTCCTCGGGCAGGGCGGCGATCGCGCCGCGGGTGTCGAGCACCTCGGGTTGCCAGGTGCGTTCGTCGTCCAGGGACTGCACGTCGGCGTCGAGGCCCGTCTCGATCTCGCGCCAGCGCCGCTTCCAGCGCCAGACGAATTCCATGTGCTGCGCCGGCACGAAGCCGTCGCCGAGCAGCACGGGCCAGTATTCGGCAGGGTCGATCGGACGGCGCGTGCAAACCAAGGCGGCCATGAAGCCTTCGCAGAATTCCCACTGCGGGGTCTCGTCGTCATGCTCGCGCATGGCGTCGAGCGCGTGGTCGAGGGCGTCGAAATCGTCGGGGCCGAGCGGTGTCTGATCGGGCTGGGTGGGGGTTGGGGTGTCGGCTGGGGTTGTCATGGCATTGCTGGGGCAGCCCTCTATGATGCAGCAAGGTTCCCGGAGACCCTTTATTTCTACCCTGATGAATCCGCCGTTTCCGGCGCGTTACACCGCGTTTGCGATGTGCGTCGCCGGCCTGGCCGCCAGCCTGGCGGCCGTTCTGCTCATGCCGCACCTCTGGACGGGATGGATCGCCCTCGTGGTCTTCGCGGTTCTCAGCGCGACCGGCGTGCACGACTTGCGGCAGACGCGCCACGCGATCCTGCGCAACTACCCGGTGATCGGCCACCTGCGCTTCCTGTTTGAATACATCCGCCCGGAGATGCGGCAGTACTTCATCGAGAGCGACTCCGAAGCCGCCCCGTTCTCACGCGCGCAGCGCTCGCTGGTGTACCAGCGCAGCAAGGGCGACCCTGACAACCGCCCCTTCGGCACGCAACTCGACGTCACGATTTCAGGCTACGAGTGGATCAACCACTCGATGCGGCCGACCAAACTGGCCGACCACGACTTCCGCATCGTCATCGGCGGCACGCCGAACCCGGCCTCGCCCGCCGGGGAGATTTGCACCCAGCCCTACAGCGCCAGCGTGTTCAACATCTCGGCGATGAGCTTCGGCGCGCTGTCGGCCAATGCCATCATGGCGCTCAACCAGGGCGCGAAGCTCGGCGGTTTTGCGCACGACACGGGCGAAGGCTCGATCTCGGTTCACCATCGCGTGCACGGCGGCGATCTGATCTGGGAGATCGGTTCGGGCTATTTCGGCTGCCGCAACGACGACGGCTGCTTCAGCGAGGAGCGCTTCATCGCCAACGCGCGCGACCCGCAGGTGAAGATGATCGAGGTCAAGCTGAGCCAGGGCGCGAAACCCGGCCATGGCGGCGTGCTGCCGGCACCGAAGGTCACGGTCGAAATTGCTGCCGCGCGCGGCGTGCCGGTGGGGGTGGACTGCATCTCGCCCTCGTCGCACAGCGCCTTCTCGACGCCGATCGAGATGATGCATTTCATCGCCCGCCTGCGGGTGCTGTCGGGCGGCAAGCCTTGCGGCTTCAAGTTCTGCCTCGGCCATCCGTGGGAGTGGTTCGCCATCGTCAAGGCGATGCAGGAAACCGGCCTCACGCCCGACTTCATCGTGGTCGACGGGGCCGAGGGCGGCACAGGCGCGGCGCCGGTCGAATTCAGCGACCACGTGGGCGCGCCGCTGCAGGAAGGCCTGCTCCTGGTGCACAACACGCTGGTCGGCGTCGGCCTGCGTGACCGCATCAAGATCGGCTGCGCCGGCAAGGTGATCACCGCCTTCGACCTGGCGCGGATGATGGCGCTGGGCGCCGACTGGTGCAACGCGGCACGCGGTTTCATGATGTCGCTGGGCTGCATCCAGGCGCAGAGCTGCCACACCGGCCACTGCCCGACCGGCGTCACGACGCAGGACCCGGTGCGCCAGCAGGCGCTGGTGGTGCCGACCAAGGCCGATCGCGTGCGCAACTTCCACCGCAGCACGCTGCATGCCTTGCAGGAACTGGTGCAGGCCGCCGGGCTCGACCATCCGCAGCAGATCACCGCGCACCACATCGTGCGCCGCATCTCGGACACCGAGGTCCGCCTGCTGAGCAACCTGGTGATGCAGGTGAAGCCCGGTGCGCTGCTCGGTCCGCTGGACGCGCAGCACAACGTGTTCCGCACCTACTGGCCGCTCGCCAGCGCGCAGAGCTTTCAGCCCCTGAACCTGTCCGTATGAATCCAGTGAGACGGGGCGGGTCCTCCACCCGCGTGCAAATGCGCAAGGGCCTGGCTTCCGCCCCTGCGCCCCTCGAGCCGGACGCTCCGCCGCCGCAGCCCGCGGACTATGCGGACTTCCTGCGCGTTACGCTGCCGCAGCAGACCCGGCCGGTCGCGAGCCACCGTTTCGGCAACGAGCGCGTGTGGCTCAAGAAGGCCGGGCCGCGGCACGGCAAGATGCGCTACCACCTGCTGGCGGCGATTGCCGGCACCTTGCGGCTCGACGTGCTGTCGCCGGTGCCCAACCCGGGCGGCGAGGCCGCGATCGAGATCGAGGCGCGCCGGCTGAAGGCGCTGGGCGATGCGGGTCTGCGCGTGCCCGCGGTGCTGGCGCAGCAGGTGGACGGCCTGCTGATTTCCGACCTCGGCGAGAGCGGCCGGCCGGCCGTGGTGCTGCAGGAGCGGCTCGACCAGGCCGCCGCAGCCGGGCCGGCAGCGCTGCTCGCGGTGTGGCATGACGGCCTCGACGCCATCGCCACCGTGCATGCGCGCGACGCCTACCTGAGCCAGGCCTTCGACCGCAACATGGTGCAGTGCCCGGACGGCACGATCGGCTACATCGATTTCGAGGACGACCCCGGCGAGACGCTGCCGCTGGCCGAATGCCAGGCGCGCGACTGGCTCAGCTACCTCCACTCCACGGCGATGCTGGTCGATGCCGCATCGCCGCACGCGGCCGCCGCGCACTGGCACGGCGTGCTGGCCGATGCGAGCGACGAGGTGCGCGAGCGACTCGCCGTGGCGGCCCGCCGCATGCGATGGCTGCGGCACCTGCCCTCGGGGCGGCGCTGGGGGCGCGACACGCAGCGGGTGCGTGCCGTCGCCAGCCTGCTGGCGCGCTGGTACGGCAGCGAGCCGCGCTAGGTCTGCCGGCCCGACTCGAACAGGAACCAGGTCCGCCGCTCGGACTCGTCGATCCACACCTCCAGCAGGCTGGCGGTGGCAACGTCGCCGTGTTCGTCGCACAGCGAATGGGTCTCGCGCATGAAGCCGGCGAGCCGCTGGTTGTCTTCGCGCAGTTCCGCCAGCATGTCCGCAGGCGTCACGAAGTCGGCATCGTTGTCCGACAGGCGCTGCAGGCGCGTGATGTGCCCTGTGGAGCGGAGCGTCGTGCCGCCGATCTTGCGCACGCGTTCGGCGATGGGGTCCATGGTCGCGTAGATCTGGTCGGCCTGGTCGTCGAGCAGCAGGTGGTAGTCGCGGAAGTACGGGCCGGACATGTGCCAGTGGAAGTTCTTGGTCTTGAGGTACAGCGCGAAGGTGTCGGCCAGCAACGCGTTCAGCTCGGCCGAGATGTCGCGGGTCGCGTCTTCGCCGAGGGGACTGGGCGTCTTCAGCGGCGCCATGCGGCGCTTCTTGGCGTTCTTCGTATCTGCCATTTCATGCACTCCTGGGTTGTGGAATTTGTAGCGCGAGGACGTGGTGTACCTCAGGTCGGCCCGGTCCGGTGTAAATCCTGTTCGAGCCCACCAGTGTCCGGGCGAGCGCACCGGAGGTAACCCGTCATGAGGTCAGGCCCGATGCCCCTCCTTCGGGTTAGACGGTGGAGCTACCGGCGACCGGTCCCGAACGCTATTCCCGCGAGACGGCGACGCCCAGCGCGGCAAGGCGCTTGCGCATCGAGAGGACGGCCCGGTCCTTGCTCAGCAGCCGCGCACGGTGCGCGACGGCGAGGTCGATGAAGATCTGGTCGTCGGGATCGCGGCAGACGCACGACGCACGCCCCGGCACGCGCTCGACCACCTGCGCCTTTGCGTCGAAGGCGGCGAGCACATCGCCGGCGCCTCGCCCCTTGGCCGCGAGTCTTTCGACGATCAGGGGATAGCCCAGCACGCGCGCGAGTTCGTCGCGCATGGCGCCCGTCGCGAGCCAGTCGAACTCGCCCGCCGCCAGCGCAGCCGCCAGCGGCGCGCGCCCGGGATCGTCGAACACCAGCAGGTCCAGGACGATGTTGGTGTCGATGACGACGCCCATGCCGGATGCTCTCGGGCCCCCTCAGCCCCGGGCCGGAATGTTCAGGCCTCTCACCACCGCAGGCCGCGCGACGAAGGCCGCGAGCACGCGGTTGACGTTCGGAAAGTCGTTGATGCCGACGAGATCGCCTGCTTCGTAGAAGCCGACCAGGTTGCGCACCCACGGGAAGGTCGCGATATCGGCGATGCCGAAATCGTCGCCCATGATCCAGGCACGGTCCTTCAGGCGCTGCTCCAGCACGTGGAGCAGGCGCCGCGATTCGGCGACGTAGCGATCGCGCGGGCGCTTGTCCTCGTAGGCCTTGCCGGCGAACTTGTTGAAGAAGCCGAGCTGGCCGAACATCGGCCCGATGCCGCCCATCTGGAACATCACCCACTGGAGCGTCTCGTAGCGGCCCGCCGTGTCCTTGGGCATGAGCTTGCCGGTCTTGCCCGCCAGATAGACCAGGATGGCGCCCGACTCGAACAGCGCCAGCGGCTTGCCGTCCGGACCGTTGGGATCGAGGATGGCCGGGATCTTGTTGTTGGGATTGATCGAGAGGAACTCCGGCGACATCTGGTCCTGCTTCTCGAAGCTGACGAGATGCGGCTCGTAGGGCAGGCCCGTCTCCTCCAGCATGATCGACACCTTGACGCCATTGGGCGTGGGCAGCGAATAGAGCTGCAGCCGGTCCGGATGCAGGGCGGGCCATTTCTTCGTGATCAGGAAAGCGGACAGGTCGGTCATGAGGTGATGCGTGGTCGGTTTGGAAGTGTTGGAATCCGGTGGGCGTGCATTCTGTCCCAGGTGGGCGGAGCTTGCTCGTTCGCGTACGCTACGCCCTGATTTTCCGGAGACCTCCACATGACCCGCCCCCTCTTCAGCTCGACCATCGCGGGCAGCCTGCCCAAGCCGGCGTGGCTGGCCGAAACAAACAAGCTCTGGCCGCAATGGAAATCGGAAGGCGCCGAACTGGCGCAGGCCAAGGCCGACGCCACGCTGCTGTGGATCAAGGCGCAGGAAGACGCCGGCCTCGACGTGATCGGCGACGGCGAACAGTCGCGCCAGCATTTCGTGCACGGATTCCTGGAGCAGGTCGAAGGCATCGACTTCGAGCACAAGGTGAAGATGGGCATCCGCAACAACCGCTACGACGCGATGGTGCCGCAGGTGGTGTCGGAACTGCGGCTCAAGGGCCGGGTGCACGCGACCGAGGCGCGCCTGCTGCGCGCCCACACCACGCGCCGGATCAAGTTCACGCTGCCTGGGCCGATGACCATCGTCGACACCGTGGCCGACCGCTTCTACGGCGACCGGGTGAAGATGGCCATGGCCTTCGCGGACCTGCTGAACCAGGAGGCTCATGCGCTGCGCGCCGACGGCGTGGACATCATCCAGTTCGACGAGCCCGCCTTCAATGTCTACATGAAGGACGCCGCCGACTGGGGCGTGCAGGCGCTGGAACGCGCCGCCCGAGGACTGACCTGCACCACGGCCGTCCACATCTGCTATGGCTACGGGATCAAGGCCAACGTCGACTGGAAGGCGACGCTCGGCGAGGAGTGGCGGCAGTACGAAGAGGTGTTCCCGGCGCTCGCGAAGAGCAGCATCGACCAGGTGAGCCTGGAGTGCTTCCACTCGCACGTGCCGCCGCACCTGATGAGCCTGCTCGACGGCAAGGACGTGATGGTCGGCGTGATCGACGTGGCGAGCGACATCATCGAGACGCCCGAGCAGATCGCGGACACCATTGGGCAGGCGCTGCAGTACGTGCCAAAGCTACGGCTGCTGTCATGCACCAATTGCGGGCTGGCGCCGATGGACCGGGAAGTGGCGCTGAAGAAGCTGCAGGCGCTGGCCGAAGGCGCCGCGCTGGCGCGCCAGCGCTACGGCTGAGCGGCCCGGCGAGGGGTCAGGGCCGGGCGCGTGCCGAGCCCGCCACCATGTCGAAGCGGAACAGCCGGCACTCGATCGGCCCGTTCCACATCGGCACGCGGCGCGATTCCTTCAGGCGCATGCGCTTGGGCAGTTGCAGGTCGGGCGTGAGCACCCAGGCGGTCCAGCCGGCGTAGTTCTTTTTCCAGTGGCTCGCGAGTTGCACGAAGAACTCGCCGCCGTCCTCGGTCTGCGCTTCCTCTCGTCCGCGTGCGGCGACAGGTGCGTCGTCGGCGCGTCGACCGCGCGCGACGCCGCCGACCTCGATGCGCTCGCCGTAGGGCGGATTGAGCACGATGACGCCGGACTCGACCGGCGGCATGCGCTGCAGCGCGTCGCCGCCGCGGAACTGCACGGCCTGCGCGACGCCGGCACGTTCGGCATTGCGCTCGGCGAAGTCGACCATGCGGTGCGAGACATCCGAGCCGAAGATCGCCGGTGCCTTCGCGCCTGCGTCGGACTTGGGCGTGGCTTCGGCCTTCAGCGTTTCCCAGACGTGCGGCTGAAACGGCAGCAGTTTCTCGAAGCCGAAGCGCCGCTGCGAGCCGGCCGCGATGCCGCCCGCGATCTGCGCGGCCTCGATGGCGATGGTGCCGCTGCCGCAGCAGGGGTCGTACAGCGGCTGGGCCGACACCTCGCCCGTTTCAGGGTTCCACCAGCCGCTCGCGGCCAGCATGGCGGCGGCGAGCGTTTCCTTCAGCGGCGCCTCGCCCTTGTCCTGTCGCCAGCCGCGCTTGAAGAGCGGCTCGCCGGAGGTGTCGATGTAGAGCGTGCAGAGGTCGGTGGTGAGGTGCGCGAACACGCGCGTGTCGGGCCACTGGGTCTCGATGCTGGGTCGCACGCCGCCCGCCTTGGCGCGAAAGCGGTCGGCGATCGCGTCCTTGATGCGCAGCGTCGCGAAGTTGAGGCTCTGCAGCGGACTGTGCTGTGCGGTGGTCTCGATCTTGAAAGTCTGCTTCGGCGTAAACCAGATCTCCCAGGCCACGCCGCTGGCGATGGCGTAGAGATCGTTCTCGCTGCGGTAGGGCGCCTGGGCCAGTTCGATCAGCACGCGCTGCGCCAGCCGGCTGTGGAGATTGAGCTTGAGCGCGTCGCGCCAGTCGGCGCGCACGCGTACGCCGCCGCGCAGGGTGAGCAGGTCCTGCCCCACGCGTCCGGTCAGCGCATGCACTTCCTGCGCCAGGAAATCCTCGACGCCGGCGGCGCAAGGGAGGAAAAGGGAGAGATCGTTCACCCTGCGATTGTCGCCGCGACCGTCTGTAGCTGCTCTATAGTGCGTTTCGCCGATGAGCTCCTCGCCCGCACCCGACCATCCTGAGGCTTCCGAAGCCGATCGGTTTGCCATCCATTGCGAGGTGCTCAGGCTCAGCGCCCAGCCCAGCGGGCCGGTGCTGCTCGTGCAATTCCTGCTCGACTGCGGCGTGGCCGCCCTGTTCGCGTGGCAGTACTCGCCGCTGTATGCCGGCATCTGGATCGCACTGATCGCCGTGACCACGGCCTATCGAGGCTTCTTTCCGCAGCACCTGCCCGACCCACTCACGCCCGGGAACCTGCCGCGCGCACTGCGCCTTCACACACTGCGCATCGCGGTGCACGAGGGCGCGCACGGGGCGGCCGGCATCCTGCTCTTCAACCCGGCCGACAGCACGGTGCAACTGATGCTCGGCCTGGTGGTCATGGCGATGACCTTGTCGTCGGTCTTCTCGGTGTCGTACTACACGCCGGCGATGCAACTCGCCATTTCGCTGCTGCTGGGCCCGGTGATCGTGATGGGGATCACTTTCGGGTCGACCGCCATGGTGGTCCTGTCGGTGCTCGGCATCGGCCTGCTGGCAATGGTGTGGAAGCTGGTGGCCGAGCGTTCGCGCCAGCTCGAGGAGAACATCGGTCTGCGCCACAACGAGAGCAGCTTGCGCGAACAGGCGCTGACCGGCCTGCGCGAATCGCAGCAGGCCCAAGCCGAGCGCCTGCGCTTCTTCTCGGCCGCCAACCACGACCTGCGCCAGCCGGTGATGGCCATGGGGCTGCAGGCCGAGGTGCTGCGCCACCAGCTCGACAGCGGGGAGGACAGGCTTACAGTGCAGAACACTGTCGCCGCGCTGTCGCGGGCGCAGCAGGCGCTGGAGGCCCTCACCAACCAGTTGCTGGAGATCGGTCGCATCGAGGCCGCCGCCGATCCCATCACGCCGTCGGCCGTCGCGCTCGCACCACTGCTGAACGAGTTCGCGCGTCAGGCCGGCAGCGGCCGTGTGCGGGTGCGCTGCCCGGCGGACGCGGCGGCGTGGACAGACCCGGTCACGTTGCGGCGCATCCTCGGCAACCTGGTGGACAACGCATTGAAGTTCACGCCCCACGGCCGTGTGCTGCTGGCGTGCAGGCGGCGCAGCGAGGGCTGGCGCATCGAGGTGCGGGATGCCGGCATCGGCATTGCGCCCGAGGCGCAGGAACGCGTGTTCGGCGACTTCGAGCAGGTCGGCAACATCGAGCGCAACCTGCAGCGTGGCCACGGGCTGGGACTCGCCATCGTCCGGCGCCTGGCCCAGCGGCTGGGCATCCTGATCACGCTGCGCTCGGCGCCGGGGCGCGGGTCGGTGTTCGGCTTCGTGCTGCCGGCCGCACCGCGTGGCGTGCCGTTGGCGGCCGCGCCGGCTGCCGAACTGGCCCCCGGCAAGCAGCTCGGCGCGGCGCTGCGCCCCGGCCTCGCCGTTCTGGTGGTGGAAGACAACGCCGTCGTGGCCGACAGCCTCGCCGCGCTGCTGCGGTTGTGGGGCGCGAGCCCGCGGGTCTACGCCAGCGCAGCGGAAACACTGGCGCAGGCCGACCTGTCGACGGTCGATGTCGCGCTCTGCGACATCCGCCTGCCCGGCGAGATGGACGGCATTGCGCTGGCCACCGAGGTGCAGCGCCTCAGGCCGGACCTCGCGATCGCGCTGGTGTCCGCCGACATCGACGACGCCATGCAGCAACTCGCCCGCGAGCGCGGCTGGCAGGCGCTGCGCAAGCCGGTCCAGCCGGCCGCGCTGCGCAGCGTGCTGCTGCAGGCACAGGGCTGAGCGAAAGGCATTTGCTGCGGGCACGCCCGCGCCGTGTTCTCGACTATCGGCAGGCTGGCACGGGGGCCGGATAGGCGGGGCACGTCTTGCGGTACGACTGGTCGGGCATGAACTGCCGCCACTCGGAGCAGGTGAGATTGCGGCCGGCCATGTCGCACGCGTCCTTGAACATGGTCTCGGTATCCCAGCTCCGCAGCGTCACGGTGTCGTCCGCATGCAGCAGCGCCACGCGCCGCCCTGTCGGGCTGATGTCCACGCTGGTCACCGCGCCGTCCGGGTCGCGCAGCCGGGCCAGGCGCCGGCCCTGGCGAACGTCCCACACATCGCGTCCGCCCTTTGCCTTGCCGCTGACCAGCGCCTCGCCGCCTTCGATGAACACAAGCCTGTCGACATCCCACTCGTGGTGGAAGCTGGCAACCGTCTGGCCATTGGCCACATCGCGCAGGATCGCCTTGTTGTCTTCGCCCCCCGTCGCGAGGCGTGTTCCGTCAGGGCTGAACACCACCTCGAGCACGCGACCATTGTGAGGATCCGGAAACGGAGCACCCTGGACGCGCGCATCGAATCGATACAGGCGCACCACGCCGTCGGCGTCCCCGATGGCGAGCGCCCTGCCGTCGGGACTGAACGCGATCGCTTCGACCTTGCGCTGGCCCGGGATCACCTTCTCGCGGCTCGCCGCACGGATCTCGTGGATGTGGATCGTGCCGTCAGTCTGCGCTAGCGCGATGCGCAGGTTGTCCTTGCTGATGGCGAAGCGACCGATCTCTCCTGTCGCAGGCTTGGGCAAGCGCAGGAGGACACGGCCGTCGCGCGTGTCGAGCACGTCGATGCCACCGACGGCCCGCAGGATCGCCTGCCGCGACCCGTCGGGACTGAACTCCGCGGCCATCCTGTCGGCGTCGGTACGCAGGTGCCGCGCGCTGCCGACCGCCCAGAGATGCCCGGCCGGCCTGTTCGGCTCGACGGTGGCCAGGAAGGTGCCTGCGCGGTTGAACTCGATTTCGTCGGCCTTGTGCTCCCCGTCTTCGGAACGCAGGACCGAGGGCGCAGCGAGCCGCCAGATCGGATGCGCCCGCTCTTGCCCGTAGCTCACGCCGGCGACGGCGTCACCCGAAGGCGAGAAAGCGAAGGCGTCGACGGCCTGCGGCAGCCGGGTCCTGACACGCATCGCGCCGTCTGCCGTCGATTGCACCGTGACGTCGCCCTTCTCGAGGCTCCTGGCCAGCCACCGGCCGTCGGCATCGATCTCCATGGCATGAAGCTGACGTGGATCGTCTTCGTGGCGAACGCGACCCACTTCGCGCAGCGGTTCGGTGCCCCACACGGTGGTCGTGTCGCCGTGTCGCACGGCAACGAATCTGCCGCCTCGCGAGAACTTGACCGGCGTGTCGGCATTGCCCGCCCCCAGGGAGCCGGCGATCGTTCCGCCGATGGCGTCGCGAAGCTGCACGATCGGCTTGCCCTGGGCGTCCTGGCCGAGTTCCGCGTCGAAGCGGCAATCGGCGGAGCGCGCCAGGACGGCTTGCACTGTTCGCGGCACGGGGACCTCGTCGCCATCCGGGAGCCTCATCGCCTTCACTCCGCCCGCGACGCCGTAGAGCAGGGTGCTCTCATCCCCGTCGAACGACATGCAGACCACGGCGTCGCGCTCGCCCGGCGCTCCCGAAGCTCGCATCGGAGCAGCTTCACCTTGGCCGGGCATGGGCCACAGCTCGATCGCTCCGCCTTGCACGGCAATCGCCATGAAGCGGCCGCGCGGGCTGACCAGCACGCGCTGCGGCGCTCCGGCCTTTGCGTCGCGGAGGATCTGGCCGATCCTCTTGCCACTGGCTACCTGCCAGACGAGCATGGCCTGGCCGCCATCGGTGGAAACGAGGCGTGATCCGTCCGCATCGAAGGCCAGGTCGGATACCCGGCCGTTGTGCGCTTTCCAGCGCCGGACGATGTTCCAGGTCGACAGGTCGACCACGACGATGTCGCCGCGGTCGGTACCGACCGCGCCTCGACGTCCATCGGGGCTGATCGCCGCCTTGGACACGGCGCCATCGACCCGTACCAGCTTGCGCAACCCGTCGGCGGAGATCAGCCGGCTCAGTTGCGCGAGCTGCGCATCGAGCCGATCGGGATAGCCCCGGCTGGCTTCGGCGCCGAGCAGAAGGGCCAGGTCCGGCTGACCGGTCGAGGAGGCTTGCGCGGATCGCGCATTGACGATGAGGTTGGTCGCCAGCGCCTCGCGGTTCAGCCGCTCTGCGCGGTCTTTGGCCTCGTCCGCCTGCGCCTGCTGCCGGCTGGCCGCCAAGGCGCTCTGTCTCAGCATCTCCGAGTCGTTTTCCGCGCGCTGCCTGGACTCCGCGGCGACGCGCTCGGACCTGGCGATGGCGGCATCCGCAGCCTCGCGGGCCTGCACTGCCGCCTGCGTCGCCGCTTCGGCATCCACCTTGGCTTGCTCGCTGTCCTTCCTGGCGTCCTCCAGCGTCTGCGTTGCGACCATGGCCTTACGGATCGAGATCCCCGCCCCGATGACGAGCCCGAGCGCCAGCACGGCGGCGACGCCGATCCAAGCCGCCTGTCGCCGGTTGCGCTGCTGCGCGGCCAGAGCCTGGCGTTCGCGTTCGGCCGCGGCCGCCTCGGCCTCCCGGGCCTGGCGCGCGTCGCGGCTGTCCTGGACGACGCGCGTGAGCACGTCATGCGTGAGTTCGAGTCGGCGCACACCGAACCGGTCGTCGACGCGCAGCAACCGCCGCGCCACGAGGCGGTCGACCGCCTCGCTCGTGACGCCCGGGAGCTTCAACGCATTTTCGAGCGCGTGGCTGTCGCGGAACCCGCCCTCGGTGATGAGTTCGTCCTCGACGAAGATCCGCACGCGCGCGTCGAGGTCGTCCAGCGAGCGGGTGTAGAAGTCGACCAGGATCTCGCGCTCCGCACCTGCCAGCAGGTCGGTCCCGATCCGGGGGTTGCCCTGCGCGATGCGGCGCAGGTTGAGCTCGCTGCAGATCACGCTGAGCAGCGCCGGGTCGACTTCCATGCGTTCGAACTCTTCCGGCGTGGGCGCCTCTGCACGGTTGCGCCATGCCAGGCCAATGATGCGATCCGCCGCATCGGCCTCGACCAGCGAGCCGCCACTGGCCACCACATCACGCGCCTGCAGGCCGTCCATCGGCAGCAGGCGGTAGCGGTTGCGCATCAGGGAGGGAATGCGCCCACGCAAGCCCTCCATTTCGGCCAGGAAGTCCTCGCGAAAGCTCAACACGACCTTGCATCCGCGTCGCCGGAAGTCGATGCGCTCGGAGAGCGCGGGGTCGGCCTCGAGCGCATGCCGCAGTGCATCGGGTTGGCGGTCTTCGATCAGGTCCGCGAGCTCGGCCACGAAGTCGGTCGTGAGCGTTCGCGTCGGGTCGTCGACCGCGCCGTGCGTGAAGATCTCCTCGAACTGGTCGAACACGAGCACGGGGACGAGGCCCCGGTTGCGGGCGTTCCAGTAGCCCGCGTCCGCCCGATGGAAGTGCTCCCACAACGTCGCGTCGAACAACGGCATCGTGCCTTCTGCGCCAGCCTGCCGGCAGGCCGTGTCGATCGCCTGCCAGACCTGCTCGCGCAGCGACAGGTGGGCGCCGTGCGCCAATCGGATCTGCACCGGCAGGTACAGGTCTTCGCGCAGTCGCGGAAAGAGCCCTGCGCCGAGCAGCGAAGTCTTGCCCAGGCCCGAGCGGCCGAACAGCACGGTCAGCGCTTCGCGCCGGACCAGGCGAGCGAGCTCGTCGGACTCGCGCTCGCGACCACGGAAGAAGAGCCGGTCCGACTCTGCAAACGGTGCAAGGCCCGGCCACGGGTTTGTCGGCGTCAGCCGCTCGGAGGCCGGAACAACGGCGACGATGGCTTCACACATCGCAGTTGCTCCAGCGTGCACTGCGCCTTGCGCATCGCTCGAAACCGCCATGGCCCGATGCCAGGCAAACTGCGGGGGCGTGTGTCATGGTCAGCGGCCGGAAATCTTTCGGTACAGGTCGCGGACGCGATCGACAAACACCGGGGTGGCCTGCCCGTCGGGCAGCGCCGTCCATTGCGCGGAGCGGAAGCGATCCGGCACGCAGCTGCCATAGGGTGGCGTGTCGTCGATCACGACAGGGACGAGAAATGGCTCATCCGGCGCGAGGCCCCTTGCCCGCTCGTCGGCGGCGTTCCACTCGCGCCAGAAGAAATCGCGGCGATGCTCCTTGTCCTGCGTGGCGCCGGAGATCAGCGGAACGAACAGGCTGCTGCCCTCCACGCCCCTGCGAATACGGCGATCCCAGTCGTCGCCGGCCTGCAGTTCGTTGTGGTCGAACCAGACGTCGATGCCGGCCGCATCCAGCGCCTTCGCCAGACGGGTCGCGGCCGCTGTGTCCTTGCTCGAATAGCTGATGAACACCGCGCCTTCCATGCTGGCTGCCTTCGGCCCGGGCGGCGGGGGTGCCACAAGTCCCTCGGGGTGGCGCTGCGCCCAACGTGCACGCAACTCGGCGCAGAAGTTCGCGGGGTCCAACCTGATCAGGTGCGTGTCGGGACTGAAGACATCCAGGAAGTCCTTTAGTGCGGGGTCATTGGCCGCCCGGGGGTCGACCCAGTATTCCACCGTCTGTCGCCGCGATGAAAGGCGCTCGTTCTTGGCCGAGCGCAGGAAGAAGCGCGCCAGCCAGTCCGGCAGGCGGCAGCCGATGAGGAGCAGGTGGTCTTCGCGCAGCGCATCGAACAGCAGCTTCGGCCGCCGAGCGTCCTCTTGCAGCGCGTGCAGGAATTCGAGGCGATCCTCGTCGCAGATCACCCATTCGGGCGCCGAGGACTGCCGCCCCAACAGGTGAAACACAGTGGGTGCCGCGAGTCGCTCGCGCGGCGTCGGGAGGTCGGCCGGCCGGTTGGGCGCGAATGCGACGACCTGCGTGCGCAGCTGGCCCCCGTGGCGCACGAGGTCGATGGCGCGCACCAGCATGCTGTCGAACGCGAGTGTCACGAAGAGATCGAGCCCCCGCACCGCGGCGAGGTCGAGCAGGGCCTGAGGCGGCGCGACATCGAGGTCCTTGACCACCTGCGCGATGCGAACGTAGAGATCTTCCTTGCGGGCGCGCGGAGAAGCCAGGTAGCAACTCACGACGTCGTCGAGGCGCGGAATGCCGTGGATGCCGCGGATGCCGCGCGTATCGATGTGCAGTCGTTCGGCCAGCCGGTCCGCCACCAGCGCATCGAATGCGACGTCGCGGCCTTGCCAGGTGACCGTGAGCAACTCGCTGTCGACCACCGCCACGACCCGGCCTTCGGCGATGTAGTCGAGGAGGTCGCCCCAGAAGAACTCGTCGAACTCCTCGACGGGTGAGTCATGAGGAAGGTCGTCGCGATACATGCTTCAAAGCGTTACACATGTCGGGCGCTTGCGCATCCCCACGACGACGGAGGTAACTCCACACTTCTACGGAGGGCAGCCGGGGCGCCACGGCCTATGCTGCCAAGCCGGCGCCACGACTGGCGCAAGAAAGCGCCGAGACCATGAGCGACTTGCCCACCTTCGACGAACTCCACGCGATTTCCGACCTGCACATGGGAGGACGCACCGGCTTTCAGATCCTCCGTGAATCGGGGCGGCTGGCGAACTTCATCCTCCGGCTCGCACAACAACGGCCGCAGGGGCGCGTGGCGCTGGTGCTCAACGGCGACGTGTTCGACACGCTGGCCGAAGACGTGGCCGGCTACGTGGCGATCGACGATGCGGAAACGACGGTGCGCCGCATCATGGACGACGCTTCGTTCGCGCCGGTCTGGGCTGCGCTGGCCGCGTTCGTGAAGCTGCCGGGACGCACGCTGGTGTTCGTGATCGGCAATCACGACATCGAGATCGCCTTTCCGCCGTCGCAACGGCTGCTGCTGTCGCGGCTGGCGGGCGATGACCTGTCGGCGCGTGCGCGCATCGAGTTCTCGACGGCGGGTGCGGGGTACACGGCGATGGTCGGCCGCTCGCGCGTGTTCTGCATCCATGGCAACGAGGTCGACGACTGGAACTACAACCGCTACGAAGACCTGGCCCGGGTGTCGCGCCGCATGAATGCCGGGCTCTCGCTGCCGCAGGACGAATGGAAGCCGAACGCGGGCACGCGCATGGTCAAGGAGGTGATGAACACGGTCAAGCGCCGCTTTGCGTGGATCGACCTGCTCAAGCCCGAGAACTCGGCGGCGGTCGGCACGCTGCTGGTGCTCGACCCGTCGCAGGCGAACAAGATCAACCAGCTTTTTGGCATCGTCGGCGAATGGAAGCGCGGCGGGGCGCAAGTCGATGCGCGGCTGTCGGGTGACGTCGTCGTGCCGCCGCCGGAATCCAGGGCCCCGCCCGCCATGACGTTGGAGCAGATGCTGGGGCCGAATCTCAAGCAGGGCCTGGGCGGCAGCGCCGAGGACATGCTGCTCGACGTCGAGCGCAATCTTGGCAAGAGCAGGTCGCCGGCAGCGCAGGTCGACGGCACGCTGGGGTCGCCCCAGTTGATCATCGACCGATTGACCGGATGGCTGACCGGCGTCAGCCAGGCCGAGGCGCTGCGCCGCGCGCTGCTGGACTGGCTCAAGGACGACAAGTCCTTCGACATCCACGACCGCGACGACACCTTCGACAAGGTCACGGCGGCGGTCGGGCCGGCGATCGACTTCATCGTCACCGGCCATACGCACTTGGAGCGCGCCATCGATATGGGCCAGGGGCGCTACTACTTCAACAGCGGGACGTGGATACGCCTGCTCCAGTTCACGCCGGCCATGCTCGCAAGCGAGGGTGCCTTCACCGAGGTGTTCAACGTGCTGGTCGACGGGCGCATGAAGACGATCGACGAGGCGCGCCTCGACGGACAGCCCTTCGTCATGGACCAGACCAGCGCTGTGTCGCTCAGCGTCGAGCCCGGCGGCGGGACGGTCGGCGCGCTGGCCCATGTCGAGGGCGACGGGACCGGCGAACCGCGCGAGATCCAGCGCTACACGAGGGGCTGACATGAGCGACACGTCCGACGTCCGGGATATTCGCCTGGAGTTCCTGCGGTCAGGGCCGGCGCACAACCAGCTGCTGTCGCCGCTGACCGCCTACATGGCGCTGTGCGGAGCCGACGGGCCGGTGAGCGTGCATCTGCCTTTCGAGCATGCGCAGTTGCTCACGCGGCTCAACCGCCTTCGCTACGAGATCGACGGAACGCCGATCGCGGCATCGCAGCGCGCGGCCGAACTGCAGGAACTGGGCGAGGCGATCGCGCGGGTGCTCGGCAAGATCCCGGAACTGGTCTCGGAGCTTCGCTCGGCGCGCGGGGATACCAGCCGCCTGGTCAACATCCGGCTGCTGATTTCGGCTTTCGAACTGGGCCTGGTGCCTTTCGAGGCGACGATGTCGCCGGCCGACACCTCGGGCTCCGGCGCGCCGCTGCTGCTGCGCACGCTCACCAACATCACGCGCGAGATCCGCCGCGGCCGGCCGCTCCAGTCGCAATGGAATCGGGCGCCGAAGATCCTCTACGCCTTTGCCTCGCCGCCCGGCTTCGCGGCCGTGCCGGCGCAGGCGCACTTGGAGGCATTGCGCCGTGCCATCGACCCCTGGGTCAAGGCCAGGGATACGCCCGGCGAGCGCGTCGTCGAGGTGCGCAAATTGCTCACGGTGCTGCCGAATGCCACGGCGCGCAGCATCAGCGACGCGTGCCAGTCCGAGGATTACACGCACGTGCACCTGCTGGCGCACGGCGCGCCGCTACCGGGCTCGGACCGCCGCTACGGCATCGTGCTGTGCAAGGAAGGCGAGGCCGAAGAGCACGTCGTCGTCGACGGACAGAGCCTCGCGATGGCGCTCAAGAGCATGAATTCGAACGGTCGGGCGAAGCAACCGCCTACCGTGGTGAGCCTGGCGACCTGCGATTCAGGCAACGCCAGTTCGGTGCTGACGCCCGGCGGCAGCATCGCGCACGAACTGCACGCGCAGGACATTCCGTGGGTGATCGCCTCGCAGTTCCCGCTGTGGATGCGTGCGTCGAACATCGCGGCGGAGCTGCTCTACAGCGGACTGCTTGCGGGCAACGATCCGCGCTGGGTCGTGCATGAACTGCGGCAGCGCCTGCGGATCGACCTGCCGGACACCCACGACTGGGCCAGCATCGTGGTGTACGCGGCCGTCGCGCCGGACCTGGAAGCCCAGGTGGACGCCTTCCGCAGCCGGCAGACCAAGTCGAAGATGGAGGTCAAGTTCGATCGGATGGACTCCCTGGTGCGTGCCAACGAAAAGGACCCGGCACGCCGCGCCGCATCCATCAGCGCCGAGACCGCGGCCGAACTCGACCGGCTCAGCGACCAGATCCGCGTCGACCTGGCGGCCTGGCGCGACAGGCCGGTCGCGCAGCGCAATCCGAAGGAGAAGGCCGAACGCCTCGGCATGAGCGCGGCCAGCGAGAAGCGCATCGCCATCATCCACGCGCTCGTCGGCAATGTGCCCCGCAGCACGGAGGCCTATCGCAAGTCGCGCGAGTTCTACGAGGCGGCACTGAAGATCGAATCGGTCAATCACTGGGTGATGACGCAGTTCCTCTCGCTCGCGGCCATCCCCGCGCTGGCGCCGGACGACGGCGCGCTGACCGCGTTGCGCACCGAGTACGGCAAATGGTGGCTGGTGGCCTGGCAACTGGCGCAATGGCAATTGCGTACGGCCGCCATCACGGACCGGGTGTGGGCGCACGGCACGCTGGCGGAACTGGAACTGCTCAGCGCCGTCTACGGAGGCAACGCCTTCGAGCCCGGCGTCGCCAAGGATCGCATCGTCGAGCATTGCAGGCAGATTCGCGAATTGTCGACGGATTCGTTTCCGGTTCTCTCGACGCAGCGCCAGTTCAGGCGCTATGTGGATCACTGGTCGCGCATGCAGTGGGAAGGGCTGGCGCAGGCGGCGCTGGTAACGCTGGAAGGGCGCGAGGCTTGAGGCGCCTCCTTCAGACGGCCCTCAGAGCGCCTTCCGCAAATTGGCCGGCGCGATCCGCAGCGCCTCCCGGTACTTCGCCACGGTACGCCGCGCGCATTCGATGCCCTGCTCCTTGAGCATCTCGGAGATCTGGCTGTCCGACAGCGGTTTCTTCAGGTCCTCCGAACTCACGAACTGCTTGATCAGTGCGCGCACGGCGGTGCTCGATGCATTGCCGCCCGTTTCGGTGCCAAGCGCCGAGCCGAAGAAGTACTTGAGTTCGACCGTGCCGTAAGGCGTCGCCATGTACTTGGCGGTGGTCACGCGGCTGATGGTGGATTCGTGCAACCCGAGTTCGTCGGCGATCTCGCGCAGCACCAGCGGGCGCATGGCGAGTTCACCGTGCACAAAGAAGCTCTTCTGCCGCTCGACGATGGCGTTGGACACACGAAGGATGGTGTCGAAGCGCTGCTGGATGTTCTTGATGAACCAGCGTGCCTCCTGCAGGCGTTGCGACAGCGCCTGGCTGCCCTCGCCCTTGTGCTGCTTCAGCGCGCCGGCATAGATGTCGTGCACGCGCAGGCGCGGCATGACTTCGGGGTTGAGCATCACGCGGAACTTGGTGTTGGTGCCATTGCCGACGCGCGTGACGATCACGTCGGGCACGACCACGTTGCGCTCCACATCAACGAAGCGGCGCCCCGGCTTGGGCTCCAGCCTGGCGATGAGCTGCAGGGCGGCGCGCACTTCCTCTTCGTTGCTTCGCGTCAGCGTGGCCAGGCGCTTGAAGTCGCGGCGGGCGAGCAGCTCCATCGGCTGCTTGCAGATCGCGATCGCCGTCTTGCGCACCTGCGCCTCGTCATCGCTCTCGTCCTCGTCGGCGAGGGCGCGCAGCTGGATGGTCAGGCATTCGCCCAGGCTGCGCGCACCGACACCGGCCGGCTCCAGGCTCTGCAGCAGGCCGAGCGCGACCTGGAAGTGGTGCACGAGGTCGTCGAACTGGTCGTTGTCGTCGCCCGCGAGGCCCGACGCCAGGGCGGGCAGCGAGTCTTCGAGGTAGCCGTCCTCGTTGAGGGACTCGATCAGGAAGCGCAGCGCCGCCCGATCGGTTTCGCTCAGGCGCAATCCGAGTGCCTGCCGGTGCAGGAAGGACTGCAGCGACTCCTGGCTGCGCGCGAGTTCGGCCGCGTCCGTGCGCTCGTCGTCGCCGAGGTTGTTGGCGCGCGCCGGGGCGTCGCCGCCCCATTCGCTGTCGTCGGGCGCGAGGTCGATGGTGCCGTCGCCCTCCCAGTCGGGCTCGCCGTCGGCCGTGTCCGCCGTGGCGACTTCGGCTTCGCTGGTGGCAGCGACGGCGACTTCCGGGGCGGACGCCGACGGACCGGGCGCGAAATCACCCTCGCCATCGGCAAACCGGTCGTCGTCGCGAACAGGCGCATCGGCTGTCTCCAGCCCGAACTCCTCACGCGTAGCCTCTTCGGCCGTCCGCTCCAAGAACGGGTTGTCGTCCAGCATCTGCTCGACTTCCTGCGTCAGCTCAAGCGTGGAAAGCTGCAACAGCCGGATCGACTGCTGGAGCTGAGGCGTCAAAGCGAGATGCTGCGAAACCCGCAGCGACAAACCCTGCTTCATGGAAATAACGAAACCCTCTGGCCCAAAAGGCCGCCGCGCCCGGCCGCCCGTAGCGGCCGGCCTGCCCCCGGCAGGGGGTAGGCGAAGCACGAAGTGCGGAGCCTGGGGGCGAGCAACATGTTCACATCCGGAAATGTTCGCCGAGGTACACGCGTCGCACCTCGGCGTTGTCGACGATCTCGGCCGGCGTACCTTGTGCCAGGACATGCCCGTCGCTGATGATGAAAGCGTGATCGCAGATGCCCAGCGTCTCGCGCACGTTGTGGTCGGTGATCAGCACGCCGATGCCGCGTTCCTTCAGGAAATTGATGATCCGCTGGATCTCGATCACGGCGATCGGGTCGATGCCGGCGAAGGGTTCGTCGAGCAGGATGAAGCGCGGCTGCGTGGCCAGGGCGCGGGCGATTTCGACCCGGCGACGCTCGCCGCCGGACAAGGACAGGGCGGGCGAATCGCGCAGGTGGTCCACCCGCAGGTCGGCCAGCAGTTCGGTGAGGAGTTCCTCGATTCGCTGCTTCGACAGCGAAACCGGCCGACCGCTGGCGTCGGGCTCGCGTTGCAGTTCGAGCACGGCGCGGACGTTCTCCTCGACCGTGAGCTTGCGGAAGATCGATGCCTCCTGGGGAAGGTAGCTCAGGCCCATGCGCGCGCGGCGGTGGATCGGCATGTGCGCGATAGGCTCGCCGTCGATGGTGATGTCGCCGGCATCGGCCCGCACCAGGCCGACGATCATGTAGAAGGAGGTGGTCTTGCCGGCGCCGTTGGGGCCCAGCAGGCCGACGACTTCGCCCTTCTGCACGCCCAGCGACACGTCCTTGACGACCTTTCGGCTGCCATAGCTCTTCTGGAGCCCGCGCGCCTCGAGGCGGCTGCCCGGCGCGCCTGCGCCCTCGCTCATGCCTGCGGTTTCGATCACTTCTTGGCCTCTCCGCCCAGGGTGGTGGTGGCGCGCAACCCGGTGCCCGGTGCGGGGGCGGGTGCGGGCGCGGCGGCGGCCGGTTTTCCGCCGACGGCGGGTGCAGCCGGCGCGGCCTTGGGGGTGAGGATCGCCTTGACGCGACCACCCGGCTGGGTCGCCACGCCGGCGTTGGGCGGCAGCGAAGACCCGTTGACCGAGAAGGTGTCGTTGCTCTGGTCGTAGACGATCAGCGGTCCGCTGCTCTCGTCGTTGGGTGTCGCCCCGATCAGCCGGCGCATCACCGCGCGGCGGATGAACTTCACGTTGTCGGCACGGCTGTCGTATTCGATGACTTCGCCCTCGCCCTCGATCCACTCGTCAGGACCCGAGTCACGTTTCTGCTTGTAATAGGCCAGCTTGCCGGGTGCCGCGGTCACGACGCCGTATTGATAGCCCTCGGGATCCTGCCGAACGTCGATCTTGTCGCCACGGATGACGATCGTGCCCTTGGTCACCACGACGTTGCCCGTGAAGACGCTGGTCTGCTTGAGATCGTCGTAGCGCATCGAGTCCGCCTCGATGTTCATCGGCTTGGCGCGATCGGCCTTCTCCGCGTGCGCGCCCGATGCGAGCCCGGCCAGCGTCAAGGCGAGAAGCAGTCCACGGGCGAGTTGGCGAAAGGGAGATGAAGGTGGCGAGATCATAGAGGCACGAAACTTGCTCTGCATTGTATGCGGCCGGCGGATTCGGTCTGGACGCGCTCCGACAAAAAAAGCCCGCCGAAGCGGGCTTCACGTACGGACGGACGGATGGCCGGACCACCCGGCGCGTTCAACCCTTGTGGGCTTCGCCGATGAGGAAATCGACGGCCTGCAGGGCACGGTCGAGCGAACCGGCGGTATCGCCGTCCACGTACCAGCGGCCGGCCACGCCGAGCGCCGGCACGCCGGCGACCTGGTAGTCGCTGGTGAGCTGGGCAGCGCGCTTTGCCTTGCCGGAGACCGAGAAGGACTTGAACAGCTCGGCGAACTTCTTGGCGTCGAGGCCCGGCTGCTTTTCGACCCACGCGAGGATGGCCGCGTCGCCGGTCATCGGCACACGCTCCTTGTGAATCGCATTGAAGATCTTCAGCTGGAACTCGTCGACCTTGCCCATTGCTTCGAGCGTGTAGTACAGGCGCTGCTTGGCTTCGGTGTCGTTGCCGACGAAGGGGACCGGAATCCGCTTGAAATTGACGTACGGGGGCAGTTTCTTGACCCAGGCTTCGAGCTGCGGCTCGAAGGCCGCGCAATGCGGGCAGTTGTACGAGAAGAACTCGACCACCTCGACCTTGCCGGCCGGCGTGTCGACCGGCGCCGGCTTGCCGAGCACGATGTAGTCGGTGCCGGCCTTGGGCGGGCGTTGCTGGGCGTGCAAGGGAGCCACGAGCGGAAGAAGGCCCAGCGAGGCAGCGGCCAGCGAAAAGTCACGACGTTTCATTAAGAGGTTCTCCTGTCGGCTGAAAGAGCCCGCGCTTCGGGATGGAGTTCCCCGAGGGCGCGAAGTAAAGATAGGTGAAGGTTCAGCGCTGGACGCGGACCAGGGCCGATTCGAGGCCGCCGCTGTCGAGCCGCTCCTTGAGTTGATCGGCATCGTCCTTCTTGTTGAACGGACCTGCGCGCACGCGATAGACGGTGCGGCCGGCCTGCTCGCGCTCGGTCACGCGGGCTTCCACGCCCATCAGCGACAGCTTGGCGCGCTGCGCCTCGGCGTCTTCGGACGTGCGAAAGGCGCCAGCCTGCACGAAGTACATGAACGGGTCGGTGCTGCTGCTCGAACTGCCGCTGCTCGCGCCGGAGCGCGCCCTGGCGAGGTCGCCGAGCGGGTCGCTCGATGGCGTCGCGTTGGCCTCGGCCGGAACGGGCGCGGTGCGTGCCGTGCGCGGCGGCGTGGCGGCTGCGGTGTCGGTGCCGCGAGCGCCGGGGGCGACCACCACCGGAACGGGTCCGGAGGGCGGATTGAGCGGACCGACGGTCGCAGGTTGCGTCGCCGCCGCGGCCGTGGCGGGCGTCGGCGCCGGAGCCGCGCCGCGGGCCGGCGCAGCCGACTTGCCCGCGAGCGGTGCATTTGGATCCCAGTCGCGGTTCTTGCGCGCCTCGGCCTCGTCCTGCTCGGCGCCGCCGCGCTGGGTCTTGGTCATGAACGGGATCGGCACTTTGGTCACGTAGACCGCAATGCCGAGCGCCACGCCGAGCCCGAGCACCAGACCGATGATCAACCCGATGACGATGTTGCCGCTTTGTCTTTGTTTCATGGTGGAGGTCGAAATCACATCTTCTTCGGCGCGCTGACGCCGAGAACAGCGAGGCCATTGTGCAGCACCTGCGCGGTGGCCGCGACCAGCGCGAGGCGGGCCAGCTTCACCGGCTCCTCGTCGACCAGGATGCGCTCTGCGTCGTAGTAGCTGTGGTAGCTCGCGGCGAGTTCGCGCAGGTAGAAGGTGACATCGTGCGGCGCGAAATCCTTGGCCGCAGCGGTCAGCATGGCCGGGTACTTGGCGAGCTGCAGCAACAGCGCCTGCGAGGCAGCGCTCTGCACCGGCGAGAGATCGACGTCCGCCAGGGTGGCCACATCGCCGCCCCAGGCCGCCAGCACCGAGCAGATGCGCGCATGGGCGTACTGCACGTAGTAGACGGGGTTGTCGTTGTTCTGCGCGAGCGCCAGGTCGATGTCGAAGGTGTATTCGGTGTCGGGCTTGCGGCTCAGGAGGAAGAAGCGCACCGCATCGGTGCTGGTCCACTCAATGAGGTCGCGCAAGGTGACGTAGCTGCCGGCGCGCTTGCTGATCTTGACCTCTTCGCCGCCGCGCATGACGCGCACCATCGTGTGCAGCACGTAGTCGGGGTAGCCGGCCGGAATGCCGACACCGGCCGCCTGCAGGCCCGCGCGAACGCGTGCGATCGTGCCGTGGTGGTCGGTGCCCTGGATGTTGACCACCTTGTGGAAGCCGCGCTCCCACTTGGCGATGTGGTATGCGACGTCGGGCACGAAGTAGGTGTAGGTGCCGTCGCCCTTGCGCATGACGCGGTCCTTGTCGTCGCCATAGTCGGTCGACTTCAGCCACAGCGCGCCGTCCTGCTCGTAGGTCTTGCCGGCGTCGATCAGCTTCTGCACCGTCGCGTCGACGCGGCCGCTGGTGTAGAGGCTGGACTCGAGGTAGTAGTTGTCGAAGCGGACCTGGAAGGCCTTGAGGTCCAGGTCCTGCTCGTGGCGCAGGTAGGCGACGGCGAACTGGCGGATCGAGTTGATGTCGTCGACGTCGCCGCTGGCCGTGTATTCGCGGTCGTCCGAGCGCACGGTCTTCTTCGCCTTGAAGTCCTCGGCGATGTCGGCGATGTATTCGCCGTTGTAGGCCTGCTCGGGCCATCCTGCGTCGCCCGGCTTGAGGCCCTTGGCGCGCAATTGCGTGCTGTTCGCGAGCGTCTGGATCTGCACGCCCGCATCGTTGTAATAGAACTCGCGCCAGACGCTGTCGCCCTGCGTGGCGAGCAGGTTGCAGATGGCATCACCGAGCGCGGCCTGGCGCCCGTGGCCGACGTGCAAGGGGCCGGTCGGGTTGGCGGAGACGAACTCGACCAGCACGCGCTCGTCGCGGGCCGGCTGCTTGCCGAAGTCGGCGCCCGCTGCCAGCACTTCGCGCACGACCTGTTGCTTGGCGGTCGTTTTGAGGCGGATATTGAGGAAGCCGGGGCCGGCGATCTCGACCGCTTCGACCCACTGCGCGAAGGCAGGTGTGGCCTGCAGAGCGGCACGGAGTTCCTCGGCCAGCTCGCGCGGCTTGCGCTGGAGCGGCTTGGCGAGCTGCATCGCCGCGGTGCTTGCGAAGTCGCCGTGCGCCGCGACCTTGGGCGACTCGAAAGCGGCTTTGCTGCCGGCGCCGGGCGAGAGGGATTCGAGCGTGTTCGCGAGCGCCGCGAGCAGCTCCTGTTTGACCAATAGCATTTGCGAATTTTACCGGGGGCAAAACCGTCAGCCCCAACCATCGTCATCCAACAGGGAAGGTCGGCCGTTAGAGGGACAGCCCCGGGGCGGGGAAAACCGGTCACAACCCTTCCTCAAGGATTCATCCAACATGAAAAAGCTCCTTTCCCTCCTGGCTCTGGGCGCCTCCCTGTCGTTCGGCGCCGCACACGCGCAATCCACCTGTGACGCGCAGGCCGCGGACAAGAAGCTGAATGGCGCGGCCAAGAACAGCTTCGTCAAGAAGTGCGAGAAGGACGCCAAGGCTGCCGCGGCACCTACCTGCGCCTCGAAAGCGATCGACAAGAACGGCAAGCCGTTGGCGGGTGCCGCCAAGAACAGCTTCATGAAGAAGTGCGAGGCAGCATAGCTCGCCCCCAGGCTTGCTCACTTCGTGTAGCCGCCCACCCCCTACCGGGGGCAACACCTGCGGCCCGGCGGAGCCGGTTCCGCGATGTTTCTGGGCTCGCCCCCAGGCTTGCTCACTTCGTGTAGCCGCCTACCCCCTGCCGGGGGCAACACCTGCGGCCCGGCGGAGCCGGTTCCGCGGTGTTTCACAGACGCGCCGGGCTGGCGCCGGCTCATTGCTATTTGAGGACGCCGAAAAGGTTGTTGTAGTCGTCGGTCCAGGGCTCGAGGCCGGCGATCTGGTCGATTCGGGTGCTGGCCTGACTGATGGCGCCGCTGGTCAATCTGGTTGGGTCGCGGGCGACGAGGACCCAGTCGGTGTTGCGAAGGCCCTCGGCGGTCGGCTCGTCGTGGATGAGCGCGACGTGAAGGCCCTTGGCGAGGGCGATCTTTTCGACGACGGGGGCCAGCGCCAGGAATCGATTGGTGACGTGGAAGGCGATGATGCCTTCCGGACGCAGGTGCCGCAGGTAGACGTCCATCGCCTCGCTCGTGATGAGATGGATCGGGACCGAATCGCCTGAGAACGCATCGACGGCCAGCACGTCGAAGGCCTGCGGCGGTTCGCGCTCCAGTGCCAGGCGTGCGTCGCCGAGCACGCGTTCGATGCGGGCGGGGCTGTCGGCGAGGAAGCTGAATTCGCTGTCGGCCAGATCGAACACTTCCGGGTTGATCTCGTAGACGCGGTAGACGTCGCCGCGACGGCCGTACGTCGCCAGCGTGCCTGCTCCCAGGCCGATGAGGCCGACCCGTCGCGATGTGACGGGCGCTGACGCGATGGCCAGTCCGACGCCGGAGCTGGGCCCGTAGTACGTGGTGGGTTCGCGCCGGCGGTCGGGCGCCAGGTACTGCTCGCCGTGCTTGACCGAGCCGTGGTACATCTGGCGCACGCGGTCCTTCGCATCGCCCCGCAGCATGTCGAGCGTGACCAGCGTGCCGTAGAAGTTACGCTGCATGCGTCGCGCGCCCGTCGCATCGCCTTCCACCTGCAGGACGAGGAACCACGCACAGGCGCCCGCCAAGGCGAGCGAGGCCGCCATGCCGATGCGACGCTGCCGCCAGAGCACCGCCGCAATCAGCGCGCACAGCGTGAGGCCGACGCCGAGTTCGTAATACGCGGGCAGCACATGCGGCGCGACCAGACCCACGCTCACCCCGCCCAGGGCGCCGCCGAGCGACAGCATCAGGTAGAAGCGCGTCAGGTACGCGCTGCCGGGCCGCAGCAGTGACATCTCCCCATGCAGGAACATGCAGAGCGCGAACAGGCCGACGACGTAGATCGGCAGCGCCGTCCGCAGATTGGTACCCAGGTTGTTCTGCAGACCGAACGCGCACAGCGCCAGCATCACCGCCGCGAGGGGCACGAAGACCGCGCGGCGATACCAGCGATCGCTCTCGAAGGTCAGCACGAAAGTCAGCAGGTAGACCGACAGCGGCAGCACCCACAAGAAGGGAATGGCCGCGACGTTCTGCGTGATGTGGTTCGTGATGGCGAGCAGCAGCCATGAGCCGAGCGCGGGCAGGGCGAGCCACATCAGGTGATTGCCGACGCCGGGCCTGGCCGCCGTCGGCGTCTCGTCGACGCTTGTCTTGCTCGCCGTCGGTCGTGCGGGCGTTGCCCAGTGCCGCGCCACGTACAGCGTGGTGCCGGCGCACAGCGCCGCGAACACGCCATAGGCCAGCGACCAGCCCCAGGCCTGCTGCACCACCGTGCTGCGCGGCTCGATCAACACCGGGTAGCTCAGCAGCGAGGCCAGCGAGGCGAAGTTGGACAACGAGAAGTAGCGGTACACCTGCGCGCCCCAGGGCGTGCGTGCGACCCACGACTGGACCAGCGGCCCGGTGGTCGACAGCAGGAAATACGGCAGGCCGATCGTTCCGAGCAGCAGCCCGAGGATCCACAGCGTCGGGTCTTCGGCGCCGGTGGGCTTCCAGCGCGCGCTGGTCACGATCGGCAGGAAGGCCAGGCTCGCCAGCAGCAGGCCGATGTGCAGCCGCGCTTGTGTACGCGCGCCGAGCCGGCGGGTGGTCCAGTCCGAATATGCGTAGCCCGCGAGCAGGACGACCTGGAAGAAGACCATGCAGATCGACCACACCGCCGCCGATCCGCCGAACCACGGCAGGATCTGCTTGGCGATCAGCGGCTGGACGAGAAAGAGCAGGAAGGCGCTGGTGAAGATGGTGCCGGCAAACAGCGCCTTGATGATTGCCGGCCGCATGGGAGCGCTAGCTCCTCGCGCCGAAGCCGCGCGCGAGGAAAACGGCGACCAGCGGTATCAGTGCGATCAGGTGGGCTTGAATCATCACCAGCTTCCGCGTCTTGCGGATCTCGGCCTCCGCCGGCAGGGAGCCGCTCAAACGCAGCGCCTTGCGCCAGCGGGAGTAGGTGAGCGTCGGAAAGATCGAGATCACGCCCACGATGATGAAGAGCGTGAGCTTCACGTGCAAGAGAGGATTCGTCCAGTACCAGGCCGTGCCCTTCATGCCCCACCAGGTGCGCGCCACGCCGGTGGCGAGCACCGCGACCGCGGCGATGCCGTAGACCATGTCGACCTTCGCCAGCCGCTCGACCACCGCCGCGTTGAGCCACTCCACGCGGCACAGCGCGGCCTCGCTCGCGACGAAGACGACCATCGTGAGAATGGCCAGGAGATGCAGATAGGCAAGGATCGCTTCGAGCGTCATCGTGGAGATTCCTCTGTGGTCGGGAGCGCAAGGATTGTGCCGCCCCAAAACTCGGGGCGCGCGTACTGAGCCTTCAGGAAATCGAGCCAGAGCCGCACCCGCAAGGGCAGATGCTTGCGCTGGGGAAACACGGCGTAGATGCCGTTCGGCGGCGCGGCGAACTCGTCGAGCAGCGGCACCAGCAGGCCGGCGTCGATCTCGGCCTCGACCTCCCAGGTGCTGCGCCAGGCGATGCCATGGCCGGCCAGGCACCAGTCGTGCAGCACCTGCCCGTCGGAGCAGTCGAGCGGTCCGGTGGGCTTGAGGTGAATCACCTCGTGCTCGCCGTCGCCAGTCGGTACGCGAAAGGCCCAGCCACGGGTCTGCGAGGCATCGCTCGACAGGCTGAGGCAGGCAAAGCGCGACAGCTCGCCAGGGTGGCGCGGCGCGCCGTGCCGGCGGACGAACTCCGGCGTCGCGACACAGCGGCGCCGGTTGTCGGCCAGCCGCAGGCTCACTAGCGACGAGTCGGGCAGGTCGCCGACGCGCACCGCGCAGTCGAAGCTCTCGCCCGCCATGTCGACCAGCCGATCGCTCAGGTTCAGCGAGATCGTGACTTCGGGATGCAACTCGTGAAAGCGCGGCACCAGCGGCGCCACGTGCCGCCGGCCGAAGCCTGCCGGAGCGGTCACGCGCAGATGGCCGCTGGCCTTCACACCGCCCGCGCTCACGCTGGCCTCGGCATTCGCCAGCTCGACCAGCAGGCGCTGGCAATCCTCGAGGAACGCGCTGCCCTCATGCGTGAGCGAGAGGCGGCGCGTGGTGCGCAGGAGCAGCTTGACGCCCAGCCGCTCTTCGAGCGCGTCCAGCCGCCGGCCGATGATCGCCGGCGCCACGCCCTCCGCCTTGGCGGCCGCCGTGAGGCTGCCGCGCGTGGCGATCGCGACGAAGGATTCGAGTTGCTTCAGGCGGTCCATGGCCGGGGATTATGCGTAGCGCATACTCGAAATCCGCGGTGCTCGCCCCGCCGATCCACGATGAGCCAGCCTTGACCGTCCAAGCAGAACCTCTCG
Organism: Variovorax glacialis; assembly: GCF_051216375.1. NCBI lineage: Bacteria > Pseudomonadati > Pseudomonadota > Betaproteobacteria > Burkholderiales > Comamonadaceae > Variovorax > Variovorax glacialis. Next base: position 2,171 of record NZ_JBPJZT010000017.1, on the reverse strand, counting down.
CCGATTCGATGGCCCCACCGGCCAGCGTCAGCTTCCAGGACGCCTTGCGTTTCTGGCTCAGGCTGGGCTTCATCAGCTTCGGCGGACCGGCCGGACAGATCGCGATCATGCACACCGAGTTGGTCGAGCGCAGGCGCTGGATCAGCGAGCGGCGCTTCCTGCACGCACTGAACTACTGCATGCTGCTGCCGGGCCCGGAGGCGCAGCAGCTTGCCACCTACATCGGCTGGTTGATGCACCGCACCCGGGGCGGCATCGTCGCGGGTGTGCTCTTCGTGCTGCCTTCGCTCTTCGTCCTGATCGCCCTGTCGTGGATCTACCTTCGATTCGGAGACGTGCCGGTGGTGTCGGGCATCTTCTACGGCGTCAAGCCGGCCGTCACCGCGCTCGTGCTGCATGCGGCACATCGCATCGGCACGCGCGCCCTGAGGAACGCGTGGATGTGGAGCATTGCCGCCGCCGCCTTCATCGCGATCTTTGCCTTCGGCGCGCCCTTTCCGGCCATCGTCCTTGCCGCGGCGCTGGTCGGCCATTTTGGCGCGCGCCATGCGCCAGGGGTGTTTGCGCTGGGCGGCGGCAACGGCCCTGCTCAGAGAAGCTTCGGCCCCTCGCTCATCGACGACGACACGCCGACGCCGGCACACGCGCGCTTTTCGCGCCCTCGCCTGGCGAAGCTGCTGGCAGTCGGCCTCGCACTTTGGGCAGTCCCGATGGCGATCCTGATCGCAAGCCAAGGTGTGCAGGGCACGCTGACGCAGATGGGCTGGTTCTTCACCAAGGCGGCACTGCTGACATTCGGCGGCGCTTATGCCGTGTTGCCCTACGTCTACCAGGGCGCCGTCGAACAGCACCACTGGCTCTCGGGCGCCCAGATGATCGACGGCCTCGCGCTCGGCGAAACGACGCCAGGGCCCCTCATCATGGTGGTGGCCTTCGTCGGCTTCGTCGGGGGATGGCTGCAGCAGGTGCTCGGGCCGGACGCACGCTTCCTTGGCGGCGCGCTCGCGGCGACGGTGGTGACCTTCTTCACCTTCCTGCCGTCGTTCGTCTTCATCCTTGCCGGCGGACCATTGGTCGAGGCCACCCACGGCAAGCTCGGATTCACCGCGCCGCTGTCCGCGATCACGGCGGCCGTTGTCGGCGTGATCCTGAATCTCGCGCTGTTCTTCGCGTACCACGTGCTGTGGCCGCAGGGGTTCGGAGGACGCTTCGATGCGGTCTCGGCCGTCATTGCCGTGGCGGCCGCCGTGGCGCTGTTCCGCTTCAAGGTCGGCGTGATGCCACTCCTTGGCGCGTGCGGCGCTGCGGGGCTCGCTGTCACCCTGCTGCGCTGACGGCGGCATACGCAATCCTGCGCATGGCGGGCCGCCCGCGGACGGCCTACAACGGAAGCGTCGGGATTGTTCGGAGCACCGTCGTGAACCCACTTGCCTCCAGCCACGTCACCTGCATGCTGCCTGTGAAGGATCTCCCCCGCGCCCGACGCTTCTATGAAGAGGCGCTTGGCCTGGAGCCGCTCGGCGCGAAGCCCGATGGCAAATTCATCTACCAGTGCGGCGGGACCGAGCTCGCCCTGTTCCCGAAGCCAGAAGGCACCAAGGCCGAGCACACGGCGCTGAGTTTCCGTGTGGACCGTATCGGGGAGGCCGTGCGTGCGCTGGAACAGCGTGGCGTGCGCTTCGCCGACTACGACCTGCCCGGGCTGAAGACCGTCGAGCATGTGTGCGTACTCGGCTCCGAAAAGGCCGCGTGGTTCGAGGACACCGAAGGCAACATCCTCTGCCTGCACGAAGACCTTTGACCACCCCCAGGCTCGCGCACTTCGTGTCGCTCTCCACCCCCTTTCAGAGAGGACGTTGAGCGACGCGCCGGTCGCCAGCATCGCGAGTTCGAGCTCGCGCCCCTCCTCCAGAAGGAAGGGAATCGCTCCTCATCTGATCAGATATGCTCCCCCGCGAACGTCGGGGCCTCGCGCCGCCGGGTTCTCGCCACTGTCACGGGCGATCGACAACCGACTTTTTCAGGGAAGTGAAAAGAATGTCCCATACGCTGAGCATCAGCAGCGCCGCCGTTCCTGTCTTTCTCGGCGCACCCGCGCTCGAGCCCGTTCGCCTCTCAGGTTGCGAAGGCCTCAACAGCCTCTTCGAGTATGAACTGCTCCTGCAGACCCC
>NZ_JBPJZT010000016.1:0-140482 GCF_051216375.1 Variovorax glacialis | reverse complement strand
GGCGGCAAGTTGGGAAACCAGACAAGCCGCGCAATCAAGGCCGGATATAAGGACGCAGCCGACTTCTTCACAGCACGACACGACTTCTTCTTGCAACCCGGGAGGCATCCATATAAGGTTCATCATGGAGATCTACATTCTCGGCATCGACTTGGCCAAGCGTGTCTTCCAACTCTACGGCGCCGATCGCCAGGGCCGCACGGTCTACACCGCCAAGGTCATGCGCACCGCATTCGTCGAGACCGTCCGCGAATCGCGGCCTCGCATCGTTGCCATGGAAGCGTGCGGATCCGCGCACCATTGGGCCCGATGCTTCCGTGCCATGGGCATCGAGGTGCGATTGATCAGTCCGCAGTAGTCACACCGTTCGTGAAGACCAACAAGAATGACCGCAACGATGCGCAAGCGATTGTCGAGGCCGCCAGCCGGCCGACGATGAACTTCGTGACGGTGAAGTCCGTCGAGCAGCAGGACATCCAGGCGGTGCATCGCGTGCGCGAATTGCTGGTGCAGCAACGCACGGCACTGATCAACCAGGCAAGAGGATTGCTAGTCGAGCGAGGCGTGTCCATGGCGCAGACGCACCAGGCATTCAAGCGCGAAGTCCCAAAGATCATCGGCTCGTGCGAGGGCGAGGTGACGAGCGTGTGCCAAGCCATGGTGCTAGAGATCTCGGAACAGATCCACGCTCTGGAGGAGCGGATCAAGCACGCCGAGACCTGGCTCAGGTCATTCATGAAGCAGTCAGCGCTGTGCCGGAAGATCGCCGCCATTGACGGCGTCGGCACCATCACGGCGACAGCCATGGTGGCCTCGGTCGGAGAGGCCAAAGAGTTCAAGAACGGCCGACATCTGTCCGCTTGGCTCGGCTTGGTGCCGCGTCAGCATTCGTCGGGCGGCAAATCGCAGCTCAGGGGAATCAGCAAGCGAGGCGACAAATACCTTCGAACCTTGCTCATACACGGCGCGCGATCTGTCTTGCGCTACTCGGTGGGCAGACCGATGCCCAAAGTCGCTGGCTTCAGGAACTGATCGCGCGGCGTGGCTATAACCGCGCGGCCGTGGCGCTGGCCAACAAGAATGCGCGGGTGATCCAGGCCCTGCTGAGCAGCGACATGCCATATCGCCCGTCGAGTGCCGCGGCGCGCTGAGCGACCGCGATCCCTTGCCAAGCACAACATTCGAGGAGGAATACCCCCAGCACTGGTTTGCGAAGCTTTCGGAAGTGATGACAAAAGTGGTTGGACCAACACCCCGAGCCTGATTTTTCGACCGGCTGCGTCACGCACTCAAGCCGTCAATTTGCTGAGGACAGGTGTGCGGATCTCATCGAGGCTGCGGGCATGTTTCGACGCGCCCCACAGCAAGCCGTATACATGCATGCAGACCGTTTGACGTCACTGAACAGAGCTTGCAAAAGGCGCAGGGTCCATACATGTCGAAAAAATACGATTACCCCTTCGTGCGCTTACTCGCCGTCGGCAATCCCTCGCGCGCCCGTAAACTCACCTGGCGCCGAGCTCGAGGCGACGCGCCGCAGTAGCGCGCGGGTCTTGAGGGATGACAACTTTAGGTTCCAAGGAAGGTGGGGATGACGTCGGAAGCACGCGGCCGGGAATAACCCCAGATGCGGTACTCACGCAGCGGGCAACGTAGCGGTCAGTTCAATCCTTAGCGCCTTCATCACGGCCAACGTCGTCTTCAACGTCGGATTGCCATTCTCGCTGAATGAGCGGTACAACTGTTCACGCGACAGGCCAGTCTGACTCGCAATCTGGGCCATTCCTCTCGCGCGAGCCACGACGCCTAGCGCGTGCGCGATATAAGCCACGTCGTTGGTGTGAAACGCTTCGGCCATGAATATCGCGACCGCTTCATCGGTTGCGAGATCCTCGGCTGGATCGTAAGTACTTAGTTTTTCAGCCATGTCATTCGCTCCATTCGTCGGCCAGTCGCAAAGCGGTCCTAACATCTCTGGCTTGAGAGCCTTTGACACCACCGCACAGCAGCACAATGATCGTGTTGCCGCGGCGCTGGAAGTAGATTCGGTAGCCAGGGCCATGATGAATGCGCAGTTCGCTCACACCACGCCCGACGGGCTCCGCGTCGCCAGCATGGCCAAACGCAAGGCGGTCGATGCGCGAGGCGATCAGTGCCCGCGCCCTGTCGTCCTTCAAGCGCGTTCGCCATTTTTGAAAGGTCGCCGTCTGCTTGATCTCGATCATCAGATTTGATTGTAGTGTATAAACTACATAAAGGCAAGTGCAAGGTGAGCTTTGTGCCGCTACGATGCATGCGCTGGTCGCCCTCCTTGCGCCCCACCGCCGGCGTCCTCAACAGTGCTTTACGTAATTGTGCTTGCTCAATTGTTTATGTAGGGGCAAAGCTGTAATGTCGCGTTCCAGCAAAGTTCAGATGTCGCATATTCGGTCGCCCCGAGCTCCGAGGCATGGCCATGGCGACTGCTGCAGCGACGATCACAATGACCATGCGCGAGGCCGATCGACTCAAGACAGTCCAAGCAGTGGTCGACCGGATGCTTCGGGTTGCGAGGCGCCCACGAGGAAGGTGAAGTTGGAACGGCAGTGGAGCTCCGCGAAGGGGGGCGGCTCGTCGAGATGCATACTGTATATAAATACAGTATTCTGCACCCGGTCCGAGAATTTTCTGGGCCCTTATGGTCACCCCAAAGCAAAATGCCGCCATGTGCTACAGCGCCCAGATCCGAGCCGAGTACAAGCGTTTCGTGCGCCTCTTTGGCGGCGAGCTCAGCATCCGGGCCTTTTCCAAGCTCTACTTCGAGCGCCAGAGCGACCGAAGATCAGGATCCCGAAGGCCGTCGATGCGATGTTCCTCCATCCTCAGACGGACGAGGAACGCGGCGTCAAGGCGCTGATCGACGCCTTCGACGCCGGGCAGGGACCACACTTCGCTCCAGAACGAAGTGTGAATGACTTTGCTCGGGAGGTTCGACCATCGGTGCACGTGCGCTTTGAAGCCAGTTGTTGAAGACCGGTGTGACCAACGATGTAGTTAAGCAGCCGGAAATCGCCCAACTTGAACCATTCGCCACCCCGGGGCCAAGGGAGTTCAAATTCAATGGTGAGCTCTGTGGCGCAGTCCTGCAGGCACGCTAGCTCCTCGACCGTCGGCGTCTGACCGCGTCGAGATTGGCTCTCATACTGCGGACTCTCTCGATGGTGTCGTCGTCTGAGCAGACGTCCAACACGTCGCTGCGACAAAAGCGGCGCCGACAATGAGGGAAGTGGGCCTGAAGGCGGTGATTTTCGACATGTGTGCTCCTCGGGGCGTCAACGTGTGGAGCGGCTGTCGCGCCTGGGCTTCTGAGGGCGACCGTTCAATTTTCTTCAAAGATGCCGTCACCCCAAGATCAGGTCGTCCAAGGTCGCAGACCCAAATCTACTCGGTGTCGACCTTGCCTGACTCAACGCTGCTGTTTGCGGTGTGACCCCACCAAATCGCTCCCGGATCGGACGGTGTCGCCGCCATCTACTACAGTCGAAAAAGCAGCATCGAGATACTTGCGGCTGTCCTTGATGTGCAATTGACGTTCCTCACCGCCAAAACTAACGGACGCGGTACTGGTCCTCGTCCCGGAGATACAGCATGGATTGGCGACGGCGTTCGGCGCATTGTCTTTGAGCCAGCACCGCCCGGACGGCCCTTGAACACCTGGTTTGACATAAGCCCATGATTTGCACCGGGTCTCCGCATTGCAGGTCGCTTGGCATAGGGCGGGATCGGGCCGAGACAAGTCGAAATTTCGGTAGTCCGAACCCATCCGATCCGTGTTGTCCTCCATTCCGACACCTGCTGTGGTTCTCGGCCAACCTATCAAGAATGCGGCTCCGATCGCAGCCAGCAGAGCCATGAACCCGATGATGATTGGTGGGCGCAACAGCATGCCCTTCGACGCGTCGCTCGGCAGCGCTGGTGCTGATGTCGATTGTCGTTCCTCGCTGACAGCTTCGCTCGCCTTTTCTGGCGAATTGCGAGAAAGGTCGGTGGCCAGAATCGCCTTTACCTTTTCGGCCACGATCTGAAGATGCCGCTCTAAGGGCGGCGTCAATGCGTCCATCCAATGGATGTTGCCTAGGAAGTATTTGAACGATTCGGTTGGCGCGATGTTTTCAATTCTGAGCGGAACAATTGTCACGCCGCCATCCGCCGCCACCTCGATTTCGCGCTTGATCTGCTTGGACTTGTTTGCGCTCGTCGAAAAGACTAGCAGGAGCAGTCGACATTCACGAATTGATCTCACGATCGACTCACCCCAATCCGCCCCTGGCATGATGTCTCGCGGAGCGATCCAGCATCGCACGCCGTTGCTTTCGAGGATCGCGCACACCGCATCCGCGGCGGCCTTGTCTTCAGACGAATAGCTAATAAAGACGTCGTGAGCCATAACATCCCTCCAGTCGCACCGGACGCCGCAAAGCGAATGAAACTTGACGATGGCAGCGCGGAGGCGACGAGACTGATTCTAATGATCAACGTGGATAATTTCGGTCGAATAGCTAGGCCATTCGGCTTCACCCTCACAGATCCGAGCATGAGGCCTCTCGCATAGCGATGGCACTCGGCCACCCGCGGCTTGGGGTGGAGAGCGATTCAAATGGTAGGGTGTGCAGACGCCAACTTGCGAGTTCCCGACGCGATTGCCCTCTCTGCAGGCGAGTTCGCTGGCTGGGAAATGGCGCCTGGTGCGCCCTTGAAGTTTGGCCATGCAGATAGAGCCAGCATTGCCATATCCCGCGACACAGCCGAGTCGCGCACCGTCAAGGACAACCCCGACTAGGGAATTCATCATTCGCGCGAGGTGAACCGGGCGCAAGCGCTGTCGTGCCTGGATCGCGGGATTCCCGAGCGCAGATCATGGACGATCGGGCGCACTACGCTGTGGCGCATCCGGTCGGCATACTTGCAAGGAGGCGTCGATCTCGCCGTGTTCGACATCGCACCGTCCCCCCCATCGTTGAGTACGAGGGGCGACTCGGCATGCACGCTGGGGGGAGATTTGCGCCGATTGAGGTAGTCGGCTACGCCGGGGGAATTAGGCCGTATACGCTGCTGATGCGTTCCCAATAGAGCACGGTAAGGGAGCGGATTTCAGCGATCGTAGCCGGGTATCTCAATCTGATCGTAGCCGGCGCTTCAGCGCGATAGTGGTCGATGCTAGGACACACGCGAGTGAGGGGTTGCATGGTATCTCAGTCGCCCAGGATAGCTGAGAGGCGGTGCGTGTTGTCGATTCGGTCCAAAATCGCGTCGGCGATCCTGCGGTCATGTTCGCTCGACTTCGGCAAATTAGCGCGGCTCCGCATGGCCGGCGCGAATATTCGCGACATCACCCTCAACGCTGCGTTTTACGCGTCCGAGGTCGGTGAGCCAGTTTTCATGGTTCATTTGCTGCACTGGGCGCATCACGAAGCGAGCAAGCGCGAGCACTTGGCCAAGCGGAGGCCCGGGGCCTGGCCATCTGGTCGGCGATCGGAAGTTGTGTCGTTCCGCAATGTGGAAAGGGACGCAGGCCGAGGTCAAAATGGCCGAACTGCTCAGGCGGCCGTCTGCGACGACGTGCTGGATGGACTCGGCAGAATCGTCCTGGAGCTATGGTGGTCCTCAGATTCTGGGACGCGAGCCCGCCCGGGATCATCCTGCGGCCATCGTGCAGGGCTCATCTGTTTGGTGGATGCGCGAAGCTTGCGGGGTGTCTATGGTGTTGCTGCGAGATTCCTCGCCCATCGAGCGGTGAAAGCAGCACTCATGAGCGGATCAGTCGATTTCGTCAAGCATCGGCTCGCCGCGCATCGTGCGCATTCTTGGTGCGGCCGGCGAGCTGTCCCGTTGCATCGAAACTTCTTTTGGTGCCAGCCGCGATCGAACGAAGAGCCGTGCATCGGCAAGGCGCTGTACATGCTTGCTGTCATCAGTCCCGCCCTCGACAATCCGGTCGAGGAAAAAATGCCACCCCAACCTCGATTCGAAGGCGATTTTGAACGCGTCGTGCGTGCTGTAGTGGTCGTCGACGTGGTCGAATCGGTTCGCTTGATTCACGAGGACGAGACGAATGCGGTGCAGCGCTGGCGAGCCTATGCGGCGGAAGCCAACGATCGCATCGCACCTGCGCATGGTGGGCGTCTCGTGAAAAGTCTTGGCGACGGACTCATGATGGAATTTCCTGCAGCGCCCGCCGCGGTGCGTGCGGCGTTCGAGTTGCAGCGCCTCAGTCTCGCGACGAGTGAAAGCCTCGAGGACCATCGCAAGATGCGCGTGCGTATCGGGGTGCACGTCAGCACTCTCATCTCGGACGCGCGCGACGTGTATGGGCACGGCGTCAATCTCACTGCACGACTCGCGTCACTCGCCGGCCCGGACGAAATCGTCGTGTCCGCCGAAGTGCGCGACCAGCTCGTTCCGGACCTCGATGCGGAGATCGAAGACCTCGGCGCCTGCTATCTCAAACATCTGCAGGATCCGGTGCGCGCATTCAGGGTCGGTGCGCCCGGCGAGCGACCTCCGATCGAAACCGCGGCGTGGGGCGCTGACCTGAAGGCGACGGTGGCAGTGATGCCCTTCTTCATCCGCGGCGGTGGACAGGCCGAACACGACATCATCGGGCAGGCGCTGGTCGACGACGTGACCGCCGCACTTTCTCGCTCGCCCGAGATCAATGTTGTATCTCGCCTTTCGACCACTGCTTTCCGGGGACGCGAGACAACACTCGACACGGTCGCACTGCATCTTCATGCCGACTACGTCATCTCGGGCTCCCTGGCGATCAGCGGCAGCCGGCTGAGTCTGAATGCGGAACTCGCCGAGGTGCGCTCGCGCCAGGTCATCTGGTCGAAGAAACTCAAGGGTGCAGTCAACGGTGTCATCGTCGGCAAGGACGATCTGGCGGACCGGCTGGTGAGCCAGATCTTCACGGCAATGAGAACCCACGAGGTGCAGCGCGCAACCAGCAAGCTACTGCCGACGCTCGAGAGTCGCACGCTGCTGCTGGCCGGAATCACGTTGATGCATCGTATCTCGCCCGCGGCTTCGCAGCAGTCGCGATTGCTGCTGCAGACGCTGATCGATCGTGAGCCTCGCCTCGCGCCTCCTTACGCCTGGCTGGCAAAGTGGCACGTGCTGCGCGTCACGCAGGGATGGTCCGATGATGTCATGGCCGACGCCAGGCAGGCGCTGGACAACACGCGGCGAGCACTCGACCGGGACGCTTCGCTCTCGCTCGCGATGGTTGTCGAGGGACAGGTCAATACCTACATCCTCAAGCGGCTCGACGCTGCGGAAGACCTCTACCTGGCGGCCTTGCGTGAGAATCCGAACGACTCGCTCGCCTGGCTTCTCAAGGGCACGCTCCACGCATTCAGGGACGAGGGCCAGGAGGCGGTGCGCCATACGCGGCAGGCGATCAGGCTGTCGCCTTTGGACCCCTTGAAGCACTACTTTGATTCGCTCGGCGCGACGGCCGCGCTAGCCGCGGGTCAGTATTCGCGTGCGTCGAGCTTGGCGCAGGCCTCGCTGCGGCTCAATCGAACGCATGCGTCAACCTTGCGCGTTCTGATCACCGCCCTGTGGCAGCTCGGACACGTGGACGAGGCGCGCAGGTGGTCGCGGGAGCTCCTGACGATCGAGCCCAAATTCAAGATTTCCACTTATCTCGAGAGGTCCCCGGCGGCGCAATCAAGGCTCGCGCGGACGATTGCTTCTGCCATGGAGAGCAGCGGCATACCCATGTAGTTCTTTTAAGGAGAATTCGAAATGAGCTATCTCGAAGGTGGAGAGGGCGGCGAAGGCGGTGAGGGCGGAGAAGGAGGAGAAGGGGGCGAAGGCGGTCGGGGTCCGGCCGACGCGCAGCGTTTGTCCACTTTGGGGCTGATCGCTCATCACGACGGAATCGCGGGTGTCTGGAAGTCCAAGTTCCCTGCCTGGATTGCCGACGAAATCCTCCAGACCAGGGTCGGTCCGCTGGATCGGTGGGACCCGCGCATACGGCGGTTCCTTTTCGAAGCCGAGTTGCTTTCTTCGCTGTATTTCGCAGTCGACGCGCCGTTACAGGCAGCGGACACTTCGTACATGGCGACCCTATACAGCTTCAAGGAGGACGGAAGCGCGAACGCCACTGATCCGCCGAACGGCACGTGGGACAAGCTGATCTCGATGGTGCGTCCGCCGGAAGATAAGCTGAAAGGTCAACTCGACCTCGTGAATGGCTATGCCGACCTGCGCCTGGACCGCGCGCGCGAAACCGTCGAGCAGATGACGCTGCAGTTTCCGTACTGGTCCTCCGTGGTGCCCTTGAATCCGTCACGCCACCGATACACCTTTGAAGTCCTCGGCCTGGTGATTCGCCTGGCGAAGTACAGCGAGATGAACTTCAAGAACGCCATGTGCGTTCGCCGCCCCAACGAATACTCGCCCCAGATCCAGCCCTTCCTGCCGACGCCGATCCATGGCTCGCTGCCCAGCGGCCATTCGACCGAGGCACATGCCGTGGCCCGCGTGCTGTATGCCCTCGTGAATCGTTCCGACAAAGCCTCGGACATGGCGGTACTGCTGCGCCAGCAGCTCATGCGGCAGGCAGCCCGCATCGCGATCAACCGCACGGTTGCCGGCCTGCACTACCCAGTCGACAGCATGGCCGGGCAGTTGCTCGGATTGACCATGGGCAGCTACTTCGTCGCTCGATCCGGCCTCACTTACCCGGAAGCCGAACTGGAGAATCCGCCGATTGTCGGGAAGGTAATTCCTTCGACATTCAATGGCAAGGAATATCCGAGTGATCAAGATTTCTCAGGCCTCGAGTTCTACAAGGTCGACACCGACGAGATTAAGGAAGCACCCGGCGGGGCCGCAAAACCCAAGAGGTACGTAGATCCGGATGTCGAGATCGAAGTCGTCCGATCGCCATCCCTCAACTGGCTCTGGCAACTGGCGTATGCCGAGTGGGGAGCCTGATTGTGGTCACGCATGAAAGACAGCGGCGCATAAGCCCCGCGCAGACGTACCTGCGCTGGGCCATCAAGGACGTGAGTCTCTTCCGGAAGCCGGACACATGGCTACCGTTGCTGGTCGAGTTCGCGCCGGGGCTCACGCTCGATGACTTCCGCAAGAGCAACCACCGATTCAAGGATGTCATACGGATCCCCCAGCCGTTTCGGGACGAATCATTTCTGCCGCGGGATTGCAAGTTCTGCGTGTTCTTCGTCTCTCTCGATCGGGAAAAGTGGTTCACGACGCTACGAGCCTTACTCGGAAAGTTTCGTCGCGTGGACATCGGCCCACCGGTGACCATACCGTCGCAGTTCGACGCGTTGGGCGAGGGGGCGCTGGAGTCCGGGATCACCTCGCAGGCCACCGCAGACGCAGATGGCCGGCGCGTCGTGACGGTGGTGATGGACGAGGGCATCGCGTTTGCGCATCCACGCTTCAGGCGCAAGTGTGTCGACGCGGCAGGCGAGCCCGCGGAATGCACGCGCATCGAGTACATCTGGGTTCAGGATGCGAGCGGCAGTATCGGCTCCACGGCGCCGGGCAAGGAGTTCACGGCGAGCGACATAGACAACGCAGTCAACGCTGCGAGGACAGCGGGCAAGGCCGAAGAAAGTGTCTACACCGAGCTCGGGGTTCTCGACATGAAGGTTGAAGGCTACAAGCCGCTGGCCCATCGGCAGGCCCATGGAACGCACGTGCTCGACATGGCCAGCGGATACGACCTCGACGACCCCTACGACCCGCCGCCCGAGACGAGGCCGATCATCGCGGTCGAAATGCCCGAGGCGTCGGTTGGTGACCCGGCCGGGTCAACGCTCAAGCCCCATGCGGCGGCCGGTCTGGTTTACGCCTTGTGGCGTGCGCACGGTCTACGACGCGTCGGCGAAACCCTCCCGGTGGTGGCGAACCTCAGCTATGGACCGCACGAGGGCCCGCACGACGGAAGCTCGTTATTCGAATTCGTGGTGGACTTCCTCACGGCCTTTTCGCAAACGGTTTCGGTGCCCATGCTGCCTGTCTTCTCCGCCGGCAACTACCGGCAATCGCGCGTGCACGCGAATTTCCAGCTGGCCGAAGGCGGCGGGCGGGCGCTTCAATGGCGCCTGCAGCCTTGCGGCCTGACGCCGAGCTTCATGGAGATCTATTTCGAGTCGGGGCCCGAGGTCCACTTGACGCTGATGCCGCCCGGTGGCGCCCCATTTTCGATTTCGACGACGGACGTGCCCAACAAGCTCAAAAAGCCCATGCCCAGCGAACCAGTACAGCCATACACCCTCGAGTTCGTGGATCACGGCGGCGCGCTGCAGAGCTTCGTGCTGGCCGTTGGGCCGACGGCGAGCGATCCCTGGGCAGAAGGAGTCTATCGCGTGGTGCCCTCGGGCATCTGGAAGATCAGCATCCTGGTCAAGAACTCGGTCGACTCGAAGGCCGTGCCTTTCGATGCATGGATCAAGCGCAGCGACACACCCCCCAGCCGGCGCGCCAAGGGCCGGCAGTCGTACTTCGACGACGACGCCTACCAGCGCTTCGACAGCAACACCAGGCCCACGGAATTCGATCCCGTAAGTTCCTCCAGCTACGTGCGTCGGCAGAACACCCTGAGCGGTATCGCGACGGGGCGCGAGCCCTATGTGATCGGTGGGTACCGGCGCGGTCCGGACCGCAAGGACCTGATGCCGACCATCTATACGTCGGAAGCATCGGGCATCCCCGTTCCGGGGCGCGCCATCCTGGGTGTCAACTGGCTCGCGCCTGCCGACGACGCCATGACATGCCTCGGAACGCTCGGCGCGGGCACGCGCGGTGCGGGTCGCGTTGCGATGAACGGAACCAGCGTTGCAGCGCCGCAGGCCGTGCGCTACTACGTAGAGAAGTGGGCCCAAACGGGCGTCAAGCCCGGCCCGATGCCGCCGGCTGCGGCGTTGGACCATGTATCGCCCCGCGTACTGGCGGATGATCAGTTGCTGGTCGCGGGCGTCGGCCTCATGCGACTGAAACCTCCGAAAGGCCACAGATGGAAAGACCGTCAGTACTCGGAGTGACCGGTTTCGGGCGCGACCGTTGCGCGGCTGCCGAAGCGCCCTCGAAGGTGATGTTGGCCTTTGCCTGCGCGCTGACCATCGCCGCCGGGCCCAGGATCGCGTCAGCGCAAACGCTGAGGTGGGCCAGCCAGGGAGATCCGCAGACACTCGATCCGCATTCGCAGAACGAGTTGCTCACGAACTCGATCAACGGGCAGGTGTATGAGACGCTCGTATCCCGCGACAGGAATCTTCGGCTCGTTCCCTCGCTGGCCACCGGATGGCAGCAACTCGGCCCGACGCTGTGGCGGATGACGCTGCGCCCGGGCGTGAAGTTCCACGGAGGTGAATCCTTTTCTGCCGAGGACGTCGTGTTCTCGGTGGCGCGCGCGAAGGACAAGACGTCGAACATCCGCATCTATGCCGCCGGGCTCGGCGAGGTGCGTGCGGTCGATCCGCTGACGCTGGAGTTCTCGCTCGCGCAGTTCAATCCTCTCTTTCTCGAACACGCGGCGCTGGTGCAGGTCATGAGCAAGGCCTGGTGCGAGGAGCATGACGCCGCAAGCGCGCAGAACTTCAAGAGCGGAGAGATCCGATACACGACGCTACACATGAACGGCACTGGGCCTTACGTCCTTGTCTCGCGGCAGCCCGATGTCAAGACGACCTTCAGGCGAAATCCCAACTGGTGGGGGCGCTTCGACGGCAACGTGAAGGAAGTGGAGTACACGCCGATCAAGAACGATTCGACGCGGACCGCGGCGCTGCTTGCCGGCCATCTCGATCTGGTGTTAGATCCACCGCCCCAGGACATGGACCGACTTCGCGAGTCCAACGGCTTGAAGGTCATCGACGGAATCGAAAACCGCATCATCTTCATCGGCATGGACCAGGGCCGGGACGAGCTTCTCTATAGTTCCGTCAAGGGCGCCAATCCCTTCAAGGACGTGCGCGTGCGTCGCGCCCTCTATCACGCGGTGGACATCGAGACGCTGCGCACTTCGGTAATGCGCGGCCAGTCACGGCCGACCGGCGCCATGGCGCCGTCGCCTCTGGGCATCTTCAACGACGCGCAACTAGAGCAGCGCCTGCCCTTTGATCTGGCGCGGGCCCGGGCCCTGATGGCGGAGGCCGGCTACCCGCAGGGCTTCGAGGTGCGGCTGGATTGCCCCAATGATCGCTACATCAACGACGCGCGCATCTGCGTCGCGCTGGCGGGCATGTGGAGCAGGATCGGCGTGAAGGTCGACGTCGTGACCCAGCCGAGGGCGCTGTATTTCGCCAAGGGCGAGAAACTCGACGTGTCGATGTACCTGCTCGGTTGGGGTGGCGCGATCACGGATGCGGACGTCACCCTGTCTAACGTGCTGCGCTCGCGTGGAGACAACGGCATCGGTTACTACAACTGGGGCAATTACAGGGACGCCCGGCTCGACGAATTCGCATCCATATCGGCCATCGAGCAGGATCCGGTAAAGCGCGAGGCGTTGATCAAGGCGGCCTTTCGCGAACACAACGAGCAGGTGCACCACATCCCTCTCCACCGCCAGGTGATTCCGTGGGCGATGCGCGAGAACGTGGAGGCGGTGCACCGGCCGGACAACTGGCTGGAGTGGCGGTGGATCACGATCCGCTGAATCGCCTGAGCGCCCGCTGCGCCGTCGCCGAGGGCGCGGCGCACGCTGCAGCGCAGCGCAGGCAGGTAAATCACCTTCAGCAGATGCGCATCCGCTTGATCAGATTGCGCAGGTCCTCGATCACCGTCTTCGTCCAACTGTCGATCCCGCCTCAGATTAGCTTAACCGCTCGGCGTACTGCGACAGGTCCTTGAGTCCTCCTGATATTTGTGGATGACGTGGAGAGCAGGTCGTTCTCCAATCTGCGGAACGCTACGTCTCGCTTCGTTGAATCAAGTCAATTCTGCAGTTCACTTTGTGGCCAAAATTTGCGTCAGTGGGTTCTTGGTAGATGCGATGGAACGCGACAGTATGCGATCAAATTCTTGGGGCAATCATCTATTGAGGATCCGGTAAATGTTTGACGTCTTACAGTTGGAGTTCTGCCTGCTTCCAGAAGACTCGAACCAGTCTCGGGCGACGCTGCACCGACTTCACGCGCCGGCGCGCGAAGTCCCCGCGAGATTGTCGACTGCGCGGAAAGCGCCAACACAGATTCGACCCTCGACGACATCCTCGGCTGCGGACTCTGGGAGTCGCGCACGGAGGAATTATTTGAGTTCAACCCTGTCTTGCCACCCAGCCTCAGGCTGGTCGATACCGGTGCCCTTCGCTCCCCGTTCTAGTCGCCCCAAATTGCTCCATGCCATCCAGCCGCGCGCGAGGCCGGCGTTGATATTTAGGCGGTCAACCCCTGCGTGTAAGAACGGGACCATCCATCGGAATCTGCGGGTGTAACTTCTATCGTTGCAATGGATCCCCTTCCCCTGGTGCCCGAATGTCCATCGAACCACACTCGAACCTATTGCGGGCAGCCGACGTGGCGACCTGGCCCGACCCAGAATTGACGGACCCGCGTCGGTTGGGGTGGATGGAGGGATCGCCACCCGCGATCGGCAAGCTGATCCGCTTCGCCGATGGGGACCATCTGACGTTTCCAAAGTCGCGCTGGAGCCTCAGCCATCTGCGTGAGCTCATGCCGACCGCGAACGTCTCCCGTGGCGATGCGCCGCCAAGCCGGCTACCCTCAGCGCTGCAATCGTTCGACGATCTCACGTTCGTTTCGATGCATGGCGAGACACTCAGCTGGCGCCAGTCGTTGCTTAGAACCTACTTTGACGGCGTCGTGGTACTTCATCGCGGCGTGCTGGTGTTCGAAGACTATTTCGGAGAAGGTGCTCGGCAGCGAGAGCATGCCATGTTCTCGGTGACCAAGTCTCTCGTCGGCACGATGGCTGCCACGCTGGTGCACGATGGCGTGGTGGACGCAACGGCTCCAGTTGGAGCCATACTTCCCGAACTGAAGACCTCGGCCTTTGGCGACGCCACCGTGCGCGAGGTAATGGACATGCTGGTTGGCGTGGGCTTCTCCGAGAACTACGCGGATCCCAACTCCGGTATCTGGAGCTTCAGCCGTGCCGGCGGGCTGAGGCCTTCGCCTACCGATTACAACGGGCCATGCAGCTTCGCCCAGTTCCTGACAAACCTGAAAAAGGACGGTGAGCACGGCGCTTACTTTAGCTACAAGACTGTCACGGCGCAGGTCCTAAGCTGGATCATCGAAAAAGTCACGGGATCCTCCTTGGCCAGCCACTTGTCGACGAGTATCTGGCAGCAGCTTGGTGTGGCACACGACGCGTCGATCACAGTGGATAGCCACGGCGCAGGCTTTGGCGGCGGCGGCATGTGCGCCACCGTGCGCGATATGGCGCGCTTCGGCGAGATGATGCGCAACGGCGGTAGGAAGGAAGACCTTCAAATCGTACCTGAAGCGGTGGTGGTCGACATCCAGCAAGGCGGTGACCGTGAACGGTTTGCGCGAGCCGAACTCTACCGCGCCACGTTGCGCGGTTGGTCCTACAGAAGCCAGTGGTGGATCAGCCATGACGAACACCGATCCTTCATGGCGCGCGGGATCCACGGGCAGTGCATCTACGTCGATCCGGTGGCTGAAATGGTCATTGCGCGAACCGCATCCCACCCGGTCGCTCTTAGTGTGGCCAACGATCCGATCACGCTTCCAGCGTTTGCTGCGCTGGGTCGATTCCTGGCAGGTAGTCTCTGACCCGCTCGTAAGGCAGCCGCCGCGTACGATGGCCTCCTCGCTGGGTTTTGTAGGTGCCAGTGGACCCACACTGCCCATGGGTCCACTTGATAAGCGCCTGCCTTGGCATTTTGTCGGCTCCGAGCCGAGGGAATTTGCTGCCGCGGCTGCGAAGCGCTTCTGGTATCCGCGGATCGTCTTGCGATCGATGCCCGTGATGCGCTCGATCTCCCGTTGGCTGGCACCGGCGGCCAACAAGGTCCAGATGGTCGTCTGCAAATGCGGCTTCAAGACGTTCACTCCGTTCTCCCCTTATGGCTGAGGGGGAAAAGTAAGCGTCCTGCCCGGAAGCGACTGCCGGCAAAGGCCGGCGCCGCCTACACCGTCACGGCTCGAGGGCCGAGGCGGGGGAATTTACGTGTCGATAACTGGGGGAGTTTGGGTGTCGTTCGGGGCCTTGCAAACGAGGTTCGCTTCGATCGCGCATGCCATCCGCTCACGGACGCGGGCGCGCGGGCCTGACGAAGCGCGAGCAACCACCGTCGTCGCCCGGTCAACGCCATTCTGCGCACAGCCGTTTTTTATCTGCAGAGATTTTGCGAAACAGCAAGGATTGACGATGGGGCCTATTGGTTGGGTTGTGTTGGCGACAGGCGCCATTGCGGGCGTCGCCTTCATGCGCCACAGGATAGGGAAAGAGCTCGAACACGGCCAGCCTACCCGGGGTTGACAATCCCCTCGGGACATGAGCCCCGTCGGCACGCCTTGGGGCTTATTTTTGAACGGCGACCCGCGCCGTCCCTGACCTCGCGCCATCCCTCGCCAGTGGCCTCTGCGTCCTCGGCGCGGTCGAGGTGCTCGGCCTGCAACACCAGAACGTCGTTGCCGAATTGTTGCGCGGCGACCTGGTGCAATCCGCGTCGCCGGCTCTTGCGCGACGCGTAGACGGCTTCCTGGCGGTTAGCCTCGACTAGTGCTTCCTGGACGGAGGGTTCAGCAGTGGCGACCTTGATTGTTTGGGGCTAGCGGTGGCGCCCGCGCTATTCCATCGCCAGTGCGCCAGCAGGCAGGCTCATGTGAGCTGCGGCCGGATGCGCTGCGGTCGTGGCAACGACCTCGGGCGCACGCACCAGCAGGACCGGCACGGTCGCGTAGCGCAGGATGTTTTCCGCGCTGCTTCCAAGCACCATGCGCCCGACACCACGGCGTCCATGCGTGCCGAGCACGATCAGATCCGCAGGTCATCGGCTGGCCTCGGCCGTCACCAACACATGGACGAGGCCGGAGAACGTGTCATTCAGGATCGTGTCGACCTCGATGCCGGTGGCGGCAACGATGGACTTCGCCTGTTCGAGGACCCGTGCGCCGTTTTCGCGAAGGATGCCTAAGAGATCTCCGCCGTAGCCCGCATAGGCTTCCATGCCGAAGGAAAACGAAAGCTCGTCCACGACGTGAATGAGGCGCAGGCGGCCATGCGTGAGCTGGGCGATGCGGATGGCCTCTTCCAAGCCGCGCATAGACGTGGTGCTGCCGTCGACGGGAACGAGAATTCGTTGGTACATGGCGCGCTCCTTTCAGGAGGCTGGTGCATTGATTCGGCAACGGATCCGACACCCCTTCTAGATCCTTGGAGACGAGTGGTCTGTGCGGCAGCGCACGAAAATGGCATCACGGTCGGAATTGCGAGCGGGGGCGCGATTCGCACATCGCGGGAAACGGGACAGTGCCCGGCAAACGGAGAACCTCCCACAATCGGCGGGCGCCTAAGCAACATCTACCCAGCGCCAGAGGACTGTCACTGCGTCACTTGGCGGCCAGTGGATGCATAGGGTCAGTGCATGAGCGTACGCCCAGTCTGACCTCGCGGCTACCGTGCCTGCGAGCAAGTCTTTGTCCAGTAGCGAGTTGGCTTCGATCCAGGGGCCCATACTGCTGCGGACGTGCGCGTAAGGACGCCCAAGGTCATCCCGAAGCCCCTGTTCCGGAAGGAGCGATGGCCATTCGCGCCGAACCGAGAAATGGTTGCCTGCTTGGCGCCCCGCCCGATGCCGAATGGCAGTGCTGGCTGCGTCACCTGGGTTCTCTGCGTTCGCTGGTACCTGCGCTTTAAACTGAGCCTGCGAGACTTTGTCGAGAGGATGGCCGAACGCGGCCCCGCCTTAGCTCACACGACGATCGTGCGCTGGGTGCAACGAGGAATGGCCGGACTCTTCTCCTCTTTGCCTGGGCCCCGGGTGGGTGTCGGCCCTCCGAAGTCATCACCGTGTGATGCGATCATCCGATTGTGAGACATCAGTCTCATTTGTGGCGTTGTGGGTATAGTCAATGCATCTAGCCAGATGTCTACGCCGATACGGAGGCAAAATAGATGGGCACCACCACCTGCCCATTGGACATCGGATAAACCGCGCAAGGGCAGGAGTTCACCCCACGCGCGAGAGGAAACACCCGTGCGCATGCGCAGCCCATGGCTCGGCGACCTGCCCTCTGAGCCGGCGACTTTCATGCGGGTATTGCCTGTCGCGGCGGGTGCGCGCGTGTCCATGCGGTTGGAGGCGATCGCCTCCGGCGCTTACTGCGCTGTTCGTGTTTTGTCGGACGCAAGTGCAACCACCGAATGCCTCAGCAAAGAGTCAAGATTCGTTTCGATGCGCAAAGCGGTCTGCGCATTGATTGCCTCGCCAGAGCCGGTAGGCGTAGCTCTGAATTCAAGAATGACCGTACGACAAACGGAAACATCATGAAAAGCATTCGTCGATTGGCGTTGGCTGGCGTGCTTAGTATGACCGCCGCTGCAGGTACTTGGTCGGCCGAACCGATGAAGCTGCCGCCAATGAAGAAGCAGGCCACGGTCGAGAAGGTGGTCGCTGAACACGTCGATGCGCTCAACAAGAGCGACTGGAACCGCCTGATGGCACAGTACCCTGGCAATGCGGAGATTCACTTGCCCAACGGCCAGGTCGTCAAAGGCCGGGCGGCCATCGGCGAATTGTTTGCCGGCTTCGTCAAGGCGCCGCCAGACGGACTGAAGGGTATCCGTTTCAGCCAGCTGAGCGCGTTCAAGAGCGGAGGAGCGCTTGCAGTGAAATGGAAAGCCGAAGCAGACTTTCTGGAAGAGCCGTATTTCGGTTCCGATGCCTACATCACGCAAGACGGCATGATGGCCGCAATGGTCAGCACATTCGATGGCTCCAAGTTGAAGTTCAAGAAGTAGGCAAGCTCGTTGGGGCGAGGGCACTCAACTCTGGTACATCGGCCAACGCCGTGTGGGTGTCGCCACACGCGGCATGTCATCAAACAACCCGGTGATGAAATCGACAAACGTCCTGACCCGGAGCGTCTGGACGTTGCCACGCGCATAGAGCATGTAGATCGGTGGCGCATCGCTGCTCCAGTCCTGAAGAACGGGCACCAGAACACCAGCCGCGACGGATCGTTCGGCCGTCATCGCGATGACATGCGCGATGCCATTGCCCGCGGCGGCCAGGTCGACGAGTGCTTGGCCGTCGTTGATGCAGAGATTGCCGCCCACCTCCACCGCTTGCGTCTCACCGTCGCGCTCGAAGGTCCATTCCTTGCGCGTGCGCCCGTCCGGGCGCAAATACTCGATGCAGTTGTGGTCCACAAGGTCGCGGGGATGGGACGGGGTCCCATGCTGTGCAAGATACGCGCGCGACGCGCAGGTGACGAATTTCAGATCGGCAACCCGGCGCGCAACAAGCCTTGAATCGGGTGGATCGCCAATGAAGACGCCCACGTCGACGCCTTCCGCTTCGACGCTTTTCGCGCCTGGCGAGATCACCACTTCGAGCTGGAGTTCCGGATGCTCTCGCAGGAAACGGGGCAGCTCCGGCAAGATGCGGTATCTCGCCGGGGTGACGTGGAGCATCACACGCAATCGCCCTCGTGCAACTTGGTGCGCTGAGGATATCTCGCGCTCGGCCGCTTCCAGGTCCGCAACGATGGCCTTGCAGCGGGCGTAGAACCTCGCGCCTTCGTCGCTGAGGCGGGCGCCCTGCGTCGTACGCACGAGCAGTTGGACCTTGAGACCGGCCTCCAGCGCAGAGATCGACTTGCTGACCGCTGACGGCGTCAGGCCCAGCGCCGTCGAGGCCGCGGCGAAGCTTCCCAACTCCGCGGTCCGCACAAAGATGCTGATGCTTCGAAGATGCTCCATGTTCTTCCTCCATGCGAGCGTTGGTCGACACCCCGAAAGTACTGCGCGCGGCATAAACAAGGTGAATTTATTTCACGTCTTGTGTGCCTCTCTCGGGCTGGCGCGATCGGGAGCGCCCGCCTAAGCTGACTGCAAATTGAACGAAAGGGAAATCGGCAATGAGCACGCGGCGCCTGGTTCGACTTTGGGTTCTGCTCTCGTGTCTGGTCGCCATGTCAGCGGCACACGCCAAAGACTTCCCGGTCAAGCCAATCCATTTCGTCATCGGCAGCGCGCCAGGCTCGGTCATCGACCTCGTTAGCCGTCAGATTGCCGAAGGCTTGGCGACGGAGCTTCAGCAGCCCGTGGTTGTCGAGAACCGATTTTCGGCCGGCGGCATCGTGGCGCTGGAGGCATTGAAAGCCAGCCCACCCGACGGCTACACGCTGAGCATTGTCGCCATGCCGCAGATGAGCGTGAGCCCCAGCTTGTTCAAGCAGTTGCCCTATGACCCCGTGAAGGATTTCACGCCCATCGGCATCCTGTACCGCGGACCGCAGTTCCTCGTTGTGAACCCTTCTGTGAACGCGACGTCGCTGGCCGCTTTCATCGCCCACGCCAGAGCCCATCCCGGACGTCTGCGCTACAGTTCCCCCGGCAATGGCACGCCGACGCACGTGCTGATGGAGCAGTTCAAGCACGAGGCGAACATCGACGTGCAGCACATTCCCTACAAGGGGCCCAGCGCGAATACGGCAGTGCTCAGCGGCGAAGTCGATGCGCTCCTGGAGGGCGTCGGGCCCATGATTCCTTACGTTCGCAGTGGTGCCCTGCGCGCGCTTGCCGTCACCGGCTCCCACCGTGTGGACATGGCGCCCGAGATCCCAACGTTCGAGGAGTTGGGGATCATGGGCGTCGATGCGGTGTGGGTCGGGGTCGTCGCCCCGCGCGATCTGAATGAGCCAGTGGTGTCAGTGCTTCATCGGGCCCTCGAGAGGGTGCTGCAGGAGCCCAGCCTTCGCGCCAATTTCGACGCGGCGGGCAGAACGATCCACCTGAGCACGCCTCAGGAGATGACGGCAATCATCGCTGAAGAAATTCCGCGTTGGCGCGAAGTCGTGCAACGTGCTGGCATCGCGCCGCAATAGAGCCGTGGAGCACTTCCTCATGACGACTGAGACCCGAAGCCCATTGCGCATTGCCGAAGTCGTTCTTCGAACGTCGCGATTCGACCAGATGAGAACCTGGTACGCGTCGGTACTCGAGCTTGCTCCGTACTACGAGCATTCACCGCCGGTGGCTGCGCAGTGCGCAGGGGAAGGCAAAAATGGCGAGCCCATATGGACCGGTCCATCGCGGTTGAGTTTCTTCAGATTGCTGTTGGACCATCCCTACATCCAGGTGGTCGCACTGTTCGATATCTCCGCTACGGGATTCGCTGATCCGGCCGGGCCCGGCCTGCATCACATGCAGTTGCGCGACGCGTCGTTGGTGACGATGGCAGAGCGCTACCGACGGCTCAAGGTTCTTCGTATCGAACCGTTCAGAACCGTCGACCACGGTCCGACGCTGAGCTTTTACTATCACGACCCGGATCGGAATGTCGTCGAGATCGCGGCGAGCAAGCACGAGTCCGTAGAGGCCTACCTCGCTGCGCTGGCGCGTCCCGAGTTCAAGCGCAATCCGTCGGGATACCCAGTTGACGCCGACGCTGTGACGGCACTCATCTGCGCGTCGGTTGAGCATCGGTGAATCAGAACTCATCTACGAGCTGAAGCGAGCGACGCAACGCGCCTGAACAATGCCGTTCCAGCTGTATTGGGTTGGTCGTGAACGCCGGAGTGCCATCCCGGCCAACCAAAGGAGACCGCTATGACCCAAATCGTTCCTTCTGCCGTCTTTGCATTCAGGCAACCGGACGCCGACGCATTGCGCGCGCGCGGTGGACCCGATGCGAATGGAGCCCCTCGCTTCAATGCTGCGGCAAGCGAGAGCGCCGAGCAGCGTTTTGACGTCATCGTCATCGGCGGCGGGCAGGCCGGGCTCTCGGTCGGCTACTACCTCGCCCGCAAAGGCCTGCGCTTCGTGATCCTCGACGGCGGCGAGCGCGTCGGTGACAGCTGGCGCCGCCGCTGGGATTCGCTGCGCCTGTTTTCGCCGGCGCGTTTCGACGGGCTGGCCGGCATGCGCTTCCCGGCGCCGCCTCGCTACTTCCCGACCAAGGACGAAATGGCCGATTATCTGGAAAACTATGCGGCGGCTTTCAAGCTACCGGTGCGCACCGGCGTCAAGGTGAGTGGACTGACGCGGGTCGATGGGCGCTATGTGGTCGACGCCGGCGAGGCACTCTATCTGGCTGATCACGTGGTAGTGGCGGCGGCAAGTTATCAGAAGCCGAAGATTCCCCACTTCGCGGCAGATCTGGATTCGTCGATCCACCAAATTCACGCGTCAGGCTACAGAAGCCCCTCGCAGCTGAAGTCCGGGGGCGTGCTGGTGGTGGGCGCGGGCAATTCAGGGGCGGAGATTGCCTCCGAGTTGGCGCGCACGCATCAGGTCTGGTTGGCCGGCCGGCACCCAGGACACATCCCCTTCGAGCATGGCGGCGCCCTCGCCTATTACGTGGTGGTGCCGATACTGTTCCGCCTGATCTTCCACCGGCTGCTTTCGGTCGATACGCCGATAGGTCGCAACGCGCTGCCGAACTTCCTCACGCATGGCACGCCCCTGATTCGCCTGAAACCGAAAGACCTCGACCGTGCCGGCGTCCTGCGCGTGCCGAGCATGACTGGCGTTCAGGAGGGACTGCCGCTACTCGAGGACGGAAGGCGCCTGAACATCGACAACATTGTCTGGTGCACTGGCTTCCAGCCGGGGCTGGACTGGATCAAGCTGCCGGTCTTCGACGCCTCGGGCCGGATCGATCAATCTCGGGGGGTGGTCGCCCATGAGCCGGGACTGTATGTCGCGGGTCTTGCCTTCCAGTACTCCGCGTCGTCGGGAATGATCCACGGCGCGGCACGAGACGCTGAACGTGTCGCCGACACGATCGAAGAGCGGATGCGCGTACATTCATGAACAGCGCTCGCCACGCAAGCTGCGCACACGCCCAGATCCCAACGCGACCAATTGTTTCGCTGAGGTCTCGCGCAGCGCTGAAAGCGCACGCCTTGAAGACTTGGGCGGCGATGCGAAACAGTGCAACGTATTCTTGCGCCGCTGGACCAGGTAGCGACGACGGCGCGGCGTTGGGGCTGCTGAGGACGCGACGTGTTGGCACTACAACCACCAGCGCCGTGCCGACCAAGCAAGGGCGCATCGACTCGTCGAGCGATTCAATCTACCCGGCGTTCGCGGTTCGTGACCAAACATGGCCGACGTACCTGCCGCTCTGAACTATTTCACCTCTTGGTTCATTGATGCTTTGGGTCTGGCTCGAGCTCCGTGCTCGCCGATGAAGCCATACTGTGCGGCAATATCTTTCGCTTGGGCGCTGACCATGTTCGGTGCCGCAATCCGGTCGGCAGCATTCTTCGAATCCGGATGTTGACCATCAAATACCGCGCCGCATGGCCGATCGGACAGCGTGGTCTGTCCGTTGCCGTCCTTGCAGCGGTAGACCCCTGCGTTGGCTGCGGCGCTTGCCGCCCCGATGATCAGAACGATGAACGTCTTGTCGAGTCTCGAAATCACAGGTGGCATGGAGGTCGTCCAAGGTTGTTTCGCCGCATCCTAGACGCGCCTGCAATGGAGACACTCGACCAAACCGTCAAGTAAAGACGATCCGTGACAAAACACGCAGGTTCGCGGATCGTCCCCCTGTCGACCCGCGCTCGCACGAAGCGATGCGCAAGCCATCGTCGAGGCCGCCAGTCGCCTGGCAATGAACTTCGTTACCGTCAAGTCCGTGGAGCCGTCATAAAAGCCGTCCATCGCGTGCGCGAGCTGATGGGCCGATGGGCCATCAGCGCACTGCGCTGATTAACCCGGCCAGGGGCCCGCTGGGTGAACGAGGCGTGGCGTTCGCTAAGTCGCCCGAAGCAGAGCCTTGGGGTTCCGGGCGCTTGCAACGGTGAGGTCGAACATCGGCCAGACAACCGCAATGCAGATCGTCCGGCCAGTTCTGGCGCTTGCAGAGCACACCTCTTTGGACGACGACGTCAAACGAGGCCATCGTTCCGACTACCTGCCCCAGGACCTTGCCGTCCTTCATCACAACCCGGGAGGCCGAGACCGCGACCTCGTTCGTCTGGCGCGCGTTGTCCCCGTTCTGCTTCACCGGGGAGGTCAGCTCCGAGCCCCCGACTGAGGCTGCCCCGCGAAAGCAGGACAGTCCCCAAGGGGTCAGCTTCACCGGAAGGTGGTAGTGCCGCGAAAGATCGGCCAGGCCGAAACGAAAGCACTGGACGTCCATGAACGCCGGCTCGGGAAGCGTCTGTCCGCGTGCACGGTAGCAGTCCCCTACATGCAGCCGCATCTCGTAGACGCCCACGTCAAACAGTTGGGCCTGGCCCTCGAACCCGTCGACCACGCCATGCGCCCTACATTTCCGGCAACCAAAGGCTCCCAGCGTTCGGGCCGTCCTTGCTGGCCACTTGCCTGACGCAGGATCTCCCCCCGCATGCCGATGGCAACAACCCCGTTGGCCACGTCGACGACGTGGATCGACACAGCTTGCATCCTCGCTCCTTGCGTTCCCGCGCCTCAAGCGCAAATGAGCGAACCTAACGGATTGGACGCCGGTCCATCCCTGGCGAGCTCCGCCGGTCCTCGCAGTCCGGAGGCCCGAGCGCAGCGCGCGTCACGAGCTGCAGGGGCTGCAGGCGGATTCGCGCGCGTCGGGAACGACCGACTGCCGTCTTGGCCACCTGAAGCCGGGGCACCGTCAATCAAAGGGCGGCACAGGGCGTCGGAACGCCGTGGGTATCGGCCGGCAAGAAGAGTTCCTCGGTCACTGCCAGCAAGGAACTTCCGAAATCGAGCGGCTGACACGTTGTGCTCGGACGCGGTGCCCGTCAAGCCGGTCCCGCTGCAGGATGAGGAGACTATCGGTTCTTCTTGCGCACGCTGGCCAAGTCGAGCATCCACTGGAACTTCTCCCGGCCTACGTCTGCGATGGTCCTTCTCGCCCGTGGCAATCGTGCCGGCGTTGATGTCGTGAGTCTGCGCCGCCCATCATCGGATGTCGGAGATCGTCGTATTGAGCGTCTTCCCTGCAATGACCGTATTCACCAGGGTGATGTCTTTCAAGTTGTATGCATAAATAGGTCCCGCCACGGTCGCGCTGGCCGGGCCGGCGGCCGTCGGGCTGCCGAAGTCGCAATCCACAATCCTGACGCCCTGGATGGCCGGAACGGCTGGCGTGGGCGCCGGGCCGTTGTAGTCGAATGCAACAGGGCCCTGCGCGACGATGGCCTGGAAGCACGAGCCGGTAACTCCGCCCAGAGTGACGTTCTTCGCCACGACGTTGGAGATGTTGATGTTCTGCAGCAGTGCCGGCCGGGTGCGGATGGCGTCCTTCGCTGGCTGGTAGTCGCAATCGAAGGTGACGATTCCTCCTTGCGAGGCCGAGGGATTGCTGCTCGCCGGCGAGCTCACGCCAATGGGCACGTTGGCGTTGATGGGGCTGCCCGGCAGAAGGCTGCTTCCGTAGCCGGCGCCCGTGAGACTGACGCCATTGGGCAGCGTGACGCCGTCGACGTAGAAGTCCTTGACGTAGCCGCCGCGGTTCATGTTGGTCTTGACCCGGATCGCGATGTTGAGTGCATTCGTGGCCCAGTACTGGTTGAGCATGGCCAGGTTGCGGCAGTAGATCTTCTCGATGCCGCCTCCCATCTCGCTGCCCAGCGTGATGCCGCCATGCCCGCTGTTCATGGTGCAGTTCTGAATGACGTGACGGATCGCCGGGCCGTATTCGCTGTCGAGGTTCTTGCCGGACTTGATGGCGATGCAGTCGTCGCCCGTGTTGAACACAACGTCCTCGCACAGCACGTTGTCGCAGGCGTCCGGGTCGAAGCCGTCGTTGTTCGGCCCGATGCTGTTGACGGTGACCTTGCGGATGACTACGTTCTTGCAGTCGGTCGGATGGTGTTGCCAGAACGGCGTGTTTTGGGTCTGGTAGCCTTCCATCAGCACATCGGTGCAGCCCAGGAACTCGACCATGCAAGGCCGCAGGAAGTGGCCGGTGCCGAAGATGCGTTGTTCAATCGGCACGCCCGCCTCCGACAGTGCCGGCAGGTAGTTCTGATCCTGCTGCCAGGGCGTGACGGGGTTCGTCAGCAACGCGTACAAGGCGTCGGCGATTCCCGGTGCGGCAATCTTCAGGTCGACGTTGAGGGGGTTGACGCTGGCTTGGGACGGCGTGCTTGCGTTCACCACGCCGTAGACGCCCGTGTTGCCCTTCCAGGTCCACCAGCAGGTGCTGGTATTCCCGGTACCGGCAAACGGCGTCATGGCCTGACCGTTGAAGATCGAGGTGTCGCCTTCGCCGGTCACGGCGATGCGGCTCTGGTTGCGTGCGTAGATCGGTGCGCCGTAGTTCAGGCAGTCGTTGGCTTGCCAGCGCCCGTAGTAGAGCTTGCCGTTGGCGCCGCAGTCGATCGGACCGTCCTTGGCATAGTCGGCGGGGTTGTTGCTGAAGTAGATGGTGCAGTTCTGGCTCAGGTGGAAGTTGACGTTGCTCAGCAGGACGATCGGGCCGGCGCAATACCAGGTCCCCGATGGCACCACGACCCGGCCACCTCCCGCGGCATTGCAGGCTCCGATGGCCGCGAGGAACGCCGGGCGCGAATCGAAGGACCCTGGCGCATGGGTCGTGTCGGCACCGACGCTCAAGGGTGACTTCGACGGGTCGGTGTACGGATTGACCGCCGCCACCGTCGCGCAGGTTTGCGCACCGTATTGCGTAACGAGAAAATCCTTGGCGATGAATGCCGATTGATTGACGCCCTGCAGGGAGTCGATGATCTGCGTGCCCAGGCCGGCAGGTCCCCAGATCGGATCGACGGCTGCCGGTGGGACAGGCGCAGGTGCGGGGGCCGGTGCCGGGGCGGGTGCGGCGGCAAGCGGAAGGAATGACGATCCGCCACCCCCGCCGCCACAAGCGGTGATCAACGTGGCGCCGGTCGAGGCGCCGATCACGGCCATGAATGCACGCCGGCCCAGCGGGTTCGTGGTGGCTCCCGACGATGCCGCGCGCTCGGGCTGCTTCTTACCAATGGGCTTGCTGCTCATTTCTCTTTGCTCCGTGTGTTTATTTGAGATTTCGTGAGGGCGGTGGGCGGTAGCGACTACCTGGCCGCTGCGGTTGCAACTGCTGGGACGAAGCGCGACTCCGGTACCCGGTCACCGCTCTTCGCCAGGAAGCAGACGACCAGCGCGGCAAGGATGTCGAATGCCGCGAGCAGCACGAACAGCGGGCTGTAGCCGACCTGCGTGACCAGCACGCCGAACAGCGCGGTAAACGCTGCCGCGCCAAGGTAACCGGCCATGCCGCCCATGCCTGTGGCCGTGGCCACTTCGTTCTTGCCGAACACATCGGAGGTGATGGAGTACAGCGCGCCCGACAGCGTCTGGTGCGCAAAGCCACCAACGCACAACAGCGCGATCGCGACGTACGGACTCGCGACGAATCCGACGCAGGCCGGGCCGATCATGCAGACCGCGCCGACCACGAACACCATCTTGCGCGAGGTGAACAGCGACACGCCGGCGTACTTGTGGAACAGCGGGCTCAGGTAGCCACCCAGCACACAACCGATGTCCGCGGCCAGGAAGGGCATCCAGGCGAACATGGCCACTTCCTTCAGGTTCATGTGGCGCTCGGTCATCATGTAGAGCGGTATCCAGGCATTGAAGGTCTGCCATGCCGGTTCCGACAGGATGCGTGGAATGCCGATCGACCAGAAGTCGCGGCTCACGATCATCTGCTTCCAGCTGCGCTTGCCAGCGGCGGCGGGATCGTTGTACTTGGCTTCCTGCCCCGAAAGGATGTAGTCGCGCTCGGTGTCGGACAGCAGCTTCTGGTCGCGCGGATGGCGGTACACCAGCATCCACACGATGCTCCACGCGATGCCCAGCGCGCCGACGATCAGGAAGGCCCACTGCCATTGCCCGTGCATCAGCGACCAGACCACCAGCGGCGGCGCCAGCAGGGCACCGATCGACGAGCCGATGTTGAACCACCCGATCGCCACCGAGCGCTCCTTGGCCGGGAACCATTCGGTCGTCGACTTGACGCCAGCCGGAATGCCGGCCGCCTCGGTCAGGCCCAGCAGGCCGCGGAAGAAGGCCAGGCTCTGCCAGCCCGTCGACCATGCCGCCGCGGCACAGGCCAGCGACCAAGCCAGGGCAAAGATGCCGAAGCCGAGCTTGGTGCCGATCGCGTCGAGCAGGTAGCCGGCGACCGGCTGCATGAACGCGTAGCAGAGCTGCCATGCGACTACGATGTGCGAGTACTGCTCGGTCGTGATGCTGAGGTCTTTCATCAGCGTGGGCGCTGCCACCGACAGCGTGTTGCGTGCGAGGTAGTTGACGATCAGCCCGGCGGAAACCAGGCCGACCATGTACCAGCGGATGCCTTTGATCTTCATCGCGTTGTCTCCTTGTTTGGTGTGGCTCAGGCGTGGGCGGCTGCAAGCGAGTCGGCCGTTTCGGCCCCGTCATTGCGCGTGTGGTTGACCGCGACGAAGCTGCCGCCCTGGAAGCGCTGGCCCAGCGCATCCAGCGGATTCGGGCGGCCCAGGACCTCCGCCGCAAAGTCTTCGGCGTTCTGTGTCGGGCGGTAGTCGAGACTGGCCGCGGCGCTGCGGTTGTCCCACCAGCTGCGCGTGTTGGCCGAAACGCCCCAGATCGTCAGGAAGCCCACGTCTTCAGCTTCGACGCAGCGGTCGATGAAATGCAGGAAATCCGCATGGCCGAACCAGGTGCTCAGGTGACGCGGCTCGGTTGGACGCTCGACGCAGCTGCCGATACGTACGCAGATGCTTTCGATGCCGTGCTTGTCCCAGTACATGCGCGCCAGGCCTTCGCCCCACATCTTGCTCAGGCCATAGAAGCCGTCCGGGCGCAGCGGGCAGTCGATGTCCAGATGCTCGGTGACCGGGTACATGCCGATCGTGTGGTTGGAACTGGCGAAGACCACGCGGCGCACGCCGTTGCGGCGGGCGCCTTCATAGACCTCGACCAGCGCGCGCAGGTTGTTCTCGATGATCTCTGGCAGGGGTCGCTCCACGCTCGTGCCGGCCAGATGGACCAGGACATCCACGCCCTCCAGCAGGCGATCGACGACCGCGCCGTCGCGCAAGTCGCCATGCATCACGTCTTCGCCCGCGACCAGCGGCACCAGCGGCCTGCTGCCGCCGGCAGAACGCAGCGCAATGCCGCGGCCAATCAAGGCTGAACGAAGCACGGCGCCAAGTTGGCCGCCGGCGCCGCTGAGGGCGATTTTCTTCATGAGGATCCTTTTGTTCGCTGAAAGAGGTTGTACTGAACAAGTATCTAGTTGTCTGATGTCCTATGACTTGCGTTAATGTGCGTCACTTGTGGCGTCATCCGATGCGGGTTTACCCGAAAAAATGTAGCAATTCGTCCCGACCAAGAGGCCAGTGACGTCGCAGTATTGGGAGGTTTTTGTCGGATGTCCGATGACTTACCCAATTACTGATCAGGCGGCGGCAGGCTCGGCCTATCATTGGCGCCATGCAAGACCCCTCGTCGAAGCTCAAGGAAGAGCCCGTCGACGCCGATCCCGGCGCCGCCGCATTGGCCAATCGCCGGCAAGGCAGGGGGTTGACGCACGATTTGGTCGAGGCCCTTGGCGGTCAAGTGCGCAATGGGGCGTTCAAGCCGGGCGACAAGCTCCCGACCGAGTCGGTCATCATGCAAACCTTCGGCGTCAGCCGAGGCGTGGTGCGCGAAGCTCTTTCCCGCCTGCAGGCGGCCGGCCTAGTCCAGACGCACCACGGCGTTGGCACCTTCGCACTCGAGCCGGCAACTCAGGGCCGGTTCCAGTTCGACAGCGCGGTCGATGGCAGCATTTCCGACATGCTCGAAATGCTGGAACTACGCACCAGCATCGAATCAGAGGCCGCTGGTCTGGCGGCGATTCGTCGCACTGACCAGGATCTTCGAGAAATGCGAAGCGCGCTTCATGATTTCGAGCAGCACCTTGATGTCGTTGGTGAGACAGTCGCCCCGGATTTCCGATTCCACCTCGCAATCGCGCAGGCCACCGGCAACCGCTACTTCAGCAATTTGATGAGCCACCTCGGGCTAGAGGTCATTCCGCGTACACGGGTCTCTTCATCCTGGCTCGACGTCGAGCAACGCGCGCAGCACCTGCAGAAGGTGAACCAGGAGCACCAGGACATCTACGCAGCGATCGAGCGCCGCGAACCTGAAGCCGCGCGCGCCGCCATGCGCATTCACCTCGTCAACAGCCGCGAACGACAGAGGAAGGCGCACGGCGACCCCGCCCCTCACTGCCCGTGACAGCTATGGGGTGCGTGCGCCAGCCCGATCAAAGATGTCGAAGCATAAGTTCGTGCCGGCAGGACATGGCGCGAGGTGACAGCAATTGATAAGACCGGAGGTCACCGTGCATTGTGCTTGCCAGCGTTTTTTTTCGGTCAAGTCAACAAGGTTTGCATGCACGAATGTGCACGCTTGCCGGTCGGCGCCTCGAGCATGCCGGCAACCTCGATGAGACCGGGTGCAATCGTCCTCTCCCCTCCAGTCGTGCACTCCACCATAGGCAAAAACTAGGGTAAACCCTTATAATTGCCTCACCATGAAGCACATGATCCATCGCGCGCTGGCCGCGCTCAAGCGCCCCTTCCAGACTGACAGCAACTTCGAAGATGCCTACCTCGCTGGCGCCGTCGACATATATGACCTTGAGCGCCGCATGAGCGAACTCGACCGGCGGCATAGCCAGTGCCCGTTTCATCTCCAGCATTCCGTCTGAACAATCACCTATCGAAAGTCCCGGCTTCCAACGCGCAATGCTCCGAGCAGCTGCGTGTGGTCAACGAGCTTCATCGCCACCAGAGCGACTGGACGCCTTCTCGCTCTCCCACGTTCCTTCGACGGTCAGGACCTTGGCACCGAGAAACACCGTTCGCTGCGCCTCGGAAACCTGTGGCCACACGATGATCTTCAGCGTCCCGGTTTCGTCCTCGAGCGTGGCGAAGATGACGCCGTTGGCGGTTCTGGGGCGCTGACGATGCGTCATGATGCCGCTCGCCCTCACCTTCTGGCGGTCCCTCGCCTTGCTCCGCAGGGCCTCCGAGGTCTCGATTCCCCAGACGGCCAGTTGGTCCCGGATCAAGGCGAGTGCATGCCTGCGCAGGCTCAGGCCCATGGCTGCGTAGTCATCTGAAATCTCTGCGCCCTCGGGCGGCTCGGCAAACGCGACCTCTTCCTCGACGGTCCGTGCCTCGCGTAGCATCTTCGTCGGCCGGGTGTCGACGCCCTTGGCCGCCCACACCGCGTCGGGACGGTGCCCCGCGAGGGTGAGCAGCGCGTCCGCGCCAGAAAGACATTTGAGATCGTGCGCGTCGAGCGCCGATCGCATGGTCAGGTCCTCGACGCTCGCAAATGGCGCCTGCGCACGCGACGCCACGATCCGCTTGACCGCCTCCTCGCGCATGCCCGAAATTCGAGAAGCCCAAGCGGACGGCGCGCAGCGCTGTGGCGTAGGTCGTGTCCCAACGCGGCGATGCAGCGCCCTGGGCCGGTTCCTCCAGGGTGGTCTCCCATTCGCTCACGGCGACGTCGACAGGGCGGACCACGGCGCCGTGCTCGCGCGCATCGCGCACCAGCTAAGCGGGCGCATAGAAGCCCACGGGCTGCGAATTGAGCAAGGCCGCTAGCATCGCGTCGGGATGGTGCCGCTTCAACCAGCAGCTCACGTAGACCAGCAGTGCAAAGCTTGCCCCATGGGATTCCGGAAACCCGCAGCTTCCAAACCCTTCGACCTGCCTGGCCAGACGCACCGCGAATTCCTCGCTGTAGCCCTTCTTGAGCTTCGCTCGACGAGCTTGCGCTGGTGGACCGCTAGGCCGCCGCGCTTGCGACGTGGCGATTCGCTTCGGCAAGCTGCCGGACTCCAGCGCGATCGCCCGCCTCATCGGGCGCTGACCGCTCATTGTCGCTGCGGCGACGGGGTACCTTGAAATGAACGGGATCCCCGAGGAGCCCGAGGCGATCGCGGAACATGCGTTCGTGATTGCAGGGCCGGTCGCTTGGAAGGAACTGCTGTTCCGACAAGGCGATCGACAGATACGGATACAGCCCAAGGGTTGATCAACAGCGCCGTGCGAGCCGGCCTCGGCATTGCGGTCGCGAGCCTTCCGAGCTTCAGCGAGGATCTGGACAGCGGTGCGCTCGTGCAGTTGCTGGTGGGCTGGGAACTGGGCGCCATCGAGGCGCATGCGCTTTTCGCCAGCTGGCAGTCCGCCAAGCAAGCGCCCCCAGCGGCGCGGCCGCATCCACCGGGAGCTTTGGTTATGGAAACTACTTCTGATGTCATCTCTTCCGAACGCGTCGAAGGAACAAATGTCTACGACGCGTCGGGCGATAAGCTGGGCACGATCGACGATCTGATGATCGACAAGTCTCCGGTCAGGTGCGCTATGCGGTCATGGAGTTCGGCGGCTTCCTGGGGATGGGTGCCGATCGCTATCCCGTGCCATGGAACATGTTGAAGTACGACACCGCGCAGGAGGGTTATGTCGTGCCGTTGGAAAAAACCCAGCTCGCAGGCGCTCCCCGCTACGACGACAGTGTCCCGGACTACGACGACACCTACCGAACCAATCTGGACAAGTACTACGGGCTCTGAAGGGCCATGCGAGTGAGCAGCCGTTTCGGACTTCGCATCAGCATGCGCGCCGCGGTGACATGAGCGAGGTCGGCAGGGCGCACTCAACGTTGTCATGGTCGCCGGGGCCCACGGATGGATTTCGCTGTCGAGGCAATGCACGTGTGGCGCCGGCAGCCACTTCAGCGGCTCTGACACCACCTCCGATTGCGATCATGGTCGCCGACCTGAACCGCCGCGGATGCGTTTGTTGAGCCTTGCTGTCAGGCCGCGAGCCTGATCAAGCTTGACCAAAACCCGCTATTTGATATCAAACTTATGGCTTGTCCGGGGAAACATTGGAAGCGGGAAAAGCCCGATTCGCTGGAGCGCATGCGTGAGAAATCGCACGATCGTGGTCGCTATGAGGGAGGCCCTGCCATGACCGTGCAGTAGTTGCGTGCGGGAGTCGGTCGCATTTTCTAAAGTACAACCATGGCCCTCTACATCACTGATCTCTTCACAGCACTTGCTACGGCTGACCATGTCCATATCGATAACCACGCCGTTTGCGGGTTTCACTTCATCGGAACCGCGCTTGCCGTCGTCGTACTCGAGAACGGTGACGAACTGCGCATCCACCGCCAGGTCGTCAAGATCATCGATGGTCTGAGTTCATGCCGGCCTGAAGATTTCGGCGCGCCACATGCCGTCGACTTCATGATGAATGGACCGCGTCCCATGAACGAAAGCGATCTGCCGCAAAAGGTGAGAGAGTCCGACGAAGACTGAGCCGGGCGCGCCAGCCACAAGCGCGGGCGAAGGACAGGCGTTCGATGGCAGCCACCGTGCCCGCTCGTTCCTTCGGACGTTTACTGCGCGGCCGGGTCAGAGCCGCTAGGCGTCCGCACGTACATCGCCCACTTGACCGTGAGAATGTCCGCAGCGATCTTGGCGGCGTTTGCCCCGACGTGGATTCGGCGGGATCGAATTCGAAACCTTCGCTATACCGCACAACCTCCGCGTAGTCCTTGTCAAAAACCATCGGGCCAGTGAGCCCGGCAGGATCGACTCCTGCCGGCACGGCCAGGAACTTGTCGGCATTTGTGGCGCTTTGGTAAAGGTCGACGGTCATCAGGGTCATGTCGCATCCTCGATGGTTGCGGTTCAAAACGAAATCTTGGCCCGCCGAATCACCAAGTGCAATCGGCTTGCGCCTACATCCGTTCGCCCGAACTCAAGGTCGAACTTCGCGCATCGCGGGACGCAGGAGTGGCTTGCACGGCGGTCGGTCCTAGCAGTGCTCTCGTTTCTCGGTCGTTCAGGACGACTCCTCTCTGGGATGCAGGAGCAGGTAGCTGGCCGGGTCGCCTACCTATGGGCAGCCAATGTTGGCATCCTTGCAAACGGGAGCCGGACGAATCGAACTGGTGCCAACTGTTGGGCGCCTTCTCTGGTCTCGCAGCACTGGTCCCGCGTCGGGCGTCCCGGGCCTCGACCGCGGCGGACGGCGGTTCGGGACGCAGCCACAACCAGGCAGCGACGAGCGCCATGCACAGCGGCACAGCCATCCGGGCGGCCTGCGGCACTGGCAGGAACTGGAACAAGATCGCGCTACCCATCATCCCGATGCTCGCCCCCCATTTGGCCCGACGCGGCATGAAGCCGCCCTGTCGCCATTGCCGGACATGCACGCCATACCGCGGATGGCCGAGCAGCCACGACTCCAACGCGGGCCAGCCGCGACCTGCGGCCCAGGCGGCGACGAGCACGAAGGGCACCGTTGGCATGACCGGCAGGAAAATCCCTATCACCCCCAGCAGCAGGCACACCACGGCCAACGTACGCCACAGAAATAGGGCGAAGACTGCGCGCAGGTGAATCATCCTGGCGATCCTTTGGGCTGACGTTGAAGAATGGGTTGAGGGGCTGAGCGTATCGTCACTGACGCGCGGCCATCGACGATCTCGATCTTCACCGGCTGCGCCGTCTTCGTTTGGGGTTCAGGGCGATCCCTCCAATAATTCGGAAGGAAGTCCGCTTCGCCCCCATTCAGGAAAGAAGCCGATCCCACTGTCTCCCCGAAGACATCGGCCAGCGCCTCCTCCGAAATGTCTGCAGGGACGCGCAACACGTGAAGTCCCTTCGAAGAAATTGCAAGCCGCACGGGTTCCATGCCGAGTGGCTCGACTTGCGCTCAGTGAATTGTCTCGTGATCGCATTGGTTGAAGCTGTGAGAACCGTGAGATGTGCATGCCCCTCGGCATGTATTGCCCGAGCAATGAAGAACACCTGAATGTTGGTGGCCAACGTGAACTTCTTGTCACGACTCGACTATGAGGGCGGGCACCGCTCCCAAAGCGGCGCTGTTGCTCATGAGACAGCGGGTCTGGGCACGTGACGGCGTTTGCGCGACTCCGGAAATGCCGTTAAACGCGGCGCGGCCCTGACCGTCCGCTGCAAACGCGATCCTCGCGAGCGCTAGCTTTGGACTGTTGCCGTCGTTCCGTCACAGAAATGATCGCAAACAATGTCGGCGGGGTGCCGTCGAGTCGCCGCCCTGCGCTGGCATGACGGCGCCAGCCGGCCGTTCGCCAATTTGGCACAAGGCTTCGCCGTCCTAGAACCCGAAGTTTGCGGACTCATTGAGAACACATCAGGTGCGTCGCCATGCCGGGCAACAACGCAAGCCGGATCGAGCCGCCTGGCTATGGCGTTGAACGTAGAGCGTCAGTGGCCTGTGTCGACCGGGCTCCGGGGCACAAGAGTCAGATGCCGGAGATCACAGCATCCAGCGCCGCGCCGATGTCGCCGGCACGGTGCCCAACAGACAGCACTGGTCGCCTCAGGAGGCGTTTGTCTATCGGCGCAGCAAGGTGCGGCATCAGGGTCAGCGTCTCGCCGTCGACCTCCAATGGTGGACACAGGTTCACCGGTAGCCTGGCTGCGCTTGCGCCCACGCGCGACAACGGCATGACCAACCGCGTTGGCAAGGCGTCGATCAGGCCGCTTTGCACATCCACCACGAACGGAACCGATTGGCGCGATGCCGGATTTGGGTTTGGGTAGACGTCGAACTGCGGCATCAGCCGTTGTCCCGCCACGCTACGAGACCATCGCTCCAGAGACCGTTGCGCTCGAAGTCGCTATTCTGCTCGGCCAACCACTGTTGATGCGTTTCGTTGAACTCCTTGCGCCGCTGTGCCAGCGTCTTCCGACGGGATGCGGCCGTGAGCGCCTGATAGTGGGCATAGGACATGATCACGGTGTCCGGCCGGCCATCCTTCTCCACGATCACGGGTTCGGTTTTGGCTTGGGCGCAGATCTGGCCGAATCGGTTCTTCGCCTCGGTAGCGGCAACTTGCATGGACGTGCTTTCGTTGACAAGAATGGCCATTTTAGCTAATGAAGCTTTCGACGCCTAGACCTGTCGGGGTCGCGTGCTGGTGAAGGTCTTCCATCCAGCGGTCGTGACGACTCCGCTCGGCCGCACTTCGGCCACGAGGCACTCAGAAGCGCACGAGCGGATCGAACAGCTACTTTGGATGCAGCAATCCGGCCTTGTTGGTCAGCCGGTCAAATACTCAAGCACCTGCGGATCAGGTCGTCTCTTCGCTCAGCATCTCCAAGATCGACCTGATGGCAGCCCGGTAGCCGCCGGGGCCAGGGCCGACGATCACCGCGGTGGCCACCGCGGACATGGAGGAATGGCGGTACGTCTCCTCGCGGCGATGGAGGTTGGAGATGTGGATCTCGATGATTGGACCCGGAAACATCTTGAAGGCCTCCAAAATGGCCATCTTCCGCAACTCCGCCGATCGCGTGGCCGACTGTGTGTTCGTGGTCCTTGGTTACGAAACACTTGTCCGGGAGTCGGTTGTCCACGCCGAACTCGAGGCGGCCTTGCGGGCGTCCGGCGCGGCCGAAGGCGCACTCAGCGGTTCTCTACACGCTCTCGCATTTGGCAACGGCCGAGGACGTCGCCGGCACGAATCCGTCCTGAAGAATTCTCGGATTTCCGCCATCATCTGCACGCCCTAGTAGCGGAAGCTTTCTTCGCCGGCGACGTAGTTGCGATTGGTCATCTCGGGATTGCGGTTCACCAGCGGGCGGCCATACAGTGGATGCAGCAGGCTGCGCACCTCGTGCTCGAGCTCAGTCAGCGGTGCCGAGGTCGCCGGATCGACGATTTGCCGAAAGCGGTACTGGTAGGCATCGTCTTCCTGGGTGATGAGCCCCAGCGCGCGCAGGCGCCGGTAGGGGCCAGAGAAGTCGTTGACGTAGATCTGCACGTGATGCTGGTCGTACGGCGCCGGTGCTGAATCGCCTTCGCGGTAGACGAACGTCTGGCCAGGCCCGACCCGGATGCTCGCGTAGGCGCCTTGCGCATCGGAATGCACAGACACAAGAGCGCCCATCACTTCCCGGTAGAACGTCGCGATGCCGGCCGTCGTGCCGCGCGCCACATCGAGTTCGACCGATGGCAGCCCCAGGCGCATGCGTGCGTAACGTTCACTGGACTCGAAGACCCGAAAGCGATTGCCCCAGGGACAGGTCGCGCTCACGTGGTTGGGATGCACATCGAAACCGAATCGGGTCCCGGCCAGCAGCGAAGCCACCTTCGCGAGCCGCTTCAGCAACGCCTCGCGACAGGGCATCACGACGGAGATGGTGCCGCGCAGGACCATCGGCGCGCCGGTCGGCATGTGAATCTGGCTTCGGCCGATGTTGATCCACATGTTGCCGATGCCCGTGAAGAGGTACGGATCGCGCGTGAGACCAAGGCCCATCACGTAAAAGATGGTCGCCAGTTGCTGGTCGGGGATCTCGACGTTGACGTGCTCCAGCGCGACGATGTTGCCGGTGTCCCCCTGCGTGCGATCGAATGCCCCGGTGTTCATGTTGTCCCTTCAAAGTTTTGCCGCCCCCGCCGACAGTGTCTGCCAGGTGTCCTGACGCGCCGAAGCGAACAGGGCTTCGATGGTGCGCAGCGTGTTCGCCATACCGCACCGGGGCGAACCGGTGACGTCCACCTCGATGCCGCCATCGGGCGATGAACAGAGTACGTTCCCGCTCCTGTCGTTCAGGCAGGATGCGCCGGCCAGCGGACAAATAACGCGCCAATCCGCGTTCGTTGAACATGCCGCGTCAGCCGCGACGGCATTTCCGACGCCGGTCGCGAACGCCACCCCCACCCATGACTGCAATGGGCTTCAGTGTCCTCCACGAAATTTACATCGGCATGCCTCTTGAGTTCATGAGCCACGTTGCGGTTGGTAGTGCAAGCGCGGCCATCCGCCGCAGACGGGGCGCAATAGCAGTTCTCCGCGGCCTGAACGTGCAGAACACTGATCTCTGGCCGGAAAGCCACGGGGTGTCGCATCCCCGTGCTCCAGGAATGAATGCACTGCAGATCACCATTCACACGGATCGCCGCATGCGGCCCCATGGAAAATTGGACCGACCGGCGTCATGGTTTGATTCGGGGCCTTCCGACGCGTTGGCCGATTTCCTGAGCGGCCGATTGAAGGGTCGCATTGCGCGGGAACTGGGCCGCGTACTGATTCGAGGAAGTGACCAGTCCCCCCGCCGGTGAGCCGAGCAGCGCCGACGACAGAATCGATGACGCCTCGGGCATCAACAGATAGGCCGTGATCTTGCGAGGATCGGTTCCAGGTTTGCTCAGCATCGCGACGATCGCGGCATCGACATCGCTCCCTTGGCCGACGCTCTCGATCTGCGCGGTGGCGCGCAGCCAGTTGGCGTACCTCACAGCATCCGTGAGGCCGAACTCGCCGGTGGCGCTTGCGAAGCGTGGCTCGCTGTTGACGAGGAGCTGGGCGATCTCATTCAACGAGCGAGCGGAGTAACTTCCCAGGACCTTGGGATCGTCATGGATCGATCCGGCCAAGATGTCGGCCGCGTAGGGGTTCGCCGAGCCGCGGATCGCCGACAGAAGTTCATCCTGCACGGCCGCAGGCGCGAGCGGCGCCATGTGGGCCAGCTCGCCGTAGTAATCGTCCGCACTCAGGACGCGGGCCTCGAACGCGGTCTTCAGCAGCGCATCGGATCCCGGCAGATAGCCGATGCGCGAGAAGCTCAGTGCCGCGGATCGCGCGACCTCCTTGTTGCTGTCGCCCACCAGGCTGCGCAGATCCAGCAGGATGTCCGCGTTGTAACCGGTCGCGTTGTCTGGTGAGTACAGCCCTCCCAGGATGCGGGCGAGCGCAATCTTCTCGTCGTCGCTGATTCCAGCCCTCAGCAGAGTGTGCGCTGCCAAGGCCGATCGCGTGGCGACAGGCACGCCCTGCGCGAAGATTCGATCGAGCGCATTGCGTCCCTCGATGCCGGGCCTCGAAACATACGAGGCGAGCGGATTTTGCGCGTCCTGCTTGTCCTTCGCGGCCGCGATCTCCGCC
The DNA here is from genome assembly GCF_051216375.1 of Variovorax glacialis. Lineage (NCBI taxonomy): Bacteria > Pseudomonadati > Pseudomonadota > Betaproteobacteria > Burkholderiales > Comamonadaceae > Variovorax > Variovorax glacialis. The sequence goes on along the minus strand of NZ_JBPJZT010000016.1, from coordinate 102,343 downwards.
GCATACTTTGCGGCGGCTACGGAGAAATCTCGTTCATCTTGACGGGGCGCGGGTGCCGGCGTGACCCGATACGGTGCCGTCGATGCATCCGGTTGCGACTCCATCCATCCCCAGAATGTCCCGCCCAGGGCAATGCCCGCGACGGCGAGAAGGCCGGCTTTTTTCATGCCTGCCACGCCTCAAGTCCATCCCTTCATCGTGTTGAAGAGCCTCGACGGCATCATGACGCCGCCCTGGAGGTCGCGATTCCGGTCCAGCCAGAGTTGAGGAATCGGGTAGATCGACGGCATGCCTTCATCGTCGGCCGTCCGTTCGTAGACGTTCACGATGAACGTGTCGCAACGGTACAGTCCGCGCACGGGCGGACGACCCCACATCAGGGGCTTGGCGCTCGTGTAGTGCTGACCATAGGTGTAGTCGGCGCCGATGAGAAAGGCCTGATAGGCACGCTTGACCAGCGCCATCCTGGCCCGCACATCCTCGAAATCCGTCACTTGCAGGCACGCCGTCCTGAAGCATTTGTTCAACAGGTGGTCGGGGTTGTTGGGAGCGGCCGTTCCCCAGTAGGCAGAACGCGACTTGAAGCTGGCAAGTGATTCGTACTGGATGGCATTGCTGCCCTCATTCAGTACTTCGACGACGACGCTGCCGTCGTACATGCCGGTGTGTCCCAGCGGACCCAGGCCTGAGATCGACAGGTCGCGTCCCACAATGTCGCCCGCCGATTGGGGATCACCCGAGACGACGTCGGAGCCGATGTTCCAGAGCGCCCGACCGCTGCCGTAGATGACCAGATTGCCGTCATCCTGCGCTGCCAGATACGCACCCGGGTCGCCGCCCGTTTGCGAGTTCCAGAGCGGGACGCCGTTGGCGCCGTACACGACGAGGTTGCCATCGCCCTGCATCGGGGCGAGCGCACCGGGGCTCTGAGTCTGGCTGTTCCAGCGCGGGGTCCAGTCCGATGTCCGGTAGTAGACAAGATTCCCGTCGGTCTGCATCACGAGAACGTAGCGGCCGTTGTCGGAACTGATGGATTGGCCCGGTGAAAGCGCCGTGTTGGGCGCCAGGATGCCGGCGCTGGCGAAGCATGCGGCCAGGACCAGTGCGAGGGAACCGAAAGCCCGAAATGGCGTCACCATCACAACCCCCCAGACATGCCTGTCTGCGCGCATCGCGCTGCGCCAGCACGAATCTCAGCGCTGGCCCCGGTCTCGCTTGTGAAGTGCGCAAGTGAGGCGGCAATTGTTTCGCAAAGGCGTGGCAGGTGCAAGCGCGCAGCCTGGTGCTAACGCCCATCTCCAGGAAACAGATGCCTTCCTGACGAAGGGATCGAGGCATCGCATCGAACCGATGCAACCGCCGCTTGACGGCTCAGCGCTGTGACACGGCCACGGTCGTCGCTGAGGCCCTTGGGCATGATCACTACGAAACGACGAAGTCCGCGTAAAGGACAAGGGGCTTCGGAAAGCTCAATCCGAATCTTTTGGCGGTCCTTGCATTCAGGGCCAGGAGGTACTTGGTGGTTTGTTCGACGGGAAGATCCGCTGGCCGCGCGCCGTCAAGAATCCTGGCGACGAAATACGCGGCGCGCTCAATGCCTTCGCGACCGTCCGCCCCGTAGGCCATGAAGCCACCGAGCCATGCGTAGCCCGTATATCCCGCGATCGACGGCAGCCGGTATGCGAGAGACAGCCCGGCCAGCTTCCGCAGATTGATACTGATGCGCTGATCCGCAAGGATGCTGAGCGCGGACGCGCCTTCCTTCTTGCACGCAAGGAATGCGGCGTCGAGTTCATCGACGTCGGTCAGTCTCACTTCAATGAGCTGCACGCCCAGCTTCTCGGCCGCTGCTTGTGTGATGCTGAATTCACGCCGGGCCCGCGGGTTCAGAAAGTCGAGGACAGCGATTCGCGCGCTGCCAGGCACGGCGTCGTGCAACAAGCCGAGTCGCTTGCCGGCATGCTCGGCCGTCGGCATGTAGACGCCGGTGAGGTTATGGCCCGGTCGAGCCAGACTGTCGATCAATCCGAGGTCGACGGGATCGCCGAAGGCGACGAAGACCACCGGAACAGAACTCGTCATGTGCTTGACGGCAACCGCGATGGGCGACGCCATGGCGACAATCACGTCCACCTTCATCGCGAGAAACTCCTCGACGCGCCCGGGCACGTCCGCCCCCTCGCCCAGAAAGCGGGATTCGATCGTCAGATCCCGCCCCTCGCTCCATCCCAGCTGGCCGAGCCTGGTACGGAAGAGGAGTTCGCGCGAGTTCGGTCCGAAAAGCGTTGATGGCCTGCCCAGCCAGAGGATCCCGACGCGGGGCGACCGGGATGACCGTGATGGGCTTGTCTTTTGCGCTGACGCGCCCAACGGGGCGATCAGTGTGGACAGCTCCAGCACGCGTCGTCGAGAGATGCTGCTGTTCATCTTGAGTCACCTCCTGGCCTTGCGGCGACTGCCTGCCGGGGCGGAGTCCGATCGGTTCATCTTCAGTCCTGGCTCATGGCTGCGGCGCTGCGGACCAGGCGTCGTGGCCGTAAAGCCAGGCCACGGCGTCCAGGGACCAGTCCGTCATACCGCGCGCCATCTCCGCATCGCGTTGCTGTTGCGCCGGACCGTCATCGAGGTGGAAGCGCAACTTGTTTGATGCCGACAGCGCTTGCAGCCGCGCCGTTCGGGGAAGTCGAAGGGATTCATACTGCGCCAGAGCGTCCCGGACTTCATCACGGTGTCGTCCGGCAAGGCACGAGGCCAGCGTCGCGCCATCCTCCATGGCCTGCGCCGCCCCCTGCGCCATGAACGGCAGCATGGCGTGACATGCATCACCCAGCAATGTCACTCGGCCCATCGACCACCGCGCCATCGGGCTTCGATCGAACAACGCCCACTTGTAGGTGTCGTCAACCGCTTCCAGGATCGCGCGCACTTGGGGATGCCAATCGGCAAAGGCGGCGCGAGCCTCCGAGATCTCACCTCGATCCATCCAGGATTCGGCGGTCCACTGATCCTGCTCGATCACGGCGACGAAGTTCACCAGTTTGCGCTCGCGGACGAAGTAGTGGACGAAATGCTTGCCGGGGCCCATCCAGACCTGGGACGTCACTTCCAGATCGAGGCTGGAGAGCCGCTCGGCTGGCGCCAGGCCGCGGTAGGCCACGCACCCGGTGAAACGTGCGGCACCGTCTCCATGAAGCGCTTGGCACACCGATGAATGGATGCCGTCGGCCCCGACCAATACATCGACTTCGAGGCGCAAGCCGCTGTGGAACGCAACCTCGACGTGGGGGCCGCGATCGATGAAGCCCTTGAAGCGCTCGCCGATATGCAGTCGCGCGGCGGGGAAGACCCGAATGAGCGCCTCCAACAGGTCCGCGCGATGCATCTGGTAGTGAGGGAACCCGAAGGCAGCCTCCATGGCATGGGCAAGCGGCGTGCGCAAAAGGGTTCGACCGTCGTCCCAGCGTCGCTGGTGCCAGGCGAGTGGCTTCACGCCCGTGCGGGCCAGCATTTCAGCCAAGCCCAAACGGTGCAAGACACGTGAGGCGTTGGGACTGACCTGGACACCGGCACCGATCTCTCGCAGCGACCCTGCTTGCTCATAGACGTGGACGTCGACGCCCGCCCGCAACGCGGCCAACGCCGCGGTGAGGCCGCCAACGCCGCCACCGATGACGGCCATCGACACATCCATATGCGCCATATTTCGGTACCGGCTTACGGAGGCGACAAAGCGTACACCGGCGGAAGCCGTTTGTTCAGTCAGTGGGTCGGACTCACCGATTGCGCCGTGCGGTCGGTACCGTTTTCACGACGCGCTTCCCGCCTGCCTGAAGGCCATCCTCTCACAGGAGCCATCTTTGACCGAAATCAGCAGTTTCGAGCGGACGAACGACCTGTGCAGGGGCCACACGCATGCGTGGCAGGCCGAATGCGAAGAACATCACGGACCGTCCCCGTCGGAACTGCACCAACGCTTGCTGGTCAGCTGCAGGGATGAACTTCACTGCAGCTTCATGTGGCGTGTGGCAAGCGTTTCCGTTCCCATGCTTCTGGCGATCACCATCTGGGTAATCCTGACCTCCTAGGAACCGACATCGCGGGCGCACCTCACGAGACCACAGGGTGAGCGCGTCGAGGTCATGAGTCGTTCGCTTCGCGCGGGGCCTGCAGCCGCTTCGGACCGGCCGGAGTCCCCGGATGGATGAAATCATCCTGGAAACGAGCACTTTCGCACGGAAGGTTGCTTCGACTGCACCTGGCCTAAGGATATATACGGGTCCGTTACACAAGGCAGTAACGTGACGATGCGCGCGGCCTCGAGCCTTCGCTCCGGGAACACAGGACGCACATCCATGATCAGAACCTCCGCCGCCTTGGCCGCGTGCCTGGCCCTCGCCGCCATGGGCGCGCAGGCGCAATCCGCCGGTTCGTCCTCGACGGCGGCGCGCTCGGCAACGGCTGCCTTGGCGCAACCGACCGGCGCGCTCAAGGTCGGCCTCATCGGACCGCTCACGGGACCGTCCTCCGACTTTGGCCTTCCGATGCTCAACGGCGTGAAACTGGCCATCGACGAGATCAACTCCTTCGGCGGCTACTTGGGTCGCCCCCTCGAACTCGTGATCAAGGACGATCAGGCCAATCCGGACCTCGGATTGAAGCTCTCGAAGGAGCTCATCCAGGAAAAGGTGATCGCAACCATCGGCTTCTGCAACACCGGCGTTGCGATGAAGTCGATCGATGTCTTCCAGGCGAACCAGGTGCCGTTGCTCGTGCCCTGTACCACCGGCACGCCTGTCACGACCAAATACCCTCCGGCTGAGAGCTACATCTTCCGGAACGCCCCGGCCGATTCGATACAGGCGCCGTTCATGGTGAATGAGATCGTTGCGCGACGGTGGACGAAGGTGGCTGTCTTCGCGGACAACACGGGTTACGGCGAGGCCGGTCTCAAGGACGTGCAGAAGGCCCTGGAAAAGAAGAACCTCAAGCCCGTCTACATCGGCCGCTTCGACCTGGGCGTCAAGGATGTCACCGCGCAGTTGAAGGAGGCGCGCGCTGCCGGTGCGGATGTGATCTTCATCTACACGATCGCGCCGCAGAACGCGGTCATTGCAAACGGTCGCCACGCCATCGGTTGGAAGGTGCCGCAGGTCGGCGCGTGGGCGCTTTCCTTCCCGCTCTTCATCGACGGCGCAAAAGACGCTGCGGAAGGTTCGCTGATGGCGCTCAGCTTCGTGGCGGAGCCGACCAACGAGCGGCGCGCGACCTTTCTTGCGAACTACGCGCGCAAGTTCAACGTGACCCGAATCCCGGTGCCGATGGCCGCGGCGCAAGCGTACGACGCAACCTATCTGCTGGCCCATGCGGTGATGAGCCTGCCGAGCGACAAGCTGAGCGGAGTCCACATCAAGGACGCGCTCGAGCATCCCAAGCGGACCTACTACGGCGTGGTGACGACGTACGACAGACCTTTCAGCAACGACAGGGAAGCCCTGACCGAGAACATGCTGGTCGTGGGCACCGTGAAGAATGGCGGCGTCACCTTTGCGCGGGCCGAAGATGCGACGCGCAACACCATCGTTCAGCGCAAGCTCGCGCGCTTGCCATGACATTCGTTGGCGCCGGGCGTTCTACGCACGTGATGGCTCTGGTGCCCCGAGCCCAAGGTGGATCGCCCAGCCGACGCAAATGAGTGAAGGGGCTCCCGCGCTAACGATTCAGATCACTCGCCGATCAGATGCAGCACGACCTGCCGCCGGTGCGGCTGCAGCCGATGCTCCCACAGAAAGATGCCCTGCCAGGTCCCGAGCGTCAAGCGCCCGTCGCTCAGGGGAATTGACAGCTGCACTGCCGTGAGGGCCGCCCGGATGTGGGCCGGCATGTCGTCTGGCCCTTCATCGCGGTGGCGGAAGTGCGGGTCGCCATCGGCGACCAGACGGGCGAGGAAGGCGTTCAAGTCCGCCTGCACGTCGGGGTCCGCATTTTCCTGGATGAGCAAGCTGGCTGAGGTGTGACGGATGTAGAGAGTGAGAAGCGCGGTCTGCAATCGTTGCGCTCCGACCCAGCTCGCGACCGGGCCGGTGATCTCGACCAGACCGCGGCCCGGCGTCGGGACGTCCAAAGTGGTGACGAATTGATGGAGCATGTGCGCGAATCAGCGGTGTGTCTTTCTGGAAGCGTGGATGGACCAGCGCGGACGCGAGCTTCCAGCCCTCGCATCCTATTCCGCCTGGCTGCGGGGCACATGCGCTTCCTACCTGGCGAGCCTGGCGACGGTCGACGGTTCTCGCGGCCGCCGCGGAGACCATCTTGGGACGGACGTTGGTCCACAGCCGGCGGTGTTGGGAGAAGATCAGACAGCCGCCGCGAGCGCCTCACGTGACCGTTCAAGTGCGGCCATCGGTTCAGAGATGGCGCGGCGTGCCCTGCACCTGCCCGCGCCCGTCGAGCCATGAACACGTTGGTCGTGGTCGTCTGGCTGCGTTGAGTTCTGCGCCTCTCGGACTTCGCCGTGCCCTCTTCCACACCGACGTTGGGCGCCAGCTTGATCCGACCTGCTGCGGGTGCCTACCCCGGAGGAAGCGCCGGTTCCGCACGCTCTCCGCCCTTTGACTTCAAGCGCGACGCTGCAGAGCCAGCGTTGACAAAGTCCACGACGTCGTCGAGGACAGGGGCCACCCCATGCAGCGGCCAGGCAAACGCGCCGATCAGGCTTGCGTGGCCCGCGCGTTCATACAGCTTCAGTGTCGTCGGCACGCCTGCCGCGTGCAGCTTGCCGCTCAGCTGAAGCGTGCTGCGCTGTGGGTTGACCAGACGGTCGTCGGTGGCGGCGCCGAGGAAGCTTCGAGGTGCATTGGATGGCGCGAACTCGATGGGCTGGGCGTGCTTCGGGTAATTGGGATGAAAGAAGACCGGTTGCACCTCGGGGTTGTCAGTCGGAAAGAAGTCGTAAGGCCCAGCGAGCCCAATCCAGCCGGCGAGTTCGGTCGGCGAATGGTCGGTTGCCCTCAGCCATCTCGGATCCAGCGCCAGCATTGCGGCGTTGTAGCCGCCGGCGCTATGGCCCATCACGAAGACGCGATTCGGGTCACCCCCCAGGCTGACGGCCTTCTCCAGACCATAGGCAAGCGCCTCTGCGCTGTCGCGCAGGAAATCCGGGTAACGCACCTCGGGATACAACCGATAGTCGGCGATCAAGGTCAGTACGCCGCGAGCGGCCAGGGCCTTGCCAACGAAGCGGTAATCGGCGCGCGCCCCCGAATTCCAAGAGCCGCCGTAGAAGAAGACGACGACTGGCCATCCGGCGTCCGGTGCAGGCGTCGTGGGGCGATAGATGTCCAGGCGTTGCGCGGGCAAGGCGCCGTAGGCCACATCCGCCTGCACGATGGCGGCATCGGCCGCAGACAAGGCGTTGAGCGTGCCGACCGCCGAACAGCCGCCAATGCAGAGGCCAACTACCGCGAGGGCCGCCAGACGCGCGATGACTTGAGAAAAGCTGTTCCCGGCAAATGACATCTTCACGAAGGATCAAGAAAAGGTGCTGCTTTCTTCGGCAGTGCCTGGTCTTCTACGCACGTAGACGATGATCGGATCAACCGTGTCGCGACTTCGCCCACATCGGCGCGGCGAGGCCTGTGCGCAAATTTCGCTCGAAATCGACCTCCGGCAGGACATCGGGGAGTTGCAGGTCGCCGATCCTCCTGTCGACCAGCTCACGCAAGCGCCGCGATGTGTGCGGCAGCGAGGGGCGGGGATTCAGCACGAGTTAAGGTCGGCCGCGCACACTCCGCGCCCATGACCATGCCTAGGACGCGAAGCAACGTCGCCGCCGACGGCCGGCTCGGGCGGAAAGAGCGCGAATCGACTGTGTTGCGTGCGCTCGGCGAACTCCCTGCCGAATGCCGCACACCCAGCGGCGCGGTGATCGCGCTTCTGCGTCAAGGTATCGACATTCCGCATTCGACCATTGCTCAGATCTTGCTTCGGCTGGAGCGCAGGGGCGTGATCCGCCTGGAGCGCAAGCGATGCTGACCCGTCGTTCTTTAAGCGCGACGGCGCGCAAGCAACACACCTGCCACGACCGGACAGTCGCTCACCCCACGGCGATGCCAACGGGTTGGCATTCGCAACGTCGGTCGCCGCTCCTCCCCTGCCCCATCGCGCCTCAAAACATGATCATCCGGAGGCTGTGACAGATGCGACCCGACATTTAATGTACTAACGCCACCCCTTTTAAGTGCCACCCAAGCACCTTCCCTTCGACTTAACACCCGAAGCACCATTCCCAACAAACACCAAAACTAGAACCCCGTTCCGTTAGTATATTCTCGGGATGCCATCCCTTTCGCTTTTTGACGAGTCCCTGACCACCAGGCCCTGCGCGACGCCTTCGAGCAGTGGCTCTCCGACCAGCGCGCAAGCGGTGCACTACGGCAACCGGGATCGATCGACGTCTATCGCGAGATGTGGCGCGGCTTCATGGGCTGGTGCCTGAGCCAATCGCCCACGGTCACGCTGGCGTCACTCGACGTGCGCGATCTGCAGGCCTTTCAGTCCGCGCGTTTTGGCATGAAGAGGCCCGATCTCTCTCTCACCCCACGTCACGCGCTGCGACTGCTTCGCCTGATCGATCGGGTGCTGCGCCACCACGCGGCGCAGTCCGACGAACCACCGAATACGGCCGCTTCGGACTGGCTTGCCGAGAATCCACAGGTGCGCTATGCGGAGGCTGCCAGCAGCGACCCGTTGCCGGAATATCTTTCGGTGGCCGAGGCAAAGCACCTGATCGCGTTCCTGTCCAACGCGCGGCCCCGCCCCGGGGTCGGCTCCCGTCGCGATGCCCACGCGGCGTTCTTCTGGCAGGAAAACGGTGGATTTTCTCGACTTTTGTCAGAGGGAAGCAACGAAGAGTCGCCCTGAAAGTACGGGGGGAGTACGGGGCGGTTTGGGGAACGGCCCTCGGATGCACGCGCGGCTCAGCGCGCGATCGGATAGTTGCCGGCGAGCTTCACGTAGCCAGTCAGGTTCGGCAACAGGTGGACTCCGCCGGCGACACCGGGCGTTCGGTGTCCTGCCGGTGCGAGAGCGTGCCCTTACCGCCTACCGAGCCGACGGACACGCTGGGTGCGCGCCGCAGTACCGTGTGCTCACTCGAGTTCATCGCACACGAGATGCATGCGCCGGCCCGGTTCCTCGGGCATCGAGAGCACGCTGGCACATGTCACATCGACCCAGCACGAGATCAGCGGCTTCAGCGCCTGCAGCATGTCTTCGCGCCAGGTGATCCAGAGGCTACCGTGCCCGCGGTCGAGCCAGTCGCGGAAGGAGAAGTCGCCCGATGGCAGGTACTTGTGCAGCGTGATGTACTGGGTCAGCACCGTGCGGATGCTGGCCAAGGTATCCGGCGCCCCATGGAAGCAGCCCGCGGCCGGGGTGTCTGCCAGAAGCGCCTTCAGGTCGTCATTGCTGGCCGTGGTCAGCCAGTGCATCAGCCGCTCTGTCGTTCCCGCACCCTGCCTCAAGAGGACCGTCAACGTCTCGCTGACGATGGTGCGCCCCATGCTGTTCCAGGTCTCCTGCTCGGTCGATGGGCTGCGCGGGATCAGGCTGATCGCGTACTGCTCACAGTCGAATGACGTCGCCGGGCCGGCAGAAATAGCGCATCGAGGCACCGTCCGGATCGACGCAGATGATCCGGTCGCCTCGCGCGACCGCGCTCTCGATGTAGTCGCCAATGCAGACGCTTTTCCCCGTGCCGGTCGACCCGCCGACGAAGAACTGCGTGTTCTCGACGTCCTTGGGGATCGGGATACCCGCGAAGAGGAATTGGCCCTGGCCTTTGCGCGTCTGCGACGCCAGCACCTCTGCCCGACCATCCTGGGTTCACGCAGACGCGTCACGAAGACCGAGCCGCCGAAATGATTGGTATATCGCTTTGCGCACGCCGCGAATACCAAGACCCCAAGCATGAGACCAAGCGCGGGACCGATCCAGAGCGCCGGCAGGAATGGCGTTTGCCTGGCCGCGTACCAGAGGCCTTTTGCGAACAGCGTCGCGGGCAACCGGTAATACAACGTCACATTGGCGATCCAGCCTGCAACGATGGCGAGCAGCACGCCAAGCGCTAGCCAGGAGCGCAGGGTGTTGTCGGGCGTGCGATGGTTGACGAACATGGGAACCTCATGGTCCCTTGAGGTACCGCTCGATCGCGCCGACATCGAGAGCCTGGTCCGCCTGCGCCCGAATGCTGTCGCCCACCGACTTGCGCACCATGACGTAAAGGCCGCACAGGATGCTCAGCAGCATTTCGGGATCGGTGCGCGCGTCGTCAGCGCCTCGCAGGCGCTCAATGTTGCTGCCGATCCGGTCGAGCTCTCCGCGGATCTCCTACAGTACGCCGACGTTGAGCTTGAGCGCGTCGAAGTAGACCTGCTTGATGTGCGAGCTCACGCCCGCCACGCCGGAAGCCGCGTGCGCGCGTGCAAGAACCTCGGATTCCTCGTCGTTGAACTTGATCGAGACTACGCTGGTCATTGTCATACCTCCTCAGCCTGCAACCATGCGGGTTTGCGGGCGCGAGGTCGTACCTGACCGACACCAGGTCATACCGAGCTTTCGAGGCTGCATGCGGGTTTGCGGGCACCTCGTAGGTGCGTATGGTGTATCGCCCCTAGGCGAGTCGACGGACCCACTTCCGCCCACTAAACCAGGGCCTTTGATGAGCAGAAGGTGTCGGTCGATCCTTCGGATCGACCGAGAGCGTGACAGCAGGCCGAAGGCTGACTGCATCCGAAACGCACCCAATCTGTAGCTCGTATGTAGTCGTTCCGTAGCGTTTCTGTAGGCGTTCTGTAGTGCCTGCGCATCCCGAATGCACCTGAACTGCATCACTTTTGCGTTCTTCATCTGTGCTCCAATCGATTCTTTGATAGAGACAACGTCCAATTTGAGGTCCACAACGTACCCTTTGGAGCAACGAGATAAGAAGCAAAATGCAACAGCAGGACGTTTTGCAGCGTATGAGGGAGCATGCAAGACCGGGCGCCAGGTCAAGGTCGAGGTGAGGAGCGGCCAGGCTGCAGCAGCCGAGCAAGCCGGGCACCGCCCGGCCGAACCGGGGCCTAGAGCAGTCCGCGCTCCGCGAACGACAGCGACTTCGCGCCGGCCACGATGACGTGGTCCAGGACCCGCACGTCCATCATCGCCAGGGCCGTCGCCAAGGTCCTCGTCAGCAGTTCGTCCGCACGCGACGGCTCGACGCTGCCGCTCGGGTGATTGTGCGAAACGATCAGCGCGCAAGCCTCATGCTGCAGGCAGCGCCGCATGACCTCGCGCGGGTAGACGCTGGTCTGCGTCAAGGTACCGCGGAACAGCTCCTCGAATGCGATGAGCGCGTTGCGCGCGTCGAGGTACATCACCGCGAAGCTTTCGTGCGGCTGTCCGGCGAAGTGAAGCTTCAGGAAGTCCGTCGCGGCGCGCGGCGAATCGAACACCGAACGGCTCGTCAGGTCCTCCACCAGGAGTTCCTGCGCGAGCGCCAGTCCCGTGACCAGCCGATGGCAGCTCGGCAAGGAAGACTGCCGCGCGAAATAGGCCAGCTTGAGCAGCGACCGGCCGTTGGCTTCGTAGAGGGCGTCGGCGTCGGCGCCGAAGAACGGGCGCAGTGCGTCGACGATGCGTTGCTGGCGGACGGTCAGCTCGGTGATTGCGGTCATGAGGAGCTCCTGTGAGACGACACAGGCGGGATTGCCTGCGTGGCCCCAGCTCCCTTGCCGCAGCGCAGTGCTCAAGGCCGCCGCAGGCGCGCCGTACGGCAGGACGGCGCCAAGCACGCGCAGCGCGCGCAGGGCCTTGAACGCGAGAACGGCGAGGTAGCGTCAGGCCTCGCAGGCAAGCCCACCCCGGCCTCCACAGGGAACGCGAAGGAGCCTGGTGTCTGCGTGCGCGAGGCACCAGCGGCGGCGGTCACGCCGGCGCCCGAGCCGCGGCGACAGGTCACTCGGCGCTCCGGGTTCCAGGGCCCTGCCAGACGGCAACCTGTTCGATGAGGTCGACGAAGCGTCGCGCCCGGAAGTCTTCGGGGAAAGTCTGCCCGCCTTCGGCGTCCGCGTCTCGTTCACCCGACGCTCGCGTCGGGTCCGAAGACGGAAATAGCCAGGATCCCTCGGCAGCGCCGCGTCTCGGCGCAGCGCGATCAGGGCTTCTTCGGACGGGTCGTCCAGCATGCCCGTCCGAACCGCGGGCATCGCGCGCGACGGCGGAACGCCCGTGGCCGGCGTATGCTGGCATCAGGCAAGTTGCAGGAGTTGGCGATGCTCTATACCTACGTCGATGAGGACGAAGACAAGGACCCGGTGGGTCCGCGCGACGCGCTGGAGCTGTTCAAGGCAGCGGCCGTGGAGGCAGGACTGATCCGTCCCGGCGATCCGCTCGACCAGAACGTGGTCGACTTCGCCAGGCTCGTCGTGGAGATGTGCGCATCGATCGGCGACAACTATGTCCAGCCCGAGAGCGCCGATGGCGCCACGGTCGGCGATCGCATTCGAGACGCACTGCAGGCGTGATGACGCGCCTGGCCGAGTGATCAGCGGTCGCGGCGCTGCCCTGCCGACCCATGGCACTTGGTGTGAATTCGCCGAAGTCTGCACCGTCCTCCTCTTTGACCGCTGGCCTGGCGCCTTGACCCTCGACGGCCGTTCGTTCAGACGTGACGAGGCCATCCGCATTCGACGGAATCGTGTTGGCTTGCGCAAGCCGAGGCCTCGATGATCTTGTCGGTCATCGCCAGTCACGTCACGGAGGCGAACAAGCCTTGAGCGAAGACCGGTTTGGCGGATTCGGGTGGATCGCTTCCATGCGGCACGCGGTGACGGCGCTGCGATACCCGGGTCGTTCGGGTGACGGTCACGCATCACCGGAAGGTGCCGCTTCGCGGCGCGGCCACCCGCGAGTCCGCACAAAAAAATCCCCGGGACCGTGGTCCCGGGGATTGAAATCCACCAATGAGGGTGGAGGAGACAACCGGACGCCCTCAATCAGGGCGCAAAAATCAGTCGCGGACTGGACCCCCCTCGTGACGCAAGCACCGTGCCTTGCCGGCAGCGGATGATCAGGAAGAGCCTTTCCCCTACAAGCCCGGACACGTGACAGCTTCGGCACGATCTTGCCTGAGAGCATCGCGATGCGGGAACGGCGCGGCGACGTTTTCGTGAGGGCCTTCACGCCCAGGCGCAGTTCTCGGGCAAGAGAGGCTTCGCATGGCGGCTCCGCGCTTGCCAGCGCGTCCCCGCAGCCGGGCAGGCCCGCATGCCGCATCGCGGATTTGGCGCCCGGGCCGAGTGGGCGTGTTGCGGCAGAGACCTGCGCCGCGCACACCGGCGCCCGGGCTTGAGTCCTTTGGTCCAGGTTTGGGCCCGCAGGGCTACACTGGTGCGCGCTCCGTGTCGGCGCCCCGAACTGATTCACCAAACAATGACAAGACTCGTCGTCTGCGGCGACAACGGCGGCCCGGTCCGATGGGACGGGCTGGTTTACGTTCGCGTCGATTCGCGCGCGATTGCGTGCGCGGAAGTCGCCAGGATCGGTGACGGCGGTCAACGTCTCCACGTCGAGCACTTTCGGCCAATCGGAATCAGTGCGGAGCACGCGATCGCTGTACGCAGGCTGACATTGCTCGAGATCATCACCCACGCGCTCGCGCAGGAACCTGCGTTCGCTGCCATCACCGTGTCGTTGCACTATCGAGCCCCGGGCGAGGAGGAAGGGATCGCCGAGGCTGCAGCCCGGGCATCCTTTCTTCGCAGCTTCGGCGCCAGCGAGATCCGGGTCACGCCGGACGTTGCCCAGACGAAGGCGGGGCAATTTGTGGTGAGCGCCCTCTGGGAGCGCAATCCCACCGCGGTGCAGATGCTCGAGGGATGTCTCGCAGCGGAGCGGGTCGGCTACGACCGCTTCGCCGCATCGCCGTCCCTGAAACAACGCATCGAGCGGTGGCTGCGTCCGGCGGCGCAGCGCCGGGACACACACGCTCTCTAGACATTCCGGCGGGCCGCGCCTGCCGGGCAGGCGAGAAGCCTTGCGACGCCGCGTCGAGGACTGACAGCCGCGCGGCGCGCTGTCCAGATGGCGTCCCCCTCCGGTCATCCAGTCGCCGACCACTGGCCGCTCCGGGCTAATTCGTCGCCGGCCACACCGGAAGAACTCGGTATGCATAGCAGGCTCGAAAGCCACAACAGGACTCAATCCGCAAGGATCTTTCGGCCGACACCCTCGGATTCGAACGCTGCCCCCAGTAGCGATCCCATGTGCTCGATCGCCACTGACCACTGCAAGACCGTCTCGACCATCCTCGCGGGCGCAACAGGCATGTGCCAGAGTCGCATGGCCGAGTCTCCCGTCTTGCGCTTGTGCTGAGCGCTGTTCAGTTTCAGTGGCCCATCACTTCGCCAGCGCGAGGCGTGGCACCCGCTGCAGCATTCTCTGGATGCGCCCTCTGCTTGATGAGCAAGGCGACGGCCGCAATCAGTCCGGGCACCGCCATGATGGCGAAGATGTTCGTGAAGCTCACGTTCTGGCGCGACAACTCGGCCACGATGAACGAGCCAGCGATGCCGCCGAAGCGCCCAATCCCCATCATCCAGGCCACGCCCGTCGCGCGCCCTTGCGTCGGGTAGAAGGCGGCCGCAAGCGCAGGCAGCGACGACTGCGACATGTTCATCAACGTGCCTGCAACGAACACCACGACAACGAGCGGACCGACAGCGTTGCCGACGTGTCCGATGGCGAAGATGGCGACCGCCGTCAGTGCAAAGCCGATCATGACCACGCGGTTGGCGTTGAACCTGTCCATCAGCCAACCGAACAAGACTGCGCCCACGCCACCGAGCGGAAACAACGCCGAGATCAAGGTGGCCGTCTGCGCGTCGAGCCCGACGTCCTTGAACAGCACTGGCATCCAGTTGATCAGCGCGTAGAAGATCACCAGACCCATGAAGTAGGTCACCCACAGCATGGCCGAGCCGACGATGTAGGCACGCGAGAGCACCACGCCCATCCCGCCCTTGGCGTTTGTCTTGGCTGCGTGCTCGGTCATGATGAACGAAGTGCCCTGGTCCGCCGCAGGGGAGACATGGCGCAGGACAGCGCGGATGCGCTCGGCTGGCCGTGCCTTGGCCACGAGGTAGCGCACGGACTCGGGCATCAAGACGACCATCAGCACCACGAGGATCAGCGGGACGGCGCCACCCAGCAAAAAGACGCTGCGCCAGCCCCACAGCGGGATCATCCAGGCTGCCAGGAAGCCGCCGAAGGCTGCGCCCAGCGGGAAGCCGCAGAACATCGTGTTCGTGAGGGTGGCGCGGCGCTGGTCCGGGCAGTACTCGCTCATCAGGGTGACGGCGTTGGGCATCGCGGCGCCGAGGCCCAGGCCGGTGACGAAGCGAAGGATCGTGAGCTGGGTCAGATCCGAAGCGAACCCGGAAGCGCCACAGCCGAGGCCGAAGATGGCGACCGACACGATCAGAACCCGCCGTCGTCCAAGGCGGTCGGCCAGAGGGCCAGCGGCGAATGCCCCCAGCGCCAGGCCGAACAGCGCTGCGCTCAGCACGGGCGCAAGCGCAGGCCGGGGCACGCCCCATTCCTTGAGCAGCGACGGCGCGACGAAGCCGATGGCGGCGGTGTCGAATCCATCGAGCAGAACAATCAGGAAGCACATCGTGAAGATCAGCCACTGGAATGGCGAAAACGGATGCTCATTCAGGAAGGACTGGACATTGATTTGCTTGTCATTTGTCATGGCTGTCTCCTTTTGATTTCGACGGGTCGTGATCGCTCAGCGGGGCGCCATGCGCAGTGCGCCGTCGAGCCGGATCACCTCGCCGTTGAGGTGACCGTTGGTGACGATCTGGCAAGCCAGTTCGGCGAATTCCGACGGCTTGCCCAGCCGTGGCGGGAACGGGATCGACGCGGCGAGCGACTGCTGGACGGCCTCTGGCAGCTCCATCATCAGCGGCGTCGCGAACAGCCCGGGCGCGATGGTGCACACACGGATCCCATGCTGCGCCAGATCGCGCGCCATCGGCAAGGTCATGCCGACAAGCCCACCCTTGGATGCGCTGTAGGCCTGTTGGCCGACCTGTCCATCGAAGGCTGCAACGGACGCGGTGAACATCATCACGCCACGCTCGCCGCCATCGTCCGGCTCGAGCTTGGTGCACGCCGCGGCGAACAGGCGGCTCATGTTGTAGGCGCCTACGAGGTTGACGTTGACCACGCGCACGAAGTCTTCGAGCGGCGCGGCGTTGCCGTCCTTGCCGACGATGCGCTTGGCGCTGCCGATGCCGGCCACGTTCATCAGGATGCGCGCCGGTCCATGGGCGCCGGCCGCCTTTGCCAGCGCTGCGCTGACGCTGTCGGCGTTGGTGATGTCGCACTCGCAGGCGATGCCGCCGATGTCCGCGGCCACCTTGGCAGCGAGTGTGGCGTTGCGATCCAGGATCGCAACCCTGGCACCGAGGCGCGCGAGTTCACGTGCAGTGGCTTCGCCCAGCCCGGATGCGCCGCCGGTGACGAGCGCAGCCTGTCCTTCGATTCTCATTTCTTGTCTCCTTGGGGTGTAGCGATGAAAGGGAGGCTGCCTGCGTGGAGCGCCTCGGCCTCTGCCGCGCGATGCTTGAGAACGGCGCGCTGGTTGATGGAACCCTTGTCGGTGATCTCGCCCTTGTCGATTGAAGCGGGCTCGCCCAGCAGTACAGCGCGGGCGATGCGGTTGGCGCTGCCCGTCCCGGACTGCGCGAGCGTGTCGACGAGCGCTTGCAACCACCGCTGCACGGGTTCGCTCGCAATCACGTCGCTCATCGTCGCGCTGTCTGGCAACCCGGCAAGCGCCCTGATCGCCTGTGTGGGGAACAGCATCGCCCCGACCTCTCTCAGGTTGATGCCGGTGAGCACCGCGTCCTGCAGATAGGGCGCGCCGGCCGTGATGATCTTCGCGCGCAGCGGCCCGACGCTGACGAAGGTGCCCGTTGCGAGCTTGAAGTCCTCGGCGATGCGCCCGTCGAAGCGCAGGCCCTTGTGGATGTTGCTCTCGTCGATCCACGTCACGGCATCGCCGCTGGCAAAGTAACCTTCTTCGTCGAATGCCTCTGCGGTCGATTCGGGTGAGCGCCAATAGCCGGGTGTGATGTTCGGACCGCGGTAGCGGATCTCTGTCTTGCCGTCGACGTCGACCAGCTTGATCTTCATCCCCGCGGCCGGCAGGCCGAGGTCGCCTGAATGCACGTCGGGCCCTGTGATGTAGAGCGCGAAAGGTCCGGACTCCGTCATGCCCAGGCCCGTTCCCATCACGATGCGCTCGCCGATCGCCTCTTCCTGCGTGCGATGCAGGCTGTCCCACACGGGTTGCGCCAGCGCGGCGCCGGCATAGAAGAACATTTTCACCCGAGACAGCAGCTTGTCGCGCAGTACCGCATCGTCTTCCATGGCTTCGGCGATCGCCTCGAAGCCGGTCGGCACGTTGAAATAGATCGTCGGCGCGATCTCGCGCAGGTTGCGCAGCGTCTCGGCCATGCCGGCGAGCGTCGGCTTGCCGTCGTCGATGTAGAAGGTGCCGCCGTTGTCGAGCACCAGGCCGACGTTGTGATTGCCGCCGAAGGTGTGGTTCCACGGCAGCCAGTCGACGAGGATCGGCGGTTCATCCTGGAGCGACGGGATCGACTGGCGCATCTGCTGCTGGTTGGCGCACCACATGCCGTGCGTGTTGATCACGGCCTTGGGCAGCTTGGTCGACCCTGAGGTGAAGAGGAACTTGGTGATCGTGTCGGGGCCGATGGCGTCCATCGCGGCGTCGACCGCGGGCGTGGCGGGTGTCGCGAGCAAGTCCGATAGCGATGTGGCGGCGCGGCCCTCGATCGTCCCCTGCGCCAGCACCACTTCGCAATCGGCGGGAATCGTCGTCGTGATGGCGCGGCCGTAGCGCTTGGCGTCGGTTGCGAACACGAGGCCCGGCGTCAGGGTGTTCAGGACATGGCGCAGCTTGTCGTAGTCCTGGCTGACCGTGGAGTAGGCCGGGGAGACCGGGCAATAGGGAATGCCGGCGCACAGGCAGCCCATCGCGACCAGGGCGTGCTCGAGGCTGTTCTCGGAGAGTATGGCCACGGGGCGTTCGGGCGACAAGCCGCGGTCCAGCAAGGCTTGCGCGATCGACCGTGCGCTTTGCAGCGCTTCGCCATAACTCACACGCACCCAATCCCCCGTGCTGCCATCCGCATTGCGGGCGCGTCTTGCGATGAAGGTGCGCTCCGGATCGACCGTGGCCCAGTGCACCAAGCGGTCCGTCATTCGCTGGGCGTAACCGCCCAGAGGCTCCGCGGCTTCCAGGTAGCGCACCCCGGGAGCACCCTCGCGCAGGACGCCGCGCGTGATGCCGAACTTCAGCGGCCGATAGCAGGGCAAAAGTGTTGTCTGGTCCATGTTCTGATCCTGGGCGCCGTGGCGCAATGGGTTGTCGATCAGACCTTGGTGACCTTGGCGGCCCTGCCTTCAAGGAAGTCGCGCACGCGCTCCTTGGCCTCGGGGGCGCTCTGGGCGATGCCGGCAATCAGCGCTTCGGTGAAGTAGCCCTGGTCTGCCGGTTGCTCGGCGATGCGCGGCAGTGCGTGCATCAATGCGTAGTTGGTGAGCGGTGCGTTCTTGGCGACGCGTTGGGCGAGTTCGAAGGCCTTGTCGAAGGCGCTCCCCTGGGGAACAAGGTATTGCGCGAAGCCTGCGCGCTCGCCTTCCTCGGCGTTGTAGACACGGCCGGTCAGCATCATGTCAGTCATGCGCGCCACGCCGATGAGCTTCGGGATGCGCACCGAGCCGCCGCCGCCAACGAAGATGCCGCGCGAGCCTTCGGGCAACGCGTAGAAGGTGGTGGTGTCCGCCACGCGGATGTGGCATGCGCTTGCGAGTTCGAGCCCGCCGCCAACCACCGCGCCGTGCAATGCGGCGATCACTGGCACCGGGCCGTGTTGCACGAGTTCCAGCGCCGCGTGCCACATGCGGGAATGCTGCATGCCCTGCCCGGCGTCACGCTCCTTGAGTTCGCTCAGGTCCAGACCGGCGCAGAAGTGCGGGCCTTCGCCGTCGATCACGGCGGCTCGAATGGCGGAGGGCATCTTTTCGAAGGCATCGCGAAGCGCAAGGATGAGGTCGTCGGAAAGCGCGTTGCGTTTCGTTTCACGTGTCAGGCGAATGATCGCCACGTCATCGCGGTACTCGGTTTGAATGTCGGTGTTGGTCATGGTTTGTGTCCTGGAGTGGATTGAATTATGGTTATGAAACATAACTACTTCAAGCCGGTAATCGTTATGTTTTATAAGTAGTTACCCTACGCTGGAGATCGTCATAGATTACGAAAACCTCATCGCCATCGACACCCACACGCACGCGGAAATCAGTTGCTGGAACCCGTTCGACAACTACGGGTCGGAGTACGACCGTGCGGCCGACAAGTACTTCAAGTCGAGCCGGCGGCCGACCATCCAGGAAAGCATCGACTACTACCGCGAGCGCAAGATCGGGCTGGTGATGTTCGGTGTCGACACCGAGTCGAACCTCGGCCGGCGGCGCATTCCCAACGAGGAAATCGCGGAGGCGGCGCAGAAAAACAGCGACGTCATGATTGCCTTCGCCAGCATCGATCCGCACAAGGGAAAGATGGGCGCCCGGGAAGCGCGCCGCCTCATCGAGGAGCACGGCGTGAAGGGCTTCAAGTTCCACCCCACGATGCAGGGCTACCACCCCTATGACAAGATGGCATGGCCGATCTACGAGGTGATCAACGAGTTCGCCCTGCCCGCTGTATTCCATACGGGGCACAGCGGCATGGGCTCCGGCATGCGGTGCGGCGGCGGGCTGCGGCTCGAGTACAGCAACCCGATGCACCTGGACGACGTGGCGATCGACTTTCCCGACATGCAGATCGTCATGGCGCACCCGAGCTTTCCGTGGCAGGACGAGGCGCTGAGTGTCGCGACGCACAAGCCCAATGTGTGGATCGACCTGTCAGGCTGGAGCCCGAAATACTTTCCGAAGCAGCTCGTGCAATACGCCAACACCTTGCTGAAGGACCGCGTGTTGTTCGCGAGCGACTGGCCGCTGATCTCGCCGGACCGATGGCTCAGCGACTTCGAGACGGCGGGCTTCAAGCCGGAAGTGGTTCCCGGCATCCTGAAGGGCAACGCGAAGCGATTGCTGAAGCTTGTCTAGGCGGCCTTGAAAGCGATCACGGGCCGGGGCCGCGTTGCACGGTCATTCAACCAGGGTTCCGGCGACTGCCTTTTGCGGCGCTGCCTTCTCCGGCTTGGCCGCGAACAACTCTTCGCACAAAGCGCGCAGCCAGCGATTGGCCGGGTCCTGGTGGTAGCGCGCGTGCCAGTGCCATTTGACGGTGAAGGGTGGCACCGGCACCGGGGCAGTCCCAGACCGCCAGGGCGCTGCCTGATCTGGCGCTGGCGCTATACGACGCCGGCGTTTCGCCGATATGCCGTGGCACGGTCGCGAGCAGGTCGGTCGTCGACACGACGGCCGCCAGGCCGAGGAATCCTGGCAGCTCCAGCAGGATGCGCCGCTCGACATGCTGGCGCTCCAATGCCGCTTCGAGCAACTGGACGCCGGTGCCCCCGACGCTGCCGATATGTGCCTCGGCCTTGTAGTCGCGCAGACCCAGGCCCTTGGCGCCGATGCGCGGATGGCGTGCATTCACGAGGCACAACCAGTCCTCCGGATACAGCACCTGTTGATAGAAGCCCGACTCGAGCCAGGGCACCAGGCCGATCGCGAGGTCCGCTTGGCCGGATTGCAACGCCTGCCCGGTCTGGCCGTCGATGCGTGCGGCCTCGAGGCGCACGCCGGGCGCCACGGCGCGTACGTGGGCGAGCAGGCGCGGCAGCAACGTGATGTGACTCGCATCGGTCATGCAGATGCGAAAGCGCCGCGTCGTGGTGGACTCCCGCGGCGCACTGAGCATGAGCGAGGTCCGCGATCGTTTCCGCGCGCTCAAGGAAGTCCTGAAACCGGAAACGCAAACGGGCATGCACGCGCATCACAAGCTGAGCCTCGGTGTGGCCAACAGCATCGTCGCCGTGGAGGAAGGGTGCGACCGCGTGGACGCCAGCCTGGCCGGTATGGGCGCCGGCGCAGGCAATGCACCGCTCGAAGTGTTCGTCGCCGCCGCTGCGCGCATGGGCTGGAACCACGGCACCGACCTCTACAAACTGATGGACGCGCCGACGACATCGTCCGCCCCTTGCAGGACCGCCCGGTGCGCGTCGATCGCGAAACCCTGGCACTTGGCTATGCCGGCGCGTACTCGAGCTTCCTGCGCCATTCGGAAGTCGCTGCCGGCAAGTACGGCCTGAAGACGGTGGACATCCTCGTCGAACTGGGCAAGCGCCGGATGGTCGGTGGCCAGGAAGACATGATCGTCGACGTGGCGCTCGACCTGCTGAAGGTGGCCGGGCATGAACGCGTACATCCGCAGCCCAGCATGAGCGAGGCCGCCTAGGGTCGCGCACGTCAGCCCTGTCGCGCGGCGACGTCGGCGCCTAAGCCCTGGACTTTGGAACGATGCCGCAAAAGTCGGCAATCAGCCTCAGACCTGACCTTGAAGTTCGATTTTCCAAAGACGGGTAGTGGCCGAGACTGCCTGTTCGACAAATTCGCCGATAGCTGCCCTTGGCCAACAGCGCGATCATGCGAAGGTCAGCTACCAAGCGCGGCCGCAAAGTGGTACTCGCGGCCATGAGCGGCCGGTCGCGAGCGTCAGCTTTCGGGTAGGCTACCTAGCGCTTGCAATCCTGCGTGCCTTGGCCTCGCCGGCTGCAAGCTCCTTGCTACTCAGCACGAAGCGGTCTGCATCCGCAAGGCGAGCGACGGCAAGGTCGATGAATCCCCGTACGCGAGCCGGCTGCGAAGTCCGGCTTCCGTAGTAAACGTGCACACCGAGGTGTTTCGTCGCATGCTTCACCAGCAACGGCAGCAGTCGTCCGGCTCTGATGTGGGCAGCAACCGACAAGCCCGAGAGCAAGCCGATGACGTGGCCCGACATCACGGCGTCAACTTCGAGTTCCGTGTCATTCGTCGACAGCGCTGGCGGCAGTTCGCGGCTGACGACCTCGTCGCCCAGCTTCAAGGTCCAGGGCAGCACCCGACCGGTGCCGGGATGGCGAAACATGCTGCATCGGTGGCTTGCCAGTTCTTCGATCGTGCGGGGAGCTCCGTGGCGTTCGACATAAGCCACGGAAGCACAAACGACCAGCTGCACAGGAAATAGATTTCGAGCGATCAACCCTTCTTCCGGTGCAGAGCCGATGCGAAAGCCGACGTCGGCCCGATCGTGCACCCAGTTGCCAATGCGGTCGTCCAACTGGATGTCGGGCTGGATGTCCGGGTGCAGGTTGCAGAACTCGTCGATCACAGGCCACAAAACGGGCAGGAACGACGACTTCGGCGCCACGATGCGCAAGGGCCCGGCGATGTCGTCCTTCGACGTTCGTACGCGGTCTACGGCCCTCGTCAGGGCAGCCAAGGCCGGCTGTGTGGATTCAAGGAACTCCCGCCCCTCGTCCGTGAGCGAGATGGCGCGCGTCGTCCGATGCAAAAGGCGAACACCCAGGTGTTGCTCCAGCTGGGCGAGCGTCTGGCTTGCAGCCTGGGGACTGATACCCAACGATTCAGCGGCACGCCGCAAGCTACCCAACGCGACGGCTCTTGTGAATGTCTCGATCGCTCGAAGCTGGTTGATGGCCATGCTCTTCCTCGGTTGCACGACATTTGATTATCAACCTGTGGCTTGCGAGTGGTTCAACGCTTAGCTGCTTCTCTCTTGATGGTCGCCGGCCTACATTCGTTCTCTTCCGCCGCGCTTTCGTTGAAGCGAGGCCAACTCCGAAGTGAGGAATCGCATGAGCCATGTCATCGTCGTCATCGGGGCCGGATCGATCGGCCAAGCCATCGCACGTCGCGTCAGCGCTGGCAAGAAGGTCATCCTGGCCGACCTGAGCCAGCCCAGCGCCGAGGCCGCAGCCAAAATCATGCGCGACGCTGGCTTCGACGTCAGCACGGCGACCGTGGATGTGTCGTCGCGCCAGTCCGTCGATGCGCTGGTCAAGCAGGCCAGCGCGCTGGGCAACGTTTTCGGCGTCATACACGCCGCCGGCGTATCGCCTTCGCAGGCCTCGCCCCAGACCATCCTGGCCGTCGATCTCTACGGCACGGCACTGGTGCTCGAAAAGTTCGGCAACGTCATCGCCGCCGGAGGCTCGTGCGTGGTGATCTCCTCGCAGTCCGGCCATCGACTGGGTGCGCTTACTGCGGAGCAGAACAAGGCGCTTGCGCTCACGCCGACTGAAGACCTGCTGGCGCTTCCCCTGCTGGCGCCCGACCAAGTCAAGGACTCTCTCCACGCCTACCAGCTGTCCAAGCGCGGCAACACCCTGCGCGTGGCCGCAGAAGCGTTGCGCTGGGGCAAGCGCGGCGCACGGGTCAATTCGATCAGCCCGGGGATCATCATCACGCCTTTGGCGAATGACGAACTGACCGGACCGCGCGGCGCCGGCTACCGCCGAATGGTCAACCTGTGCCCGGCCAAGCGTGCGGGGACGCCCGATGAAGTCGGCAACGTGGGCGCGCTGCTGATGGGCCCGGACGGCGCCTTCATCACCGGCAGCGACTTCCTGATGGACGGGGGCGTCACGGCGTCCTACTGGTTCGGCGAACTCGCGCCGCAGTGAATCGCACTTCGTCATCGACTCGAAAGGACATTTTCCATGAAGCAACGTCAACTCGGCCGCAGCGGCCTTCACGTTTCCGCCCTTGGCCTCGGCTGCATGGGCCTGAGCTACGGGTACGGCCCCGCCACCAACCGCCAGGATGCGATCAAGCTCATCCGCGCCGCGCATGAGCGCGGCGTCACTTTCTTCGACACTGCGGAAGCTTACGGCCCCTTCATCAACGAAGAGGTCGTCGGCGAGGCCCTGGCACCGGTGCGCGACCAGGTCGTCATCGCCACCAAGTTCGGCTTCAAGGGCGGTCACGCCGACGCTGGGCTCGACAGCCGGCCCGAGCGCATCCGCCAAGTCGCGAATGAAGCCCTCAAGCGCCTGCGCACCGACCGCCTCGACCTGTTCTACCAGCACCGCGTCGATCCGAACGTGCCGATCGAGGAGATGGCTGGCACGGTCAAGGAGCTGATCGCCGAGGGGAAGGTGCGTCACTTCGGACTGTCAGAGGCTGGCGTGGAGAGCATTCGCCGCGCGCACGCAGTGCAGCCGGTTGCCGCGCTGCAGAGCGAGTATTCGATGTGGTGGCGCGAGCCCGAGCGCGAGATCCTGCCCGTCCTGGAAGAACTCGGGATCGGCTTCGTCCCCTTCAGCCCGCTCGGCAAAGGATTTCTGACGGGCGCGATCGACGCGTCGACCACGTTCGACAAGACCGACTACCGCAACTCCGTTCCGCGCTTCGCCGCGGACGCGCGAAGGGCCAACCAGGTGCTCGTGGAGCTGGTGCAACGCATTGCTGGCGCCAAGGGTGCGACGCCTGCGCAGATCGCGCTGGCCTGGTTGCTGGCGCAGAAGCCTTGGATCGTGCCCATCCCTGGCACCACGAAGCTGCATCGCCTTGAGGAGAACGTGGGCGGCGCGTCCGTCGAACTGACCGCAGACGACCTGCAGGGCATCGGCCAAGCGCTGGCCGGCATCGAGGTACAGGGCGACCGCTATTCGGCGCAGCGCCAAAAGCTCGTCAACCGCTGATCGAGGAATACATGGACAACTGCACCATCAGTCGCAAGGTCGTCGTCATGACCGGCCGGGAGCTATGGGGAACGCCATGAGGACGAATGTCCTGATCCTCGGCGCCAACGGCCAGTTAGCGCGCCACACGACGCCGTTCTTCCTGAAGCACGACGATGTTCGCCTCACTCTGTATCTGCGCCGTTCGAGCCGACTCAAGAATCCTGATCCGGCTCGCGTCCGGGTCGTCGACGGCGACGTCCTCGACCGTGCGCAGCTCGTAGAAGCGATGCATGGCCAGGACGTTGTGTATGCGAACCTCGCGGGCGACATGGCCCACCAAGCGCGCGCGATCATGGACGCGATGCACGCCGTCGGGGTCAAGCGCCTCATATTCATCAGCTCCATGGGGATCTACGGCGAGGTTCCGGGGGAGCGATACCGAAGCGTGCTGGATCCTTACCGCGACTCCGCGGCTGTCGTCGAGGCTTCCGATCTGAACTACACCAACGTTCGCCCCGGGTGGTTCACACAGGACCAGAAGATCAACTACCGGCTGACCCAGAAGGGACAACCGTTCAAAGGACACAACGTGTCGCTGAACAGTTTGTCCGACCTCGTCGTGAAACTGGCGCTCGACCCAAGCATGGAAGTTCGCCACAGCATCGGCGCAAGCAACCCCTAATGTTCAAGACCCCCCGCGACGCGGGCAGAACAACAAGATGCCCGTGAGGGCAAGAGTAGCGAGGCATCAGGCCTCAGAAGGACTCAACATGGACAAAGTCATCGTAGTGATTGGGGCTGGCGGCATCGGCCTGGCGATCGCCCGTCGCCAGGGATTCGGCAAGCTCATCGTGCTGGCCGATCTGAATGAATCTGTGCTGGCAAGCGCGGCGGAAGCCCTCAAGGCAGCGAGCTACCGTGTCAAGACCGTCGTTGCGGATGTCTCCTCGCGCGAATCCGTAAAAGCCCTTGCTGACGCCGCTGCAGCACTGGGGAGCGTCGTGCAGGTCGTTAATACCGCCGGGCTGTCGCCGAACATGGCGCCGGTTGACCGCGTGCTGGCCGTCGACCTTTACGGCTGCGCAGTCGTCTTCGAAGAGTTCGAGCGCGTCATTGCTGAAGGGGGTGCCGGGCTGATCGTTTCGAGCATGGCCGGGCACATGATGCCCGAGCTGCCTCTCGAGCAGAACCATGCCCTTGCCTTCACGCCTGCGGACGACCTCCTGGCACTCCCTTTCCTGCAACGAGACACCGTGCCCAATTCAATGGTGAGGTACGTGTATGCGAAGCGGGCCAACCATCTGCGAGTGAAGGCGGCCGCCATGAGTTGGGGAGAGCGCGGTGCGCGCGTGAACTCGATCAGCCCCGGCATCGTCATGACTCCGCTGGCTCGACATGAACTCGACTCACCGATCGGCGAAGGCTACCGCGCGATGATCGATGCTTCGCCCACGAAGCGGATGGCCCCGCCGGAGGAAATTGCCATCGCGGCCAGCTACCTGCTCGGCGACGACGCGGGATTCGTTACGGGAAGCGACCTGCTGATCGACGGTGGCGTCATCGCTGCAATGTTTTCCGGCAAGCTGCCCAGCCCGACCTGAAGCTCGTCGTGTCATCTACGTCTCAAGCAAGGATCGAAATATGAAAATCACGCGCAATGGCAGCAGACCCTCCGTCAAGGGGCCGGCTTCTTGGTTCACCGGCAACGTCCGCATCGACAGCGGCTTTCAAGCCGAAGACGAGGGGCGGTCCGGCGGCGCGATCGTCACCTTCGAGCCTGGTGCTCGAACCAACTGGCACAGCCATCCGGGTGGTCAGACGCTGGTCGTTCTTTCAGGCGTCGGATGGACGCAGTGCGAGGGCGGCGATCGAACCGAGAT
Organism: Variovorax glacialis; assembly: GCF_051216375.1. Lineage (NCBI taxonomy): Bacteria > Pseudomonadati > Pseudomonadota > Betaproteobacteria > Burkholderiales > Comamonadaceae > Variovorax > Variovorax glacialis. The sequence continues at coordinate 75,690 of NZ_JBPJZT010000016.1, read as the reverse complement.
CCGCGCAGGAGATGTGGTCTGGTGCCCCTGCCGCAAGCGGCATTGGCATGGCGCATCGCTCACCACGGCCATGTCGCACCTCGCGATCACCGAGATGATCGACGGCAAGAATGTGGAGTGGATGGAGCCGGTGACCGACCTCCAGTATGAAGCGGGGCCGCTTATAACTGGCTAACCACAGCGCCGTCTCGCGCACGCTGCCTCCGCGAAGTTCGTTATTGCGCATCCTAACGGGAAGGCGACCGGGGCGGCGTGAGCGACTGCTTTGCAGCATCGAGATCCGAAAAGCGTTCGTCTGCTGTGGTGAAGGGTTGTCCGACACCTGCCCTTGGGGCGCACAGACACCGGCACGACAACAGCTTGAGGGCAGGTGTTGGATAGGCCCCCAGGGAGGAAACCGCGGAATTCAACGCAAGAGTTCGGTACGGCACGCGCCTATGGCGATTCGAACTTCGACGCGCGCACTGCTGTCGACGAAGGAGCTGGTCAATGGGCTGAGAATGGTGGCAAGGGGCCGCCGATCGCGCCCGGCGCCTCGTCTCACGCAGTAGGCAGATGGGTCCGCCGAGGGGGTTTGCAGTTCGAGGGCAAGGCGCCCCCGCGTCGGCATTGGCAGACGAAGCGCGCGAGCGTGATGCGGAGAGTGACTTGGTGTTGCCGTCATGGCGGTCGAGCCTGCCGAGGGATTGCCTGGTCGCGCATGATGATCGCCAGAACAATCATGGGATGGCCGCAGTGCGGGCAGGAAAAGGTCGTCGAGATGGCGCTGGATTCGACTTCGGCATCCGGGACTGTCCTGACCTCCTGGTGCAGCAACTCGCGAGCGAGTGCGAGGCTGGCGGTACGCGCTCCGTTGGCCAGCAGCCCATAGTGGCGGATGCGATGGAAACCGCTGGGCAGCACATGCAGCAGGAAGCGCCGCATGAATTCCGCGACATCGAGCGTCATCGTCTTCAAGCGTGTGCGGCCCTTGGAGCGATAGTCCTTCCAACGGAAGGTGACGCCGCGTTCGTCAAGAGCGAGTAGCCGGCTGTTGGAGATCGCAACTCGGTGCGTGTAGCGCGAGAGATAGGCCAGCACCGCCTCGGGGCCGGCGAACGGGCGCTTGGCGTAGACCACCCATTCGCACTTGCGTAGCGGGGCGAGCCAGTCGGCGAAGGCCTTTGCGTCGGCCAGTGCGGCGTGCTCGCCGAAGAATCGCAGCCGGCCGGCATGATGCGCGTTCTGGAGCTCTTCGAGGAAGCGCCGCCGGAAGAGGCGCGACAGCACACGCACAGGCAAGAAGAATCCCGGCCGACAGGCGATCCAGCGTTCGCCGTCGGGCGCCACTCCGCCGCCCGGAACAACTCCATGCACATGAGGATGATGCGTCAGAGCCGATCCCCAGGTGTGCAGCACGAGTGTTGCGCCGATGCTGGCGCCGAGGTGCTTCGGGTCGGCCGCGATGGTCATCAGGGTCTCGGCGGCCATGTCGAACAGCAAGGAATAGATCGTGACCTTGTTGTAGTAGGCGATCGCGCTGATCGGTGCCGGCAAGGTGAAGACGACGTGGTAGTACTCCACCGGCAGCAGATCGGCCTGCCGGGCATCCAGCCAGCGTCTTGCCGCGCTGGCCTGGCACTTCGGGCAATGCCGGTTGCGGCATGAGTTGTAGGCGATCTGGTCGTATCCGCAACCCTCGCAGCGCAGCACATGGCCTCCCAGCGCCGCGCTGCGGCACTGTTCGATGGCCGACATGACCTTGAGCTGGCCCAGGCTCAGATGACCGCGCTGCGCCTTGCGCCAGTCAGGACCGTAAGTTCGGAAGATGTCGGCAACCTCCGTGGCGCGATGCGCCATGAAGACGCAGCTACGCGGGCTGCCCCTCCAGTGGACTGACAACTTCACGCAGTACCCTCGTGCCTACGTGGGTGTAAATGGACGTGGTCTCCAGCTTCTTGTGCCCAAGCATCACCTGGATCACGCGAATGTCCACCTTCTGCTCCAGCAGGTGGGTGGCGAAGCTGTGGCGCAACGTGTGCATCGACACACGCTTGTCGATTCGAGCTGCTGCGGCGGCAGCGACAACGGCACGATTGAGCTGGCGCGCAGTCAACGGGTTCACCGGGTCCATGCCCGGGAACAGCCAGCCATGGGGCAGCATCTTGCCCTGCGAGTGAGCCAGTCGCCACCAGGCGCGCAGCCGCTCCAGCAGTACGGGCGAGAGCATCGCATAGCGATCCTTCTGGCCCTTGCCCTGTTCGACGCGCAGCGTCATGCGCTGGCTGTCGATGTCGTCGATCTTCAGCGCGACGATCTCACCCACGCGCAGCCCGGTGCCGTACGCAATGGAGAGTGCGGTCTGGTACTTGAGGTTGGAAGCTGCGGCGATCAGGCGCATCGCCTCGTCTCGGCTGAGTACCACCGGCAACTTCTGCGGAACACGCACATAAGTCATCTTGGCCATCGCGTCGTCGCGCCCGAGCGTGACGTCGAAGAAGAATCGCAAGGCCGTGATGGTTGCGTTGATCGTGATGGCCGAGACGCCGCGATCGACCAGGTGCAGCTGAAAGCGCCGGAGGTCCTCCGCGGTGGCGGTGTCAGGGGAGCGCTGAAGGAAGGCGGCGAGGTATCGCACGGCACGGATGTAGCCGGTCTCAGTCCTGGGTCGAAGCTTGCGCAGGCGCATGTCGTCCAGCATGCGCTGGCGCAAAGGCGAGATGGATTGGATGGATGCGGTCATGGTCGTGCTCCTGTCGAAGGACGAGGCCGATTGCCTCGCACCCAACATAAGCAGGGACGCAATGACTGAGGACGCCGTGGTCTTGGCGGCGGGCTACCGCGGCAGCGGTTTAGTCCATGGGCCCGTTGCGGGCCTTCAGCATCGAGGGAAGCTGACCTTCGACAAAGTTACTGAGCGGCCAGCTGCTGCCGCTCGCGACGGGCAGCTTCAGGGCAGCAGGAACTTGTTGGTGGCTTTGCCCAGCGCTGCCAGCACCAAGACCGTTTCACTGGGCTATGGCGGTGGCGCCTACAGCGTAGCGGGGCTTCACCACGGCAGGCTGGCCACCCACTGGCGCCCAAGTCTGTCTTGCGGCGCGCGCCCACCGCGTTGTTCGGCCGCATCGGGCGCGAGCGCAGCGGGTCAGGCTATTGCCGCCGTCTTCAAGTGAGCGTACACCGCCGTCTCCAGGTTCATGTAGCCGACGAAGGACGCCGGATCCCCGAATGGCAGGATCTGGGTCGCCCAGAAGCCCCCAATGCCGTTCTTACGGTCGATCCAGTAGAAGAGATTGGCCAGCCCGGCCCAACCGAGTGCGCCGGCCGGCCGGCCGGTAGGCGCCTCTTCGTCGTTCACCATGAACGGCAGCGACCACGATTTCGATTGGCCCGGGAAGAACTCGGCGTCGTTCGACAGCGATGGAATGACCCCGGGCAGCATCGTCACCTTGAGGAGCCCAAGGTGGTTGCGCTCTGCCATGCGCACCGTCTCGGGCTTGAGCACCTGGCCTTGCTCGCCGCGGCCGTCGTTGAGCCACATGCGGATGAAGCGCATGTAGTCGCCCACCGTGCCATACAGGCCGTGGCCACCCATGTGGACTTCCGGCGCCGACGGCAGCTCGAAGTCCATCGGTGCGAGCGAACCGTCGGCGTTGCGCGCGTGCATGCCGGCCAGCCGCGCGCGCAGGCCGTCGTGCAACCCGAAGGTCATGTCGCGCATGCCTAGCGGGTTGAAGATGCGGGTCTGGAACACGTCCCCCAGGCGCTGGCCGGTGATGCCTTCGACCACCTGCCCCACCCAGTCGAGGTTGGAGCCGTACTCCCACTTTTCGCCCGGGTCGAACAGCAGCGGCGTCATCAGCGCAGCCTTCGATGCCGTGATGACGCTCGGCTGTCCCTTCTGCTCGGCCAGCCGCGCGTAGGTGGCGTTGAAGAAGTCGTACCCGAAACCGGCGGTGTGTGTCAGCAACGCCTTCGTCGTCACCTCGCGCTTCGGGGCGCGCAGCCGCGGTTCTCCGTTGGCATCGAAGCCCTCGATGACCTGCAGGCGGCCGATGTCGGGAGCGTACTTGCGTGCGGGCGCATCCAGGTCGAGGCGACCTTCCTCGACGAGCTGCAGCGCCGCCGTCGCGGTGATTGCCTTGGTCGTCGAGAACAACGCAAAGGCGTCGTTGGTCGTCATCGCCTGGTCGCGGTCGAGCCGGCGCACACCGGCCGCGCCCTCGTAGATGTTGCGCTCGCGGTCGGTGACCATCGCAACGACACCGGGCACACGCGGGTTCGACGTGACCACTCCATTGAGGATGGCGTCGGCGGCTTGCTTGAAATTGGCATTCATGCTGTTGTCTCCATGGTGATTGCACTTCGTCGGGTCTGGGCTACTGCATCTCGAAGCCGGCGTAGCCATCGGCTGCGACCTGGTCGCACTTCTGACGGTAGGTGCCGACGCCGCCGGTGTACGACAGCACGCGGCGCGGCTTGCCCGGCACGTTGGATCCCGAATACCACGAGTTGGTTTTCGAGATCAAGGTGGCATTGGCGGTCTCGTCGTGGTGCGCAACCCAACGGTCCTGCGCTTCCCGAGTCGCCTCGATGACCTTCTTGTCCCGGCCGCGCATGAAGCGGATGCAGTTGCTGATCCACTCGGTCTGCTGCTGCAGGCAGGTCGTCATGTTGCACAGGGCGGCAGACGGCGCCAGCGGCACGGCCGTGGTGAACATGTTCGGATACCCGTGCACCTGCAAGCCCATCATCGTGCGGATGTCGCGGCCCCAATCCTCCGTCAGCGAGCGGCCACCGCGGCCGCGGATGTCGATGCGGGTCAATGCCCCGGTGCCCGCGTCGAAGCCAGTCGCCAGGATGATGACGTCGAGCGCGTACAGCGTGCCGTCCGCCAACTCGATGCCCTCGGGTGTCACCCGCGCGATCGGGTTGTCCTTGATGCTGACCGCCTCGACGTTGGGTCGGTGGTAGACCTCCAGGTAGTTGGTCTCGAGCGGCACGCGGTGCGTACCGAAGCCGTAGTCGGTCGGGATCAGCAGCTCGCACAGGCGCGGGTCCTCCAGGCGGGCCCGCATCTTGCCGCGCACGAATGCCGAGATCTCCTCACTCACCTGCGCGTCGAAGAACATCTCGGCAAAGGACGCCAGCCACAACTTGAGCGAGCCGTTGGCGTGGATGTCCTCCAGGACGGCGAGCCGTTGCGCGGGCGTCAGGTCGGCCCAGACGTGCTTGAAGTCGTACTCGAAGCCGGTGAAGGTGTTCGGCACGGTGGCCTTCAGCTCCTCGAAGCGGGCCTTGTAGGCCGCCACTTCCTCGGGACCGTACTTGGGGCTCTTCATCGGAAGCACGTATTGCGGCGTGCGCACGAACACCTTGAGCTGGCCGACCTGGCTGGCAATCGTCTGGATCACCTGGATGCCGGTGGCGCCAATGCCGACCACGCCGACGCGCTTGCCTGCCAGGTCGACCGGATCGCGTGGCCAGCGCGAAGTGTGGAAGATCCGGCCCTTGAAGCTGTCCTGCCCAGGGAAAAGGTTTTCCATCGGCGCCGACAACATGCCGCCGCAGGTGACGACGAACTGGCTGTCGATGACCTCGTCGCGGTCGGTGCGCACTGTCCAGCGCCCACTGTCTTCGTTGTAGTGTGCACTCGTGATCGTGGTCGAGAACTGGATGTCGCGGCGCAGGTCGAGCTTGTCGGCCACGTACTGCATCCAGCGCTCGATCTCGGGTTGCGCGGGGAAGCGCTCGCTCCAGCTCCAGTCCTTGTAGAGGTCCTCGGAGAACAGGTATTGGTAGATGTAGGACTCGGAGTCGAACTTCGCCCCGGGATACGTGTTCCAGTACCAGGTGCCGCCGACATTAGCGGCGGTGTCGTAGGCGCGAACCATCAGACCTTGCTCGCGCAACATGTGCAACTGGTACAGCCCGGCGACGCCAGCGCCGATGATGACGGCGTCGAGTTTCAGCGGCTGGTTGGTGGTCTGCTGCGGCGCGCTGGCCGCCACGTGGGTCGTGCTCATCGAAGGTCTCCTTTGCATCGGTGCTTGCTGCCGGCGGCCCGCCCGGGTCGTCGTCGCAGCGAGAGCAGAAGGTATTCCTCGTAGGGTCGAGGCGTCTTGAAGGATGTGGACAGTTCTTTGAACGATTCCAGGGCTCCGGGAAGACCCTGACGCGTAGCGCGCTGCGCGTCCGCTCGGCATCAGACCTGGCTGCGGTACTGGCCGGGCGTCATGCCCAGCTTGGCGCGAAACATCCGCGTCATGTGCGCCTGGTCGGAGAAGCCGACGGCTGCGGCGATCTCCTTCAGCGACAGGTCGCCCACGCGCAGCAGGTGCCTGGCGCGCTGGATGCGCCGCTCAACGACAAAGGCATACGCCGACGCGTTCAGCGTGCGCCGCAAGTGCCGGTTCAGCGTCCAGACGCCCATGCCGAGGGCTTGAGCCATGTCCTCCAAAGTGATGCTGTGGTGCAGGTGGGCATCCACATAGTCTTCGAGCCGACGGATCTCCCGGTCGGACAGCCGGCAGGCGTCGCCAGGCGCCTTGAATTTGCAGGTGGCATAAGTCCTGAGCAGGTGGACCGCCAGTTGCACCGAAAGCGCTTCGGCGTACATCGGCCCGCCGACGCCTTGCTGCATCGCTTCGCGCGTCACCTCGCCGGCGATGTGGCCGACGATCGGGTCGGAGCCGCGCAACACGTCGTCCAGCTGGACCTCGGCGACCGCCTTGCCCTGCATGTCGCTGGCGACGCGGCACATCAGCTCATCGGTGAGATACACGTGCGAGACTTCGACGTCCTCGGTCCAGTGCCAATGCGAGTCGACCGCCCGCGACAGCAGCGAAAAGTGCCCGGGGTCGCAGGTCGTGCGGGTCCACCGGCCGTCGAACTGGCGGTCCATCGGCGTCTCGCCACGGCGGTAGTGCACGATCATGAAACAGGCCATCGGCGGAATCTCGACATCCTGGCCCCGGTAGCGGTAGCTTCGCTGCGCGACGTCCTTCCAGCCGAGCGCGTCGCTGGCGCTGAGGATCTCGCCGGGCACCCAGATCGGAAGCTCGGCCACCGAAATCAAGCCTGGACGGTTCATGCTGGACCTCGACGTGTTCGGGAGGGCGGTCTATTTCAACGTGCCCCATGCGCGTGTGGGTGGGGCGGCGGGCGTGGCCCGCCACCCATGCAGGCGACGGCCTTTCGTGACCAGCGTATGCCTTGCTGAGCCAGCATGCAACCAAGAGGCGGTGGATGCCATGGGCTTTTCCGGCGAACATGTGCAACTGGTCGCAACGGTTGGGAACGCAGCGATCCTGTGGCGGCGACTGCAAGGCAGTGTGTCGCGGCCGGCGCTGGGTGCTGCGTCGAAGATTCCGCCGGCGCGACCGCAACGCAGCATCCCCCCGCTCAAGATGCCGACGGCCCGTGGTTGGGCGCCGAGGCGAACGCCGGTAGAGGCGCCCGGTCTCCAAGTCAATGCCCTCACCCCCGGCCTCAGGCATCCGAGCTGGGTCCACGCGCTGCCCGACGGCGACGTTCCCGTCGCCGGGGCCTTGTTCCCTCCGGGGCCCGTCAAGGCTCTCTTCGGCGACGCCATGGTCAGCACGATGGGGCGCGGCGGCCGTTTGCGCCAGTCCGAACCGCATTACGTTGTTGTGTGACGCGCGACGGCGACGACGTAGCCAAGACGCGCGAGAGCGTGGTCGGCGCGAAAAGTATGGCAACTCAACGGTGGCCCTGACCCTGGCCATTGCGAGTCAATCGCGAAACCCTCTGCGTCCGACGTCGCAACGCCATGTCAACACTTGCAATGGCCGCGTCAGGCCAAGTCGACGAAGGACAGCTTCACGGCAATGAGTTCGCGTGCGCGTACGACTGCTTGGGGTCGAGGGCGGCGTCGAGCGGCCGCTTTCTGGAAACCACATTGAATGGCTGGTGATGGCCGCGAGTACCAATTCGCGGCTGTGCTTGGCAGCGGACGTTCGGCGTGCTCGCCCGGTTGGCCCAGGGCCGCTATCAGCAAGCTTGACGAACTGGAAGTCCCGGCCGAGCCTGTGTGGAAACTCTCCTGATGGTCGCCTATATTGAGCCAACCCGTCTGAGCGAGGTGGTGGCCTATGAAGCGATTCATCGAAGGCGAGGACCGGCAGCAGGTGACGCTGCTGCCCGAATGCCTTGACGACTATATCGGTGACGACAACCCCGTACGAGTCGTCGATGCCTTCGTCGAGGAACTTGATCTCTATGCACTGGGCTTCGAAGGCGTCGAACCTGCTGCCACTGGACGCCCCTCATATCACCCCTCGGTCCTGCTGAAGCTCTACATCTACGGTTACCTGAACCGTATCCAGTCCAGCCGCCGCCTGGAGCGCGAAGCGCAGCGCAACGTCGAAATGATGTGGCTCACCGGCCGGTTGGCGCCGGACTTCAAGACCATCGCCGACTTCCGCCACGACAACGGAGCAGGCATTCGCAATGTCTGCCGCCGCTTCGTCATCCTGTGCCGCGAACTCAAGCTGTTCACGCATGCCATCGTGGCCATCGACGGCAGCAAGTTCAAGGCGGTCAACAGTCGCGACCGCAACTTCACCCCCGGCAAGATCGACGGTCGTAAGAAGCAGATCGAACAAAGCATCCAGCGTTACCTCGACGCGCTGGAGACAGCCGACCGCACGCAGCCCCCGGAGGTCGAGGCCAAGACCGAGCGGCTGCAGTACAAGATCAAGAAGCTGCGGGAACAGATGAAGAAACTCGATGAGACCAAGGAAGAGTTGAAGAAGGAGCCTGATGGGCAGCGCTCGCTCACCGATCCCGACGCACGTTCGATGAACTCGCAGGCCAAGGGCTCGGGCCTGGTGGGCTACAACGTCCAGGCGGCCGTCGATGCCAGGCACCACTTGATCGTGGCGCACGAGGTGACGAACGCAGGCCACGATCGCGCGCAACTCAGCAAGATAGCAAAGGCTGCGCGCGAGGCGATGGGCAAGACCAAGCTGCAGGCTCTTGCCGATCGCGGGTACTTCAACGGCACGGAACTCAAGGCCTGCGAGGACATCGGCATCACGACGTACGTGCCCAAGCCCATGACCTCGAACGCCAAGGCCGAGGGGCGCTTCGACAAGAGCGACTTCATCTATATAGCGAAGGACGACGAGTATCAGTGTCCCGTCGGGCAGCGGGCCATCTATAGGTTCAACACGTTAGAGAAGAACGGCAACGAGGGTCGCGTCTACTGGACAAGCGCTTGTCCCAGGTGCCCTATCAAGGATCAATGCACGCCTAGCGACTATCGGCACATCCGTCGATGGGAGCACGAGGAGGTTCTTGAACGTGTCCAGCAACGCTTAGACCGTAAGCCCGTCGCGATGACGTTGCGAAGATGCACCGTGGAGCACGTGTTCGGGACCCTTAAACACTGGATGGGATGGACCCACTTCCTGACGAAGAAACTGGAAAATGTAAACACCGAGATGAGCTTGCATGTGCTGGCTTACAACATGAAGCGAGTGATCGCGATCTTGGGTATCTCCAGAACGATGAAGGCAATCAGGTTGCTGGGGGCGTGAGCCCTTTGACGTTGTCTGCAGCTCGCGGATCAACTCAGGAGCATGGTCAAGGGACACGGTTGCGCGACAAGACTACTGGATGACTCCATCGCGGAATGTCGGTGGTCCGTTCGGCATGTCACAAGTCAAAGCCGTTTGCACACGGCCTCGGCCAACACCGGACCTTCATGCCTGCCTTCCAGTTTGCCACGTACTGACCGACGTACATGCCCCACAACCGCAGCTCGGAGCTGCGCTCAGCGAAACAGTTTGGGGGGTGTTCGTAGAATTCACCGCTTTACCGAGACAATCATGACCACTGCCAAGAAGCAAACGGCGTTCACACGCCCCCTGACACCAAGCGTCGAGCTCGCAGCCGTCATTGGCTCCGCACCCCAGCCTCGAACCGAGGTCACCAAGCTGCTGTGGGACTACATCAAGTTGAACAACCTCCAAAACCCAGCGAACAAGCGCAATATCCTTTGTGATGCCAAGCTTCAAGCGGTGATGGGCAAGCCCGAGGTGACGATGTTCGAAATGTCGGGTCTTGTTGGGAAGCACCTGTCCTGAAGAGCGTTGCCGCACGCACGCAGCGGCTCCGCCCGGCTAGGAGCCGACCCGGTCGGTGACCGGCCCCAGACGACGGCCGGAAGCCGACTCTGGCTGTCGTCGTCAATCGACGGTGTCGTACTCCACCAGCAAGTCGCTCATGGCTTCGTCGACTCCGCAGCCGATGTTCCGACTGAGGTCATGCACGAGGTCCAGTCGTTCCATGAGCAGCGGTCGCTGCGCATCCGGCAGTCTCGCAATCGCCTGCAGTGCCCGCTCGAACATGCGCACCAGCGCGACGAAGAAACCCTCGTCCTGAAGACCAACCTCAACGCTGAAGCCTATCGCGCGCTCACAGTAAAAGACCATCAATTCTGCCAAGCCCTCAGCATGGCCAATGGCCTTCCTGTAGTCCGAGATGGACTTCTTGGCCTTGGCCACGGACGCATGCTGGTGTCGCAACATGTCGGGCCAGAGCCAACGGTTGATGTTTGCCTTGTATGGCTCCAGGACATCTTCGCCCAGTCCAAAACGAGCGTGAAGAAAGACTTGGTTGTCTCGATTGGCGGCGTACAGGTCATGCACGAGGCCGACCAGGCCGTCGTGGTCGAAAAGGGTCAGCTTGGCCTTGACGTCGTTCCAGGATGCCGCTTTCATCTTGCTTGCCTTCATCTCTGTACGCTGCCCAAAACTAAGCCAGCAGTCCCCCGCCCGGCGGGCGGGCCGTGTGGCTGGCTTGGGCCGAATGACCAAAGTACCATCGTAGGGGAACCGCCGCCGTGCGGCCGGCTGTAGCCAATCATTGATGGGCCATTGAAGAAGGTCCATCGTCCTGATGAACAGAGGAACGACGCCATGAAATACGACATGGTCAAAGTCGAGGAGGCGCTTCTGGCTCTGCTCGGAGTCTTCGAGTTCGAGAACGGACGCGTGTGGAAGCGCTATGACTTCGCAACCATGGATGGGCTGCATGAAAAAGGGCTCGTCACTGAACCCCACGGCAAGCAAGAGTCCGTCTATCTGACCGACGAGGGTCTGCGGCGCGCCAAGGAACTCGCGGCGAAGCACTTTGGAGCCAACGGGCCGGTGCCGGAGCGCCGATAGCTGCGGCAGAATCCGGCAGCCACTAGCGGTCTTTCCCACCCGCGATGAAAGAATCCGGTCATGCGTCTGAGGAAGTTGGAGCCACACGAAGCGAGTCTCCTGCGCGAGCTGCGGCTGAGAGCGCTTCAGGACGCACCAAGTTCGTTTCGCGACAAGTACGCCGATATAGCGGCGCGACCGTCGTCGTATTGGGAAGATTTGACTCGCTCCGTCACGGAGGCCGACCAGAACGTCATGTTTCTTGCGTACGAGGAAAACATGCCCATTGGCTCGGCATTCGGGCTTGTCGACCGTGTGCGACGCAAAACCGGCGGCGTCGGCGGAATGTGGGTAGACCCCATGAGGCGGAGGCGGGGTATCGGCGTGGCTCTGCTCCGAGCGGTTGTCAATTGGGCCCGCGAGCGAGACTTCGAGCGTCTCAGATTGTGGTGCGTGGTGGACGCCGTCGGCCCAGATTCGCTGTACCGCAATATTGGCTTCCAGGAGACCGGAATCCAACAGCCGCTGTCCGCAGAATCGACGCTCCGCGTCGCAGAAATGGAACTGCTACTCTGATTGGCAGGCGTTCTCGCGCCTCCATCGGCAGGCGCCCACGAGCGGTCATACGCCATGACCTGTCGAAGGTCCGCTCTTGGTCGCGTACCGGGTGTTCAAGCGGGTGGCTACAGCTTTGATTCTGCGCCCGGACCAGGCTGATGTCGTGGCTCAGCAGTCCTAACAGGCCGGCCCCGGTGACAGCGACCGCATACATTTGGCGATGCTGACTTGGTTGCTCTCGCTCGCTCTGGCCCTGTCCTTGCTGGCTGCGGCCGTCTTGGGTGTGTCTGCTTACGGGAAGCGGCGGTGGGCCGACACTGCAGCGGTGCTGGTGGGCACGCTTGAAGCAACCCAGATCGACGATGCGGGTCATTCGCCCGTCACAGACCGCGTCCACTTCCGCGAACTCCAAAGCCTGCCCGCACCGGTGCAGCGCTACTTTCGTGCCGCGCTGACCGAAGGACAACCGATCATCTCGGCATTGACCGTCGAGCTGGTTGGCACCTTCAACCTGTCTCCCACCTCGGAGCGGTGGAAGCCGTTCACCTCGCGGCAAAGGATCGTCACCTGCCGGCCCGGCTTCCTGTGGGACGCTGAGATCGTTGTGCTGCCCGGGTTGGCGGTGCGAGTGCTCGACGCCTACATCGGGGGCCGAGGCATGCTTCGCGCGGCGGTGCTTGGCCTGTTCCAGGTGGCCGCCCTTCACGGCGATGGTGAGATCGCCCGCGGCGAGCTCTTCCGCTTCTTCGCCGAAGCGGCGTGGTATCCGACGGCGCTTTTGCCGAGCCAGGGTGTTCGCTGGGACGCTATCGACGACCACTCTGCATATGCGACGCTCGTGGATGGCCCACTGACGCTGAGACTGCTATTCCGATTCGACGACGCCGGCTTGATCGACTCGGTTCGTGCGGAGGCGCGCGGCGCCATGGTCGGCCGAGAAATGGTCATGATCCCGTGGGAGGCCCGGTGGTCGGACTATCGGACGCGAAACGGCATGACAGTGCCGAACGTCGGCGAGGTCGAGTGGCTTTGGCCGGAAGGGCGCAGGAGCTACTTCCGCGGCACGGTGACGTCAATCCGCTTCGAGTTTCTGTCGTGAACAAGGGCAAGCGCGTCGCTGGAGCGGCCCGACTTCCGCAGGTTCAACCGAACAGCGCGGCTTCCCGTTTGCAGGCTCGTCAGTGACGCCCCAGTCCTTACGACAACGCACACAGACGGATGCTCGTCTGTTATGAGCGGCGGCGCACAGACCACGGGGTATTTCCCGCGCAATCTTCGGTCAACGCTGCGCAGATCAGCGTCGGATCAATGACGGCGGCGCCATTCTCGCGAGCCGATCTCTGATGCGCACGACAACTATCACCCCTACCGGAAGGAATTCCCCTTGGCATTGCACCAAACCATCGAGACGCACGATCAAGCCATTGAGGACGTGTATTCATCCGGCCCCTCAGAGCGCCGTTTGCCGAAATACCGAATGCCCGACCATTCGACGGCCGCGTCCGCAGCCTACAACCTTGTTCGGGACGAACTCATGCTCGACGGCAATTCGAGGCAGAACCTGGCCACCTTCTGCACGACCTGGGTCGAGCCGGAAGTCCAGAAACTCATGGCTGAAGCGCTCGACAAGAACATGATCGACAAGGACGAGTACCCGCAGACAGCCGAACTCGAGAACCGGTGCGTGCACATCATTGCGGACTTATGGCATGCGCCCAAATCGTGGGACACCTTGGGCTGTTCTACAACAGGATCGAGTGAGGCCGCGATGCTTGGGGGACTTGCGCTCAAGTGGCGATGGAAGAAACGGCGTGAGGCTGTCGGCCTGTCCACTGACAAACCCAATTTCGTATGCGGCCCGGTCCAAATCTGCTGGAAGAAGTTCGCGCGCTACTTCGATGTCGAGATCCGCGAAGTGCCGTTGCGTGGCGACGCACTCGGCCTGGAGCCCAGCGACCTGCGGCAATACTGCGATGAGAACACCATCGGGGTGGTGGCAACGCTGGGTGTGACCTTCACTGGCATCTACGAACCTGTCGCAACGCTGGCGCAGGCGCTCGACGAAATGGAGCGTGATCTCGGGCTCGACATTCCGATCCACGTCGACGCGGCGAGCGGGGGTTTCGTCGCTCCTTTCATCCAGCAGGAGATCGAATGGGACTTTTGCATCGAACGAGTCAAGTCCATCAACGCGTCCGGCCACAAGTACGGGCTGGCGCCTCTCGGTGTGGGTTGGGTGATCTGGCGGTCTAAGGCAGATCTCCCGGAGGACCTGATCTTCTATGTCGACTATCTCGGCGGCAACATGGCAACCTTCGCGCTGAATTTCAGCCGGCCGGGCGGCGAGATCATCGCGCAGTACTACAACTTCCTGCGCCTCGGGCGCGATGGCTACAGGCGGATCCAGCAAGCCTGTTCCGATACCGCGAAGTGGCTGGCTCAAGAGGTCGGGAAGATCGGACCTTTCGAATTGGTCTATGACGGAGACGGCGGGTTGCCTGCGGTCTGCTACCGGCTGAAAGAAGGCGTCGATCACGGCTTCACGCTCTATGACCTGTCCGAGCGCGTGCGCATCCGCGGATGGCAGATCGCGTCCTATCCCTTGCCTTCCGACCGCCAGCAGGTGATTGTCCAGCGCGTCCTCATCCGCCACGGCGTGAGCCGCGATCTGATAGGACTGCTGCTCGAAGATCTGCAGCGAGGCGTCGACTATCTGCTCGCGAATCCCGTGCGGCATTCGAGCGCCGGGCCGACGTTCAGCCACGGCGCGATTGCCGAGGCGCCGGCCGACGCGATCTTGCTCGATCGCATGCCCCTGCCGGCCGCCGAGTCGGTGCCACAGGCGCAGCCGGTCCACTAGTTCCAGGGAGCACGCCCAATGGTCGAATTTCTCGGCTTCCTGCAAAGGAATCCCTTCATCCTGCTGTTCCTCGTGGTCGGTCTTTCGATCTGGGCGGGGCGCTGGACAGTGAAGGGCTACGGCCTGGGGCCGGTCGCGTCGGCGATTGTCATTGGCTGCGCGATTGCGACCTGGGGTGCGGCGTATGGTCAACACTTCGAACTCGATAGCTTCACCAAGAGCCTCTTCTACTACCTGTTCATGTACGGTGTGGGATTGCGCGTCGGGCCGTCTTTCATCAACAGCCTGAAGGGCGACGGGCTGAAGTTCACTTTTCTGGCCATCCTTTCGTCCTTCCTCGGCCTGGGCATCGTCGTGGTTGGCACGCGCTGGCTCGCGCTGCCCGTCGGGGCGGCCGGCGGCATCCTCGCCGGCTCGCAGACCATGTCGGCAGCGATCGGCTCTGCCGAGCAAGCGATCACCTCCGGCGTGGTGTCTGTGCCCGCCGGTTCCTCGCAAGCTGCAGCGACCGCGATGATCGCGCTCTCCTACGGCATCACCTACATCTGGGGCACGGTCGGGATCATCTTGATCTGCAAGTACCTCCCGCGCTGGTGGCACGTGGACGCGAGCGAAGCAGCCCATGCGTACGAGCAGGCGCACGGCGTCCCCAATCTGGACGATGCTGGATTGAGCGGCTATCGGCCTTTCGACCTGCGCGCCTATCGGCTCGACAACCCTGAGCTCTTCGGCCAGACCATTGCGCAGTTCCGGGAACGCTTCGCTCAGTACCAGGTTGAGAACATCGAGCGCGGCAAGCAACTGCTGGGCGCAGATCCGACGCTGACGCTTCAGCGTGGCGACGTCATTGCACTGGGCGGCAGCCTCGCGGCGCTGACCTCGCACATGGGCTTGATCGGCCCGGAAATGCCGGACGCGCGTGCGCTGAATATTCCGCTCGACCAGGCGGAAATCGTGGTCACCCATCGCAGCGCGATCGGGCGCGCACTCAAGGAGTTCAGCGCTTCGGCAATCGCCGGGCAGGTCCAACTGACGGGCATCGACCGTGGAGGCGCTCCTCTTTTGGTCGGATTGGAGACACGCCTGCAAAGGCTGGATGTATTGCACCTGGTCGGATTGCGCAGCGCGATCGACAAGGCCGTCTTGATTCTCGGCAAGGTATCGCGTCCCAGCACTGCTACGGATCTGCTCACGCTGTCGTTGGGCATGATCCTCGGCTTTTTGATCGGACTCATCCAGGTACCTGCGTTCGGAGCGTCGGTGGGACTCGGCAACGCCGGCGGCCTGCTCGTGTCGGGCATCATCGTGTCGTCGCTGGTATCCCGCGTACGTTTCTTCGGCAACACACCGAATGCCGCGCGCAACATCCTCGAAGACATGGGGCTGATTTTTTTCGTCGCCATCGTCGGCGTGAATGCCGGAGCAAATTTGCTGTCCCAACTGAGCGGCGGGGTCGCCTTGAAGATTTTCCTGCTCGGCTTCGTCGCGTGCACGATCCCGCCGTTCATTGTGTGGGCGATCGGCTTCCATGTGCTCAAGATCAATCCGGCCGTCCTCATGGGCGGCGTCGCCGGCGCGCGCAGTCATTCGGGCCCGGCGCGCGAGGCCGCGAAGGAAATCGGCAGTTCGGTCCCGTGGATCGGCTTCCCGGTTGCATACGCCGTGTCGGGAATTCTGCTGACCGTGTTCGGCTACTTCGCCATGATCCTGGCCGCATGAGCAGTGACTCGCTCCAGGGGTCTCCAGCAAGATGGTTCTCTGCGGCCAACGGGTGCTTCCGATGTGTAAGCAGCCACAGTCTGCGCGCCACTGCGAACCTTGACCGTCTGCCAACGCGCACAGCGGCAGATGACGGGCCGCACCCCGCTGCTCCCGCGGGCGCTCAGGTCGCGATGTTGGCTGGAAGCAGCCGGTCGTACTCGGTCTTCACGACCGCATAGCACTCGCAGGTGCGCTTCTCCAGCCCGGCGCGATCCAGCACCGAGATGTGGCCCCGCGCGTAGCGGATCAGGCCGGCCTGCTGCAACTTCAGCGCACCCTCCGTCACGCCCTCGCGCCGAACGCCGAGCATATTGGCAATCAACTCCTGCGTCATCAGGAGTTCGCTGCCCTGCAAGCGATCGAGGCTC
Source organism: Variovorax glacialis (assembly GCF_051216375.1). Lineage (NCBI taxonomy): Bacteria > Pseudomonadati > Pseudomonadota > Betaproteobacteria > Burkholderiales > Comamonadaceae > Variovorax > Variovorax glacialis. The sequence goes on along the minus strand of NZ_JBPJZT010000016.1, from coordinate 58,990 downwards.
AGCAGAAGCCATCGACACAGTTGCTGGTCGAGCGAATGGTGCCGGTTGCACACCGCCGTCTGCGCCATCTGCGTGATCAATGCCTGGGTGTAGCGCAGCAGCAAGTGCAGCACCGGACCGGCCCGGTTGAACTCTTCTTTCATGAGATCGGCCCTCAATCGGAACCCCCGGCCGGCGCTCTGCACCACGGCGCGGCTGGGCGTCGATTCTCCGCCCATGAAGAGCGAGATGCCGACGATGCCTTCGTTGCCCACCACCGCGATCTCGGCCGAGGCGCCGTTCTCCATCACGTACAGCAACGACACGATCGACGTGGTCGGAAAGTACACATGACTCAGCGTTCTGCCCGATTCGTAAAGCACCTCCCCCAGCGGCATGTCGACCGGTTCAAGTTCCGGGAACCAGCGCTCCCGCTCGGCGTCCGCCAGCGCGGCAAGCAAGTGATTTTTCAGGGGGTCGGAGGACTTGGGCATCGCGCAAACTCCTCAGCAAGGCAGGCACCCGGGAATGGAGCGCGCCGCCCGCGCGCTCGCGACGAAGCCAGTATAGGCATCGCCGCGCGCCGGTGTGCGGTGTCGCACAGTACCTGCGACGCGAGTCGCTGAATCGAATCAAGGGATGCGCATCGACCTGACCAGTCAGGTCAGCCTGCCGCGGAACTCCACGTAGTCATTGCCAGCCGAAGCGCCGGGTATAGAACTGCTTCACGACCGTCGTGAGCGCACAGTAGGCCACGAGAATGGCGAAGAGCCAGGGAAAGTAGTTCCATGGCAGCGGCTGCAGCTTGAAGTAAGCGGCCAGCGGCCCCATCGGCAACCACAGGCCGATCGCCATGATCGCGAGCGTCATCCCGATCAAGGGCCAAGAGGCACGGCTTTCGAAAAAGGGCAACCTGGGCGTACGGATCATATGAACGATCAGCGTCTGCGTCAGAAGCCCCACAACGAACCAGCCCGATTGGAACAGGGCCTGGCTGCTCACCGTGTTCGCCTTGAACACCCACCACATCAGGGCGAAAGTGCAGAGGTCAAACACCGAACTGACTGGCCCGAAGAAGACCATGAACCGGCCGATGTCCGCCGGATTCCACTGGAGCGGCTTGGCCACGAGTTCCGCATCGACGTTGTCGAACGGAATGCCGGTCTGGGAGAAGTCGTACAACAGGTTCTGCACCAGCAGTTGCAGCGGCAGCATCGGCAGGAAAGGCAGGAAGGCGCTCGCCACCAGCACCGACAATACGTTGCCGAAATTCGAACTCGCCGTCATGCGGATGTACTTGAGCATGTTGCAGAACGTGCCGCGGCCCTCGATCACGCCGTCGTCGAGCACCAGCAGGCTCTTCTCCAGCAGGATGATGTCGGCCGCCTCCTTGGCGATGTCGACGGCGGAGTCCACCGAGATGCCGATGTCGGCCGCGCGCAGCGCCGGCGCGTCGTTGATGCCGTCACCCATGAAGCCGACGACGTGGCCATTGGCACGCAGCGCGCGCACAATGCGTTCCTTTTGCAACGGCGTCAGCTTGGCAAACAGGAGGTGCTGCTCGGCGGCGCGCGCCAGCGTGGCGTCATCCATCGCTTCGATTTGCGAACCCAGCAGGACCTGGTTGGATGGCAGGCCCACTTGTTGGCAGACGTGCGTCGACACGAACTCGTTGTCGCCGGTCAGCACCTTGACCACGACGCCGTGCGTTGCGAGCCTTTTCAGCGCCGGTGCTGTTGATTCCTTCGGCGGATCGAGGAAGGAGATGTAGCCGACCAGCGTAAGGCCGGCTTCATCCGCGACCGAATACGTCGTCTGGCTGGGTGGCATTTCCTTCATGGCCACAGCCACCACACGCAGGCCTTCCTGGTTGAGCCCGTGCGTGAACGCCAATATGCGCGTCATCGCAACCGCGTCGAGTGGCGGGTCGCAGGACTTGCCCGGGATGCCAGTAGCGCCGCTCACCCGGACCCTGGTGCAGATGGCCAGGATCTCTTCGAGCGCACCCTTGCAGATCAACTCATGGTGATCGTCCCTCTCGGACACCACCACGGACATGCGCCGCCGCACGAAATCGAACGGGATCTCGTCGACCTTGCGGTAGCCCTCCTTCAACTTGAGTTCGGCGGGAAGGTCCACGTTGTCGAGCACTGCGCGATCGAGCAGGTTCTTCAGGCCGGTCTGGTAGTAGCTGTTCAGGAACGCGAACTCCAGCACCTCGGTCGACAGTTCGCCGAACGGGTCGGTCTTGCGAGCCACGGCGATCTTGTCCTGCGTCAGCGTGCCGGTCTTGTCGGTGCACAGAACGTCCATCGCACCAAAGTTCTGGATCGCGTCAAGCCGCTTGACCACCACTTTCTTGCGCGACAGCATCACTGCGCCCTTGGCCAGCGTGGACGTGACGATCATCGGCAGCATCTCGGGCGTCAGCCCGACCGCCACCGACAGCGCGAACAGGAATGCCTGCAACCAGTCGCCCTTGGTGAAGCCGTTGACCAGCAGGACGATCGGCACCATCACCAGTGCAAAGCGGATCAGCAGCCAACTGACGCTGTTGACGCCCGCCTGGAATGCGTTGGGCTGCGGATCCACCGCCGCTACGCGAGACGCCAGTGTGCCGAAATAGGAGCGGCTTCCGGTCAGCACTACCAGTGCGGTGGCCGCACCTGAGACGACGTTGGTACCCATGAAGGCCAGGTTGACCTGCTCCAGCACACTGGCCCCATCGCCGCGTCGGTCGACGAACTTCTCCACCGGCAGCGATTCACCCGTCATCGCGGCCTGGCCTACAAAAAGGTCGCGTGCGGTGAGCACACGGCAGTCAGCCGGGATCATGTCACCGGCAGAAAGCGCCACCACATCGCCAGGCACCAGCTCGCGCTGCGGTATCTCAACGCGCTCGGACGGTTCGCCCATGCCGGGCCCGGAGCGTATCACCGTGGCGTTGCTGCTCACCATCGCCCGAAGCGATTCGGCGGCCCGGTGCGACCGGCCTTCCTGCACAAAACGGATGATGGTGCTCAGGGCCACCATCGCGCTGATGACGATGGTGGCCTTTGCGTCTGCACTGAGCCACGACAGGCCTCCCAATACCGTGAGCAGCACGTTGAAAGGGTTCAGGTAGCAGCGCCAGAGGTGCAGCCAGGCCGGCAACGGCTTCTCGTGCTCGACTTCATTGATTCCTACCCGGGCCAAGCGCTCAGCGGCCTCTGCCTGGGTCAGTCCGCTTTCGCGCGACAGCAGTCTCGCGAGCGCAGCGGACGGCGCTTCGGCGGCCACAAGGAACATGTCGTCCGACAAGGCAAGCGGAGCGCCGGCGACGCGCGCGTGCGCGGCAACAGTGTCGAGGATGGGCGGACGCGAAAAGTGCCGCTGCGCGCTGCGGTGCCGCAGGAAAGCGGAGAAGCCCTGGGTCAGCACTGTGCGCATGTCGATCGGGCAGCGATGCCACTGTCACGCCGCATCCGTGACAGGAGCGCGTGCTTAGAGGCGTTCGAATATCGCGGCGATGCCCTGGCCACCCCCGATGCACATGGTCACGAGCGCATAACGTCCGCCCGTACGGTGCAGCTCGTAGATGGCCTTGGTCGCGAGGAACGCACCGGAGCAGCCGATGGGATGGCCCAGGGCAATTGCGCCCCCGTTCGGGTTGACTTTACTCACGTCGAATTCCAGCCCGCGCGCCACCGCGATGGCTTGCGCGGCAAAGGCCTCGTTGCTTTCGATCACATCCATCTGGTCGAGCGACATGCCGCACTTCTTCAACGCCAGCCGCGTCGCAGGGATCGGTCCCTCGCCCATGATTTCGTTCGGAACGCCGGCCACCGCGTACGACACCAGCCGGGCCATCGGCCTGTGGCCGGCCGCCGCCGCGACGCTCGCATCGGCCAGGACGAAGAAAGCCGCGCCGTCGTTGATGCCCGACGCGTTCCCTGCTGTCACCGAGCCGTCCTTCTTAAATGCCGGCTTCATCTTCGCCAGGGTCTCCATCGATGTCGATGCCTTGACATGCTCGTCCGTGTCGAAGGTCACTTCGCCTTTGCGCGTTTGCTTGACGATGGGCACGATCTGCGACTTGAAGCGCCCTTCGGCGATGGCGGCCGCAGCGCGTCGATGCGATTCGACGGCAAGCGCGTCCTGCTCCTCGCGGGTGATGCCCCATTTGCTCACCAGGTTTTCAGCCGTGATTCCCATGTGGCCCACACCGAACGGGTCGGTCAGCGTCGCGACCATCATGTCGATCATCTGGGTATCGCCCATTCGCGCTCCGGAGCGCATCGCAGCGGACATGTAGCCGCCCCGGCTCATCACTTCCACGCCGCCTCCCACGCCGTAGTCGCAGTCGCCGAGCAGGATGTTCTGCGCGGTGGTCACGATGCCCTGAAGGCCCGAGGAGCACAAGCGATTGACGGACATCGCGACCGAATCCACCGGCAAGCCGGCCTGGATGGCCGCGACCCTCGCCACGTAGGCAAAACGGTTGTCGGTGGGAATCGTGTTGCCGACGGTCACGTAGTTGATGGCCTTCGGGTCGACGCCTGAACGCCGGACGGCCTCCTTCATGACGGTTCCCGCCAGTTCCGCGGGTTCCGTGTCGGCCAAGCCTCCGCCGAAGGTGCCGATCGCCGAGCGGGCCGCGCCCAGAATCACAACGTCACGTTGGGTCATTTCGTCTCTCTCTTTGGTAGATGTGCCATCACCTTGTAGACCCTTGCGCTGGACTTGTCGGTGCGCCAGTGCACCGACAGCATGGATGGTGCGGTGCCGCACAGACCATTTCGCTTCGCTGAACTACAACGCATTCGATATGACCGCGCGTTGGGCAGGCTTCCTGTACGGGCTGGTCGGGAGGCGGCGCACCCAGGCGGCCAATCGCCAGTTGGGCTGCGTGCTGGCCGCCGTCGCGGGCGCCATCAACGCCGGTGGCTTTCTCGCTGTGCACCGCTACACCTCTCACATGACGGGGATCGTGTCGTCGGTCGCCGACGACTTCGCCATCGGCAGCCTGGCACTGGCGCTCGCAGGCGTAGTGGCCCTTGCGACATTTGTGAGCGGGGCGGCCTGCACGGCGCTCCTGATCAACTGGGCACGCCGCCAAAGGTTGCACAGCAAGTATGCGCTGGCCCTGATGGTCGAGGCGGCGCTGCTGCTGTTGTTCGGCCTCGCGGGTGCGAATCTCGCGTCCTTCGCCCACCTGATGGTCCCCGCCACGGTAATGCTGCTGTGCTTCATCATGGGCTTGCAAAACGCGATCATCACCAAGATTTCCGGTGCCGAGATTCGAACGACGCACATGACCGGTATCGCCACAGACATCGGCATCGAGCTGGGCCGGCTGTTCTACTGGAACCGCAACGCGGCAGCCAACAGCGTGCACTTCGTCAAGGCCAACCGCGACAAGCTCTTCATTCATTGCGCCATCCTGGCGTCGTTCTTCGCGGGGGGCGTGGTCGGCGCCTTGGCATTCAAGGCTGTGGGTTTCGCGGCGACCATTCCGATCGCCTGCACCTTGGCCATGCTGGCATTGCCTCCGATCCTGGTCGACCTTCACTTGCGTCGCTTCGGCCATCGTTCAGCGCACGGACGGTGAAGCGCGCTCACTGGATGGCGGCGGCCGAATGCAGTTGCGGACGAGTGGCTGTTGTGCGTTGTGATGCCAGTGCCGTGCTTGCTCTGGTACAGCGAGTTGCGCAAGTGGGTGATGCGTTTCCATTGACTGCCAGCATCGGCGCTGCAGAGCGGTACGGCAGCGCACAGACGGATTCGCCTGGTGCGTCTATGTTGGAACGGCTAGGCGCCTGAGCGGCGCCGAAGAACGGACATCACCATGAAAAGAGCCCATCCCTACGAATTCGGCCTGGACAAGAACGAAGCCAACTTCGTTCCCTTGTCGCCCCTGAGTTTCCTGGAGCGATCAGCCAGCGTCTACCCGGGGCACACCGCGCTGATCTACGGAACACGACGGCAAACCTGGCGCGACACACATTCGCGCTGTCGCCAACTGGCCAGTGCTCTTGTGCAACGCGGGGTTGGCGCGGGCGATACCGTCGCGGTGATGCTGCCCAACGTGCCAGCGATGTTTGAAGCTCATTTCGGCGTGCCGATGACGGGCGCCGTGCTCAACACGCTCAATACGCGCCTCGACGCGGAGGCCATCGCGTTCATGCTGCAACACGGTGAGGCGAAGGTGCTTCTGACTGACCGAGAATTCGCGGGCGTGATCGAGAAGGCACTCGCGATGGTTGGCGACAGGCGGCCATTCGTAGTCGAGGTCGAGGACGACCATGCGCCGGCCGGCAATTCGCTCGGCGACGTTTCGTACGAGTCCTTTCTCGCGCAGGGCGACCCTGACTTCCGCTGGAAGCTGCCTTCCGACGAGTGGAATGCCATTGCCCTGAACTACACCTCCGGCACCACCGGCAACCCCAAGGGCGTGGTGACGCATCACCGGGGCGCCTACCTCAACGCGGTGTCGAACGTCGTGACGTGGGAGATGCCGCGCCTCCCCGTCTACCTCTGGACGCTGCCGATGTTCCATTGCAACGGCTGGTGCTTCCCGTGGACCCTGGCCTTGCAATCCGGCGCCAGCGTCTGCCTGCGCAAGTTCGAGCCAGAGACAGTGTTTGACCTGATCCGCGAGCACAAGGTCACCCACCTCTGCGGTGCGCCGATTGTCTATGGCATGCTGATCAACGCGCCCGAAGCGCAGCGCGCTGGCATTCGCCACGCTGTCAAGGGTTTGATCGCCGGATCCGCGCCGCCCGCCGCGATCATCGAAGGCTGTGAACAGATGGGGATCGCAATCACTCATGTCTACGGGCTGACGGAGGTCTACGGCCCAGCGGCTGTATGCGCCCAGCAGGTCGAGTGGGCTGCGCTCCCGGTGGGCGAGCGCGCCCGCCTGAACGCGCGCCAAGGCGTGGCCTATCCAATGCAAGAGGCCATCGTCGTGCTGAACCCCACCACGATGGAACCTGTGCCGGCGGATGGGGAGACGATAGGCGAGATCTTCTTCCGCGGCAATCTGGTGATGAAGGGCTACCTGAAGAACGCACAGGCCACGGAGGAAGCGTTCGCCGGTGGCTGGTTCCACACGGGCGACCTCGGGGTAACGCAGTCCGATGGCTATGTGAAGATCAAGGATCGCAGCAAGGACGTGATCATCTCCGGTGGCGAGAACATTTCCAGTGTCGAAGTCGAAGAGGTGCTGTATCGCCATGCCGCGGTGCTCGCGGCCGCCGTCGTGGCCAAGCCGGACGAGAAATGGGGCGAGGTGGCCGCGGCCTTCGTTGAACTGCGCATGGGTGCCACTGCGACAGAGGCGGAAATCATCGCGCATTGCCGCGCGGAAATGGCTCGGTTCAAGGTTCCAAAGCAGGTCATTTTCGGGGTGTTGCCCAAGACCTCCACCGGCAAGATCCAGAAGTTCGTGTTGCGCGAGCAGCTGCATTCGGCCGCAGCCATCGTGTGAGTGTCGTCATGAACTTCTATACCCCCCCGCTGCACGAGATGCTGTTCGCCATGAAAGCGCATGGTGGCCTGGATGCGGTGCTCGCTCAAGTCGGCAATGAAGAAGTCACTGGCGACCTGGTCGAGGCGATCCTTGAGGAAGCGTCGCGATTTGCGAGCGACGTGCTGGCGCCTATCAATGCTCAGGGAGACACCCAGGGCTGCCAATGGAGCAACGGCGTCGTGACCACCGCCGACGGGTTCAGGCACGCCTACACGGGCTTTTGCAAGAGCGGATGGAACGGCATGCCCTCGGGCACCGAGTTCGGCGGGCAGGGAATGCCCACGCTGGTGTCGACCGCGGTGCTCGAGATGTGGAAGGCCTCCAACATGGCGTTCTCGTTGTGCCAGATGCTCACGCTGGGCGCCGTGGAGGCCATCACGCATCACGGCAGTGAGGAACTGAGGCAGCGTTATCTGCCGGCAATGATCGAAGGCCGCTGGACCGGCACCATGAACATCACCGAGCCCCAAGCCGGCTCTGACCTCGGAGCCATTCGCACCAAGGCCATTCCGGATGGAGACCACTACCGCATCAGCGGAACGAAGATCTTCATCACCTGGGGCGAGCACGACATGGCGGACAACATCATCCATCTCGTACTGGCGCGTCTGCCAGATGCGCCGCCGGGCGTGAAGGGTATCTCACTGTTCGTCTGCCCCAAGTTCCTCGTGAATGCCGACGGCTCGCTTGGCGAGCGCAACGACCTCGTGTGCGCCTCGATCGAACACAAGATCGGCATCCACGGCAGCGCCACGGCTGTGATGTCGTTCGGCGAGGGGCCGGGCGCGCTCGGCTGGCTGGTCGGTGAGCTCAACAAGGGACTCGCCTGCATGTTCACGATGATGAATCACGCACGCCTGAACGTGGGCCTCGAAGGCGTAGCGATCTCGGACCGCGCCTACCAGAAGGCACGGCAGTTTGCGCTCGACCGCGTTCAAGGCAAGACGTTGGGCCGCGAGGGCGGCGCCAGCGCGACCATCATCGGTCACCCTGACGTACGCCGCATGCTGATGGACATGAAGGCACGCGTCGAGGCGATGCGTGCGCTGGCCTACTACACGGCCGGCCAGATGGACCGTGCTCACGGCCACGAGGACCCCTCCACGCGGCACAAGGCGCAGGCGCTGGTCGACCTGCTGATACCCGTCGTCAAAGGCTGGTGTACCGACAACGCGTTGGGCATCACGTCGGACGGCGTGCAGATTCACGGCGGCATGGGGTTCATCGAGGAAACCGGCGCCTCGCAGCACATGCGCGATGCACGAATCACTACCATCTACGAAGGAACGACGGGCATCCAGGCCAACGACCTGATCGGGCGCAAGCTGACGCGCGATGGCGGCGCGGCGATGAAGGAGCTCATCGCGATGATGCAATCCGACGTCGACTCGCTTCATGCGCCGGGCGCAACCGATGACGCGGTGCTCGCGGGCGTGGCCCTGGCCCTAGGAAACGGGTTGCGTGCCCTCGCCGAAGCCACTGACTGGGTGCTGGCCGCTTCGCCGCGCGATGCGGCGGCCGGGGCTGTGCCCTATCTGCGGCTCTGCGGCACGGTGATCGCCGGCTGGTTGACGGCGCGCGCTGCGCAAGTCGCCACGCTGCGATTGGCGCGCGGCGACACGGATGCCGATTTCCTGAACGCGAAGCGGATCACATCGCATCACTATGCGATGCACGTATTGCCCGGGGCCGGCGCATTGCGTGACACGGTCCTGCATGGAGCGTCGACCACCTTGGGCCTGACGGACGCCCAGTTCTAGCTCGGGGACAACATGAATGAAATGAACGGCTACGACGTCGAAGACCTGAAAGAGGGCATGCGCGCAACCTTCTCGAAGACCATCACAGAGGCCGACATCGTCCTGTTCGCTGGCGTATCGGGTGACAACAACGCCCTGCACGTGAACGAAGAGTTCGCGGCGACGACGCGCTTTGGCGGCAGAATCGCGCACGGCTTCCTTACGGCCAGCGTGATTTCGGCTGCGGTGGCCAACCACCTCCCAGGGCCCGGCACGATCTATCTCAGCCAGCTGCTGAATTTCCGTGCGCCGGTACGCATTGGCGAAACGGTGCATGCGCGTGTCAGCGTCAAGTCTGTGGATCTCCCGCGCCGCCGCGTGACGCTAGAAACGGTCTGCACGGTCGGAGAGTCCGTGGTCATTGACGGCGAGGCGGTGGTGATGACAACCTCGGCGACCAGGCGCCCGGCTGAGATGGTTGCTGTGAAGCCGCAGCCGACGCCGGCGCTCAGCCTCGTCTGACTGCGGGCTGCTCCCAGGCCGCTCGGCGTTCGCGCGTGCGTTCATGAGTGATGGACCAGCGATGAATGCGCCTGTGGGTGCTCTGCCGCACCGACAGGACACCCGCTACGTTGTAAACAGAGGAAGGCACGGAAATGGGCGCAAGCACAGGGTCCGTGCGGCGGAACGGATCTCAAGGCCTCACGGAGTCTTTGGCTCCGATCGGCGGCACCGCCTGACAGGCTGCTGGTAGTGCTCCAAGAATCGAGTGGCCTCAATGACCGGCGCATCCCGGGGAAAGATCCATATGAATGACCTCACGAAACCCTTCGTCAAGCTGTCCACGTCCAACACGGAACTCATGACGAGTTTCGCGCAATCGCCGGAGGTCGCCGAACTGGCGAACGTCAATGCGCAGGAGTTTCTGGACCTCGCGCAGAAGGCCTTTGGCGGCGCAGCGGCGTCCAGCGCACATGCCGATCTCGTCCGAAGTCTCGCCGAGAACTATGCGACCTTTGCGCGAGAAAACGCCGAGAACCTCATGGGCATTCTCGCCGGAGGACAGGCCGCTGTTGCGCAACAAGTCACCGCTGCAAGCGAGCGTATGGCCGCGGCCACTGAAGTGAATAAACGGTAGCTCAGAGCGGACTCGTCGACCAAAGCAAACCGGAGCCCATCATGCATCGGATAGACGTTCACAAACTGGTCGACGAGGCCAGGTTCAATCGCTTTCACGCACTTGTCCTTTGCTGGTGCGTGCTCATCATCATCATCGATGGCTACGACCTCGCGGTGGCGGGCATCGCTCTGCCCAGCATCATGAAGGACATGAACGTCGACGCCTCCACGGCCGGGTTCATGGCGAGTTCGGCCCTGTTCGGAATGATGTTCGGTGCGATATTTCTTGGCACCCTCTCTGACCGGATCGGTCGCCGCTGGACGATCTCCATCTGTGTCTTTCTGTTCAGTGTCTTCACAGCGGCGGCAGGATTCACGAGCGATCCGTACACGTTCAGCGTGCTGCGATTCCTTGCAGGCCTCGGCATCGGCGGCGTGATGCCCAATATCGTGGCGCAGATGACCGAATACTCTCCCAAGACGATCCGAAGCCGCATGGTGACTATCATGTTCTCCGGCTATGCGGTCGGCGGCATCCTGGCCGCGCTCATCGGCAAGCAGTTCATCGAAACCTATGGCTGGCCATCGGTGTTCATCGCCGCCGGCGCGCCCGTGCTGCTGATCCCGTTTATCTTGAAAATGATGCCGGAGTCGTTGCCCTTCCTGATCAAGCACCATGACGACACCCACCTGCGGCAAGTCGTCAGTCGCCTCGTGCCGGACCTGCGGATGGAGGCACATGAGGAGTTCTTGCTGCCGGCAGAGGACGAGGCCGGGGGAGCGCCCGTCCGCCAGTTGTTCCAAGACGGCCGCGGCCTCAGCACGATCATGTTCTGGATCGCCTTCTTCATGGGACTATTCATGATCTACGCGTTGAGTTCCTGGTTGACCAAGCTGATGGCAATGGCGGGCTACAGCCTCGGTTCCGCCCTGACGTTCTCACTGGCGTTGAACGTCGGTGCCATGGTGGGTGCCATCTCAGGGGGATGGCTCGCCGACAAGTTCAACATCAAGTACGTGCTGGTGATCATGTATGCGCTCGGCGCGGTGTTCCTTTACATGATGACCATCAAGACGTCGCAGGAAGTGCTCTACGTGATCGTTGGACTGGTGGGCACCTGCACCACCGGCGCCCAGATCGTCGCATACGCGTATTGCGGCCAGTACTACCCCATGGCAATCCGATCGACAGGTATCGGGATGGCAGCTGGGATAGGGCGTACCGGCGCGATCATGGCGCCCCTGCTGATCGGCTTGCTCGTTTCGCTGAAGCTGCCCCTGGAGCAGAACTTCATCGCCATCGCGACGGCGGGTGCGCTCGGAGCCATCGCGCTCGCTTTCATCAACCATCGCGCGTCGGCATCGACACATCACGACGACGCCTTGCGCAACACGATCCCACCACTGCGTGAGGTGCCGGTCTAGGTGGCGTGGTTCAGGCTGCGGATCGTTACTGAACGCGGTGCCCGCCGATATTCCAGGGCAGCAAGTCCACGATGCGGTTGATCGGCAATGCGTGCGAGCACATCGCGCAGACACGCTTGCCTGCGAGGTCAGCATCATCGACGACGGCGTTTCCGGCATTGGCGTCAATTTCGTGCGCTGCCGCACAGACCACTCGTCTCCAAGGATCTAGAAGGGGTGTCGGATCCGTTTCCGAATCAATGCACCAGCCTCCTGAAAGGAGCGCGCCATGTACCAACGAATTCTCGTTCCCGTCGACGGCAGCCTCACATCCATGCGCGGCTTGGAAGAGGCCATCCGCATCGCCCAGCTCACGCATGGCCGCCTGCGCCTCATTCACGTCGTGGACGAGCTTTCGTTTTCCTTCGGCATGGAAGCCTATGCGGGCTACGGCGGAGATCTCTTAGGCATCCTTCGCGAAAACGGCGCACGGGTCCTCGAACAGGCGAAGTCCATCGTTGCCGCCACCGGCATCGAGGTCGACACGATCCTGAATGACACGTTCTCCGGGCTCGTCCATGTTTTGGTGACGGCCGAGGCCAGCCAGTGGCCTGCGGATCTGATCGTGCTCGGCACGCATGGACGCCGCGGTGTCGGGCGCATGGTGCTTGGAAGCAGCGCGGAAAACATCCTGCGCTACGCAACCGTGCCGGTGCTGCTGGTGCGTGCGCCCGAGGTCGTTGCCACGACCGCAGCGCATCCGGCCGCAGCTCATATGAGCCTGCCTGCGGGCGCACTGGCGATGGAATAGCGCCGCCGATGCCTGGGCCTGCGACTTTCGGCGGCAGAGACCGCGTTCTCCTCACATTCAATCCCGGGTCCTCGACGATCAAGGTCGGCCTCTTTTCAGTGAAGTCGGGACGAGCGGACGCATGCGGCCGCGGCGTCATTGATCTGCGCCGCGACACCGCGCCGCGCATTGATTCGACCGACAGCAAGCTTGGCCCTGCTCGTCATGTCCACCGACGAGGAGCAGGTAATCGCCGACGAAGCCTGTCAGATAACTTTTCAACCCTCCCGACTGGAGTTGATCCCATGTCAAATCGCCACGCATCGCCGTCGCCCGAGGACCTCGCCGGCGTCGACGCCTGGTGGCGCGCTGCCAACTTCCTCTCGGTCGGCCAGATCTACCTGATGAGCAATCCGTTGCTGCGCGAGCCGCTCGCGCTCGAGCACATCAAGCCGCGCCTGCTCGGTCATTGGGGGACGACCCCGGGCCTGAATTTCATCTACGCGCACATGAACCGTGCCATCAACGCCCGCGAGCTCGATGCGATCTTCATCGCGGGACCGGGTCACGGCGGGCCCGGGGTGGTAGCGAACACCTATCTCGAAGGCACCTACAGCGAGGTGTATCCGCACATAGGGCATGACGCCGAAGGACTCCAGCGTCTCTTCCGGCAGTTCTCCTTCCCCGGTGGCATCCCCAGCCATGTCGCGGCCGAAACGCCGGGATCCATCCACGAAGGGGGCGAACTCGGCTACTCGCTGCTGCATGCCTATGGCGCGGTTTTCGACAACCCGGACCTGCTGGCCTGTTGCGTGATCGGCGACGGCGAGGCGGAGACGGGCGCCCTCGCCGCAAGCTGGCATTCGAACAAGTTCCTGAATGCCGCCCACGACGGCGCAGTGCTGCCGATCCTCCATCTCAACGGTTACAAGATCGCGGGGCCAACGGTGCTGGCGCGCATCGGCGACGAGGAACTGGCCGCGTTGATGCGCGGCTACGGCTACGAGCCGCACTTCGTTTCGGGCCGCGAGCCAGAGGCCATGCACAGGATGATGGCCGCCGCGCTCGACACGGTGCTCGATGTGATCCGCGCCATCCAGGTGGAAGCCCGCGCCGATGGCTTCAGCCGGCGCCGCAGCTGGCCGATGATCGTGCTGCGTTCGCCCAAGGGTTGGACCGGGCCCGAGACGGTCGACGGCGTTGCCATCGAGGGCACGCAACGCGCGCACCAGGTGCCACTGGCAGGGTTTTCGGACCAGCCCTCCCACGTCGCACTTCTGGACGACTGGATGCGCAGTTACCGGCCGCAGGAACTGTTCGACGAGGACGGCGCGTTGCGAGCCGACATTGCCGCGCTTGCGCCCCGCGGCAGGCGGCGGATGAGCGCCAATCCGCATGCCAATGGTGGCTTGCTGCTCAAGGAGCTCAGGCTGCCGGACTTTCGCGACTTCGCCGTCGCCGTGCCGGCGCCCGGCGCGGTCAAGGCCGAGGCGACGCGCTTGACCGGCGAATTCCTGCGCGAGGTGATGCGGCTCAATGACGGCGAGCGCAACTTTCGTGTGATGGGACCGGATGAGACGGCCTCGAACCGCCTGGGGGCGCTGTTCGAGGTGACCAACCGGATGTCCACTGCTGAGATCCTTCCCGGCGATGACCATGTCGGGCCCGACGGACGCGTGATGGAGGTGCTCAGCGAACATCTCTGCCAGGGATGGCTCGAGGGCTACCTGCTAAGCGGCAGGCACGGCTTCTTTTCATGCTACGAGGCCTTCATTCACATCATCGACTCGATGTTCAACCAGCACGCCAAGTGGCTGAAGGTCTCGCGGCAGATCGCCTGGCGCAGACCGATCGCATCTCTCAACTACCTCCTGACCAGCCACGTCTGGCAGCAGGATCACAACGGCTTCAGCCACCAGGACCCGGGATTCATCGATCACGTGGTCAGCAAGAAGGCCGAGGTGGTGCGCGTCTATCTGCCGCCTGACGCGAACACGTTGCTGTCGGTGGTCGATCACTGCCTGCGCAGCCGCAACTACATCAACGTGATCGTGGCCGGCAAGGCGCCCGAATCACAATGGCTGGACATGAGCGCCGCGATGCGCCATTGCAGCGTCGGGATGGGCATCTGGACCTGGGCCAGCAATGACGAGGGTGCGGCGCCGGACGTGGTCATGGCCTGCGCAGGCGACGTGCCGACTCTGGAGACGCTCGCGGCTGTCGACCTGCTGCGGCACCATTTGCCTGATCTGAAGGTCCGCGTCGTCAATGTGGTCGACCTGATGACCCTGCAGTCGCCCTCGGCACATCCGCATGGCCTTTCCGACGCGGCATTCGATTCGATCTTCACTGCCGACAAGCCGGTCATCTTCGCCTTTCACGGCTATCCGTGGCTGATCCACCGGCTCACATACAAGCGCACCAACCACGACAACTTCCACGTGCACGGCTATCAGGAAGAAGGCACGACCACCACACCGTTCGATATGACGGTGCTCAACCGGCTCGACCGCTTCCACCTCGCCGCTGACGCCATCGACCATGTGCCGCGCATCCGCGACCGCGCGGGCCATGTGCAGCAGCATCTGCGGGACCGACTGCTGGAGCACCGGGCATACATCGGTCGCCACGGCCAGGACATGCCGGAGATCGCCGGCTGGCATTGGATCGACACTCGCAACAGGAACTGAGTTCGATGTGGCGGCGCGTGAGGACCTCCGGGTGGCGCCTATTGCCGTGCGTGCTTCTGCATGTACGCGACGATCGAGTCCATCTCCTGCTCAGTCGGCGTGTTGACACTCCGCCAGCGGCTGTCCATCTGGATGTGCATGCGTTGGGTCACGCTCGACCAATCCTTGGCGGTATGGAGCGTGGGCATCGGCGCTGCGTGGCACTGAGCGCAATAGCTCGAGACCAGCTTCGCGCCTGCGGACGTGGCGTCCG
This sequence comes from Variovorax glacialis, assembly GCF_051216375.1. Lineage (NCBI taxonomy): Bacteria > Pseudomonadati > Pseudomonadota > Betaproteobacteria > Burkholderiales > Comamonadaceae > Variovorax > Variovorax glacialis. The sequence continues at coordinate 43,503 of NZ_JBPJZT010000016.1, read as the reverse complement.
GCAAGGGCTTCGAGACCGCATCGGGCGCAGCGTTGAACCGGTCCAACGATAGCGCCTGGTCTTGAGCGAAAGCGCTGGTGAATACCGCGAGCAATGCCGCAAGCGCCGCCGTTCGCCCAGGAAAAATGCAGACTGTTGCGTTCACATAGATACCTACCACGAAAGAGACACTTGTAGCCCGCGCCGGAGACTCTGGTCTGTACGCCAGGGCACAGTGCGCGCTATCCTTCTCGTTCAGGCTTGAGGAACACATGCTTCTGCCCAGGGGTCTCACATCATGATGTCCCCGGGAGAAAACTCCCGATCTCTCGGCCGGCTGAACGCCTCGGCTTCGCGCGGATTTGAGGCCACTCACGGAGGGCCCTATGCATCGATTTCTACCCAACAACCGGCGTGTCCGCAGTCCGCCCTCCCCCTTCCGATCGCCTCGACCCGCAGAGCACGCACGGCTATGCCAACTCGGCGTGGGTGAATCCGCAGTCTGAACCGGGAGTAGCCTCTCCGCAGGCCTGGCAGGACCGGGCCAGGGACCGCGCGTGGGGCAATTCGGGCTGCAAGTACTTCCCAGCGGCCCGTTTCAACTACTGGTGAATAAGGCATCGCGCCCTATCAGCTTTGGCCATAGCTCGCGGCATTGATCGTCCGCGCGAGGACGAGGTCGATGAGCACGCTGAACTCTGCGCCGAGCGGCCGGGCTTCGGAGTTGCCAGCCGGTGTGAGCTTGGCTCGAAGCATTGCCTTCGATCACGACGTCGTCGCGCGACTTGAAGCTGGAACTGTCCTGAATGTTGGCGAAGACAACGATCCCATCGGGCCAAAATGTGCGCTCGCCCCGGCGCGATCTCTACCAGCGCACCTTCACACCCAGAGAGGCTTGCACGGAGGACTTCACGGTGGCGTCGCCGCCAAGGCTCCACAGGTGGCCGATTTCGCCGTAGAGGCTCGTTGCCGGGGTCAGCGCCAGTGTCGCGCCCGCCGCCACTTCGGCGGCGCTGTAGCCCCCGCCGCTCGCGATCACGGTGGCGCCCGCGGGCCCGATGAAGGTGGCGGCATCGTCGCCGAAGCTCGCGTGGTAGACATTCAACCGCCCATAAGGCTGCAGCCGGCCTGCGCCGGTGGCGAGGTCGCCCTTGATGCGAACGCCGAGCCGCCCGATCCACCCACTGTCCGCGCCCTGCTGCACGCGTGCGCCGCCGAGGACGAGGTCGTCGAAGCTGCTGTGCTGCCAGGCGAGCTGCGCCTGCGGCTCGATGCTCCAGCGCTCGCTCAGCGCAAAGGCCTTGCCGCCTTCGATAGAGGCCGTGAAGCTGCTGCCCTTGCCCGAGACCCGGGGATTGATGTCGGGCTTCATGTCGTAGCGCTGGCTCGCACCCTGCAGCACGCTGTCGACGTACCAGCCGCTGGCATCCATCCAGGTCGCGTACGCGCCGAGGAAGCGCGAGCGCAGGTCGTTGCGGCCCACCCGTGCCGTGAGCCCGCGGGCATTGCCTGTGACGTCGGCGCCGCCGTCCAGGTAGCCGACATAGATCCCCGACTTCCATGCGTCGGTCACGAACAGGTCGGTGCCGACCTGCAGCCCACTCACGTGGCCGTCGCTGCGCGGCTGGGCCACACCGCCCTGCTCGATGTCGAGGTCGGCATACACGAGGCGGCCCCATGCCCGTCGCGTGCCACCGGCCGCGGCATCGAACCCGCCGCCGGCGCCCGCGGCGGCGATGGATGCGGGGTCCTCATCACCCATGCGCCGATGCAGGTTGCCGAGCATCGCGAGATCGGCCTGCCTGAACTGCGCGGGCAGTGCGGCCACCAGTGGCACCTCCGCGCGGTAGGTCGGGATCTGCACGGGGGGGATCGAAGGAGGCAAGGACGGCACGCCCGGCGTTTCGCCCGGGGGCACCACTTCGCCGACCGGCGGCGGGATCACGGGAGGGACGATCGTGGTCGTCGAGCGCAGGTACCAACTTTCGCCAGCGCCCAGCGCATCGGCCGCATGGAGCCGGTATTCGAATGCGCCCGCATCCACGTGCCCACCCGCCAGGCTGAACGCGCTCCGGCTGGTCTGCGCGGTCGTGGTGGCGCCATTCGTCGCGCCGATGACCTCGATGCCATTGCCCGTGGTCAATGCACCCAACCCGTTGAGATTGGTGATCTGCACGCTGGTGCTGCCGCTGGCGACCGCCGCAGGCCCATCGAGCACCAGTCTGTCGCTCGCGCTGGCGCTGCCGGCCAGGGTGGTGCCGAGCCGCAGCAGCCCGCCGTTCCCGACATAGGGGCCCGTGACCTTGAGCGTGCTGCCTGCCGCGTCGCTCAGGAGCGTGACCGTGCCGCTGTTGGTCAAGGCGGCGACGCGCTGGTTGAAGCCTCCGGTGTCGAGCGTGGCGCCCGGCGCCACGGTGTGGGCCGAGGCCGCGCTCAAGCTGTTGGCCGCGCCCGCGCGCAGTGTGCCCGCGGCCACGGCGGTGGTCCCCGCGTAGGTGTTGGCGCCCGCGAGCACCAGGGTGCCGCTGCCGTTCTTCGTGAGGCCGCCGCCACCCGAGACGACGCCGGACAGCGTTTCGGTGAAGCTCCCGGTGTCGATGACCGGGTCCGTCGTCCCGGTGAGCACCAAGGCATTGGCGAGGTTGAGTCCGTCGGCCGCAAAGCCCAGGGTCGTGCCCTCGTCCATCGCCAGGGCGCCGGTGCCCAGCGCGCTGCCGTTGCCGATCGTGATCTGGCCGGCCTTGAGTGCCGTGCCGCCGCTGTAGCTGTTGGCGCCGGAGAGTGTCAGGTTCGAGCTGGCGAGCTGGGTGACCGTGCCGCTGCCGCTGATCACGCCCGCGAAGTTGAGCGCGCTGCCGCGGTCGAATTCCAGCGCGCCGTTGTTGACGACATCGCCCGCGATGCTGCCTGTGGTGCCGCCGTTGCCCAGTCGCAGCGTGCCGCCACGGATGGTGGTGCCGCCGGCATAGGTGGCGTCGGCGCCCAGCACGAGCGTGCCGGCGCCTGCCTTCACCAGGGCGCCGCTGCCCGCGACGCTGCCGGTGTGCGTCAGGGTGGTTCCGGCAGCCGTGTCGAACAAGGCGCCCGCGGCGCCGAGGGTCGTGGCGCGCGCTGTGGCCATGTTGCCCGTGGTCTGGAGCGTGCCGCCGGCGAGGGTGAGCGCGCCGCCCGCGGCACCGAGATTCGCGTCCTGCGAGATCCGCAGGGTGCCTGCGGCGATCGTGGTGCCGCCGCCATAGGTGTTGGTGCCCGTCAGGACGGTCGTCCCTGCGCCAGCCTGCACCACCGCGCCACTGCCCGATACGACGCCGCCAAACTGGACCGCGTCCGAGCGATCGAACACCAGCGTGCCGTTGTTGGCGACATCGCCCACGATGCTGCCGGTCGTTCCGCCGTTGCCAAGTCGAAGCGTCCCACCCGACACGGTCGTTCCGCCCGTGTAGACATTGGTGCCCGTCAGGATCGTGGTGCCGGGGCCACGCTGTGCCAGCGCACCGGGGCCCGACACTGCACCGGCGTAGACCCACGCATCGGAGCGATTGAAGGCCAGCGTCCCGTTGTTGATGACATCGCCGGCGATGGATCCGGTGGTGCCGCCATCGCCCAGCGTCAACGTCCCGCCGCCGATCGTGGTGCTGCCCGTGTAGGTGTGGTCGCCGGTCAGCGTCAGGGCGTTGGCGCCGAGCTTGGTGACGCTGCCCGTGCCGGAGATGACGCCGCCAAAGCCGACATCGTCCGAGCGGTTGAAGACCAGCGACGCGTTGTTCACCACATCGCCCGCGATCGCGCCACCGGTGCCGCCGTTGCCGACCTGCAGACTCCCGCCCGAAATGGTGGTGCCGCCCGTATAGCTGTTGTTGCCGGTGAACGTGAGCGCGTTGGCACCCCGCTTGACGACGCCGCCCGTGCCCGAGACGACCGCGTCAAAGGTGACGGGGTCGGCGCGGTCGAAGGCCAGCGTGCCGTTGTCGACGACGTTGCCCACGATGCTTCCCGAAGAGCCGCCATTGCCCAGCTGCAGCGTGCCGGCCGTGATGGTCGTCCCGCCCGTGTAGCTGTTGGCGCCGGTGAGCACGAGCGTGCCCTGGTCGGTCTTGTCGATGCCGCCGGCACCGGTCAGCGCGGAGGCGATCGTCGCGACGTAGCCTGCGCTCGGCGCCGAGCCGTCCCCCACGCGCAGCGTGTTGCTGCCGGCGGCCAGGGAGATCGCCTGGCCCTGCACCCGATAGCCGCTGGTGGCGAACTGCATGCCGCCCGAAACGACGGCGCCCAGGCTGTTGTCCACGGTGACGGTGCCTGGCGAGGCGGAGAAGATCGCAAAGGCGCCACTCGTGTAGGGCGCGTTGATCGCGCCATTGGCATCGGCCCAGTTGTCGTTGCCAGCGGCGCCCTGCCACACCCCGTCACCGCCATTGATGACGCCGTTGTTGTGCGTCGCGCCGCCGGCATCCCAGAAATTGAGCGCGAGGCCCGCCGTGTTGATGACGTTGACCTGCTGCGGCACGGAGGTCTGCACGACCAGCGTGCTGCCCGGCGGCTGCGCGCCGATCGCCAGGCCGTTGTTGGTCAGCGTGCCACCGTAGCTGATCACCCGGTACAGGCCCGGGCTCGCGGCGCCGCCGCCCGATGCGCTGACGTTGAGCGTGCCGTCCAGGGTCAGGTTGCCGCCCACCACGGTGAGGTCGTTGAGCGCGCCGCCCACGACGTTGGGCTGTCCGTACTCGTAGGCCAGCACCGAGGACGGGGCCAATGCCAGGTTGCCGACGATGGTCAGCGTACCCGGCGAGTTGCCGGGCGCGAGCGTGCCGTCGGCGATGGTCACGTTGCCACCGAAGGTGCCGGTGCCCCCGAGCGTGCCGCCATTGGCCACGTTCAGCGTGGCGGCGTCCGTGCCCAGCACGCCATTGATCCACAGGGCGCCGTTGGTGACGCTGGTGGTGCCCGAGAAGGCGGCGCTGTTGCCGCTCAGCGTGGTGATGCCGCTGGCGACCTGCGAAAGCGCCCCGGCGCCGCTGATCGCGCCCGCGAGCGTCAGCGCGTCGTTGCGGTTGAAGACGAGGGTGCCGTTGTCGGCGACATCGCCCACGATGCTGCCCGAGGGGCCGCCGTTGCCCAGTTGCAGCGTGCCGGCCGCGATGGTGGTGCCGCCGCTGTAGCCGTTGTCCGCCTGCAGCACCAGCGTGCCGGCACCGATCTTGACGAGCGCGCCGACGCCTTGGAGCGTGCCGGCCTGCGTCAGGATGCCGGCCTGCGTCTCGATCGTGGCGCCATTGGCCTGGAGGGAGGTCACGCGCGCCATGGACAGGTTGCCCGTTGTCCTCAGCGTGCCGCCATCGAAGGTGAGCGCACCGGTGGCGGCACCGAGACTGGCATCGCTGGAGATCGCCAGCGTGCCGCTGCTGATCCGCGTGCCGCCCGCGTAGCTGTTGGCGCCGCCGAGCACCGTGGTGCCGGTTCCGATCTGCGCGACCGTGCCGGTGCCCGAGATCAGGCCATTGAACGCCTGGCTCCCCGAGCGATTGAACACCAGGGCGCCGTTGTCGAGGACGTTGCCGAGGATCGCACCCGTCCCCCCGCCATTGCCCAGCTGCAAGGCGCCCGCCGCGATCGTGGTGCCGCCCGCATAGGTGTTGTTGCCGGTCAGGATGGTGGTGCCGGTGCCGGCCTGCTCGAGACGACCGCTGCCACTGACGGCGCCGCCGAAGGTCAGGACATCGGCGCGATTGATCGCGAGCGCGGCGTTGTCGACGATGTTGCCCGTCACGCTCCCGGTGGTGCCCCCGCCGCCGAGTTGCAAGGTGCCCGCGGCGATCGTGGTGCCTCCGGTGTAGGTGTTGTCGGCGGTGAACACCGTCGTGCCGCTGCCGCTCTGGGCCACCGAGCCGACGCCCGAGATCTGCGCGCCGACGCCCAGCACATTCGAGCGGTTGAACACCAGCGAAGCGGCGTTGGCCACGCTGCCGGTGCCCAGCGTTCCGGTGGTCCCGCCGGCGCCGATCTGCAGCACGCCGCTGGAGACGGTGGTGCTGCCCGCGTAGCTGTTGTCGGCCGTCAGCCGCAGGGTGCCGGTGCCGGTCTTGGTCAATGCGCCGACGCCGCTCACGGCGCCTCCCAGGGTCAGGCTGGTGGCCGCTTCCGTGGCGAAGCTGCCGCCGCCCGGATCGAGCGTGGTCGCACGCGCCGAGTCGAAGGTCGCCGTCGTGTCGAGGGTGCCGCCGTCCAGGATCAGGCCGCCGGCGGCCGCGCCCAGGTTGCCGTTGGACGCGACGCGCAGCGTGCCGCCCCGGATCGCCGTGCCGCCCGCATAGCTGTTGGCCGCCGTGAGCGTGAGGATCCCGGTGCCGGTCTTCGTCAGTGCACCGACTCCCCCGACGACACCGGTCATGACGAAGGTCGCCGAGCCGGCCACGCCGAACGTGCCACCGCCGGTGCCCAGGGTGGCCAGTCGATCGGTCGTGAAGCCGTTCGTGACGTTGAGCGTCCCGCCATCCAGCGAAAGCGCGCCGGACAGTGCCCCGAGGTTGTTGTTGGCCGACACCTGCAGCGTGCCGGCATTGATCGCCGTGCCGCCCGTGTACGTGTTCGCAGCGGTTAGCACCAGCGTGCCCTGGTCGGTCTTCTGGAGCTGGGTGGTGCCGCCGAGCACCACGCCGATGGTCGCGATCGAGGTCGCCCCCGAACGCGAACCGTCGCCGACGCGGAAGTTCGTCACGCCCGATCCCGCGTTGGTCTCGAGCAGCGTGATCGCGTTGCCGGTCACCGTGTAGCCGCTCGTGGCGAACTGCATGCCCGAGGTCCGGATGGGACCGGCCGCGGTGGTGTTGGTCGTCACCGTCCCGGGCGTGCCCTGGAAGATGGCGTACGCGGTGTCGGTCCACGGCGCGTTGGCAGCGCCGCTACCGCTTGTCCAGTTGTCGTTGCCGCCCGTGTTCGGTCCCTGCCAGACGCCGTCGCCGCCATTGACGGCGCCGTTGTTCTTGTTCGCAGGCGCGGCGCCGTCCCAGAACGCGAGCAGCTGCCCGGTCGTGTTCACCAGGTTGATCTGCCTCGCGATGGAGGTCTGCAATGTCACCGAGGTCGCCGGCGGAACGCTGCCGATCAGGAAGCCGTTGTTGGTGAGCGCGCCGTCGTAGTTGAAGACGCGGTAGATGCCCGGGTCGAAGCTGCCGCCGGCCGGCGTCGACACGTTCAGCACGCCGCCCAGGGAGAGGTTGCCATGGACCACCGTCAGATCGTTCAAGGACGCCCCGTTGAGCGAGCCGAAGCTGTAGTTCGCCGAGGCCCCGGGGTTCAGGGTGAGATTGCCGTTCACCGTCAACGTGCCGGCGGTACCGTCGGGATGGCCGGGTGACAGGCTCCCGCCCGAGGCGACCACCACGTTGCCGCCCACTGTGCCGTTGCCGCCCAAGGTGGCGCCGCTCGCCACGGAGGTGGCGCCGGTGGCCCCTGCGTTGTTGCCCTGAACGAACAGGGCGCCGCCCGAGACGGTGGTCGCGCCACCGTAGCTGTTCGCGCCCGACAGGACCAGCGTGCCGCCGCCAGCCTTCGTGAGTGTCCCTGGGCCCGAGAGCACGCCCGCCATCGTCAGGCTCGTGTTCACGGCGACGTCCAGGATGCCGCCGCCTGTGTTGAGCGTCGCGTTGCGCGCCGTGCCGAAGGAGGCGGTGCTGGCGAGCGTGCCCGTGTTGAAGGCCAACACGCCGGACGCGGCGCCGAGGTTGGCGTCGCTCGCGACCTGCACCCCGCCCGCGTTGATCGAGGTGCCGCCGCTGTAGGTGTTGGCGGCGTTCAGCACCAGCGTGCCAGTACCGGTCTTGGTGATCGCCCCCGGCCCGTTGCCGTTCGCGATCACGCCGTTGGCCGTCAGTGCCGTGCTGGTTGCCACGTTGAACGTGCCGCCGCCGGTGTTGAGCGCGGTGGCGTGCGTCATCGCGAAGGTGGTGGTGGTCGCCAGCGTGGCGCCGTCGATCGTGACGCCGCTGCTGGTGGCGCCCAGGTTGTTGTCGGCACCCACCTGCAACGTGCCTGCGCTGATCGTCGTCCCGCCCGTGTAGCTGTTGGCGGCGGTCAGCGTGGTCGTTCCCGAGCCCACCTGCCGCACATCGCCCGTGCCCGAGATGGCGTTCGCAACGCTATAGGGGTTGGACCGGTTGAAGACCAGCGTGCCGCTGTTCTGGACCGCGGGGGCGGCCAGCGTGCCGGTCGTGCCGCCGTTGCCCACTTGCAGCGTGCCCGCCAGGATCCGCGTGGCCTGCGGGGAGTTGGTGCCGAACGAGTTGTTGGCCGCCAGCACCAGCGTGCCCGCGCCGCTCTTGACCAGCGGCGCCGCCAGCCAGGACTGGGCGCCCAGCGAGGTGCCCGACACCACGCCGGCCAGGGTCAGCGTGGTGCCCGCATCGACGTTGAAGTTGGCGCCTCCGTTGCCCGGGTTGATCGCGATGGCATTGGGCAGCGTGAAGGTCGATGTCGTGTGAAGCGTGCCCGCCGTGCTCGTTCCGAAGCCCATGCTGAGGGCGCCCGCTCCGATATTGCCGGCACCTGCGATCTCCAGTGTCCCGGCCAGTATGGAGGTGTTGGCACTGGCCGTGAGGCCGCCGCTGGTTCCCACGCCCGTGTAGGCGCTGTTGCCGGTCAACACCAGGGTGCCGTCACCGTTCTTGAAGAGCGCGCCGTTGCCGGTCAGGTTGCTGCTGATCGCGAGCGTGGTGCCGGCATTGACGTTGAAGGTGCCGCCTGCGCCCGTCAGCGTGGTGGTGCGCGCGGTGGCGAAGCTGGCGGTCGTGTTGAGCGTCCCCCCCGCCATGGCGAGAGCGCCAGACGGGTCACCCAGGTTGCCGTTGCTCGCCACCTGCAGGATGCCGCCGCTGAGCTGGGTGCCGCCGGCGTAGGTGTTGAGCCCACCGAGCGAGGTGGTGCCCGGGCCGAGTTGACGCAGTCCGCCGGTGCCCGAGATCACGCCGTTCAGGGTGATCGAATTCAGCGGTGCGAAGGCCAGCGTCCCGTTGTCGTTGACGTTGCCGACGATCGAGCCATTGAGCGTCCCGTTGCCAAGTTGCAGCGTACCCGCCGAGATCGCGGTGCCGCCCGTGTAGGTGTTGGCACCGGTCAGTACCGTGGTGCCGGGGCCGATCTGCTGCACCGCGCCGGTGCCCGAGATCACGCTGGACGCGGTGCCGGTGGCCGAACTGGCCGGGTCGAGGGCCAGTACGGCATTGTTGGCGATGGGGCCGGTGATCGATCCGGTCGTGGTGCCGTCGCCGATCTGCAGCGTGCCGGCAGAGAGGGTGGTGCCCCCGGTATAGGTGTTGGCACCGGTCAGCACGGTGGTGCCGGCACCGATCTGGGTCACCCGCCCCAGGCCCGAGACGATCCCTGCCTGGGTCAATGTGGCGCCGGCGGCTGGATCGAACGCCAGCGTGCCTGTGGAGCCTGCGACCGTGCCGGTGCTCACGTCGCCGACGATCGACCCCGTCGAGATGCCGTTGCCCAGTTGCAGCGTGCCGCCGGTGATGCTCGTGCCGCCCGCATAGGTGCTGCCGCCCGTAAGCACCAGGGTACCGAGGTCGGTCTTGCGCAGTTGCGTGCTGCCCTGCAGGGGCGCAGCGATGGTCGCCGTATAGCCAGCGCCGGCGGCGGTGCCGTCCCCGACCCGCAAGGTCGTCACGCCTGAGCCCGGCGTCGTCTCTGCCAGGGCAATGGGCCTGCCGTCGACGAGGTAGCCGTTGGCGGCGAACTGCATGCCGCCGCTCGTGACCTGGCCCGCCGTGGCGTTGTCCACCGTCACCGTGCCGGGCGCAGCCTGGAAGATGGCGACCGCACCGGGCGTCGATGCCCCGTTGACAGCGCCGTCGGCCGCGGTCCAGTTGGCATTGCCGCCGGGCCCTTGCCACGGGCCGCTGCCCCCATTGACGGCGCCGTTGTTGTGGTTGGCCGCGTTGCCGCCGTCCCAGTACTGCATCGGGGTGGCGCTGCTCACCACGAGGTTGACCTGGTTGGCGGTGGCGGTCTGCACGGTGGCCGAGGAGCCGGCGGGCAGGGTCCCCACCGCGAGCGTGTTGTTCGTCAGCGTGCCGGTGTAGCTGAACACGCGGTACACGCCCGGATCGAACAGGCTGCCCGTCGTGCGCGCCACGTTGATCGTGCCGTCCAGGGTCAGGCCGCCATTGACCACGGTCAGATCGTTCTGTGCCCCGCCCACGGCATTGGCCTGGCCGAAGCTGTAGTTCAGCACCGAGGCGCTGTTCAGCACGAGGCCCCCGTTCAGGGTCAGAGTCCCCACGCCGCCGCCTGCGCCGCCCGGCGCGAGGATGCCGCCATTGGCCACTGTCACGCTGCCACCGATGGTGCCGGTGCCGCCCAGCGTGGCACCGGAGGCCACCGTCGTGGCACCGGTCGCCGTGGTCTGGACGCCGTTGACGATCAGCGCGCCCGCTGCCACGGTCGTCGCGCCGCGATAGCTGTTGTTGCCGGTCAGCACCGTGGTGCCGCTGCCCTGCTGGGTCAGCGTGCCCGTCCCGGAAATGACGCCGGACAGCGTGCGGTCCGCCCCGACGTTGAGGACCAGCGCCCCGTTGTTGACCACACCGCCCGTGCCGGCCCCCAGCGAACCCGTGGTGCCGCCCGTGCCGACCTGCAAGGTGCCGGCGCTGATGGTCGTGGCGGTGGTGTAGGTGTTGGCGCCCGTGAGCACCAGCGTGCCGCTCCCCGTCTTGCCAAGACCTCCGGCGGTGCCGGCAAGCACCCCTCCGAAGGTCAGGGTGGTGGCCGGATCGACGTTGAAGGTCCCCCCGCCCGAGTTGAGTGCGGCGTCCCGCGCCATGGCGATGTCGGCCGTCGTGCGCAGCGTGCCGCCGGCGAAGGTAAGGCCCCCCGCGGGGGCGCCCAGGTTGCCGTTGGTCGCGATCTGCAGCGTGCCGCCGCTCAGCGTGGTGCCGCCCGAGTAGCTGTTGGCCCCCGTGAGGACCAGCGTGCCGGTCCCTTGCTTGGTGAGTCCGCCGGCCGCGGTGCCGTTCGCGATCAGCCCGTCGATCGACAACGTCTGGCCGGCGTCCACATTGACGATGCCGCCGCCATTGCCTTCGTTGAGGCTGACCGCCCGTGCAGTGGCGAAGGTGCCCCCGATCGCCAGCGTGCCGCCGTTGAAGCGAAGTGCGCCCGCCGCGTCGCCGAGGCCGCTGTCGGCCACGATACGCACCACGCCGCGATCGATCCGCGTCCCGCCGGTGTAGGTCTTGGCGCCATTCACGAGGGTCGTTCCGGCGCCGTTGTAGATGAGCGCACCGGCGCCGGACACCGCGCTGTTGAGGGTCAGGGTCGTGCCGCTGTTGGCGTTGACGATCCCGCCGCCGGCATTGAGCGTGAAGCCGCGCCCCAGCGTCAGGTTGGCGGTGGTGTTGAGCGTTCCACCGTTGAACACGAGCGCGTTGGATGCGTCGCCAAGCGAGCCGTCGGTGGCCACCTGCACCGTTGCGCCATTGAGCGCCAGACCGCCCGTGAACGTATTGCCCGCGTTGCCGAGCACCAGGGTGCCGGCCGAGGTCGTGATGCCCCCCGAGTGGCTGACCACCCCATTGAGCGCGAGGGTGCCGGTGCCGACGGACTTGGTGAGCGGGCCGGTGCCGCTGACATTGCCACTCAGCGTCAGCGTGTTGGTGGTATTGAAGGTCCCGCCGCCTGCGAGGACCACCGCGCGTGACATGCTGAAAGCCGCCGTACTCGCGAGGGTGCCGCCGGCCAGCGTCAAGCCGCCGGCCGCGCTCCCCAGGTTGTTGTCGGCCGACACCTGCAGCGTCCCGGTCCGGACCGTCGTGCCGCCGCTGTAGCTGCTCGCGCCGGACAGGGTCACGGTGCTTGTGCCGTTCTGGGTGAGCGTGCCGGTCCCGGAGATCGCGTTGGCGACGCTCAAGGCGTTGCTGCGATTGAAGATCAGCGCGCCGAGATTCGTCACGGCGCCGCTCCCGAGTGCCCCGGTCGTGCCGCCGCTGCCCACCTGCAGCGTGCTGCCCGCCTGGATCGTCGTCGCGCCCGAATAGGTGTTGGTCCCGGTCAGCGTCAGCGTGCCCGCGCCGCCGACCGTGAGCGAGCCCGGGCCGTTGCCGTCGCGCAGCACCCCGCTCAGCGTGAGGGCCGTGCCGCTGCCCACCTCGACGGTGCCGCCCCCCGCGTTGAGCGTGATGGCGCGTGCCGAACTGAAGCTGCCGGTGGTCGCGAGCGCGCCGCCATTGAAGCTGAGCGCGCCCGCCGCGGCGCCGAGGTTGCTGTCGGCGAGGACCTGCGTGGTCCCGCCATTCAGCGTCGTGCCGCCGGTGTAGGTATTGACGCCCGTGAGCACCAAGGTCCCCGTGCCGGCACGGACGAGCGCGCCGCCGGCGAGGACCGACGAGAGCGTGTCCGTGCCCCCGGAGGTGGTGATCGTCGAGCCCCCACCCGCACCGAGCAGCGTGAGCGTGCCGCCCTGTATCGCGTAGCCCGCGCTCGAGAAGGTGAGGTTCTGCACCGAGATCGGTGCGGCCAGGGTGAGCGTGCCCGGCACGCCGGCCAGCGTGGCACTGTTGCCCGAGTTGGTCCACGGCGAGAAGACCGTTCCGTTGTACCAGGACGATGTCGTCGTGTCCCAGGGCCCCGAGCCTCCGGAGTTGGGCCCGGTGGGCGACCACGACAGATTCTGCTGGGCATGCGCGGCGGTGGAAACCAGCGCGCAAAGCGGCGCCGCAAGGAGCAAGAGCGTTGCCGACGTGAGCGCTCGAGCCCGGACGCCCGCGCCGGATCGCCCACCGCCAAGCCGTCTCGCCGTTTCGGGCGCCGCGACCCAGCTGCCCAGGCTCGCGTTCCACAAGGTCCGGTGGGCACGGTTCATCGCCGTGCCGTCTGAAAGGTCGTCATCGCATGTCTCCAATGCCGGAGGTCGGCACCGTCCTGGCTGACGTTCGCCGCCGTTTGAACGATGTCTGGTGTCCCGCCCAGGGCCTGCTGTGGCGCACGCGCCCGGGTCATGCATCGGCACGCTCGGAACCTGCTGCCGACTCCCTCACTGTCCGTTGCGCGCGATTGTTTTCCGCATCCCGCCCGCCGGTCTATCCGAGCGCACACGTACAACTCGTGCGTGGTGCACGTGCGGCCAACGTCGCATCGAGAGGCTCGGGGGATGTGCCAGCCGGGTGACGAAGCGCGAGCGCGCGGTCCCCCGGCATTTATCATTGACCTGCGTTGACTCTTCCTATGTCTTTTGACATTGCATGGGAAGACTAAATCAGCGAACGCTGGGGGCTCTCCCTCGCCGCGCTATGAGGCCGAGGATGTCATCCAGGTTCAATAGGAGATTTTCATCTGCTGTTGCACCGGGCGAGAGAGAACAGGAGCAGGCCTCGCTGGCGAGGGCAGTGCCATCTCAGAGATTCCCGCAGAACACCTCTCGGTTCATGTCAGCAGGACTCGTCCGAACTACCAGGGCATGGGGCGAACTGGTCAGCTGCGTTAACGTTGCAGGCGCTGTATTGGTCAAGCGGAAAGGTCCGCTGCCTGACACGAGCGACGTGGGGTTGTTGACATCGGTGACGCGGACAACCTTGTCGAGCATGTACTCGGGATTGGGCGCAAGGGCGCCACATCGACCCTCGAACACGGCCATGTACAACTGCAACGGCGATGTGGTCGCGACGCTGAGCCCCGAGACTTCGATGGTCACCACGGTGGCGTCCGACTGCGGGCGCAGGAACGCCCTGCCGATCTGACCGGCGTTCATCCCGGTCGCCGAGAACTGGACTGTCTTCGTGCTTGCCTCGGCGGCACGATGGCTTGTCGTGCATCCCCACATCAGATAAAGGCCTGCGATGGCCGTGACGAGGAGGATGGATCTCGGATTATGGCGCTGCATGATGGATCGTCCTTCTGTGCGGAATGCGCGTCGATGGTTCGCGTGGGGTACCGCCTCGCCGGGCTTTCCTCACTCGAAAGCTTGCGCTTGACTATTGAACGGCAGATCTATCGATCATGGCAAGGTCGGGCGATAGGCTCTCGGATTCGTCAGCCGGTCGTGTGTGGGCGATGCTGGTTCCTGTCGCGACGTGCGCGGCGCCTGGCATCCGTTCTTTGTCCTTCCAACTTGGCGCCAAGACGCACGGCGCAGGCGCAATCCCACTTGACATCGGGCCGGCGGCCGTCTTTTCTGCTGACAGGTCGCGCGATCTTGACGAGTCCTCAAGGAGCGCTTCGTGAAAGGTCCGTCAGACACAGATCCGAAATCCTCGGACAGCAAAGAACGACCCGGCGAGCAGGCGCCACGCGCCGCCCCCGGATTCGGGGGATTCGACGTGGCGAGCCCGACGCGGATTCGCCGCCATGGAGGATCTCGACCTTGCGACACCCGCCGTGCGCGCAAGCCCATCGGCAGCCTGTTCAAGTCGCGGATGGCGCCATCCCACGCGCCCCTGCTACCTACGGAGATCGACCTCCCATGAAAGCAGCGGACCGGCGTATCACGCTGGCCCGCGCCAAGCGCCTTGGCGCGCCGGCGGTAAGCCTTTTCGACTGGTTGGAAACGCAACGCCTGCCCGTCGAGATTGCGCGGCTCGACGGTGTGGATGTGATTCGCAGCCTGGTCGCCGCGGGGTTTGAGGAAGCTGACATACCGGAAACCATCCGCAGGGCGGGTCGCATCGAGCAAGGTCCCGCGATCGTGAGAGCATTGACGCCGGCCGGCAGGCAGTGGCGCCGCAGCCCGTAGGCCGGGCATCGCGACCGAGTTCCGTCCCCCACGTGCCGCTAGGAGGCGGTGCGGAAACCGACTTCGGTCCCCGTCGACGCGCTGTTCGGCGAGGTGAGCACCGCGCCGAGCGATTGCGCGGCACCGTTGCTGTTCGAGAGGCGCTCGACGTTGGCGTACATCGCGCTGCGTTTCGACAGGTTGTAGACATAGCCCAGCGCCACCTTCGACGAAGTCGGGTTCGCACGTATCCGAGGTCATGCAGCTTTTTGGCCATACCTCGCGACACCCGAGCTTCCTTGCCGTCGACAGGACAAGAAAGCCGATCCGCGCGATCTTCGCTTGTTGTTCAAAGATGGTGGGACCGGACGTCTCGGTGTGAGATTCGTCCGCTTCCGACGGCGCCGTCAACCGACGGTTTTGCAGGAGTTTGAATGAGATGCCACTATTCGCTCTATCGCCGATCTGGCCAGGTTGCCAGAGGGCGAACTCGATGCATGTCTGGCCGCTTTGCCGGAAGCTATCCGGGATGCGAAGCGTCGATTTGTGGCTGCAACATGGCACCCCGACACGTCGCTCGGTGTCGCGTGCAAACTCAACTGGATCGATTGGGAGCCGGGCTCTCTGATCTCGCCAATCACGCTGAACCCAGCGCTCGAGGACGCGAGCCCGGCGCGGCAGTCATCAGTGTGTTGCATCGACCGGTTGAATCCGCAAAAGGAAGCAGTCATTTGCAGTCGCATCCCGATCGGCGGTTTCTGGCCGCGAGGATAATTCGGCGGCGCGCCTAGCGCTTCGGCGTGCTCGAGGACAGCTATTGGCAAGCTTGACGAACAGGCAGTCCCGGCGGTCACCTGCCAGTCGCACATCGAGTCGACAGGTCCGCTTCGAGTCTGTAAGCGGACCTCGAGCGCGTCGAACTCTCAGGAAAGCATTTGCCCCCAATTCGCGCGGTCTCATCTGAGCGCTCTGCAGTCGCATCCGCGACCGCCAGTGCGGTCGTGTTGACGATTCGCCGCACCCGGCGCTCGGCGCTCGGCGCTCGGCGCTCGGCGCTCGGCGCTCGGCGCTCGGCGCTCGGCGTGAGGATATGCACAGGGTCGCCGCACCGAGCAGAACCGGGCCGATCGATATGTTTCCGCCGGCAGCCGTCTTCAGGAGGTTGTAGGCGATGTTCGCGGCGTCGAGGTTGGGGAACACAAGCAGGTCGGCGTCTCCGGCCAGCGAGCCGCGCGGCATCACCGCAGCGCGTTGCTTGCCGTCAAGCGCCAGGTCGCCGTGCATCTCGCCGTCCACCTCGAGCCAAGGTGCCTGGATCCGGAGCAGCTCCAGGGTCCTGCGCATCTTGAGCGCAGTGGGCGAGTTGCTGCTCCCAACGGCGAGCCGACCACTGCGCCCTACTCTGTTTTCCTTGAAGATGTAGGCGAAGGTCACGTTCCGAGGTGGACCAGCCTGTCGACGCTTCTGTGCGGGTTCCCTCCAATTCAATGCCAGGCACGGTCAGATAAATTCGTTGATAGCCTCTGGACGACTCCCGTCAAGAGGGTGCCCCGCGCCAACACATTGACCAGGAAGAAACAAGGTTCACCCAGCCGAGGCGTGTTCGAGTGAACGTAGCGTCAGGGCCTTCGCCCGAACGCGCTGAAGAGTCACCATGTCTGATTCGAAGTTGCCAGCGATAGGTCAGTCCGCCGAGTTTCTGGACGGAGGCGGCGCCGTTGGTGCATTGATGCGCTCGCACGACTGGACGCGGTCGCCGCTCGGCCCGCCGCAATCTTGGCCGCAACCGCTACGAACGGTCGTCGGGCTCCTTCTTCAATCGCGCTTTCCCATGTTCGTCGCATGGGGAGAGGCGCTTGGGTTCCTCTACAACGACCCGTACGCAGAAATCCTCGGCGCCAAGCATCCAAGCGCCTTGGGCATGCGCTTCCAAGACATCTGGTCGGAGATCTGGCCGGACATCAGCCCCCTGATCGACGCTGCCATGGCGGGCCAGGCGATCTATCGCGAGGATCTGCCGCTCGTGATGAATCGCAAAGGCTACGACGAACAGACGTGGTTTACTTTCTCCTATTCGCCGCTGCGTGATGAGAGCGGCACGATCGCGGGAATGTTTTGTGCAGTCTCGGAGACGACCCGAAGAGTGCTGGTCGAGCGCGATCTGCGTGACCTGAACGAGACGCTAGAACGCCGGGTGAGCGAGGCGCTTGCACAGCGCAAGCTGCTCGCCGACACCGTGGAAGGCACCAATGCATTCGTGCAGGTCGCCGATCTCGACTACCGATGGCTTGCCATCAATCGGGCGGCGGCGGACGAGTTCGAGCGCATTTTCGGCGTTCGCCCCAAGGTCGGCGACAGCATGCTGGAGCTGCTGGCTCCGCAGCCCGAACAACAGGCCGCCGTGAAGGCCGTCTGGAGCCGCGCGCTCGGCGGCGAGGAGTTCGTCGAGATCGGGGAATTTGGAGATCCGGCGAGGGATCGTCGGTTCTATGAGATGCGCTACAGCACCCTGCGTCAGGGCAATGGCGCGCGCATTGGTGCCTACCAGTTCGTGTATGACGTCACGGGACGCGTGCTCGACCAGGAGCGCCTGCGAAAAGCCCAGGAAGCGCTGCGGCAATCCCAGAAGTTGGAGTCCATAGGGCGGCTGACCGGAGGCGTGGCACACGACTTCAACAATCTGCTGGCCGTGTTCGCAAACGGGTTGCAGTTACTGGAGCGCGACATGACGGCGGAGCAGCGGGAGCGCATCCACGCAGCGATGCGCCGTGCAGTCGCACGGGGAACCGGTTTGACGCACCAGCTACTTGCTTTCACGCGCCGACAGGCGATCAATCCCGAGCCGGTCGACCTTGCAGTCCAACTCCAGGGCATGCGTGAAATGCTCGAGCACTCGCTGCGCGGGAACATCCGTGTGGAGACGGACTTCGAAGCCGACCTGTGGCCAGTCGAGATCGATGTGGGCGAATTCGAGCTGGCGATGCTGAACCTATTTGCCAACGCTCGGGACGCGATGCCCGACGGCGGCGTCATCACCATCGACGCCAGGAACGTCATGAAGGCGGCAGACGAGGGAGTGCCATCTGCCTACCTTCAGCTTTCCGTTTCCGACACGGGGAGCGGGATGCCACCGGAGATTCTGGATCGCGTGTTCGAGCCGTTCTTCACAACCAAGGAGGTTGGGAAGGGGTCAGGATTGGGGTTGCCGCAGGTTTATGGTTTTGCCCAGCAATCTCGCGGCCAGATCCGGATCAACAGTGAGCTCCAGGTGGGCACCACAGTGACTCTGCTATTGCCTCGCTCGCTGAGCAAGCCGGCCGCGCCGGTTGACGCAACGAGCGCGCCGTTAGTTCGTGGCGACGGCAGCGGTCGCCAGGTGCTTCTCGTCGAAGATGACGAAGAAGTCGCGTCGCTCACGCGCGAGATGCTGGGTCACTTGGGGTTTGCTGTCATCCACGTCTCCAGCGCGGCCGCTGCGCTGGGCGCGCTGGCCAATGCGCGCAGTATCGACATCGTGTTCTCGGACATCATGATGCCCGGGGGCACGAGCGGCCTCGACCTGGCGCGCGAGATCCGGCGCAGGCGCCCAGAGTTGCCAATCGTGCTGACGACTGGGTATGCCGGAGCAGCGGCCGGTATGAGCAACGCGGAATTCCGCATGCTTCTAAAGCCGTATAGCGTCGAATCGTTGGCGGACGCCCTGAGCGTCAAACCCCGATGAGCGATTCCGAGTTTGCCCGCTCTTCCCGCCGATGTCCGAGCCTTCCCGGTCGAAGAGGCCTGCAACTACTGGCGTGAAGCCTGCTCGATCCTTGCTCCCATCGAGCCGGAAGCGGGACTGTCGATCAGGTGCGCAAGACCGGTCGGTCGCTTGGCTGATCCGTGCCAGGACCGGGCAGCTGGGGCTTGATGGCCTCACGGCGGCGACCCGCGAGCGGCCTCGCAGGACCGCTGTGGCCGAGGTCGTGGACGTACGATGTCGCCCGACCGTCGCCCGTCGCCGGCTCGTTTCTCGGCCTACAACGATACGCGCCGTGGCGATTCGCGAAAGGACCGGCTCGCCTGCACCCCGTCCGGGCCGACGAAAGCGATCCGGTCGGCGAAGGCAGGAAGACGCTGCCAGCTCAACGGGCCCCCTGCCCTCCGACGCGAAGACCGAGGTGGCGTTTTCGCTCGAAGCAGGCTCCGAAGCCCTTGTGCTCAAGGTCATCGACAGCGCGCGCGTTTCGGTCAGGCTGGCTGGCTACTCCTTCACTTCGCCGAGCGTTGTGCGCGCGCTGACGGATGCGAAGCGACGCGGGGTCGATGTGCGCGTGCTGATCGATGACAAGGGCAACCGCGGCAAGGCGAACATTGCGGCGATGAACCTGCTCGTCGGCGCCGACATCCCGACCCGGGTGATCTCCACCTACGCGATCCACCACGACAAGTACATCGTCGTGGACGGCAAGCACACCCAAACGGGGTCCTTCAACTACACCCAGGCAGCGGCGAAGTCCAACTCCGAAAATGTGCTGGTGGTTTGGACCGATCCGAAGGTGGCTGCAACGTGAGTGTCCGAGATTCCCCGTCATTGCCTGAAGGCGCGTGATCGGCGAAGGTCAGCTCTCCCTTCTTCGGAGAGTTCAATGACGGGTCAGGCAGAAGCGATCGAGGCTGCCCCCAAGGGCTCTCCGCCCGGGCTCGCGCACGAGGCGATGCGCTACTTCGCGGAGGTCTACCGCATCGAGGGTGCCCTACGGCGGCCTCAGGCGCGTACTCGACATCTGACCGTCCTGGCGGCCTCAGGCCATCAAGCGACGGGGACGACCGGACACTCACGCTGCAACCTACCTCGCACACTGGGAGAGCCGGTGGACCCAAGGCGTGGCCATCGAGATGACCTACTAGGTGTCGTTCCCGGGCGCCGCGGTTGCCGGCCTGCCCTCCCGCCCGGCCACTGGCTTCACGAGGCAATGGCGAGCAAGGACATCGGGGCCGCGAATGGATCGCGTACCGCGGTGTCCAAGGTCGTGCCTAGACGCTGCGGACTTCGCATTCAACAATGTCAGCGCTCACACCCGAGGCCTGCGCCCTTGACGATGTCCGTCAGGGCCGCGCGAAAGGTTTCGCGCTCCAGGCCCTGGTTCCGCGCCATGTGAAGCAGGACGTTCCAGGTCCGCCGGCCCAGCGCGGTGATCTTGTTGTTCTGGGGTACGAGCGCCGATGGCCGCCTGGCCCATCGATGACCAGGCGGGCTATGAGTTATCAGCGGGAATGCCTCTATCGCGACGCCAGCCTCATGAAGAGGGTGGCAGGACCGCGATGGCGCGTCCGGTGCTCTAGTGCTGCAGAAGAACGCCACCAGTTTGCAGTTTGCAATGACAGCTTCGATTCGCATTGCCGACCTCCGTACGAATCGCGAGAAAGACGGCACTGGGCCCAGAACGCCAGCTCGCAATATGTCAAAGCGGTCGTTCAACGTGATTTCGTGTCGCGACTGAATGAAACCTCCTATGGGACGTCCACCGGTGGCCCACCAGGCAAGGGTGCCGAGGCGGCTGTAAGAAATCGCTGCCATTCAGAAAGATCGAAGGGCCTCGACCAGGCTGAACTTGGCCTTCCAGCTTGCAGTGGCACGCGCGGTCGTGACAACTAGCTGCATGTTTGACCACGGGTGTCGGCCACGTAGGGCAAGCACGTTTTTCAACGAGCAGTTCGAGGCCAATGCGACGGCGTCCTCGTCGGACACGTCAAAGATGCGTCGTTCGCTTGGCGCCAGGCCATACCGGATAGACATCACCAGGACTCCATCAGGTGCGAGCAGTGACGCAAGCCGCGGCATGGCCCTGCGCCGCTCCAGCTCGTCAAGATGCATCCATACAGCCGTGAGCATGACGACATCGAAGCTTTCGTCGCAAGCCGGCATGCGAGCGAGGTCGGGCAAATTCGAAGGCATGCGCCCCATGCAGTTCAGTGCCTGCGCGGCGCAGCTCATCCGTGGGCTCGACCGCGACGACCCGATGACCTCTTGAAGCAAACCATGCAGCATCGGCACCGGTCCCGGCACCGACGTCGAGCACCGTAGACGGCACCGAAGGCAGGAGGTGTATGACGGCCGCGTGCTTTTCGGCAAACGAAACACCTTCAAATCTTTTGGCCAACTCTGCGGCGTGCTCCGCGTAGCCCTCGGTTCCTGGAGTCATGGCGTGTCGAGTTGCGTAGTTCTACTTATGCCTGCGGGTTCAACCGGTCGATCTATTCGTCTGTTTGCCGAGCATCGGCTTGCCGACTCCATGGAGCTCCGCCATGCTCACGCCATGCCATCCAGCCTGGTCGCATGTCTGCGAGTTGGACCAATGTCAGGTCTCGGTCAACCATGCTCGTGGGCGAGACCAGCATCTCTTCTGCTGCGTCGAAGGCGTCGCCCGTGAGGAACTGCCAGGCACCGTCCTGCGCGTCCCGTGAGGCCATCAAGACGGGCTTCATGCCCTCGACAATCGAACGGACCGTCAGGCATGCCATGCTTGGAGGGCTATCGAATGGCCAATCACGCGGCTCGGAAGGCATCGCTGGATCCTTGAACGAGAGGTCTGGTGTTTGCCCGCATCCTGCCAGCAGGCCCGGGCGCCCCACCTGTCGGTCGCATCCGATGCCGAACCCGGCAGCCCGTTCGTCTGCTCCTTCTCCACCTCCCTCACGGGCTGCATTCAACCCGCTCCGGCGGGCTTTTCTTGGCGCATCTGAGAGCCTTCCGTCGACCACGACCTGGAACGGAGCGCGAAAGTCGGTTTCTGGCAGCCTGCTGGCGTACCTGCTCACTCAGTCAACCGACGGGAAAGTCCGAAGATATGCGAACAGGTCGGCAAGCTTCTGGTCGCCATACGACCATCCATAGAAACGCATCTTCGTGCCGGGCACGACATCGTCGGGGCGACGAACATACGCAGCCAGGGTCTTCTCCGACCAGACGATTTCCGACTTCTTCATCGCAGGCGAATACTTGAAGCCGGGTTCGATGCCGGCGCGCCGGCCAAAAACTCCGTTGAGTTGAGGACCAAATCCGTTGCGCGCAGCGGGGCCAACCTGATGACATGACGCGCAGGCCGTAAACGCTGCCTTCCCCGCCGCTACGTCAGCCGCTCGAGGAGCAGCGTGCACCATGCTCGTTGCGAGTATGGCCACAGGAAGGATGCTGACTTTCATGCTCGCAATTGTTCCCCAAACTGATCAGCCCCTGTGCCAACGGGGCACCCCGCGAGGCTGCAACCAGCCCGAAAGCCCAGAGGTCCGGCACCTCTTGGACGCCTCGCCGCAAGTGGCTCCGGCGGCACAACTTGGCAAACTCAGGCTGTCGCCCGGCATCTCCGGACCACTATTTGCTTCAGTCGGTCGCTCTCGCGTCCGTATTCCATCTGATACGGCGCATTTGACGCCACCTGCTCCTGTTATTTCCAGCCCGAAACCGCCAAAGTAGCCGCGGGGCCAAGATTGCAAATTTTGTGCGCAGTGGGCCCCAAGTCTGAGAGGAATCATGTCGAACTTCTTGGGTTATATACGGGCCGTACTCTGGGCCTTTATCGGCCTCGGTGGTCGAAGGGCCGACGCGGAGTCGCGAGTGGGAAGGGCTGGCGTGCTTCCGATGATCCTCATTGCGTTGGTGCTCGTCGTTCTGTTTGTCGCCGGCCTCGTTGGCGTGGCGCACCTCGTCGCGAGCAGTACCGTGTAGAAGTCCGGGCAACATCGAACTCGGCGTGCTTGGGTCCCCGCGTAGCAAACCCTTTACCCCGAGTTCGCAGTCGGCGGCACGCCGGTGTCTTGAACTACCTCTCTGAGCAGCGAGCAGAGGCTCGCTTTCAAGTGATGGGGATGGCTCTGGCTACGCCTGCTCGATCGCCAACTGGAGGTGATTTTTCAAGAATTCCGAGGTTCGCTTGTTGGCCAAGGCGGCCGCGGCCGCATCGTAGTGAATGCCGTGATGACGCGCAAAAGCATGGTTGCAGCCAGGGTAAGTAAAGATCTCGACCGTGGAGCGATTCGCAAGAGCACCCCGGATGTCTCGCTGCGCATCCTTCGATATGTATTCATCCTCCTCGGCCAGATGCATCAACATCGGACTTGCGATCGCGTCGGCCTCTTCAAGGTGCTTTTCCGTCCCGCCGGGATAATAGGCGGCCGCAGCATCCACGTCCATCCGTGCGGTTGACAGGTAAGTCATCAGGCCACCAAGGCAATAGCCCATCAATCCCACTTTGCCACTTGCTCCAGACATCGATCGGGCCGCCTCGACTGTCTTTGCGACATCTAGTACGCCGGTGTCCACGTCGAACGCCGTGTAGAGCGCAAAGCCCCTTTTCCACTCCGCCTCGGTCTGGTCGGACATGTCGACGCCGGGCTCGAGGCGCCAGAAGAGATCTGGACAGACGGCAATGTAGCCCTGACTTGCTAAGTCATCGCACGTCTCCCGCATATCGGCATTGATGCCAAAGATCTCCTGGAGAACGACGACCGCCGGCGCGACCTTCGCCTTGGGCCGAGCGACGTAGGCGCGAAACTGCCCGTCCGCTGTGTTCACATTCATCGATTCGCTCATTCGTTGCTCCTTGATTGAGGGTTTCTAGTCAGAAGGCCCTAGCCAGGCCAAACACGTACACGCCAAGTACCCAACGGTCCGATCAGATAGGCGCTCCGCCTTGTCGAGAAGGCCGCCAAACCATATCCCTCTCGCTGGGAAGCGGCCTGAGTTCACTTGAGCTTGACTGCTCTCGAACTGGTATCAGTCCTTACGAGGTCGGCTTCATGGAGCGGAGCGGATCGACCGGTGCTCGAGGGTGGGTGGCCCGTTCCGGCACCGTCTGAGATCACCGTCACCGTCAAATTCCACTCGCCTCGATTGACGACCTTCTCCTTCGCGACCTCGTATGCCCTAGCGTGTCGCTCTGCAACGGAATGTCCGAAGACGTCGTACGCCGCCGTTTGCGCCGACGCGCATACCGCGAACAACACTGATGCGGTGCCTCCCAATGTCCAGGATAAATTCTTCATGACTCAGTTTCCGGCAGAAGACATCCACGTAACGGGGATTTCAGGGACCTCGGTCGTCTAACGGCCATGTGCTCCCAACAGCAATGGTTGCGCAGGGGCGGCGTCTCCGCCAACCCGCATTGGCGTCAACGCGAAGTACTTCGTTCGGATGAGGAAGGACCCCGCGGCACTCACCACACGGATCTGGTCCGTCTGTGTGAGGCAGGCATTTCACCGACCCAAGAGGGTGGTGATAGAGACGACCGCCTCCGTAGCATCGCAAGCATGCATTTACCCATCGGCAGAGCGTGGCGGGTGCTCTAAGCAAAATCCCAACACCAGACCCAGCACTGTGTAAGCGACCGCGGCAGGAAACTCAGGATGAACCTGTACAAGTCACTGGCGGCCGACCTGGAAGCCTCTATTCGCGCCGGCACCTTGAGGACGGGGGACAGGCTTCCGTCAATCCGGGACATGGCGACGAACCGTGGAGTGAGTGCCACCACAGTCTTCGAGGCGTACTATCAGCTCGAAAGGCTGGGTCTTGTTCAGGCGCGTACGCGCTCCGGCTTTTATGTGAAGTCCTCTCGCTTGGATGAGCCACGACGATTCGAGCAAGTCGACTTGGCTTGCGGCAAAGGCGCAGCGCAAGAGTACCGAGCGCTGACCTTCGAGGTGCTTGCATCCACGCTGGATAGCAGAATCGTGTCGTTCGCCTCCTCGTCGCCCTGCATTGAACTCTTTCCCTGGGTGCGATTGGACAAGGCCTTTCGATTCCACCGCGTCCACCTCGACCCGGCAAAAGGTAATGCGGACTTGAGGCGCCAGGTCTCCCAGCGGTATTTTGCGAACGGCGTTCACGTCCACATGGACGACATCGTCATCACCGATGGGGCGTGGGAAGCGCTGAGCCTTTGCCTGTCGGCCGTTGCGCGCCTCGGAGACTGCGTGCTCGTGGAATCCCCGACCTTCCACGGCGCCCTGCACGCGATCGAGCGCCAGGGCCTCCGTGCGATCGCCGTGAAGACGCATCCCGATGAGGGCATTGAGTTGCCGGCGTTGAGAGA
Organism: Variovorax glacialis; assembly: GCF_051216375.1. Classification (NCBI taxonomy): domain Bacteria; kingdom Pseudomonadati; phylum Pseudomonadota; class Betaproteobacteria; order Burkholderiales; family Comamonadaceae; genus Variovorax; species Variovorax glacialis. The sequence goes on along the minus strand of NZ_JBPJZT010000016.1, from coordinate 18,753 downwards.
GGCCATCCTCCGGCACAAGCCAGCGGCGTGCTGGTTGATGACGTCCTTTCAGAACCCGTTGGGCTGTTCAATGTCGCATGATAGGAAGAGCGCTCTCGTCAGCTTGCTTGCTGAATATTCGCTTCCTCTGATCGAGGACGACGTCTATGGCGAGTTGTCCTTCGACGGACTAAAGCCTGCTCCGGCGTTGGCATTCGACAAGCAGGGCATGGTGCTGCATTGCTCGTCCTTCTCCAAGTGCCTTGTGCCCGGCCATCGAATCGGCTGGGCGGTCCCGGGTCGCTATATGCGCGCTGTGACGAATGCGCGGATGGCCTCGGGCTCCCTGGCCCCGTCACCAGCACAGGCCGCAATCGCCGAATACCTCGAGCGGGGCGAATTCGACAGGCACCTGCGAACGCTCAGGGCCAAGCTGCGAGAGCAGTACGGCCTTCTCGCGGCGTCGGTGGCCCGTCATCTGAAGTCGGTGGCCTGGGCGAATCCGGCGGGTGGGTATTACATGTGGGTCGAACTGGCGCCTCACATCAACGCCGTCGAAATCTTTCGCCGAGCCCTCGCCTTGGGTGTCGGCATCGCACCGGGGCCGATTTTCTCCAGCAACGGGGAGTTTGCAAACTGCCTCCGCCTGAGTTTTGGTCATCCGTGGGACGTTCGAAGTGAGCAGGCCATTGCGACGCTGGGCCGGCTCATCGCTTCTGCTGGGGGGCAGGTCATGCACTCCGATGATCCAGTCTTGACCTCGACGGTTGCCCCTAAAGAGAGGCATACGCCCCGAACCCAAGAAGGTTTCCCTTTGACGCAGGCAATTTCATACTTTGGACAGGCCGCCACACCTCTCCAAAATGAATGAAGGAACTGCATGCCGCAAGCAACGACGGTGAGTCGACGCGGAGTTGGCCAGTCGATAAGGGCCGGGTTTGCCGCCCCTTGGATACGCTGGCTCGCAATGCTCGGGGTGTGTGCTGCATACGTACAAGGCGGCTTCGACAAGGCTACCGACTTCAGCGCAGCGATCGCGGAGATGAGGCACTTTGGCATTGCCGCTGCTGCGCCGATGGCCGCGGTCGTCACGATGCTCGAGATCGGCGCGTCCGTGATGATCCTCACGGGCTTCTATCGCTGGCTCGGGGCGTTGGCATTGGGATGCTTTACGCTGATGGCGACCTTCCTTGCCAACCAGTTCTGGAACGCGGTACCCCCGGAGCGACTCGCGCTCGCGAATTCATTCTTTGAGCATCTCGGCCTGGTCGGCGCGTTCCTGCTGATCGCGTGGCACGATTTGCATCAGGGTACGAAGTGATGTCGCTCGCGCCATTGAAGCGAACTCTCCGAGCCAGCCTCGTCGGCTTCACGACGTTGACTGCCGCGATTACCTGTCTCCCAATGTTTGCGGCGCGAACGGCCTGGGGCCACACGAGCCCGGCAACGGTTGCGGTCGGCCCCCAGTACGACACCACACATGTTTACGTGGCACCCGAGGACTTCGAACGACTGGTTGGCAGCCTGCTGGCCACATTCGGAGGCAAGACCACCACGACGGGCGTCTTCACGGTAACGCCCACACCGAGCAAGACGGTGTCACAACTGGTCCTGATGCCAGTTGGGACCGTGTCCGTGTTCGGATTCAAGACACCGATCCCGTGGCCGTTCGGCGCTGAGCGCAGTGGCTACCTCGTGCGCGACATGCAAGTCGCGGTGGACGCGGCGCGCCGCGCTGGCGCCGATGTCGTAGTTAAGCCCTTTCCCGATCCGATCGGGAAGGACGCCATTGTGCGGTGGCCGGGCGGCGTCGACATGCAGTTCTATTGGCATACGACTCGGCCCTCTTATGAGCCGCTGAAGACCATCCCCGAGAACCGCGTCTACTTGTCTGCCGAGCGGGCGACCCTCTTCCAGCGCGCCTTCCTGGCCTTTGCCGGTGGCAAGGTGGTTTCAGACGAGGTTCACGCGCCAGGTATCGAGATCGGACGGCCGGGCGATACCTACCGCAGAGTCCGCATTGCATCGGCTTTCGGCAAGCTCACCATGTTGGTGACCGATGGGCACCTGCCCTATCCCTACGGCCGCGAGACGACCGGCTACGAAGTCGAGGATCTCGCAGCCACGCTGTCCAAGGCACGGGCCGCAGGTGCCTCGTTGCTGGTCGATCCCTATGTAGCTGGTGGACGCGCCGCGGCGCTTGTGCAATTTCCCGGTGGCTACATCGCTGAAATACACGCCCCCGCTGTCAGATAGACGCAATGTACGTCTACCCACTCGGTGGGGTCTGGGATGCGGCAGTCCATGTCGTCGAGCTTATATGGCCCTCCTGTTGCCTCGTTCATGCCAGATCACGGCCCGTGCGATCTGCGCAGCAGCAGTGCTCTCGACGGCAGGCCCCGCGCGAGCTGAGCGCGATGCGACGCAGCCGGCGGTCGTCGAGGTGACGCGTCCGAAGCTGCAGTCCAACCGCTGGCAGGAAGACTGGTCGGTGCTGGCCGACCCGGCCCTGCGCACCGAGCCTTTGGATGGTCTCAAGTACATTTCGCTGTCGACTGACGACCCTCAGCGCTACGTCTCCTTCGGGCTGAGCCTGCGCGAACGCTTGGAATCCAACAACGCGCCCTCTTTCGGCGTGGGCAGCGTGCGGCCGGATTCCTACCTGTTGCAGCGTCTGGAGGTCTACATTGACGTCAATTTCGACCGCGACTGGCGCGTGTTCACTCAACTGGAGGATGCGCGAGCCTTTGCCAAGCAATCGATCACACCGGTAGACCAGAATCCACTTGACCTGCGCCTCGGCTTCCTTGAATACAGGAGGAAATTTGACAATGGAACGTTCAAGTTTCGCATCGGCCGTCAGGATTTCGCATTCGACCTGCAGCGCTTTGTCTCGTCGCGCGACGGGCCGAACGTTCGACAGTCCTTCGATGCCGTGTGGGCCGACTGGGAGAGCGGAAACTGGCGCTTCATCGGCTTCGTCAGCCAACCGGTTCTGTATGCGAAGCAAAACCCCTTCGACGATTCCTCTGATCGGCATTTCCGCTTCGATACGCTTCGAGTCGAACGCCATGTCTTCGGCGACAGCGAACTCTCGGCCTACTACGGGTTCTACCAACGCGACAACGCACACTATCTTTTCGCCAGCGGGAATGAGCGGCGCCATGTACTGGACGCGCGCTTCGCAGGTTCAGGCGGCGCCGTGGATTGGGACGTCGAAGCGATGGGTCAGACGGGCAGCGTCGGCACCAAAAGCATCCGCGCCTGGGCATTCGGCGAGCGCACCGGCTACACCTTCCGGAGCGTCGACTGGCAGCCGCGCTTTGGCCTTCAGGCCGACGCGGCGTCGGGCAACACCCATCCCGACGGTCACACCTTGGGGACCTTCAATCCGCTGTTCCCGAACGGCAGCTACTTCACCCTTGCGGGATATACCGGCTATACCAACCTGCTCCAACTCAAGCCATCGATTACGTTGAAGCCGGCATCTGACACGCTGCTAATGGCTGCCGTAGGCTTCCAGTGGCGCCAGACCACCCAGGATGCCGTCTACGTGCAGCCGAATGTGCCGGTCGCCGGCACGGCCGGAAAGGGCGGCCGCTGGACCGGCGCCTACGCCCAGATTCGCGTCGACTACGTATTCGGACCGCACTTGGCGGGCGCCATCGAGGCGGTGCGATATGAGGTTGGAAGTGGAATTCGCCAGGCGGGCGGACACAACAGCAACTATCTTGGCATCGAACTCAGGTTTGGATGGTGAAACGATGAACTCAACTGATGCCTCCCCCCCCACCAGGCCGCGCTGGAGGCCCACATTGGCGCTGCTGCTCAGCTGCAATGGCGGCTTCGTGGACACAGCCGGCTTTCTGGCGTTGCAGGGTCTGTTCACGGCGCATGTGACCGGGAACTTCGTAACCTTTGGAGCAGCTGCAGTGCTCGGGACTTCGGGCGCGGTTGCGAAACTGCTTGCACTCCCGATGTTCAGTGTCGTGGTACTGGGCACCCGCTTCTTGAGCCAAAGTCTGCCGGCCCGAGGGCTGCCCGTGACGCGAACCATCCTCACGCTCATGCTGGTGCTGCTCATCGGAGGCTCTGGGCTCGCCGTGGGGCTCGGACCCTTTGCCGACGGGGACAGTTGGCAGGCGATCGTGACCGGCATGACGCTGGTAGCTGCGATGGCCATACAGAACGCCTTCCATCGCATTCATCTGAGCAGCTCGCCCCCGTCGACCTTGATGACAGGAACCACGACCCAGATCATGATTGATGTGGCGGACTTGCTGCGTGGCGGCGAATCGAAGGAAATAGCGGTAGCGCGATCCCGTTTGCTTCGCTTCTCGGCGAGCGTTACAGCCTTCGCCCTAGGTTGCGCCGCGGCGGCCCTGACTTTCAGCTTCTACGGAGTTTGGTGCTTCACGATCCCTCCACTACTTGGCGTCTGGGTGCTGCTGGAGAGCATTGACGCGCCCGATCCAACAGCTCCTTCCTAAGAGGGGCCCTGGCGCTTCAGAATGCCCAGCAGGAGCAGCCCATCGCACCCCAGAAGGCACGTGCATCCGAAACCGGCGGTCGGGAGGTACGCGCGAACGCGTGTTGATGCCCGTGTACGGAGCATGAGGTCGCACATCCGCATGCCGATGCATAGGCTGCGTGCCGGCCTAAGCGCGCTTGCGACTGATAGCCGCCGAAACGGGAAACCGGCGACCAATCGGGCATCGCGGGCGGCTGGGGAGGGGCCCATTCAGCGAATTCGTCGCTGGCGTGCACTACCGCTCCACCAAGCATGGTCAATACTGAGCTGATGTCCTGGATCTCGCATTCGGGCACCGCGAAATAGTCAGCTGACAGCACCGCAAGATCTGCAAGCTGACCGACCGTGATTTGTCCCTTTTTGCCAGATTCGAACGAAAACCAGGTGTTGGCCTCCGTCCAGAGCCGCAAGGCGCCTTCTCGGTCGAGCAGGTTCGATGGCGGATACAAGCCCAGGCCGCCCATCGTCTTGCCGGTGACCAGCCAGGAGAGTGATACCCACGGGTTGTAGGAAGCCACCCTCGTTGCATCAGTGCCGGCCCCCACGTGCACGCCCAGCTCGAGCATGCGCCGAATCGGCGGCGTGCGCTCCGCGGCCTCCTTACCATAGCGCTCGACAAAATCCTCGCCCTGGTAGGCCATGCGATGCTGGACGGCGATGCCTCCGCCGAGTGCGGCGATTCTCTCGATGTTGCGATCGCTGACCGTCTCGGCGTGATCAAAAAACCAATGCAGCCGGTCAATTCGCGTCTCCCGATGCACCCGTTCGAAGACATCGAGTGCACGGCCTATCGTCTCATCGTAGGTGGCATGCATGCGCCACGGCCAATTGTTCTGCGCGAGAAGCCGAACCACCGGTTCAAGGTCGACCTCCATGGAAGACGGCATCTCCGGGCGCTCGACTTTGAAATCCTCGAAGTCGGCGGCGCTATAGACCAACATCTCGCCCGCGCCATTGTGTCGGTACATGTCGTCGCCCTGCCCCGGGCGTACCTGCCTTGACCAAGACCCAAAGTCCGCAAGTTCTTCGTGGGGCTTTTGCGTGAACAAATTGTAGGCAAGCCGAATTGTCATCTTCCCTTCGCGATGCAACTGCTCGATGACCTGGTAGTCCTCTGGATAGTTCTGCATTCCTCCGCCGGCGTCTATCACGCCAGTGACTCCCAACCGGTTCAGCTCGCGCATGAAGTGGCGCGTCGAGTTCGTCTGGTATTCAAGCGGCAGCTTCGGCCCATGGGCCAGCGTCGCGTAGAGGATCGTGGCGTTGGGTCTCGCGAGCAGAAGGCCAGTAGGCTCGCCTTTCGCGTCGTGGACGATCTGGCCTCCGGGCGGATCCGGTGTTTCGCGCGTATAGCCGACTGTTCGCAAAGCAGCGGCATTGAGCATCGCGCGGTCGTACAGGTGCAGGATGAAAACGGGCGTGTCCGGAGCAACCGCGTTCAGCTCCTCGATGGTGGGCAATCGTTTCTCGGCGAACTGGTGCATAGTGAATCCGCCAACGACGCGCACCCATTGCGGTGCAGGGGTGCGCAGCACTTGCTCCCGCAACATGCGCATCGCTTCACCCAGCGATCGAACGCCGTCCCATCGAAGTTCCATGGCGTAGTTCAATCCACCACGGATCACGTGTGTGTGGCTGTCGATGAGTCCTGGAATGGCTCTCCGACCTCTCAGGTCGATCACCTTCGTGCGAGCGCCCCTCGATGTAAGCAGCACGTCGGTGGCCCCGACGGCGCTGAAGACGCCGTCTCGAATCGCGACGGCCTGCGCGCTCGGACAGGCGTGGTTCAGAGTGGCGATACGTCCGTTGATGAGGATGAGGTCGGGATTCACGTCTTCCGCCTGTACAGGGGTTCGCATCGCTCGGATTCGGGCTCACCCACGCGGGTGCCCCGGCACGTAGGGCGGGAGTTGCGATTCCGCAGCGCCGTGGACCATGGTGTAGGCGTACTCGACCCCCATCCCATATGCGCCGCAATGGGTCTTGACGATGTCCATGACCGCGTCGTAGGTGTCTCTCTGCGCCCAATCGCGCTGCCATTCGAGCATGACCGAGAGCGCCGTGACGGGCTTGGCTCCAGCCTGTATGACGCGTCGCATTGCGTTGTCATGGGACAGTTGACTCACGTCACCGCAGCAATCCTCGACAACGAAGACTTCGTATCCGTCATGCATCGCCTGCACGGTCGCCAATGCCACGCAGGTTTCCGTCCAGAGTCCCGCGAGCACTATCTTCTTGCGACCAATGCGCTCTACGGTCGCTACGAACTTCTCGTCGTCCCACGAGTTCATGGTTGAACGCTCGACGAGTTCCTGTTCGGGATATACCGCCCGAACCTGCGGCCATAGGTGGCCGCTGAATGCCTGGGTCTCCACGGTCGATATGACGATAGGAATCTCAAAGAGCTTGGTGGCCTTGGCCAGCAAGACGTTGTTGTTGATCACCGACTGACGATCGAAGTTTGCCACTCCGAAAAGCATCTGTGGCTGTAGGTCAATGAGAGTGACCACGCAGTTGTCCGGCGTCAGCAGACCCTTCTCGCTGCGCTTGAACTTCGGGGTTGATTGGGTCATTGAGATTTCCTTCGAAGTTGGGGGTACGCACGGCAACCTGTCATGCGCGATAGGTCTTCGTTAGGCTACGATCCACCACCGCGTCGAGCATCTCCCTAGTGGCCGCTCAAGAACTGAGACGGAGGGGGCACCGCCAGACAACTCGCCTTGGCTGTCAAGCAAGCGAGCTGAAGCCGTGCAGGCAAGGGGCATGATGAAATCCCCCAAATGGCGCATTGACCGGAGGACAGTCCGGTGGGAATCTCACCCACCTATCACGTCCCGGATCCAGCATGAAAACAATCGTCCATGTGATCGTCACCCTTGCTGGAGTTCTTTCATGCGTGGTCGCACTGTGTTCCGCGAGTTCTCTGCTGCTAGAGTCCTTGGCGGGCGAGCGCCGCGATTTCGGCACGTGGGGGATTTCAATGCTCGCCATCCTGATCGTGGGGCAGTGCCGCGCACTGTGGGCCGTGTCCGGCGCGAGCAGTATGAAGCCGCGCCGCGCTTCCCAGAAAAGTGAGAGCGTCTCAGACGACTCAAGAGTAAAAGCTCTTTCGGGCCAATAGAGATTGGAGCTGCTCACGCTGAATGGGGAAGCCAACACGAACGTGCCGCCGTGTGACGGCGTGCTCCCCAATGTGCTTTATGACGTTAGGGCCTAAATGCAGGACCTGCTTTTGCCGGCGCGTGACGTGAACTAGCGCACTCGAGGCCAGGGGCAGTGTCGTCGACTTATACAACCGTGACCCTTCAAGTGATCGGTTGCCCGCAAGAGAATCGTTCGCGTGGTCGCGGCACGCGTTTACAGCATCAAGCCTCATGTTCAGCCCAAGTACGTACCGGAGTTGGACTCGATCCCTTCAGGGCAGAGGCCGCTTCAAATATCCATCGCGCATCCCAAAAGAGCCAATGGCGAGCCATGCCTTCGAGCGTTGGCACGAATCCCTAGTGTCCCTACGCTCCAAGGCAGGCCTCGCGCTCAGCCACTGGAAGTACCTGGTGTAGGGCGGCAACAGGCTTGAGCATTCATCAACGCCGAAAGGAAGTTCAATGGCAACTGCAGCGCCCCATTCAAGTTCTAGAGAACGGCCCCCAATTCGAAGCGCAAGTCGGCTTTCGCCTCGACCATTTATCTTGAAGGACATGTCATGCACACCATGCTCAAGCACCTGATCGCCATGACTGCCTGCATTGCTGCCGCCGGCGCATCTGCCCAGAGCGCCAGGGATATCCGGGGGCCCTCCGAACTGGTTGCTATCGAAAACGAACCGGCGCCCAAACTGATCGTGGACGCACCGCTGCCGGAGCAACTGGCACGGGGCCTCGTCTTCATCCAGTACCGTACGGAGAACCTGCGCGTCGTGCCCGTGTTCGGCAAGGGGGCGCTCGATGTTTCTCCTCGCATTGGCCATGTTCACATCACGGTCGATGACGCACCGTGGCACTTCGTCAATTCGAACGGCGAAACGGTCATCGTGGTGGGCTTGAAGCCGGGCCCCCACAAGGTTCTGTTCGAACTGGCCGATCCCACCCACATGGTGATCACGAGCCAGACTGTGAGCTTCACGGTGCCTCCGAAGAGTCCGTAGGGTTGCGTGCGTCGAGTTCAAGGCGGCCCGCTCGGACCGCCTCCGACAGGTCTGATGACTTCAAGACCACGTCCGGGGATGGGAAGACGCGTGTTCAAAGCATCATTTTGGCTTGCTTCTTCTGCGCGGCGTACGACTCAAACCACGGACGCAGGCACGAATCCTTGCTCGCGAATGGTAGAGGTTTCCATGACGCCCAAGGAGCGTACGCGTCACTGGGTCATTTCGGAACGTCCTCGAGTGCCGCTGCAACCCCAGCCCCATAAGCGGGATCGGCCAGGGTGCAGTTCGCGATATGGCGCAGCTTGACCTGCTCTGAAGCGTCACCCATAGCACGCGCCGTGTTCTCGAACAGGGCCATCTGTTGTTCCGGCGTCATGAGGCGGAACAGCGCGCCTGGTTGCGAATAATAGTCCGTGTCAAACCGGTGGTCCCAGTGCGCGGCGTCTCCGTGAAGCGGAAGTGCCGGTTCGGCGAGCTCTGGGCTGTCCTTCCATTCGCCCAGCCCGTTCGGCTCGTACGCGATCGTGCTGCCTTGGTTGCCATCGACGCGCATGGCGCCATCGCGGTGATAGCTGTGAAAGGGACACTTCGGAGCGTTCACCGGAATCTGATTGAAATTGACGCCCAGGCGATATCGCTGCGCGTCGCCGTAGGAGAATAGCCGAGCCTGCAGCACCTTGTCGGGCGAGAAGCCCACGCCGGGGACGATGTTTGCGGGGGAGAAAGCGGCCTGCTCGACGTCCGCGAAGTAGTTGTTCGGATTGCGGTTCAGTTCGAGTACGCCGACTTCGATCAAAGGATAGTCCGCATGCGGCCAGACCTTGGTCAGGTCGAAGGGGTTGATGGGAGAAGCTGCAGCTTGGGCCTCTGTCATGACCTGGATGAAAAGGGTCCATCTCGGAAAATCGCCACGTTGAATGGCGTCGTACAGATCGCGCTGCGCACTTTCCCTGTCTTTGCCAATGAGTGCCTCGGCCTGCTGGTCGGTCAGGTTCTTGATACCCTGCTGGCACCTGAACGTGAACTTGACCCAGTGACGCTCGCCCGCCTGATTGATGAGGCTAAAAGTGTGGCTGCCGAATCCATGCATGTGGCGATAGCCATCGGGTCGGCCTCGATCGCTCATGGTGATCGTCACCTGGTGCAATGCCTCCGGCATGAGCGTCCAGTAGTCCCAATTGCTTTGGGGGGTGCGGAGGTTCGTGCGGGGGTCTCGCTTGATAGCGTGGTTGAGATCGGGGAAGCGCAACGGATCACGCATGAAGAAGACCGGCGTGTTATTGCCGACGATGTCCCAGATGCCCTCTTCCGTATAAAGCTTGACGGCGAAGCCGCGAATGTCACGGTCCGCGTCGGCAGCGCCTCGCTCGCCGGCGACTACCGACAGGCGCACGAATGCCTCGGTGCGCTTGCCAACATCCGAAAAGATCTTTGCCTTGGTGTAGCGTGTGACATCCTGCGTGACGGTGAAGTGGCCGTGTGCGCCGGATCCCTTTGCGTGCATCCTGCGCTCCGGAATCACCTCGCGGTCGAAGTGCGCAAGCTTTTCGAGCAACCAGATGTCCTGGAGAAGCGCCGGACCACGCGCGCCGGCTGTCTGAATGTTCTGATTGTCGACGACCGGAGCGCCCGTGGCATGCGTAAGTCTTCTCATCGGTTGCTTTCAAGATGAAGAGGGATGCGACGACGCAAAGTCGCGAAAGTCGCCGGCTGACACTGGATGCTCTCGCTCGCGAAACGGAATTCCCAGTCCCGGATTGGCTAGTCCCGCCTGCCCCCTTTGGTCCTCTTCAGGGATGGCTGCCCGTCGCAGCGGCCGCGGCGATGGTCGCGCTGGCGCCCGACCGTCTCACGCTGGCCGTGTGGCCGCCCGCCGGATGACACCCGCAATTCCTGTCCGTGGGCAAGACGTGGCTGTCAGTGTCTTGGCGCTCACCACCAGGCTTCCGAACGCGGCTCGCCCTTGAACGGCCCGACCAGTTCGGGAGTGATCCAGCCTCCATAGTAGCGACCCGGCTGTGACCGCACGCGCACCCCGTCGACGCGACAATCGAGTTCCTGAGGATAGAACGCGATGTGCCCGCGCAGTGCTTCGTAGCCGGGCGAAGGCGCCGGATAAAACCAGGCAGAACCGTCGAGGCGCGCGCCCGAGATGACGATCGCGGCATAGCGCGCCTCGCCCTTCCATTCGCAATGCGATGCGCCCGCCGTGGGTTGCAACAGCATCATTTGCACGTCGGCCTGGGGAAGGTACCAGGTCGGCGGGCTTGCGGTTTCGCACACGCGCAACGCGCTGCGCGTGCGCGCAATCGCGACGTCGCCAAGATGCACCGTGACCTCGCGCTCTTCGGGATCGATGCGCGGCGGGCGCGGAAAGTCCCATACCGATTGCTGGCCCGGGCCTGGCGCCGTCGCAAACGGTGGGCGTTCCTGGCCCACGTAGCGCCATAGTGAGCGCGCCCAGGCGCGGCGCTGCGCTTCGTCCGATGCATTCGTCATGGCGGAATCTCCTGTGCAAGACCGTGGCCATCATGGACATAAGTTTGGCACGCAGCGGAGCGAGGCGCGCGCGGCGCCCATTTTCAGGTTGACGGCGGCGAACGCCAACGCGTGTGCGAAGCGACCACGGAGCGCGCCTGCCCTTCCGCGAAGCAACCTAGCCCGCGCTATCCTTCCGGCCCAGCGCAGACCGCGCCAGCGATCGCATGCCCGATGAGCGGGATCTGGTTGCGCCTCGGCAACCAATTGCAACGCTCGACTCCCACGACCAGCAACTACACTGCCTGTCCTAGGCTAGCGACCTTCGAAGCACCGAGACGTGGGAACAAAAAAGCCTGTCGCCCTCGCCTAGCACCACCTCGTCGTCATGCTGGCGCCTGACAGCGCGTCAAGCTGCGGCATCGAACGCCAAATCGATAGCAAGCATATCGGCCGCCCCCCCCCCGCATACAGCGGCGCCACCCGGTGCGTCCGGTGGCAACTCGACCTGACGTGCCGCGGACACACGCTCAGCAAGCCACCACTCCGCTTGGCCTGGCTTGGCCTAGCGGGCAGAAATCACTCTTTGGAGTGATTCCGCAAGAGGCCCGGCTTGGTAAATTTCATGCGTCCCGTGATTTCAAACGGCTTCCTGCAAGAACTGGACCACCCTTCCTCGCTACGGGCAGCGGGAATCCGGGCGCGCGCAGAAGCGATTCGACCTGCGAGCGTGTCGCCACCTCGTCCTCCAAGCTACGTAAACAAACCTTGCGGGAGGAACCATTCAGATGGCCCAACTTTCGGAATATCAGCTTCATCCGCTGCGACGAGGAGAGCCGCTGGGGCTCTTCAGGGGCCGACAACTCGACGGGGGTGCCGCACTATCTGTCCTGGTGGTCGACGCGACCTCGGCGAACCCAAGGCCGTCGGACATTGTGCAGATCGAGAGGGAGTTCCAGCTTGCCGAAGCACTCGACTCCGCATGGGCGCTCAAGCCCCTAGGCCTCGTAGAAGTGCGCGGCCGAAAACTCCTACTGTTAGAGGACCCGGGCGGCGACCTACTGCAAAGCCTCATGGGATCTCCTCTGGAAATCTCACTCGCGCTCGGCATCGGCGCTGAAGTCGCTGCCGCGTTACAACGAGCCCATTCAACCGGGCTGATCCACCGGGATCTCAATCCGTCGAACATTCTGGTGGGCGCACAAGGCAGCTGTGCCCATCTGACGGGCTTTGGCAAGTCGATGCACGGGCGGCCTAGCCAAGCCAGTCTCCACGACACGGACTCGCTCACCGGGACTCTCGCCTACATATCTCCGGAACAGACTGGCCGCATGAATCGCGCGGTTGATATTCGCAGCGATCTTTACTCACTGGGCGTCGTCCTCTATCAGATGGTCTCGGGCGAGTTGCCCTTTGATGCCCAAGATCCAGCAGAATGGATTCACTGCCACGTGGCACGGCAGCCAGTATCCCCTGATGTACTGGTCTCCAGTATTCCCGCTCCGGTCGCGGCAGTCGTGCTGAAGTTGCTCGCAAAGAACGCTGCCGACCGCTATCAGAGCGCTTCCGGGGTGGAAGCCGACCTGCGTCATTGCCTTTCGGAATGGCACGCCAACGAGCACATAGGGACGTTCGCTCTTGGCAAATTCGATCTATCTAATCGATTGTTCATCCCCGAAGGCCTGTACGGTCGGCAAGCTGAGATTAAGGCGCTGCTCTCTGCATGGGAACAGGTCTGCAACAACGGACACGCTGGGATTGCGCTGATCCGCGGTTACTCGGGCATCGGGAAATCCACAGTCGTCAGCGAGCTACAGCGATCCATCGCGACGAGCAATGGATTGTTCGCGGCAGGAAAGTTCGAGCAATTCCAACGCGATATTCCATACGCAACGCTCGCCCATGCCTTCCAAAACCTGGTTGGGCAAGTTCTGAGCAGAAGTGACGAAGAAGTCTCGAAATGGAAGGATGAACTGTTGTCCGCGCTGGAAGGTAACGGCCAGCTGGTCATCAACCTCGTCCCAGACCTTCGCCGACTCATCGGAGAACAGCCTCCGCTTCTGGACCTCCAACCTGAAGAAGCGGAACGCCGTTTCCATCTGGTCCTGAAGAACTTCATCAGCGTATTTGCCACGACAAGCCATCCTCTGGCTTTGTTCATCGACGACCTGCAATGGCTCGACATGGCCACACTCGACCTGCTCAAGCGTCTCTCTGACGACGCTGACCTTGGCTCACTGCTATTGATCGGGGCGTATCGGGACAACGAGGTGACCCCTTCCCATCCCCTCGCCGAGACGCTGCTCGCGTTCGAAAATTCGGACCTGCTCAAACTCGACATCACACTCGGCGCCCTTACCCTTGAGGACACCACGCAGTTTGTCGCCGACATGCTGAAAATGAACAAGGGGAACGCGGGCGCCCTTGCGACGATCCTCGAAACGCGAACGGCGTGCAATCCATTCTTCATGATCCAGTACCTGAAGGCGCTGGCCGACGACGAAATACTTCACTATTCCCACGAGACGGAAGAATGGCAATGGGATGAAAGGCGCATTGGCGCGCTTTCAATAACGGACAATGTCGCAGACCTGCTGTCGGCGAGGATCGGGCGGCTTCCGTCCGTGACGCAGCAAGCTCTCAGGGTTCTCGCGTGCTTGGGCAACAAGGGCTCTACGATCGAACTATCTCAAATACTTGGACAGCGCGACGAACACGTCCATGAAATGCTTTGGCATGCGATCCTTGCCGGGTTGGTGACAATCGACGGCACCGCTTATTCATTTCGGCACGATCGGATACAAGAGGCTGCCTATGCCCAGATTCCGCCGCCAGATCGCGCCAACCTTCACTTGCGAATTGGCAAGGCATTGGCGGGCAACGAACGCCTTGGCCAGAACATATTCGAACTTGTGCATCAGCTCAATCTCGGTGCTCGGGTTGTCGCAGAGATTTCGGAACGCGAATGGCTGGCGGATCTGAACCTCACCGCCGCCATCAGCAGCAAAGGAGCAACTGCCTACGACTCCGCTCTCAATTATGTGAACATGGGCTGTTCATTGCTGGATGCCGATAGCTGGGACCGAATCTTTGATACGTGCTTCAAGCTCTATTTTCATAAAGCCGACTGCCTGTTTTTGCTGGGAGATGTCGCGGCTGCAGAAAAGGAGTTTGCCGAACTAGCCCTGGCCACCCGATCCGCAGATCAATCGAGATTGGTCGTCGATCGGCAAGTGATTCTTTACACCTACCTTGGGAAAATCGATCGTGCGGTCGAGCTCTCCCTCGCGTGCCTTCAGCGTTTCGGCGTCGAACTCCCCTTTCGCCCCACAGACGCAGAAGTGGAACAGGAATACAAGTCGCTCATTCTCAGGATGGGTTCTAGAACCATAGAAGGACTTGTTGACCTGCCCCTCATGATCGCGCAAGAGCAGGGGAGCATCATGCATCTGCTCGAAGGCCTGAATGCGCCTGCCGGCATCCTGGATGCCAACTTGCGTGATTTCGCCAATCTACGCATGGCGAATCTCAGCCTGATGTATGGCAATACGGACGCGTCCTGTCACTGCTATACCAACCTTGGCTTCATTTTGGGGCCGCGGTTTGGCCGTTTCAATGAAGCCTACCGCTTCGGGCAGCTGGGTGTGGACTTAGTTCGACGACGCGGATTGATCGGGTATGCGGCGCGCGTTTTCTCGACATTCTCCCTGCTGGTGGCTCCTTGGGTTCTGTCGCTCCGAGACGGCTACGAGATCGCGGTGAAGGCTAGTGATGTGGCCCACCGCAATGGCGACACTACGTGGGCTGCCTACGCCCTGTGGACTCGGGTAGCCAGATTGCTGGACGGAGGCGCACCGCTCGAGGAAGTTTCTAGAGAAGGCGACGCAGCGCTGAAATCGGTGAGGACTTGCAACTTCGAGCTGGCCGTCGAACTCATCGCTGCTCCGCTCAGGCTTGTCAAGGCCTTATGTGGCGCAACCGTATCCCTTGACTCTTTCGACGCACCTGATTTCAATGAAGTGGCACATGAAGTCCAACTGGACAGCATCCCGCACATGGTCTCCGCAGAGGTCCGATACTGGACTCGAAAGGCCGAGCTTCAATACTTCTCCGGTCAGTACGAGAAAAGCCTGGAGTCGTCATCTCGCGCACTTTCAAAGCCAGACTCGTATCCAACGTTCGATTGGGCCGAGCATAGATTCTATTCCGCTCTTGCTCGCGCGGCCCTCATTCCGGCGGGAGGTGCAGATGACTATCCGGATGAGGCCGCGAGGCTCCGCCAGGATCATCTGCAGTTCACAGAATGGCTGAAGGAGTGCCGGGCAAACTTCGAGAGCAGGTCCTACCTGATTTCCGCGGAGATTGCGCGGGTCGAACACCGCATACTCGACGCGGAGCACCTGTACGACGACGCGATTCGAGCTTCGCAAGAGGCAGGCTCGATCAACATCGAGGGGCTGTCGAACGAATCAGCATCTCGGTTTTACAGGGCGCGCAACCTGGTGACCATAGCGAACGCTTACCTCATGCATGCGCGGAATTGCTACATCAGTTGGGGCGCTACGGCGAAAGTCGCCCAGATAGACCAACAGTACCCGCAAAGAGAGGGCAGCGAGAAGCAGCCAAAGAATGCCAGCATAGTGCAAATCGACCTCGCTACGGTAATCAAGACCTCCCAAGCCATCTCCGAGGAAATCCTGGTCGACAGACTTATAGAAAGGCTATTGACTATCGCCGTCGGGCACGCCGGTGCCGTTCGTGGCTACTTGATACTGCCAACAAAACAGGGGATTCAGGTCGAAGCCGAGGCCTCCAGCGAGCACGACGGCGTACGCGTCAAGTTGCGCCCTGACCTCGATCCCGCGGCAGACCTTCCCATGTCAGTGGTTCGCTATGCGATCAGAGTCGCAGATAGCGTCGTCCTCAACGACGCCCAGTCGCCCAACATTTTCTCAAGTGACGAGTACATCCGAACACGCCATCCACGGTCGATCATATGCCTCCCCCTGTCTAGGCAAGGAAAGCTCCTTGGCCTGCTATACCTTGAGAATCATCTGGTGCCCCAGGTCTTTACCCCATCACGCGTAGCCGTTCTTCAGCTGCTCGCGTCGCAGGCTGCAATTTCGATGGAAAACGCGTTGCTCTACGCCGATGTCCGGCAAGCGGAAGACAGGTCAAGGCAAAGCGAAGAGCAGTTTCGTATCGCTTTCGATACCATTCCAACATTGGCGTGGAGCGCTACGCCCGATGGCATGGTTCGGACCTTGAACAAGCAGTGGCAGAGTTACACCGGACTCCTCCCAAGTGAGGTCATGCTTGACGGTTGGAAGGCTGCACATCATCCAGAGGATCTCCAGCGCGTTGCCGACGCTTGGGCATCTGCATTGGCCGCGGGCGAACCGGCGGAAGCCGAAGCGAGGATGAAGCGCCTTGACGGAGAGTACCGCCATTTTCTCATTCGCGTTACCCCTGTCCGTGATTCGAACGGGGAGGTCGTCAAATGGTATGGTACGAACACGGATATCGAGGATCTGAAGCAAGCGGAAGGGCTATTGGCGGAAGAGTCAAAACTGCTTCAGTTGATCGCCGAGGGAAAGCCTGTTATCGACATTCTCAATGCGCTGTGCGCAGCCATCGAAAGTCTCATTGGCAGCTCCGCCTCATCGATCCTGCTGCTCGACTTGGATGGCAAGATGCTTCGACACGTCGCAAGTCCAAGTCTTTCCGCCGAGTTCATCAAGGCGCTCGACAAGGAACTCGACTGTCGGACAACAGTGGCCTTCAACGCCTCGGCACGCATGGGCTTGTCGCCCGAGGTGGAGGACATTGCAACGGCCTCTAGTTGGGCCAGTTTCCGTGTGTTGGCTGCGGCGCACGAATCACGAGCTTGCTGGGCTTTTCCCATCCTGTCTTCTTCTCGACAGGTTCTGGGTACGCTAGTTTGGTATTCGAAGCATCCGAGGCCCATCAGCGCAGCGGACAAGCGCATTCTGGAGAAATTCACGCATTTCGCCAGCATCGCGGTGGAACGCAAACGGGCAGACGAAGCGCTACGCAAGAGCGAGGCCTTCCTAGCAGACGGTCAACGAATCAGTCATACGGGAAGTTACGGCTGGAACATTCGGAGCGGCGAAATATATTGGTCGGAAGAGATGTACCAGATCTTCCAGGTCGAGCGCGGCACTCGCATAGACCGCTCAACCATGGCTGCGCGGATTCATCCTGACGATCGAGGCCGTGTCGCCGAGTTTATTCAGGAAAGAATGAAGCAGGGGCTCGGATGGCACCTCGAGTACAGGTTGCAGTTGGCAAGTGGGGTCGAAAGGAGCCTGTACGAGGACGCACAGATCGTGAATGGCGAAGGTGGCGATCGCGAAGTGATCGGCGCGCTGATGGACGTCACTTTGGCGAAGTGGGACCAAGCACGGCTGCAGAGTTCGCTGCATGAGAAGGAAGCGCTTCTGAAGGAGGTTCATCACCGCGTGAAGAACAATCTTCAGTTGATCAGCAGCCTACTCAGCCTCCAGGCAGCGAGCGTTCCTGACGCGAAGGTGGCCGAGTTGTTCCTGGAGAGCCGAAATCGCGTCAGGTCCATGGCGCTGGTGCATGAAAATCTATACCGTGCGGGCGACTTCTCTGGAATTGCGATGGCGTCGCACATTCAGTCGCTGTGCACTCATCTGAGCCATGCCTACGGTCCCGTCGCCGAACAGATCCAGATTTCTACTTCGGTGGAAGAAGTCGATCTTGATCTGGACAGAGCTATCTCTACTGGCTTGATCATCAATGAACTGGTTTCGAATGCACTCAAGCATGCTTTTCCCGCCGATCGGCCAGGTCACGTATGGGTCAATTTTCGCCTTCGGGAGGACTCAGTGTGCCTTCTGACGATCAAAGACGACGGCATCGGGCTCCCCCCCACCTTTAGAACCTCTCAGCTCGGCACTCTCGGCATGCGCCTGGTCGAGAGTCTGGTGCTTCAACTGCACGCAACGATGGAGTTGAGCCGTGGCCCCGGCACTGAGATTTCGATCGGCTTCCGCCTCGACGCACAAGAGGGCGTCTCTCACTAGCCCGGGTACACGCGTACGCCGGGGATCGGGGGTGCCTCAGCCGATCAAAGCGCGTTCTAGCCAAATTCGACCCTAGGGGCTGCCGATCCCGGCCGAGCATCGCTCATCAACTATCCAGAGACCACAAAGCGGTCCGCACGGGCGGCCTCAACTACTGCGTGAGCTTCCTGTCTGACCAGTTCGGCAGGCGTTCTTCCGGTCAGCCAGATATTCGGAGTCCCAAACCATTCTGCGAGCTCCGGATCATCGAAGACGTCTCGCAGTTCCAGGATGGACCGGGACACGCCATCGAGCACGCGCATGTCGGTCGCTTCGAACTGGAACATGGGGATCCACCGCTGCGAGTTGGCCTCGAAGGTAACGATCTGACGGTCGACGATCCATCGCGCCAGCCGCGAGATTGGCTGATCCGTGTGCCTTTGCAGAAGTGCGTATTTCGGAAGAGCGTGACCGACCGTTTCGGCATCGTGACCGCCGAATTCGGGAACGTGACCGATGATTTCGGTGACGTGACCGACGGACCATTTGCAACTGCCTGAGGGTGG
>NZ_JBPJZT010000015.1:0-148808 GCF_051216375.1 Variovorax glacialis | reverse complement strand
TGGCTGCCATCGACCGACTGGTTCACCACTCGACGATCTTCGAGCTGAACAACGTGGAGAGTTACCGCGGCAAGGCGGCCGCGCGGGAACAGAAGGTCCAGCGCGACAACGACAAGACGAATCGCCGGCGTCAATCATCCAGCGACAACGACAACCAGCCCAAGGAGCCACAAGCCTAGCCCCTCATAAAACGACATTCACCCCTGCCCAACCGGCCAAGATGAATGTCGTTTAACCGGCCATGCTGCTTGACGCTCTCCAAGTGCGCCTGCATTCAATCGCGCCAGTGGTCATCACAACGCCCTCAACTCGTTCTCACGACGCAGGAACGCTGCTCGCAGGGCCTCGTAGTCGCCATTGGTGAAGGGAGCTCCCGCGGGCCGCTGGACCACAAAATCGAGGCATTCGTCGGGCACGCTGATGTCAAGGCCGGGCTCGACGTGCTCGAAGACCACCCATGGGTCCCACGTGGCTGAATGGGCGCCAAGCCAACTCGACATTTCTTCCCACACCTCGCTTCGTTCAGATGACGCGTTCAGGCTGGCGTAGTTGGCAACGCGCACCATTCGGACTGGGACCGTGTCGGTCAACGCCGAGGTGTCGGTGCGTGTGGAGGCGCGATGGGGGTGGGTGTCCATTTCGGTTGGTTTCAGTGAAGCGAAGGTGGTCTGAATGGTCAGCAGCGTAGGGCGGGGCGGAGGAGGCAAGGGCCGGACCCATGTGACACAGGTCATGGCAAGAATCCGCATATTGTGACGCAAACGCGGGTGACGTAAAAGATGCTGACGTTGAAACTGTTTACGTGCCCGGCGCCCCAAAGTCACCTAAACCGTTGCAGCTTTCCGCCAGGGAACTGCTCGCTTTAAACCTTATAGAGCTCCGTCGCATCCGTGAATGGAGCCAAGATGGGCTTGCCCTCGAGGCGGGATTACACCGAACGTTTGTGGCCCACGTAGAGCGACAGGCGCGAAACATTTCCATCGACAACATCGAGAAGCTCGCGCGCGCGCTGAACGTTCCTGTTGCTCGTTTGCTGCAGAAAAAGTAGTCGATGAGGAAGAATGGGTCCGCTCGGCCTCGCACGTGCGGACTGCCTGGAGAGGTCGTGATTTGACGTGGCGCTTGGCCGCCAGTAGTTGCTACTCCCGCCGCCCGCCAACTTCCCTATTGAGGTGCATCCATTCGAAGAACGGCCCTGCAAGCGACGCGCCGGCTACAACAAACGGTGGCCGGGCGCTGGCGTCAATGATGCTATTCGCATCGGAATCGGCGAGAAGAAGCCCTTCAAAGTGCTTCAACACCGCCAGTAGAGCTTGGCAGGTCAATACGTGCCGCAGCCTCAGGTCTTCCAAACTGGAAGGCGTCGCTACGGTCTTCCCATTGTTCTCTTCCTTGATAGCAGAGCTGGCACCCTCGTCAAAGGTCGCGATATATGCTTTGAGTCGGACCACCTCGCGACGCAGATTTTCGGCTCCGACCTCTGCAGCGAGTACTAACGCGTTGGCCGTCGGGTCTTTGACGATTCGTCGGTCGATAGCGTCTGTCCCTCCCGATGAAGTCGAGGCCATGTATGAAACAAGTAGCGACTTGTACCTCTTATTCCGCAACAGAGTCGCACAGTTGCAAGGTTTGCCTTCTTGCTCGCTAATATGGATTGCCACCATATCTGCGAGGTCCGTTATGTATTCGAAGCGCATCCGCTTTTTCTTTAGGTATACCAAGAGCGGCCGGATATAAGCCTCCCGTCGCTCTTGATTTGCTTGCTGCCAATTAGAAAAAGGGTTTTTGCCTTTCACGTCACGCTTCCCTAAGCATCAGCATTGGCTGAGGGGGGGGTAACGATTCCAAGTGCGCGTCGGAGCTCAAGAGACTAATTACTTCTGCGTATGTGAGTCCATGCGCCTCAATTACACCCCTGAGCAGGCCTACGCACTCCGACGCCACGGCTAAGGGCATCGATGAGACTAGCGCCTCGCGGATGTTGCCAACGTTTGCCAAGAGCTGACGTCGCAACAGGTCGAAGCGCACTCGTATCTCAGGACTGTCGAATGTGGGATAAGCGACGCTCTCGCCAAGTCTCGCCAGGATGTACGCCGCCTCATTCGTTGGGCTCGCAAAGCGGCGTAGTTCCATCTCAATAATCTCTGGCTGTGGAACTACCCAACGACGGGTATCTTGACCCAGTTCGATACGTCTACGCTGAGCTTCCAGGACCTCCGAGACGAGTTTCCAAGCAACGACTTCCTCAGCAAGCCGTTGCCGCTCTGCTTCTGCCTGCTGTAACTCGGTCTCGGTGTAGCGTTCCTCTGCATCGCTCGCGTCAAGCTTGCTCTCAGTTGATTCGAGCATCTCCCTCGTTTGTCGACCTCTTGCCTGGACGGCAGGTAGATGGTCAATGCTTCTTACAGCATAAGCACACATTGCACATCTTCCGATACCGCGAAGCAATTTCAGCACGTCAGGCGGGCAGATGTTGCCGAAAGGACAAAGCTCCGTCTTGTTGAAAGCTGCATTGCGACCACGTGACTCTCGTAGGACGTCAATCCCTGTTCTTCCTCCTTCATTCAGGCGAAGACTCACGCATCCATAAGCGGCCAAGGTCTCATCTAGGTCCTGCTGCAGCGCTCGGGAAAATCGCGAATTCACGCCATCCGCTTTCACGAAGCGACTGGGCGCCTTGGCGTGCTCGCCGGCCGTGAGGTCTTCAAGGTCTCGACCGTACGCCAAGACCTCCAGCTTGACAGCTTGCACTTTCTGCTCGGCGAGCATGTCTTCCTCATCCACGTAAACGTAATGGTAGACAACGCTCTCATGTTGCCCAGTGATGTACTTGCCTATCAGGTCAGCAGGCAACACGTTGATGTAGTGCGAAACGACACCAACACGAGCGCTGTGAGGCGTAATGCGGGTTTTGGGCTCCAGAGGAACGTAAGCATCATCTGTATCGCGATACCGATTTAGAAGCTTGCTACGGTCCGCAGAGTCGCAAGGCACGTCTGGAGGTAGGAGCTCGCAAAGCACTGGTATGCGTCCAACGTCCAAATCCCTCACTAGCCCCTGTGCCCCCATGAGAAGCGCACTCCACGCTGAAACATACCGCGAGTCGCTATGTGGCCTTCCATCGCTCGCGCTGGAGAATAAGGGCTTGATAGGAGGCCAAATAGTTTTCGGGTTTCCTTGGTACCAGAGCTCGCTATCAAATCCATCGCAGTTAATAAGCTCGCGCCATCGGGCTTGCATGCGGAGCACCTCAATCACTCGCATGTTGACGTGGGGCGCCCACCCCATAGTCTTTGTCTTGTCCGTATTGACCCAGAGTTTGGAGAACTCTGTATCGTCGGGGTGTACCTTGGAATCAAACGTACGGACGTCGAGCCATTGAATATGGTTGTTTCGGACGCCCGTGTAAAGAGCAACCAGCACATTGTGCAGGCCGTGCGGCTGCGGAATGCGAAGGGTGCGTCCATCCTTAAGCTCGAATGTATCAAGGTCAAGACAATTGGGAATGAACTGAAGCTTGAAAATTCGACCACGGAAGAAAACGACAGGCACGAATCCGATTAGGTCGGCCAATCGGTACGTATCAATAATGCGCCGAGTTGGTACCATGTCCTTCAGGTCGTCACCCTGAATTTCAGACTTCAGTATGCGCTCGAGCACCAATTGGTTGTACGCGACCAAAGTCTCGACGTAAGAAATATAAAACGCGAAGAGGCGACGTGGAACTGGCCGCTTGTTAGTGCCCATCGACCTGCTCGTAGGAGGGATGTCGTGCTTTGAGAGCGGCTGCGTAAAACCTCCGCACCCTTCAAGTTCACCGGCGTGGCGCTCAATGAAGTCAAAAAACTGCTCAAGAGTCTTAAGCGTGAGGTGTCGATACTCACTGCTCCAACCCCGCTGTTGGCCGTACTGCTCGTGAAACTCAAGGTACGTTAAAGGCGTGGCGTGGGCCATGGGCAACAATCGCGAGATGAATGCGCCTGTCAGCAGGGTACTCGGTGAGCCTGGGAATTTAAGCGGGACATTGGAATTTTGGTCAAACCAGTAAGGTAAGTAGAAGAACAGATAGAGGTTCCAATGACCTAGGGCGCGGTTATGTTGTTTGAGCGCTTGCCGCCGCAGTTTATCTAGATATAGCATCTCGATGGACAGCCAGAGCTCGCTCAGTCCGCGAAACTCGAGTGCAAGGCCTGGAAGCGCGGTAACGTTCTTTAGTCGGTCGGGGTATGCATCTGCGGGAGTCATGCTGAGCGCTTGCACGGTTGCCGGGGATTCGCTATCTGATTCGAGGGCGCGTAATACTGCGCTCATCCGACGTTCAACGTGATGCTCGCTGCCGCGCAGCGCTTCTTCCCAGGTACGTACTGAGACACTCACCCGCCCACGATATCGCCGTTCAAGAACGTCTACTAATGCTCGGTAGGGTACAGAACGTCCGTGGCGAGTGAAGTTGGTCTTATCGTTTTCGCTTTTGATTGACAATAAGTCATCAATATTGGCGTCCTCAGGGTGATTCCAACCCGTCGCCAACAGAAGTTTTGTGCCGTGAGAACGAAACCATCTGGCGCGCACTTGGTGTGTGGCTACGCTCTCGAGTGCCTTGGCATGTACAGAGCTCTCGTCACCTACGGCGCGAACAAGTTGGAGAAGTTCTGACCCCACCAATGGCGCTATTTCTACGCGGTGCTTAGTGGTGCCTCGAGGAAAAGGCTGGTTGAATGAGTACGGTAAGGTGATGGCGCCGCTTGCTTGCAGCGCAACTAGCATGAATCCGAGTCCAAGCACAACTGTACGCCCGTAGCTTGCTTTATACGGATAGGGACCAGCGGGGTCTGCTAGTGTGAGTTTGTAAAAAATTTCCGCCTCTAGGCCCTCATGTGGACGGTCGTAAGCATTGAATGCCATCTGCACATAGGCTTCGTCAAACTTGGCGTCAGGCCTAGAAAGTATGCATAAACGCACATATTTGGTGTAGCCAAGTCGCGCATGTTTTTTGGTAGAAACTGCCTCGACATTGACTTCTTCAAGGGCGTATAACGTTGCCATTGCGGTTGCGGCCTTGTCGTGCGCCAGTAGGACAAGGTCGCTAAGATTGCGTCCAGAAACGTTGAAAACCGGTTGTCTAGAGCAATTTATCATTCGGGTCCCTGCGCAGCAATCAACAAGGCGGCGGCGTCGTCTTCGATGGCCTGTTGCACCCTAGAGAGTTTGGCCTGTAGGGCATCGCGTTTCATCTGATTCAGCGTCTTTCCGCTCCCCAGTTCAAATACCATTGCATTTGCATACGCGAGTTCAGTCTCTAGTAAATCCGTGTCGTGCTTCGCGTATCGCTCGGTTGAGCGAATCTTGCTGTGCCCCATGAGTTGCTTAACCAATCCCATGGGCAAGCCGTATGAGCCATCAGCGCGGGGGAAGTAATTCAGACAATACGTGCCATACATATGCCTTAAAGAGTGGACACTAAGGCCCCGGCGCATATCGGGGTCAGCTATGCATGAAATCAAAGCGCGTTGAAACACTTGATTGCGGGAACTTGCAGCGCTGAGAAAATACGGACGTCCTCGCAAACTAATTCGGAGATGCTGAAACACGAATTGGTGGGTGCCATGGGGAAAATATTCCAGTCGAACGTATTTCTCCAAGGCCTCAAAAAACACTGAGGCGAATGGCTCAATTAGCAGCGTCGCCTGCGTGGTTCTACCTTTCCACGCCAGCTTGTCACGGTCGGCAGGCCCAAGCGTCAAATAACTCGAGTCGTTGATTCGACGTGCGGGGTCTACAAGTTTTACCGTCCCTTCGCGGAGGTCAATATCTGACCAAAGCAATTGAAGTGCTTCACTAATACGGCAACCAGATGCTGCGCAGAAACTATAGAGTGCCTTGTCGCGCCAAGTGGGGAGCGCGTTGAGCAGTGCTATTGCTGAATCAAAAGGAAACGCGCGTTCTTCGTCATAGGGTGTGACCCCCGCTAATGTTGGCAGAGCTGCATCAGTAAGCAGCTTTGGGCCTCCGGAGATGACGCCAGCCAGCATGGAATGCATCCTGAGTGCACTTACCTCATTGGCCGACGGTCTGCGCATCGTTGGCGGCGGCAGTAGCGGAAGCGGGTCAACTACCGAGGCGGTCGTGCCGTGTTTGGCGAGTTGGTCTTGTTGCTTTCGAAGCGACTCTGACAGCCCAAGGAATCGCCTTACCGGCGCGTGCATAAGGTTGCACGTCAAGGACGACACCATCGGAGATGGGAGGGAGCTGTGCACCAAGCGCGCGAGTTCATTGCCCGACAGCCCGCCGTAGAGTAGGTACTCTCCGTACGCGCCAAGCACTTTGACGAGGTCCTCTCGGCTCAGAACGCTGGAAGCAAAATACCCTGTCGCCTCGAAGAGGTAGTCGATGAATCTAGCGAGGTTGTGGCAGTAGGCGATGCGAGTGTTAACCGGGGACCGAGCAAAAACGGTTGCGAAGGCATCGAAAGCAGGAATGCGCTCCCCGTTGGGGCCAACCAGCCCAAAGGACTTCTTACCATCGACCCGGACGTCAATCAGCGAGACGTTCTTCAAGATGCCCCCAATGTGCAACTGAAGTTCAGTCTAGGTCGAGGGCCCTACCTAGGCAACTCTGTTACGTATATTCTTACATTTGGCCAAGGTAGGTGTGGTGGGGCGAACCACTGCAGTTCAGATGGCGCGGCGGACAGGAATCGAACCCGTAACCCCCAGCTTAGAAGGCTGGTGCTCTATCCGGTTGAGCTACCGCCGCGCAGAACTTCTGGGCCATCCTAATATGCAACCCAAGTAACCTTCAATAAGAACCCCCGACAACCTGCTTAGAAGGCAGGTGCTCTATCCAACTGAGCTACGGGCAGTGAAAGGTGGAGCGAGATTTTACGGTGGCTGGGTAGGCGTCAGCGCCCACCGACAGACATTCAGGAGTTTGCCGGGGTCGCCGCTCCACTTTCCGGTGAGAGTGTTGTTATTTGACCGGAGCAGACCATGACCGCCGACACAAAGCCATCAAGCAACGAAGAACCCGAGATCACTCAGGAGGAAGCCATCCCATCCGATGGCAAGGACGAGGTTGGCGAAAAGATGATGGAGGACCTCGGCCGCGAGAAGGATGAAAAGGCCGAACGCGACGCGCCTCCGCCGTCGGCCGAGCCGATGCCCATGCCTGAGCAGTTTCCCGTCAGTTGAGCCGGGCGTCCGCTCAGACCACCATCGGCACCGCCGCGCCGTCCATCGAGATGATGGCGCCGGAGATGTAGGCCGCACCGGGCGAGGCCAGGAAGACCACCGCATTGGCAATGTCCTCCGGCTTGGCGAGGCGGCCCAGCGGCATGCGCGCCTCGGCGTCGCGCAGCACCTCTTCTTCCGACACCTTCCGCAGGCGCGCATCGGCCGCAATGCCTTCGGCCATGCGGTCGGTCAGCGTCAAGGCAGGATTGACTGCGTTCACTCGAACGCCCAGTGGACCGTACGCATGAGCGAGTCCTGCCGTCGCCAGCATCAACGCGGCGTTCGCCGCACCGCCCGCCAGATGCGTCGGCGTGGCCACCTTGCCGCCCATGCCGATGATGTTCACGATCGCGCCGGAACCCCGTTCGCCCATGCGCTTGATCAGCGGGTCCATCACGTTGATGTAGCTGAAGAACTTGGCCTGCATGGCGTCGTGCCAGTTCTGAGGTTGCAGCTCGCCGAAGGGCGTGCGGCGCGCAGCGCCGGCGGAATTGACGAGGATGTCGATGGGGCCCGATTCGGCCTGCACAGCATCGAGCATGTGCAAAGCCGCGCGTGCATCGCTGAGATCGGCGCTGTAGTCGCCGACCGAGTGGCCTTCCGAAAGCAGCTGCGCGGCGGCGGCATCGAGGTTTGCGGGGGTGCGCGCCGCGAGGCTCACTCGCGCGCCTTCGCGCAGGAACGCGCGTGCGCAGGCCAGGCCGATGCCTCGGCTGCCGCCGGTCACGAGCACATGCTTTCCTGTCAGTTGAAGATCCATAGAGGCTCCGTGGATTGATCGTTGAAGACCCATTGTGGAACCCCGGCGCTCGCGATGCGGAGCACAAAGCAAAACGCCTGCAGGAACCGAAGTCCTTGCAGGCGTTCACTTTTTTGATGGTCGGGGCGAAAGGATTCGAACCTTCGACCCTCTGGTCCCAAACCAGATGCGCTACCAGGCTGCGCTACACCCCGACGAAGCCTACGATTCTAACCATTTTGGCGGGCCGAATTTCGCGCGCTGATCAGCGACGCTCATATTGCGTCTTTCCGAACAGGATTTCGCGCTCCTTGTCGCCGGTGATCGGTGCGCGCAGGTCGGCCAGTACCTTGACGCCGCGCTGCACCGCGGGACGGGCGGCGATGCCGTCGAACCATTGCTTCACATGCGGAAAATCCGCGAGCACGATGCCCTGGTTCTCGTGGCTGCGCAGCCACGGGAAGATTGCGATATCGGCGATCGAATAGGTCTTGCCCGCAATGAACTTGTGGGTCGCGAGTTGCCTGTCGATCACCCCGTAGAGGCGCTTCGCCTCGTTCGAGTAGCGGTCGATCGCGTAGCCGATCTTCTCGGGCGCGTAGTTGCGGAAGTGGTGCGTCTGGCCGAGCATCGGGCCGACACCGCCCATCTGGAACATGAGCCACTGCAGGACGTCGTAGCGGGCCCGGTCGCCCGTCGGCAGGAGCTTGCCCGTCTTGCCGGCCAGGTAGACGAGGATCGCGCCCGACTCGAAGAGCGAGATCGGCTTGCCGTCCGGCCCCTCCGGGTCAGTGATGGCGGGGATCTTGTTGTTCGGGCTGATCTTCAGGAAGGCCGACTCGAACTGGTCGCCCTTGCCGATGTTGACCGGGTGCGCGCGATAGGGGAGGCCGCATTCCTCCAGCATGATGTGGACCTTGTGGCCGTTGGGTGTCGCCCAGGAATAGACGTCGATGGGTGCTTGGGGCATGTCTCGGGATCCGTTGGTGATGACAAGGCCGGCCAGCATAGCCCTCGCGGGCTTTTCGTGCAGGCGGCGCGCTATCCCACCTGGCTGTCGTGCGCGAAGCACCACATCCAGTCCTCGTTGGGCTCCAGCGACGCGATGACGGCGTGCCCGGTCGTCCGGAAGTGCCGGCTGGCGTGCCTGTTCTTCGACGAGTCGCAGCAACCCACGTGGCCGCAATGAACGCAAAGCCGCAGGTGGACCCACGTATCGCCCATCGCAAGGCATTCCTCGCAACCTGCCGAGGTGGGCGGGACGATCACGTTGGGCACGTGGGAGCAGGGATACACGGACATCGAGGACTCCTGTTGTCGTGGCTCAGGCGGCGGTTGCCGCCGATGCCAGGTGTTGATGAATCAGGGCGACGACCGCGGCGCCTTCGCCGATGGCGCCACCCACGCGCTTGACCGAACCGGCGCGCACGTCGCCCACGGCAAACACGCCGGGCACGCTGGATTCCAGCGGTGCGGCCACCTTGGCCGGAAAACCGCCGCGCGCAGCCTGTCCGGTGACGACGAAGCCGTGCTTGTCGAGCGCGACGCCGCAGCCTTCGAGCCAGTCCGTCTCGGGGACGGCGCCGATGAAGAGGAAGATGTTGCGCGCCGGGCAGTCTTCCAGGTCGCCGCTCTGCCGGTCGCGCCAGGTGGCGCCGTTCAGGCCGCTGGTCGGCTCGCCGTGCAGGCTGACGAGTTCGGTGTACGCGTGCAGCTCGATGTTGGGGGTCGCTTCGATACGGTCGATCAGGTAGCGCGACATCGTCGCCGCCAGCGACGGACCGCGTACCAGCACATTGACCTTCGCCGCGTGCTGCGAAAGGAACACCGCGGCCTGGCCCGCGGAGTTGCCGCCGCCGACCAGCGCGACTTCCTGCTGGTCGCACAGCCTGGCCTCCAAAGCCGAGGCCCAGTACCAGATGCCGCGGCCCTCGAACTCGGAAAGACGCGGCACCTCCGGCCGGCGATAGCGTGCGCCGCTGGCGATCACGAGCGTCTTCGATCGCAGCTTCCGACCGTCGACGAGCTGGACCGCGATTTCGCCCTGCGATTCGGCCAGGCTGCAATCCAGCGAGGCGACCTGCGCGGGTATGAGCATCTCGACGCCGAACTTCTGTGCCTGCACATAGGCCCGCCCGGCGAGGGCGCCGCCGGAGATCCCGGTGGGGAAGCCGAGGTAGTTCTCGATGCGCGCACTCGCGCCCGCCTGTCCGCCGAAGGAGCGGCAATCGACCACGATGACCCGCAAGCCTTCGGAAGCCGCGTACACCGCGGTTGCCAGGCCCGCAGGGCCCGCGCCGACCACGATCACGTCGAACAGCTCTTCGTGCTCGATGCTGTCGACCATGCCCAGGCAGCGCGCCAGCGCGTGCTCGGTCGGATTGGGCATGACCGATCCGTCGGGGCAGACCACCACCAGTTCCGACTCGCTGTACTGTTCGAGCAACGCCGCCGCGTCGCTGTCCTGCGTGGCGTCGACCACGTGATAGGGATAGCCGTTGCGGCCGAGGAAGTTCTCCAGCCGCATCACGGCAGCCGACTGCGGCGGCCCGATCAGCACCGGGCCGCTCGCGCCCGATTCGATCAGCGCCACCCGGCGCAGGATCATGGCCCGCACCAGGCGCTCGCCCAGGTCGGCTTCCGCGATGATCAAGGCGCGCAACTGTTCGGGTGGCACCAGCAGCGTCTCGACGTCGTCTTGCGCATGGCCGTCGACCAGCGCAGGACGGCCGGAAAGCTGAGCGACCTCGGCCAGGAACTGGCCCGGGCCCTGCTGTTCGATCGGCACCACATGGCCGAGCCCGTCGCGGTGGGTGATGGCGACCGTCCCTTGCAGCACGACGAACATGCCAGGCCCCGGTTCTCCGGCGCGGAAGAGGCAGTCGCCGCGCCGGTAGCGCTGCACGGTGCCGAAGCGGCGGATGCGCCCGATGTCCGCGGCGCTCAGCACCGGGAACATCTGGTGGCGGCGGGTTTCGACTTCGATTCTTTCGGTGGCCATGAACAAAACTCCGGTGGGCGAATCCCCGAAATTAAACGCTGAAGTCATTTCCTGTGCGCGTCATGCAATTGCCATCGGAATGACACGCTTGTTTCACCGCTTGTCCCGAGACTCCGTCGGCAGAAAGGGTCTCGCATGAAAGAACTGCCCACGCCGACGTTTCCATTCTCCCAACTGGGGTTGCGCGCCGCCTTGTGGCCCGTGGCAACCGGGGTCCAGACCCCCGCAGCAATACCCGTGCCGAATGCGCCGGCGCCAGCTGGAGAAGCCGGCGGCATCAGCGTGAGCTGGGCGCGCCACCAGGACGACGTCCGCGCAGCGCAACGCTTGCGTTACGAAGTGTTTGGCGGCGAAATGGGTGCCCGCCTCACGACGCCGCTGGAAGGGCACGACATCGACCTGTTCGACGATTTCTGCGAACACCTGCTGGTCCGTGACGAAGCCACGCAACGGGTGATCGGCACCTACCGCGTACTGACTCCGGCCCAGGCCCGGCGCATCGGCAGCACCTACAGCGACACGGAATTCGACCTGACGCGGCTTCGTGACCTGCGAGAGCGGATGGTCGAGCTGGGCCGCAGCTGCGTGCACGTAGACCACCGCCAGGGCGGGGTGATCCTCGCGCTCTGGGGCGCGCTGGCCGGCTTCATGAACCGCAACAAGCTCGACACGATGATCGGCTGCGCCAGCATCCCCATGTGGCACAACGGGGTGACCAGCGGCGACGCGGCAGCCAGCATCTGGCGTCAGCTGTCGGCCACGCACATGGCGCCTATTCAATACCACGTGCAGCCGCGCCTGCCGCTGCCTGTCCACCGCCTCGACAGTGCGCTCGAAGTCGAGCCGCCTGCCCTGATCAAGGGCTACCTCCGGCTCGGCGCCAAAGTACTGGGGCCGCCGGCATGGGACCCGGATTTCAATACGGCGGACCTGCCGATGCTCATGCGCATCGAAGACCTCCCGGCGCGCTATCGGAAGCACTTCCTGGGCCATTGAGACAACGCGAGAATGGTCGTCACGGGTTTGTCATGCAACTGTCACAACAGCCGCAGACACTGTCATGATTTGGCTTTTGAGTGCCTCCGTGCCGGTCGATCCAGAATCCTTTGCCCCACCGCCTTCCGTGAGCGACAGCCTGGCTGTCGCCCCCGAACCCGCTCTGACGCTGCTCGATCGGGATCACAGCATCCTTGCCTTCAATGAGCGGGTGCTCGACTGGGCGTATCGACCCGAGGTGCCGCTGATCGAGCGGCTGCGCTATCTGTGCATCGTCTCGTCGAACCTGGATGAGTTCTTCGAGGTTCGCGCTGCGCCCCACCTCGGCGCGAGCGTGGCGGGCGACCGCAAGGGCTACTACACGGTCGAATCCTTCGAGCGGCTGGCCGAGGCGGCGCATTCGCTGGTGGGGCGGCAATACGCGCTCTACAACGACGAGCTGATTCCTACCTTCGCGAGCAAGGGCATCCAGGTCATCTCGCATGGCGAGCGCAACCCGGCGCAGCGCAAATGGGTGCACGAGTACTTCGAGCGTGAGGTGCGGCCGCTGCTGATCCCCGTGGGGCTGGATCCGGCACACCCCTTTCCGCAAGTGGCCAACAAGTCCCTGAACTTCATCGTCCGGCTGAGCGGCAAGGACGCCTTCGGGCGCGAGAACCCCATCGCCATCGTGAAGGTGCCGCGTGTGCTGCCACGGGTGATCCGGATGCCGACGAAGGTGTCGGGCGGCAAGACGTTGTTCATCGCGCTGTCCAGCGTGGTGCGCGCGCACCTATCGAGCATGTTCCCGGGCCGCGAAGTGGGCGAGTTCTCCCAGTTCCGGGTGACGCGGCATTCCGATCTCGCGGTGGACGAGGAAGACGTCAAGAACCTCCGCACGGCGTTGCGGCAGGGGCTGCAGCATCGCCACTACGGGCAGGCCGTCCGGCTGGAGGTGTCGGCGAGCTGTGCCGAATCGCTGTCGAACTTTTTGCTGGCGCAGTTCAACCTGCCGCCTCAGGCGCTGTACCGGGTTCACGGACCGGTGAATCTCGCCCGCCTCACCCAGTTGATCGACCTCCTCGAAGAGCCGGACCTTCTGTTTCCGCCGTATCAGGCGTCCTATCCGGTCACGCTGTCGCCGGGCCAGTCCTTCTTCGACAGGTTGCAGCGCGGTGACGCGCTGATCCACCAGCCCTTCGAGAGCTTCGAAGGCGTGCTGGCCTTCCTGCGCGAGGCCGTGCAGGACCCGCAGGTGCTGGCGATCAAGCAGACGATCTACCGCACCGGCACCGGTTCGGAAATGATGGACCTGCTGCGCGAGGCCGTGCGTCGTGGCAAGGAAGTGACGGTGGTGGTGGAGCTCAAGGCGCGCTTCGACGAAGAGGCCAACATCAACTGGGCCGAGATGCTCGAGTCGATCGGCGCGCAGGTCGTCTATGGCGTGGTGGGGTTGAAGACGCACGCCAAGATGCTTCTGGTGACGCGCCGGGAGGGC
Source organism: Variovorax glacialis (assembly GCF_051216375.1). Lineage (NCBI taxonomy): Bacteria > Pseudomonadati > Pseudomonadota > Betaproteobacteria > Burkholderiales > Comamonadaceae > Variovorax > Variovorax glacialis. Next base: position 135,363 of record NZ_JBPJZT010000015.1, on the reverse strand, counting down.
AAGCAGATGCGCCGCTATGGGCACCTGTCCACCGGCAACTACAACCCGCGCACCGCAGCGCTCTACACCGACATCAGCCACCTGACGGCCGACCCGCTGCTCACGGCGGACATGGAGGCGGTGTTCGTCCACATGGCGGGCCAGAGCCGGCTGCCCAAGCTGAACCGGATGTGGCTTGCACCCTTTGACCTGCACCGCAACCTGATCGCCCGCATCGACGCGCTCGGCACGGCGGCGGCGGCCGGCGAGCCGACCCGGATCGTCGCGAAGATGAATGCGCTGACCGACGAAAACCTGATCGCCGCGCTGGTCCGGTCCGGTCAGAAGGGCGTGAAGATCGACCTGATCGTGCGGGGGGCCTGCACCTTGCCGGCCCGCGTCCCTGGGCTGACGGACAACATCCGGGTGCGTTCCGTCATCGGCCGCTTCCTGGAGCATTCGCGCGTCTTCTATTTCCGCCAGGGTGAGGACGAATCGCTGTACCTCTCGAGTGCCGACTGGATGAACCGCAACATGCTGCGTCGCATCGAGCTGGCCTGGCCGGTGACCGACCCGGTGCTGCGCCAGCGGCTGATCGACGAATGCCTGGTGGCCTATCTGCATGACGGGCGCGATGCCTGGGACCTGGGCGCAGACGGTGCCTACCACCGCGTCTACAAGGACACCCATCCGGGCGAGGAGGGCGCTTCGCGGGCCATCGAGGGCCACGGTGCGCAGACCGCCCTCATGAACCGCTACGCGTCGCGCGGACTTCGCCGCGCCGCATCACGGGATTGACGACTCATGGATCTGATTTTCTGGCGCCATGCCGAGGCGGATGACTGGACGGAAGGTTGCGACGACATGCAGCGCTCGCTGACCTCGCGCGGCGAGAAGCAGGCCAAGCGGATGGCCGCGTGGCTCGATCGCCAGTTGCCTGAGGGCACCCGCATCGTCTGCAGTCCGGCCCGACGCTGCGAGCAGACGGCATTGGCGCTCGGGCGCAAGTACAAGCTGCGCACCGAACTCGCACCGGACACGACGCCGGACGCGCTTCTCGGCGCGGCCGGCTGGCCGAACGGCAAGTCAGTGGTGCTCATGATCGGGCATCAGCCGTCGCTCGGGCAGGCCATTTCGCTGCTCCTGGGCCTGCAGCAGGACAGTTGCCCGGTTCGCAAGGGCGCTGTCTGGTGGATTCGCACCCGCGAGCGCGACGGCGACGTCCAGACGGTCGTCGTCACCGTGCAGGCGCCGGAACTGCTCTGAAAGCTTGAAAGGGCGGCTGCGTCAGCAGCCCGAGAGTTCGACGCGCCAGTTGGTCTTCTGCCAGGCCAGCACCTCTTCCCGCAGCAGGTGTGCCGACTGCGGATAGAGCGCCGACCACCCCGCACGACAGGCAACAGTGAAGAGCTTGCCGCCGGCAGGCTGCGCGATCCGCAGGCCTTCGAGGTCCGGGTCGCGCCGCGCGTGGCACAGTAGCACCGCCAAGCGCAACGCCAGCAGTTGCGGGACGAAGGTTTCGTCGTCCAGCGCGGTCTCCAGCTTGCGCAGCTTGCCCCGGTGGCCCAGCACCAGCTGGCTCAGCCAGTGCATCTCGTTGACCGCGAAGCCCGGCGCGTCGGCGTTGTCCAGGATGTAGGCGCCGTGCTTGTGGTATTCGCTGTGCGAGATCTGCGCACCGACCTCGTGCAACTGCGCCGCCCAGCCGATCTTGCGCAAGGCCCGGCCGGCCCGGCTCGTCGTGCTGCCGCCGCGGGCGCTCGGGTCGAGCTGCACGAAGAGGGCGGCCGCGGTGTCGGCCACGCGCTTGACCTGCGCGGCATCCACGGCAAAGCGGGTGGCCAGCCGCGCCACGGTGCTGGCACGCAGGTCGGCGACGATGTCGTCGCGCTCCAGCAGTTCGTAGAGCACGCCGTGGCGCAATGCGCCCTGCGCGACCTTCATTTCCTCGATCTCGAGCAGGTCGAAGACAGCGCGCAGCACGCTCACGCCGCCGCCGATCACCGCCTTGCGGTCCTCGCGCATGCCGTCGATGCGAAGACGGTCGACGCTGCCGGCCCGAAGCAGCCGGTCGACCAGCCAGTCCAGACCGTCGCGCGTGACCAGGCCGGGCTCGCCACCGGCCAGGGCCAGCACGTCGCCGACGGCGCCAATGGTTCCGGAGGCCCCGTAGACCACGTCCCAGCGGTCGGGCACATAGGTGCCAAGCGCATCGTCGAGCACCGCCTTGGCGGCGATTTCGGCCGCGCGGAACGCGGAGGTCGTGAAAAGGCCCAGCGGGAAGTGCTTCATCGACCATGCGACGCTGCCGACCCGGTAGGACTCCATCACTTCGGCTTCGTGGGCCTGGCCGATGATCATCTCGGTCGATCGGCCGCCGATGTCCACCACCAGCCGGCGTTCGCGGTTCGACGCATCGGTGTGGGGCAGGGTGTGCGCCACGCCCTGGTAAATCAGGCGGGCTTCCTCCCGACCGGTGATGACATCGATGCCGAAGCCCAGGATGGTGCGTGCGCGCAACAGGAACTCGTCGCGGTTTCGGGCCTCGCGCAAGGTCTGGGTCGCCACGGCCCGGACCTGAGAGCGCTTGAAACCCGCAAGGCGCTCGCCGAATCGGGCGAGCGCGTCCCAGCCGCGTTGCATGGCTTCGGGCGTCAGGTTGCGTGAATCGTCGAGGCCGTTGCCCTGGCGAACGGTCTCCTTGAGGTATTCGGTGCGGTGGATCTGGCCGTGATCGACCTGGCCGATCTCGAGGCGGTAGCTGTTCGAGCCGAGATCGACCGCGGCAAGGCGGGTTCCGTTTTGCATGTTGAAGTGTTGGCGTCGGGGCTTGATCGTAGCGCCCTCCCTGTGGACGACTGCGTCAACCGGTATCTCGGCAAGGGAACGAAGGCTACGGGCGGCACATGACGGTTGTGTGACAGATCCATGCCGACCCCACCGAAAACAGGCCGATCTCCCTCTGTGGGCGAGTGTCATCGAGTTGTCACACAAGCTTTCTAGAGTCCGTGCCAACCCCCTGATGGGGGCTCTTGTGCAGCTCAAAGGAAGCATCATGAAAACGACGTTCAAATTCGCTGCCGCCGGCCTGATCGCCGCGGCTTTTGCCCATATTCCCGCATTTGCCCAGGACGCCACCGGCGCCGGCGCCAGCTTCCCGGCGCCGCTGTACTCGAAGTGGGCCGCCGACTTCAACAAGGCCACCGGCGCCAAGATCAACTACCAGTCGGTCGGCTCGGGTGCCGGCATCAAGCAGATCGAGGCCAAGACCGTCGATTTCGGCGCCTCGGACATGCCCCTGTCGGACGAGGACCTCAAGGCCAAGGGCCTGATGCAGTTCCCGACCGTCATCGGCGGCGTGGTCCCGGTGATCAACATCCAGGGCATCAAGCCCGGTGAACTCAAGCTGAGCGGCGCGGTCCTTGGCGACATCTACCTCGGCAAGATCACCAAGTGGAACGACCCGGCGATCAAGGCCCTCAACCCGTCGCTCGCGCTGCCTGACGCAGCCATCGCCACCGTGCGCCGTGCCGACGGCTCGGGCACGACCTTCCTGTTCACAAACTACCTGAGCAAGGCCAACCCCGAGTGGAAGACCAAGGTCGGCGACGGCACGGCCGTCAACTGGCCCAACGGCGCCGGCGGCAAGGGCAACGAGGGCGTCGCAGCCTTCGTGAACCGCCTGCCCAACTCGATCGGCTACGTCGAATACGCCTACGTCAAGCAGAACAAGATGACGTATGCCCTGATGCAGAACAAGGACGGCAGCTTCGTGGCGCCGGACGACTCGGCCTTCAAGGCCGCTGCCGCGGGTGCGGACTGGTCGAAGACCTTCTACCAGGTGCTGACCGACCAGCCGGGCAAGGATTCGTGGCCCATCACCGGCGCGACCTTCATCCTGATGCACAAGGTGCAGGACAAGCCGGCGCAGGCCACCACCGCGCTCAAGTTCTTCGACTGGGCCTACAAGACCGGCGACAAGACCGCCGGCGACCTCGACTACGTGCCGATGCCCGACAAGGTCAAGGGCGTGATCGCCACCGCCTGGGGTGAGATCAAGGATGCGTCGGGCAAGCCCGTCGCGTTCAAGTAAGCAAGGTATAACGGCGCGCATGAGCACTCCGCTTGATCGCGCGCCGGTTCCGGAGCGACCTGTGTCATCCACTTTCCCTGCAAGTGCCAATCCGCTCGACCTCGCAGGCGAGCGCGCTCGCGCGACTGCGAGCCCGCCGCCTGCCAAGCGTCCGCGCACCGGCGCCACCACCGATCGCCTGTTCGGGTGGGCCGCCAAGGGCGCCGCACTGCTGACCCTGGCGATGCTGATCGGCATCCTCCTGTCGCTGCTGGTCGGCGCATGGCCCGCCATCTCGAAGTTCGGCCTCGGCTTTCTCACCAGCAGCGTGTGGGACCCGGTTCAGAACGAATACGGCGGCCTCGTGATGATCTACGGCACGCTGGCCACCTCGGCCATCGCGTTGGTGATCGCCGTGCCGGTGAGCTTCGGCATCGCGCTGTTCCTCACCGAGATGTCGCCGTCCTGGCTCAAGCGTCCGCTCGGCACGGCGATCGAACTGCTCGCGGCGGTGCCGTCCATCGTCTACGGCATGTGGGGCCTGTTGGTCTTCGGGCCGATTCTTTCCACTTTCGTGCAGCAGCCGCTGCAGAAGCTTTTTGCCGGCGTGCCTTACCTGGGCGCGCTGGTGTCCGGCCCGCCCGTCGGCATCGGCATCCTGTCGGCCGGGATCATCCTCGCGATCATGATCATCCCGTTCATCGCCTCGGTGATGCGCGACGTGTTCGAGGTCACGCCCCCGCTGCTCAAGGAATCGGCCTACGGGCTCGGCTCCACCACCTGGGAAGTGGTCTCGAAGGTCGTGCTGCCCTACACCAAGGCCGGCGTGATCGGCGGCATCATGCTCGGCCTCGGCCGCGCACTGGGCGAGACGATGGCCGTCACCTTCGTGATCGGCAACACCAACCAGCTCAATTCGCTGTCGCTCTTCGAGGCGGCCAACAGCATCACCTCGGTGCTGGCGAACGAGTTCGCCGAAGCCGGCGCGGGCCTGCACCAGGCTTCGCTGATGTATCTCGGCCTGGTGCTGTTCTTCATCACCTTCGTCGTGCTCTCGCTGTCGAAGATCCTGCTCATGCAAATGCGCAAGAGCGAGGGGACCAAATCGTGAGGACCGCCGAACGACTCCTCACCGCCAAGGCGCTCGACGAGACCCGCGCAGCCAAGTTCGCGGGTCGCAAGCGCGTCAACATCATCGCCCTGTCGCTGTCGATGGCCGCGATGGCCTTCGGCGTCTTCTGGCTGGTCTGGATCCTCTGGGAAACGCTGCGCCTCGGCATCGGCGGCCTGACGCTGGCTACGCTCACCGAGATGACGCCGCCACCCAACGAGGCCGGCGGCATCGCGAACGCGATCTTCGGCTCGCTGGTGATGGTGCTGCTCGCCACCTTCGTCGGCACGCCGATCGGAATCATGGCCGGCATCTACCTTGCGGAATACAACCCGAAGGGCTGGCTGTCGAACATCGTGCGCTTCGTCAACGACATCCTGTTGTCGGCGCCGTCGATCGTGATCGGCCTGTTCGTCTACGCGGTGGTGGTGGCGTACTTCAAGTCCTTCTCGGGCCTGGCTGGCGCGCTGGCGCTGGCGCTGATCGTGATTCCGGTTGTGATCCGCACGACCGAGAACATGCTTCAGCTGGTGCCGCCGGGCCTGCGCGAGGCAGCCTATGCCCTGGGTACGCCGAAGTGGAAGGTGATCATGAGCATCACGCTGCGCGCCGCGCGCGCCGGTGTGGTCACGGGCGTGCTGCTGGCCGTGGCCCGCATCGCGGGTGAAACCGCGCCGCTGCTCTTCACCGCGCTCAGCAACCAGTTCTGGACCTCGGACATGTCGCAGCCGATGGCCAGCCTGCCGGTGACGATCTTCAAGTTCGCGATGAGCCCGTACGAGAACTGGCAGCAACTGGCCTGGGCCGGCGTGTTCCTGATCACCGTCGCGGTGCTCGGCCTCAACATCCTTGCGCGCATCCTGACGCGCAACAAGCTATGAGGCATCCCCAGGCTGCGCGCACTTCGTGTCGCTTCGCCTACCCCTTTGAAAGGGGCAACATCTGCGGCCCGGCCAAGCTGGTTCCGCGGTGTTTCCCGACAGGACTCGTCACACCATGAATTCACTTGCATCGACCCCCACCCGCTCGAAGATCTCGGTCAAGGACCTGAACTTCTACTACGGTAAGTTCCACGCGCTCAAGGGCATCAACCTCGAGATCCCCGAGAACAAGGTGACGGCCTTCATCGGCCCGTCGGGCTGCGGCAAGTCGACCTTGCTGCGGACCTTCAACCGCATGTTCGAGCTGTACCCGGAGCAGCGCGCCGAAGGCACGATTGCGCTGGACGGCGAGAACCTGCTGACCTCGAAGCAGGACGTGGCACTGATCCGCGCCAAAGTCGGCATGGTGTTCCAGAAGCCGACGCCGTTCCCGATGTCGATCTACGACAACATCGCCTTTGGCGTGAAGCTGTTCGAGAATTTGAGCGCTTCCGAGATGGACGACCGCGTCGAATGGGCGCTGAAGAAAGCCGCGCTCTGGACTGAAGTGCGCGACAAGCTGCAGCAGAGCGGCTCGGGCCTTTCGGGCGGCCAGCAGCAGCGTTTGTGCATCGCACGCGGCATCGCGATCAAGCCGGAAGTGCTGCTGCTCGACGAGCCATGCTCGGCGCTCGACCCGATCTCCACGGCCAAAATCGAAGAACTTATCGCCGAGCTGAAAAGCGAGTACACCGTGGTGATCGTGACGCACAACATGCAGCAAGCCGCCCGTTGCAGCGACTACACCGCCTACATGTACCTCGGTGACCTGATCGAATTCGGTTCCACGGAAGAACTCTTCTTCAAGCCGAAGCGCAAGGAGACCGAGGACTACATCACGGGGAGGTTCGGTTGACCACCCCCAGGCTTCGCGCACTTCGTGTCGCTACGCCACCCCCCTTCGAGGGGGCAACACCGGCGGTCCGGCGAAGCCGGTTCCGCGGCGTTCCCAACAAAGTCGCGCGCTGATCAAGGAGCAAATGCAATGACCGAAAAACATCTTTCCAGCCAGTTCGACAGCGAACTCAACACAGTCTCGTCCCGCGTGATGGAGCTCGGCGGCATGGTCGAGGCCCAGATTCATCAGGCGGTCTACGCACTTCAGCAGTTCGACCCGGAGACGGCCGACCGCGTGATGGAGACCGAGAACCGTGTCAACGCGATGGAGATCGAGATCGACCGCGAGCTGTCGTCGATCATCGCCCGCCGCCAACCGACCGCGCGCGACCTGCGCCTGCTGATCGCGATCTCGAAGACCACGGCAAACCTCGAACGCGTGGGCGACGAGGCGAACAAGATCGCACGCATGGTCAAGTCGATCATCGAGAGCGGCTCGGCGCGCGCGTTGCCTTCCACCGAGCTGCGCATCGCCGCGGACCTGGCCTCGGGCCTGCTGCGCAAGGCGCTCGACGCCTTTGCGCGCCTGGACACGGCCGCCGCGCTGTCGATTCTGAAGGACGACGACCTGATCGACAAGGAGTTCGACGGCTTCGTGCGCAAGCTGGTCACCTACATGATGGAAGACCCCCGCACCATCTCCGCGAGCCTCGACCTCCTGTTCCTGGCCAAGGCGATCGAACGCATCGGCGACCACGCGAAGAACATTGCGGAATTCATCATCTACATCGTGAAGGGGGCCGATGTGCGGCATACCTCGATGGAGGCCATTGAATCTGCGTTGCAGTAGCTCGCCCCCAGGCTGCGCGCACTTCGTGTCGCTTCGCCTACCCCCGACCGGGGGCAATACCGGCGGGCCGGCGGAGCCGGAACCGCGGTATTTCTGGCATGTGCGCCCGCGGGAAATGGAATCGAAAGAGAATTTGGAGATTCATGAAGAAACCTCGCATCCTGATCGTTGAAGACGAGTCCTCGATTGCCGAGTTGATCGCCGTCAACCTTCGTCACAACGGCTTCGAGCCGATCTGGGCCGAGGATGGCGCCTCGGCGCAGCGCGAGATCGACGCCTACCTGCCGGATCTCGTGCTGCTGGACTGGATGCTTCCGGGCCAGAGCGGCCTGCAGCTGGCGCGCCAGTGGCGCAAGGATTCGCGCACCAAGGCGATGCCGATCCTCATGCTGACTGCGCGCGGCGACGAGCCCGACAAGGTGGCGGGCCTCGACGCCGGGGCCGACGACTACATCACCAAGCCGTTCTCCACGCAGGAGATGCTGGCGCGCATTCGCGCCGTGCTGCGCCGGCGTGCGCCGGAAGCCGTGACCGAGCGAGTCGAGATCGGTGAACTGGCGCTCGACACCGCCACGCACCGCGTCACGTGGCAGGGCTCGCCGCTGAAGGTGGGGCCGACCGAGTTCAAGCTGCTGGGCTTCCTGATGCAGCATGCCGAGCGCGTGCACAGCCGCGCGCAGTTGCTCGACAAGGTGTGGGGCGACCACGTCTACATCGAGGAGCGCACGGTCGACGTTCACGTCAAGCGGCTGCGTGAATCGCTCGGCCCGGCCGCGCCGATGGTCGAGACGGTTCGCGGTGCCGGTTACCGGCTGACGGCCCAGGCCACTGTCTGAGGGACCGCGCCGGCCGACAAGACCGGGCGGGATAATGGGTCGGCATGCCGTTTCGTATCGCAACTTTCCTGATGGCCTCCCTCCTGGGAGGCGCCTGCGCCGGGGCGATCCTTGGATGGCGTTCCGTGTGGCTCGGCGCATGGCTAGGTGCCGTGCTCTGGCTGGTGCTCGACGCCTGGCGCGCGCGCCGCTTGCTGGAGGTGCTCCGTGCCGACGCCTCGGGGCTGCCGTCCCGCGGTCCCGGGGTGTGGGGCGAGTTGGCCGAACGCATCCGCAAGCTGCTTCGCGCCCGAGAACAGCAAACCCGGCAGGCCGAGGAGCGGCTGCAGGAGTTCCTGGCGGCGATCCAGGCCTCGCCCAACGGCGTGGTGCTGCTCGATGAGCAGGGCCGCATCGAATGGTGCAACCAGACGGCGGCCGGCCAGTTCGGCATCGACGCCGAGCGCGACCTTCTTCAGCACATGGCGAACCTCGTGCGAGACCCGGCTTTCGTCGCGTACCTGGCCTCCTGGAACTACAGCCGTGATGTCGTCATCGATGCGCCCTCGCACGGGCAGGCGCATCGCAGCCACCCGGCACGGCTGTCGGTGCAGGTGCATCCCTACGCGGGCAACCGGCGCATGCTGCTCACGCGCGACATCACCTCACTGGAGCAGGCCGAAGCGATGCGCCGCGATTTCGTCGCGAATGTCTCGCACGAGATCCGCACGCCGCTCACGGTGCTCGCGGGCTTTGTCGAAACCCTGCAGAACCTGCCGCTCGACGCCGAGGAGCGATCCCGCTATCTGTCGCTCATGGCGCAGCAGTCGCACCGCATGGAGACGCTCGTCAACGACCTGCTGACCTTGTCGAAGCTCGAGGGCAGCGCCGCGCCGCCACCGAGCCGGTGGACACGCATTCGCGCGCTGATGGCCCAGTGCGAGGACGAAGGCCGGGGCCTGTCGAGCCGGCTGTCCGCGCAAGGCCATCGTCTTTCGTTCACGAGCGATGCCGACTCCGAAATCGCGGGCGCGCCGACCGAATTGCAGAGCGCCATGTCCAACCTGTTGAGCAACGCCATCCGGTACACGCCCGGTGGGGGCGAGATAAAAGTGACCTGGCGACTGCTGCCCGACGGCCGCGGCGAATATGCGGTGCAGGACAGCGGCCCGGGCATTGCCGCCGAGCACATTCCGCGACTGACGGAGCGCTTCTATCGCATCGATCGAAGCCGCTCGCGCGAAACCGGCGGGACCGGCCTGGGACTGGCGATCGTGAAGCACATCGCGCAACGGCACGGCGCCGAATTGCGCATCGAGAGCACGGTGGGGAAGGGCTCGCGCTTCGCGCTCGTCTTTCCGGTCACGCGGCTCCGGCAAGGCTCCGCGCTCAGCGCCGTCGCCTGATCGTCCACACCAGCAGCGCGAGGAACAGCATCGCGGTGATCGCGAGCGCCAGCGCGCTCATGAGCCAGAAGGCGAGGGGCGACTGCATCGCGGGCCAGGGGCCGATCCCGCGATAGGCCAGCAGGTAGCTCCCGCCGAGTCCCACGCCCCAGAGCAACGTGCAATAGAGGATCAGCGGCATCACCGTGACGCGGTAGCAGCGCAGGACGAAGACGCACAGCGTCTGCAGTGCGTCCGCAAGATGGTAGAAGGCCGTGGTCATCAACAGCGTTGCGCCGAGGGCGACCACGGCCGGATTGGCCGAGTAGACGCCTGCGAGTTGCCAGCGAAACAGCGTCATCGTCGCGGCGAAGAGGAGCGCGAGGAACATCGTCAGTTCAAAGCCCTTCACGCAAGCCTGGCGCGCACGTGCGGCTTCGCCGGCACCGAGCCAGAAGCTGACCCTGGCGCTGGTGGCGATGGCGAGTGAGAGCGGCATCATGTAGGCGACCGCGGTCAGGTTCGACGCGATCTGGTGGGCGGCTGCCGCGGCAGTGCCCAGGCGCGCAATGAACAGCGCCATCAGGGTGTAAGAGGTCACTTCCACCAGCACGGCCAGGCCGGCGGGAACGCCGAGCCGGGCGAACTGGCGAATCTGCGTCCAGTCGAAGGCCTCGATGCGTTGCCAGAACCGGTACTCGCGATAGAAAGCCTGGTTTCGCAGCAGCCAGATCGCGGCAGCCAGCATGGCGTAGTTCACCGTCAGTGTCGCCCAGCCACAGCCCACCAATCCCATGGCCGGTACACCCGCACCGCCAAAGGCGAACCAGATCGACAGCGGCAGTTTCAGGCCGAGCGATGCCAGTTGCAGCCAGGTCACGAGTTGCGGCTTGCCCAGGCTCTGGTTGAGCGTGCTGAACAGGCGGAACAGCAGGGCGGGCGGCAAGGCGAAGGCCAGCACGCGCAAGTAGGCTTCGACGTCGCCGCGCATGCCCTGTGGAACCTCGGTCCATGTCAGCATCGGCGCGGGAAAGAGCAGCACCGCCATGCCGAGGACGATCGTGATGCCGCACAGGTAGAGCGATTGCCGTACCGACCGCCCGACTTCCGCCGTGCGCTGCGCGCCGTGGAGTTCGGCCCAGACGGGCAGCAGGGCCTGCAGGACACCCATCAGGGAAACGAAGACGCTGATGAAGATCGCCGAGCCGACCGAAAGGGCCGCCAGCGCACCATCGGCGTAACGCCCGGCGACGATCGTGTCGGTGACGCCGAAAGCCATCACGGCCAGCTGGCCGACCAGCACCGTGGCGGCGTGGCGCGCGATCACACGCCTTTCACTAGCCACCTGTGGGCGCAATCCGCTGGAAGAGGAGCAGGTCGTCGGTTGCGCTGGTCGGCCGCCGGAAGGTGCCGATCAGGCGCCAGCGCTCGAGGTTCGCGATGTTGTGCAGGTAGCCGACACCGTCGGCCCCGACGATCAGCCAGGGGCAGTTGGCCCCGCCTTCGGCCAACAGCGGCGTCAGCTTGAAACGCCCGTGGTGCCGCAGCGCCGCGACGTGCGGGCGGCTGAGCGCGAGGGTGGAGACACAAGCGGGCTGGCCGATGCGATCGGAGATGACGCGCACCTGCGGCGCGAAGCTCAGGGCATGGTCCAGCGCCGGCAGCCAGAGCGTGGTGCCCAGCAGCCAGCACAGCGCCGCGCCCCCTGCGGGCAAGACCAGGGTCTTCCAGAGCGCCGCGCGATGACGGCCTGTCCGCCACCGTACGAGCCAGCCCCATGCGATCGTCGCGGCCAAGGCGAACATGAGCGTGAGCCAGGAGAAGGACGGCACGAACCCGGGCACGAGTCGCGAAAGACTGGCGGCCATCTTGGGCGGGTAGCCCGTCTGCAGCGCGATCCAGTAGCCCCAGATGATCACGGCGGTGCCGCTGAAGAACAGCAGCGTGAACCAGTCGATGAGCGCCGATACGCTGCGCCGCAGGGTCGGCAGCGCAAACGCGGCCAGGGTCGCGAACGCGGGGAGGGCAAGCAGCAGGGACCGTTCGGAGAAGCTGGTGGTCCAGGTGGCGAAGAGCGGGACCAGCGCAAACCATAGCGGCAGCGCGACATGCCGCGCGATGAGCTGGTGCCGCCAGCGCCAGATCGTCCACACGGTGAGGGGCCAGGCCGGCCAGGTGAACCACAGCAGCAGCTTGGCCTGGCTGCGCAGATCGGCGATGAGGCGGATGCCGGGACGGCCGCCGGGCATTGCGATCTTCCACTGCAGCAATCCCAACCCAATGGACAGTGCAGCAGCCAGCACCGTGATACCGAAGACCGTTGCGATCGCGCCCTTGGTGTACGTGGGCTCGACATCCTGTGATTCGCCGGTGCTCTCGCCACGGCGCCGTTCCAGCAAAAGGATCGCCACGCAGCCGAAGCCCAGCATCAACGCGACCGTGGGGCCGCCGCTCAGCGCCAGGCCGATCGCGCCGGCGACCAGCGAGATGAACGCACCGGTGCGCCGGTACGGCAGCGCGGCGACGCCGAAGAACATCAGGGAGGTGAAGAAGAGCTGCGCAAGTGCCGGCGTGGTCTCGTGCCCGAGCTGCGCGAGGCCGAGGCAGGCGATCAACGCCAGCAAGGCGCCATCGGCGATGGCCCGCGCGTAGTCCGTCGGGCGCGCCTCGCCGCCGAACGCGAACGCCACGGGCTGCGCGCGAGATGTTCGGGCGAGGTAGTAGACGGCGTACCAGGTGGCGGTGAACGCGCCGGCCAGCAGCATGGCGAAGGCGATGCGAACCGCAAGGTCGGGGTTGACCCACCCGGGCGCGATCTTGATCGCCCAGGCGCCGATCCAGTATGGGATCAGCGCGGGTGTTTCAGGCCGCAATCCGAGCAGCAGGGGATCGAGCCAGCGCGCGATGCCTTCGGTGCTTTGGGCGAGTTCGGCCATGTAGCCGAAGGCCGTGATGTCGGCGCTCTTCCAGGGGCCCCGGCCCAGCAGCCCGGGCATCAGGTAGGCCGCGCACAGCAGCAGCAAGGCGATGCGCGGCAGGCGGCGCACGGCGCTCTGGGCAACGATCGCGGGCGTTGGCTGGTTCAACGGAAGAGTGCGAGAGGGTCGGGAGGAAAGAAAAAGGGCAGCGCGGTCAAACCGGGCTGCCCTCGACGCGGAAGCGCCTTCCTTACTTGGAGGCGGCGCCGGTGGTCTTGCCGAAGCGGTTGCGGAACTTCTCGACGCGACCGCCCATGTTGTCCACCGACTTCTGCGTGCCGGTGTAGAACGGGTGGGATTCGCTCGAGGTATCGAGCTTGAACAGAGGCAGTTCACGACCGTCGTCGGTGGTGCCCATTTCCTTGGTGTTCGCGCACGAACGGGTCACGAACTTGAAGCCGTTCGACAGGTCGACGAACAGAACTTCGCGGTAGTTCGGGTGAATGCCTTCTTTCATGGTCTTTCCTTTGGTCGATGCGAGAGCCACAAACCCCAAAAGCCGTGGATTCGGCCGGGATGTCCCGAAGGGATGACACGGCACGGCGCCGTGTTGCACTTTTCGCTAAGCCCGCAATTATCGCATACTGGTGCTTTTCAGCGCCATAGAGACCGTCACCATGCCACTTCCTACCTTGCGCGCCGGTCTCGTGGGCTATGGGTTCGCAGGCCAGACATTCCATGCCCCGGTGGTCTCGGCCGTCGCAGGCCTCGATCTGGCGGCGGTGGCCAGTTCGCAACCACGCAAAGTCCATGCGGACTGGCCAGGCGTGGATGTGATCCCGGACGTCGAGGCACTGTTGCGTCGAACCGACATCGACCTGGTCGTCATCGCAGCGCCGAACGCCCAGCACTACCCGCTGGCCAAGGCCGCGCTTGCTGGCGGCAAACATGTCGTCGTCGACAAGCCTTTCACGCTCGACGCCGCCCAGGCCCGCGAACTGGCCGCGCTGGCCCAACAGAACGGCCGGGTGCTGTCGGTCTATCAGAACCGTCGTTATGACTCGGACTTCCTGACGCTGCGCGACCTGCTCGCCAGCGGCGAACTGGGTCGGCCGGTGTATCTCGAGTCGCATTTCGATCGCTTCCGTCCGCAGGTGCGCGAGCGCTGGCGCGAGCAGCCCGTGCCCGGCGCTGGCCTGTGGGTGGACCTGGGTTCGCATCTGGTCGATCAGGCGGTTCAGTTGTTCGGCCGGCCCGACACCTTGCAACTCGATACGGCCGCCTTGCGCGACGGGGCACTGGTCGAAGACTATTTCCACGCCGTGCTCCGCTATGAAACCGCCGCGCACGCGCCGATGCGGGTGGTGTTGCACGCAACCACGCTCGCGGCGCATGCGGCGCCTCGCTACATCGTGCATGGCACGCGCGGGAGCTACATCAAGCGGGGCGTGGATCCTCAGGAGGATGCGCTGCGCGAGGGAGGGATTCCAGGCGGCGCAGGCTGGGGCGCCGATCCAATCGATGGCGAATGCACAGTGGTACTCGACGATGGCCGCAGCCAGACGCGGGCGGTGCCGACACTGGCGGGCAACTACGTCCGCTACTACACGGCCATCCGGGACGCGATCCATGGGGAGGGCCCGAATCCGGTGACCCCGGAACAGGCGGTCGAGCTGATGGAACTGCTCGACCTGGGACGCCAGAGCGCGACAGAAGGCCGGGCCCTGACGGCGCGCTGACGTTGCCGCCAGCGCAGGAGGCGATCAGCCTCCGCGACGCATCATGTCGAAGAACTCGACATTGGTCTTCGTCGCCTTCATGTTCTTGAGCATGAGCTCCATCGCCTCGATCTCGTCCATGTTGTACATGAGCTGGCGGAGGATGCGGGTCTTCTGCAGGATCTCGGGCGGCAACAGCAGTTCTTCGCGACGCGTGCCGCTGCGGTTGAGCTGGATCGAGGGGAAGACGCGCTTTTCGTAGAGACGGCGGTCGAGGTGGATTTCGGAGTTGCCGGTGCCCTTGAACTCTTCGAAGATCACTTCGTCCATGCGGCTGCCGGTATCGATCAGCGCAGTGCCGATGATGGTGAGCGACCCGCCTTCTTCGACGTTGCGCGCGGCGCCGAGGAAGCGCTTGGGGCGCTGCAGTGCGTTCGAGTCGACACCGCCGGTCAGCACCTTGCCCGACGAGGGCACGACGTTGTTGTAGGCACGGGCAAGGCGGGTGATCGAGTCCAGCAGGATCACCACGTCCTTCTTGAGTTCGACCAGGCGCTTGGCGCGCTCGATCACCATTTCGGCGACGTGAACGTGACGGGCGGCCGGTTCGTCGAAGGTCGACGCGATGACCTCGCCCTTCACCGTGCGCTGCATTTCAGTCACTTCCTCAGGCCGCTCGTCCACCAGCAGCACCATCATGTGCACTTCGGGATAGTTGGCGCTGATCGCGTGGGCGATGTGCTGCATCATCACCGTCTTGCCGCTCTTGGGCGGGGCCACGAGCAGGGCGCGCTGGCCTTTGCCGATGGGCGCGATGATGTCGATGATGCGGCCGGTGATGTTCTCGTCGCCCTTGAAGTTGTCGCGTTCCAGACGCATCAGTTCCTTCGGGAACAGGGGCGTCAGGTTCTCGAACATCACCTTGTGCTTGTTCGCTTCGGGCAGGCCGTCGTTGACCTTGTCGAGCTTCGTCAGCGCGAAGTAGCGCTCGCCGTCCTTGGGCGTTCGCACTTCGCCTTCGATCATGTCGCCGGTGTGCAGGTTGAATCGGCGCACCTGGCTCGGCGAGATGTAGATGTCGTCCGTGCTCGCCGTGAAGCTGGTGTCGGGGCTGCGCAGGAAGCCGAAGCCGTCCGGCAGGATCTCGAGCACGCCGTCGGCAAACACCTGCTCGCCGGCCTTTGCACGCTTCTTGATGATCGCGAACATCAGCTCCTGCTTGCGCATGCGGCCGACGTTTTCGATCTCAAGGGCTTCGGCCTGCTTGAGGACTTCGGACACGTGGAGTGCCTTGAGTTCGTTTAAGTGCATGGAATGACCCCTTGCGGGGAAATCTGTCAAAACCAGGAGGGGGAGGTTTGGGGAGAGGCGAGAGATGCCTCACAAACCGGGGAACTCGAACCGGGTACCTGAATGGGCCGGTGATCTGTGGGGAATTATGACAGGAAAAAAGGCAAAGCTGCCGGCGCGTTGCGCGCAGGCAGCATGGGTATCGCTCAGGCCAGTTGCTGATCGATGAAGGCCGTCAGTTGCGCCTTGCTCATTGCACCGACCTTGGTGGCGGCCAGTTGGCCATCCTTGAACAGCATCAGCGTCGGGATGCCGCGGATACCGAACTTGGCGGGGATGTCGCGGTTCTCGTCGACATTCATCTTGGCGATCTGCAGCTTGCCCTCATAGGTGTTCGACACCTCGTCAAGGATAGGCGCGATCATCTTGCAGGGGCCGCACCATTCGGCCCAGTAGTCCACCAGAACGGGCTTGCCGGACTTGAGCACGTCGGCTTCGAAAGAAGAGTCGGAGATGTGTTTGATGAGATCGCTGGCCATGGAATGTGTCCTTCTGCGCGGAGAGTTTCGGTGCAGCTAAAGTGCGGGTCATTGTGACAGAAACCAAGTGTCGGCGTGGCCGGCACCGAAGCTATGGCCCCGATAGCCAAAGCCATCCCGAATACACCCCATGCAATCTTCTGAGCGCCATCCGGCGCACGCGCTCTGGTGCGATCCGGACCAGGGCATCGTCCGCCGCATCTCGAGCGTTCTCGCCGAACGACGGATTCACGCGGCGCGGACCGTGGTGCTCGTGCCCTACGCGCAACTGATGCAAGTGGCCCGCGCCATGTGGGCCGCGCACGGCGGTGCGGGCTTCGCACCGCGCTTCGAGACCACGCGCAACTGGGCGCGCAGCGCGGGCGGCTTCACGCCCGGCGTCGACGACATCGCCTTCGACATGGCGCGTGATCTGCTGACCGCGCAGTCCCTGCTGGCCCGCACGGGCTTCGCGGCATCGCGCAATGCGCTGGCGGGGCGGCTGGTCGAGATCGTCCTCCAGCTTGCTCCTCTGGCCGCGGCCGAGCGTCCTGACGAACGCGCCGCGTGGGCCCAAAGCGTCCGCGACATCGTCGGCGCGGGCAAGGGCTCCGAATGGTTCGACATCGAAAGTGCGCTCAACGGCATCGCGCTGGCGTGGGCATCCACTTCCGGCTATGCAACCGACGTGCTGCTCGCGGGCCACGCGCTCGCGCAGGTCGATCAGTTGATCGTGCTGGACGGGCTTCAGAGCGACCCGCTGACTCGCAAGCTGGCCGCCCTGATGGGTGAGCGCGCCTTGCACTTGCCGCTCGCGACATTGGGCGCGCCCGCCTGCGTGGTCGATCTGCACGCAGCGGCTGATCCTGAAGACGAGGCGGATCGCGCGGCAGCCTGCGTCCTGAATCATCTGTCCGAAGACCGCGCGCCCGTGGCCCTGGTCGCCACCGACCGTGCGCTGACACGCCGCATCAGCGCCCAGCTCGTGGCGCATGGCGTGGTTCCCCATGATGAGACCGGTTGGAAGCTGTCCACCACTCGTGCTGCGGCGAACCTGATGAGCGCGTTGCGCGCCTGCGCCCACGACGCCAGCAGCGACCAGGTCCTCGACTGGCTCAAGGCGGCCAGCGCTTTCGATGGTCGTGCCGTCCTGGCGCTCGAGGCGCGTCTGCGCGATCGCGGCATGCGTGACTGGCGCGGTTGGTGTTCGTGGGTGCCTGCCAGCGAAAAGCCCACCGATGCGAATCTCCTGCGTTTGACGGAGGCCATCGAGGCCCTCCGAGAGCCGCTCGTCCGGGCCCGGCCGCTCGGCGAATGGCTCCAGGCGACAAGAACCTTGCTCGAAGCCGGCGGCCAGTGGGCCGGGCTGGCCGGTGATGTGGCCGGCATCGAGGTGATCGCCGCGCTCTACCTGGACGCCGACGAAGGCGAGATTCGGGGCACGCGCTGCACGCTGGCGGAGTTCACGGCCTGGGTACGCGATGTGCTCGAAGCGGCCAGCTTCGTCTTGGCGCCATCGAACAGCGAGGCATCGCAGGTCGTCGTCCTGCCGCTGCACCAGTTGCTCGGTCGCGCCTTCGCGGCCGTGGTCGTGCCGGGTTGCGACGATCAGCGGTTGCCTGCCTCTCCCGAGCCGCCAGGCGACTGGAATCCGACACAGCGCGCCGGCCTTTCGCTGCCATCCCGCGAAGAACTCGAAGCCGCGCAGCGCGCCGCATGGGCCATCGCGATGCGCGCGCCGCGCTGCGACGTGCTGTGGCGCCAGTTCGACGCGAGCGGCGAGCCGGTGCGACCAAGTCCGCTCGTGCAGATGCTCCATCTCGACCATTCGGCGGCCGAGGCCACCGATCCTCGCCTTTCCGTGCAGGTCGAGGCCCGGCCGACACCGCATCCGCAGCCGCACGGCAACGCGCTGGTGCCCGCCAGCCTGTCATCGACTGCCTACGAGGACTTGCGACGCTGTCCCTACCGCTTCTTCGCCCTGCGCCAACTCGGCTTGCGCGACAGCGACGAACTCGATGCCGAGATCGACAAGCGCGATTTCGGCAACTGGCTGCATGCCGTCCTAGGCCATTTCCATGAAGCCCTGAAGGATGTGCAGACCTCCGATCTCGCGACCCGCCGCGCGATGATGGCCACGGCGGAAGCACTCGCGACACGGGAATTCGGCCTGTCGAAGGCCGAGTTCCTTCCCTTCGCCGCGGCCTGGCCTGCCGTGCGCGACGGCTACCTGTCCTGGCTGGCCGGCCACGAGACCGGCGAAGGCGCAGTATTCGTCGAGTCCGAGCCCTGGAAGGAAGTACCGCTCGGCAGCGTCAAGCTGATTGGCCGCCTGGACCGCGTCGACGCGACGCCCGACGGCAGGGCCTTCGTGATCGACTACAAGACCGAGTCGGCCGACAAGACCCGCGAACGCGTCAAGGATCCGACGGAAGACACGCAGCTCGCTTTCTACGCGGCCCTGTTTCCGGACGACAGCTTGCGCGCGGCCTACGTCAACGTCGGCGAGAAGGCATCGGGCACGCAGACCTTCGAGCAGCCCGAGATCGTGGCCGCACGCGATGCGCTGGTGGCCGGCGTGATGGACGATCTGGCGCGCATCGGCCAGGGCGCGGCGCTGCCCGCGCTGGGCGAAGGGCCGGTCTGTGACCACTGTGCCGCCCGCGGCCTGTGCCGCAAGGATTTCTGGGAAGTGACCGAATGAGCGCTGCCATGACTGCCGCGGCCTATGAACACAATGGCATGCGCGTTTCGCGCGAGCGCTTCTACGCCATCGCCTGCGATCCGCGCCGCTCGGTGGCGGTTGAAGCCTGCGCGGGTGCCGGCAAGACCTGGATGCTTGTGTCGCGCATCCTTCGCGCCTTGTTGGAGGAAGGCGAGGGCGCCTGCGAGGCCCACGAGATCCTGGCCATCACCTTCACCAAGAAGGCCGCCGGCGAGATGCGCGAGCGCCTCGACCAGTGGCTCGAAAAGTTCGCCGGGCAACCGGTGGGCGAGTTGGTTCCGGAACTGGTGATGCGCGGGATGGAGCCGTCGGCCGCGGAGGCAGCGGCGCCACGCCTTCAGAACCTCTACCGGGAACTGCTCGCGCGCGGACGGCCCGTTCAATTCCGGACTTTCCATGCGTGGTTCGCCGGGCTGCTTCGCAGTGCGCCCGTTGCGGTGCTCGAACGCTTGCGGCTGCCCGCCAACTACCAACTCCTGGAAGACGACGCCGAGGCGCGCGCCCGCGTCTGGCGCCCCTTCTATTCCGCCGTTGCCGCGGACGAGGCCGCCTCGGCCGACTACCACGCGCTCGTCGCCACGCACGGCCGTTCGCAGATCGCCAAGGCACTGGACGAGGCCCTCACGCGCCGCGTGGAGTTCGCACTCGCGGATGCGCATGACGCGGTCGATGCGGCGGTGACGCCCATGGGTGTCATGTACCCCGTTTTCGAGCGCGCGGAATCGCCGGACGACATCCTGCTCCGCGATCCTGCCTGGCGCAACGTGATGCTGGCCGCGGCCCGCGCGCTCGGCCGCGCGAGCGCGCCGACCTTTTCGCGGCGAGGCGTCGAACTCGAACAAGCCATGACTGAAGGCCATGCGGCCGCCGTGCTCGATGCCCTGCTCACGCAAAAGGGCGAGCCGCGCAAGTTCAGCGAGAAGCTGGCCGGCCTCGATGACGTGCGCGCCGCGCAGGACCGCGCGCTGCAGTTCTGCGCAGCGAAGGCACAGCACGAAGCCTGGCTCCACCAACAGCGCATGGCCCGGCTCACCCGGCTGCTCAGTGCCTGCTTCGTCGAAGTCAAGGCCGAGAACGGCTGGGTGGACATGAACGACGTCGAGCAGGCGGCGCATCTTCTGCTCGGCAATGCGGAGCTGTGGGGCTGGGTGCAGGAGCGGCTGGATGCGCGCGTGCGGCATCTGCTCATCGACGAATTTCAGGACACCAACCCGCTGCAGTGGCAAGCGCTCAACGGCTGGCTCGGGAGCTACGCCGGCGCCGGTGGACGGCGGCCGGGTGTGTTCATCGTCGGCGATCCGAAGCAGAGCATCTACCGCTTTCGGCGCGCCGAGCCGCAGGTGTTCATCGCGGCCAAGCAGTTCGTGCAGCAGGGCCTGAATGGCGACCTCCTGAACTGCGACCACACGCATCGCAATGCGCAGGCGGTCGTGGGCCTGGTCAACGCGGCGATGCAGGACGCGCAGCAGGCCGGCGAGTTCAGCGGATTCCGCGACCACACGACGGAATCGAAAGTGCCAGGGCGCGTGCGGAAGCTCCCGCTGATTGCTCGGGATTCGATTGGGGGTGCCGACCCGGCCGACCAGACGGTCGCCGATGCCGATGGCATGCTGCCCTGGCGCGACAGCCTCACCACACCTCGCATCCTGCCGGAAGAGCGCCTGCTGCAGAAGGAATGCGAGCAGGCGGCGCGCTGGATCGCCGATCGCATCGCCGGTGGTCTGGCACCGAGCCGGATCATGGTCCTCGCGCGCCGGCGCAGCCGCCTGACCGTGCTGCAGGACGAACTGCGCAAGCTGCACATCGCCGTGCAGCAGCCGGAGAAGAACGAGCTGAACGATGCGCCCGAAGTGCAGGACATCATTGCGCTCGTCGATGCGCTGGTGTCTCCGGACCACGACCTGTCGCTTGCGCGCGCGTTGAGATCCCCGCTGTGGAGCATCGATGACGATGCGCTGGTGCAACTCGCACTGCGTCAGCGCGCCGGCCGCGCGAGCTGGTTCGACCTGCTGCAGGCACCGGACTGGCAGGGGTCGCTTGCCGGCATCGGTCCGCGATTGCGACGATGGCAGCAATGGCTTGCCGCATTGCCGCCGCACGATGCGCTGAGCGCGATCTTTCATGACGGTGAAGTGCTGCCGAAGTTCGCCGCCGCCGCGCCGGCCGCACTGCGTGCGAGCGTGCTCGCCAATCTGCGCGGCCTGCTGGCGGCATCGCTCGAACTCGACGGTGCGCGCTTCGCGACGGCCTATGGCTTCGTGCGCGCCATCCGTGCCGGCGGCGTTCGCGCGCCCGCGGTGACTGTCGCCGACGCCGTGCAACTGTTGACGGTGCACGGCGCCAAGGGGCTCGAAGCCGAACTCGTGCTGCTGCTGGACACCGACGCCTCGGCGCAGCGCGCACAGACCATGGGCGTGCTCGTGAAATGGCCCGGCCATGCCGCTGCGCCGGAACGCTTCGTGTTCATGGCCAGCGAGAAGAGTCCGCCTGCGTGCGCGGTCGACGACCTGGCGCAGGAACAGGCGGCGCGGCATCGAGAAGAGATCAACGCGCTCTATGTGGCGACGACGCGCGCGAGGGGAGAACTGGTCGTCTCCGCCGTTGCCGCCGCACGCCCGAATCCCCAGAGCTGGTGGGCCCGGCTGGAGCCGCGCTGCGAGCTGGTTGGCGACGTTCCTGAAACGGCCCCCGCGGTGTCGACCCGGGTTCCCGCCGCGTTCCAGATGCTGCGCTTGCCTGAAGTGACGGCGACGGCAGCGCCGCAGCCGGTCGTACGCACGACCATCGATATCGACACACGTGCCTCGGCCATGGGGCAGGCGATGCATCGGCTGCTCGAATGGGCGGAGCCGGGCATTGCGTTGCCGGCCGGGCACGTGCGCGCCGCGGCGCGCGAGTTTGCGCTCGACCTGCAGGCCGCTCGCGCTGCCGCGGCCCTGGCGCAACGCATTCGCGCCGGACAGGGCGCGTGGGCGTGGGACATGGATGCGCTCGACTGGCACGGCAACGAGGTCACACTGATTCACCAAGGGCAGACGCTGCGCATCGATCGCCTGGTCCGCCATCGCGACAGCGGCGCGTGGTGGGTGCTCGACTACAAATCCGCCGCGCGGCCCGAACGCGACGCCAGCCTGATCGCGCAACTCAACCGCTACCGCGACGCGGTGCAAGACGCCTACCCTGGTGAAACGGTGCGCGCCGCGTTCCTGACCGGGCAGGGTGAACTGGTCACACTCGAATGAAACAAGATCAACGTGTCGCCGTCGTCGGCGGCGGCCCCGCCGGCTTGATGGCTGCGGAAGTCTTAAGTGCGCGGGGCGTGCAGGTGCATCTCTACGACGCCATGCCTTCCGTCGGGCGCAAGTTCCTGCTCGCTGGGCGCGGTGGGCTGAACCTTACGCATTCGGAACCCTTCGACATCTTCGCCAGCCGCTTCGGCGAGCGCCGCGCGCAGATCGAGCCGCTGCTCCGGCGCTTCGGGCCCGATGCCTTGTGCGAATGGGCGCATGGGCTCGGGATCGAGACCTTCGTCGGCACGTCCGGTCGCGTGTTTCCGAAGGACATGAAGGCCGCGCCGTTGTTGCGTGCGTGGCTGCATCGCTTGCGCCAGGCCGGTGTGCAGTTTCACATGCGGCACCGATGGCTCGGATGGGACGATCCGTCGGAGCCTGCGACCACGCTGCGTTTCTCCAGCCCTGCGGGCGAGGTCGTCGCGCCGTACGACGCGGTCGTCCTTGCGCTTGGCGGAGCAAGCTGGTCGCGACTGGGGTCCGATGGCGCGTGGGTGCCGTGGCTTTCTGCGCGCGGCGTGGATGTTGCGCCCCTGGCTGCGTCCAACTGCGGCTTCGACCTGCAGTGGACGCCGTTCTTCGCCGAGCGCTACGCAGGCATGCCTTTCAAGTCGGTGGCGATCTCCTTCACCGATTCGCTTGGGCATCGCTTTCAGCGCAAGGGCGAGTTCGTCGCCACGGCAAGCGGTGTCGAAGGCAGCCTGGTCTACGCGGCCTCTGCGCTGCTGCGCGACGAGATCGCGGCCAACGGAAGCGCCACGTTGCAACTCGACCTGCTGCCCGATCGCACCGCCGAGCAAGTGCGCGGCGCCGTATCGCACCCACGAGGTTCGCGCTCCGTCGCCAGCCACCTCAAGAGTCGGCTCGGACTGGAGGGCATCAAGGCCGGCGTGTTGCATGAAGTGCTCACGCGCGACGAAATGCATTCATCCGACAAGCTGGCCGAAACCATCAAGGCCGTGCCGCTTCGGCTCGTGAGGACGCGGCCCATTGATGAGGCCATCAGCACCGCGGGGGGCGTCCGATTCAAGGGCATGGACTCGAACCTGATGGGCACTGCGCTGCCCGGCGTGTTCTTCGCGGGTGAGATGCTCGATTGGGAAGCGCCGACGGGCGGCTACCTCCTGACCGCATCGATGGCGAGCGGCGCAGTGGCCGCACAGGGCGTCCTGGCCCGATTCGGCTAGCACATTCAACGCGATGTGTACTTATGGTTGACGTGCATTTTTTCACGTTGACGATGACAATTTGCGGTCCTTTCAGCGGCACCCCACCATGTACCCGCAAGTCGACATCAAGAAGGTCAGAGACGGCTACTTCAACTACGGCGTGAGCATCGGCAACGCCGACGAGTGCTATGCGCGTCTCGGGCTGTGCTCGATCGCCGAATGCCTGCATGACGCTGCCACGGCGCTCGGCACCCACTTTCCGATCGCGGCCGTGAGCTATGAGGGACGCGCGTTGGGTTGCTATCACGTCGCGAACATGGAGCACAAGACCTTGGCGCTCGCGGCAGTGCTGACCGACAAGCTGCTTCGTGCGGAAGCGATCAGCCAGTAGCGGCAGAAACAGCGGGCCGCGCTGACGACAACCTCAGCGCACTTGCCAATGACGCGCCGTCTTGGCGATGACCTGCGCCGCATGAATCCTGAGATCCCCGCCTTGCCCCTTGTCGTGCGCGACGGGGAAAGGCCACGATGAGCGCCTGACGACGTTCGGCCGCGGCGTGAATGGGAGCACCCGCGCGGCGGTCAGTGCAGGGATGGAAGGGGTCATGCTGTCGCCTCGATGTTGTTCTTGGGGACGACAAATTCTACCGGAAAGACTGTATGCGCATCCAGTATTTCGAGGTGTGCCAATGCCAGTCGCGCAACTAAAGCGGCAGCGGTGTTGATTGAAAAAGTGAGGAGGGCGGGGCACTTGGCCCCTTGGGGCGCGTGAGTTGTCGAAACTCACGGCCTTTGGATGTTGGGTTGACGAGCCTTACCCCCGGCACTGACTACGCAGTTAGGGCTGCTTGGTTCCCCACCTGACCCGGTTGGCCACTTCACCATGCGGGGAGGCCCGTCAAACTCGATTGTAGGCGACTCCACTCACCAGACCAGTAGCGAGGTCTCCATCGCCGCATCGGCGTAGTACAGACGCACGCCGATCTGGTAGCTGCGACCCTTCTGCAGTCGCATGCTGACCTTGGCGTTCAGGTCCGTGCCGCTGTCGTCGGCGCCGGCGATCTGCACATTGCCGGTGGGCGTGACCTCAAACAGCACCAGCACCGTGTCGGAGGTTCCGAACGTGCCGATGTTGTAGGTACGAGTGCGGGTTGGCACGAAGTCGAAAGTGCGTGTCTCTCCGGCCTTGAGCTTGAGCAGCTGCGAGAGCCCGACCTTCAGCGCCGAGGTGCTGGGCGCCCGCACGCCAGGGTACGACTCGACCACCCAGGCCTTGTCCGCGTAGGAGAGTCCGCCCTTGGGCGTGAGGCCGGCCTTGTATTTGGCGGGCGCGTCGATGAGCCCCGCGTCGAACTGGTATTCCATGACCGAATCGGGATCCCACGTCGTCCCCTTGATCTCCGAGACGGGAATCTTGCGCAGGATGTTCCAGTCGATCTGCTGCTGGTCCCAGTTGTTCGGCGGGCCCGAAAAGTAGTCGAGAACGGCCTGGCGGTTCCAGGTGATGCCGGCGTTGGGATTCTGGTGTTCGTGTTCGAGACCGATCGTGTGGCCGATCTCGTGAAGCGCCGTATCGTGGCCGTAGTCGGTCGTGAGCGCCCAGCCGAAGTTCATCGTGCGCTCCTGCGGCGACTTGGTGCCCAGCACGTCCCGGCCCACGAAAGACCATGACCCATCCTGCGGATCGAAGCCGATGCGCACCATCGCGTCTTCGGGTGCATCCACCTTCCGGAAGCTGATGCCGATACCCAGCTTGGCCCACGTCTCGAACGAAGTGCCGACCACGCCGATGTCGGCCGTGCTGCCCTGCCATGCCGCAGGGACCGCATCGCCGCGCTTGAAGCAGTAGTACGTGATCTGGGTGCCGTTCACCCACTTTTTGCTCGCGGCCATGATGGCACGGGCGCGGCCGGCCGCGACGCCGGGATCGAACTGGCGGATCGTCTGCACGGGCTGCGCGCAATAGCGGCGCAGACCTGCATCGCCAGCCTGCCGTGTTTTCTTTGCCGCGGCGGTGCCTGCGGCTTTTCGTGGCGCGGTGGGCATATCGGTCTCCTCGATGGAGTTTTCATGCTAGACGCGAGACGCGCGAAATTCATCTGCAAGATGGCCTAGCCCGGCGCGAGGCGGGGTTCGGCGCCGACCCTAAAATGCGCCGATGGCCTATCTCGTGCTCGCTCGCAAACACCGTCCCAAAACCTTCAGCGAGATGGTGGGCCAGGAGCATGTCGTCCAGGCGCTCGAGAACGCGCTGACCTCGCAACGACTGCACCATGCCTATCTTTTCACCGGGACGCGCGGGGTCGGCAAGACCACCGTGTCGCGCATCCTCGCGAAGTCGCTCAACTGCCAAGGGCCGGACGGGCAGGGCGGCATCACCGCCGCGCCGTGCGGCATATGCCAGGCGTGCAGGGACATCGATGCGGGCCGCTTCGTCGACTACACGGAACTGGACGCGGCGTCGAACCGCGGTGTCGACGAAGTGCAGGCGCTGCTGGAGCAGGCCGTGTACAAGCCGGTGCAGGGGCGCTTCAAGGTCTTCATGATCGACGAAGTGCACATGCTGACCGGCCACGCCTTCAACGCGATGTTGAAGACGCTCGAGGAACCGCCCGAATACCTCAAGTTCGTGCTCGCCACGACCGACCCCCAGAAAGTGCCCGTCACGGTGCTCTCGCGCTGCCTGCAGTTCAACCTGCGGCCGATGGCGCCTGAAACCGTCCTCGAACATCTCACGCGCGTCCTGCAGACCGAAACCGTGCCGGCCGAGCCGCTGGCGCTGCGCCTGATTGCGCGTGCCGCGCGCGGGTCGATGCGCGATGCGCTGTCGCTGACCGACCAGGCGATCGCGTTCGGCAACGGCGAGTTGCTCGAAAGCGGCGTGCGCCAGATGCTCGGCAGCGTCGATCGCGGACATGTGTTCCGTCTCATCGAGGCGCTCGCGCAGGGCGACGGCAAGACGGTCGTCGAGACCTCCGAAGGGCTGCGCCGGGACGGACTTTCCGCCGCGTCCACGCTCGAGGAGATGACCACCGTCCTGCAGGCGATGGCCGTGTTGCAGGCCGTGCCGTCCCGCGCGGAAGCAGGTGGCGGCTCAGATCCTGACGCGGCCGAGACTGCACGTCTCGCCACGCTGATGCCCGCGGACGAAACGCAGCTTCTCTACAGCCTTTGCCTGCACGGTCGCGGCGAACTCGGGCTTGCCCCCGACGAATATGCGGCGCTCACGATGGTGCTGTTGCGCCTCCTGGCGTTCAAGCCCACCGGCGCGGCCGGCGCGGAAAAAAAAACTCTGAATGAAGCGCCTCGGCCCGTGGCGGCAACGCCGCGTGCCGTGCCTGCAGAAGTCGCCCGGCCGGTCGCCGCGCCGGCCGCTCAAATCCACGAGCCTGCGAGCGCTGCTACACCGCCCGGGCATCGTCTGCCGGTCGTCGAAGCGCCTTCGCTGGCGTCACCTGCGTCACCGAGGCCCGCGCCCGCCGACGAAATGACGCCGGCGCCAAGCAAGGTCGTCGCGATGCAGGTTCGCGTTCAACCGCCACCTGGCGCGCGCGAGGGCGAGGCCGTCGCCGCCTCGGCACCGATCCCGCCGAGCGAAGAGGGCGATTTCTGGCATGCCACAGTCACCCAACTGGTTGCCGCCGAGGCCATCGCTGCGCTCGCACGAGAGCTGGCTTTGCAATCCCAGTTGGTGGCAAGAGACGTCGACCAGTGGCTGCTGCGCGTCGAGCGCGAATCGCTCAACCAGACCAGCAGTCGGGAGAAGTTGCAGAACGCGCTCGCGACGTTGGGCCATGGCGTCAAAATCGCCATCGAGATCGGTGCTGTCGTCGACAGCCCGGCGCGCCGCAACAAGCGGGCCGCCGACGAGCGTCAGCGTGTGGCCGAGGAGGCGATCCGCAACGATCCGGACGTGCAATCGATGATGCGCGACTGGGACGCGCGGATCGTTCCGGGGACGCTTCGGCCCGCCTGAGTTTCATTCATCCATTTTTCAACGATCGACAGGACCAACGATGTTCAACAAAGGACAACTGGCCGGCCTCATGAAGCAGGCGCAGGCAATGCAGGACAACCTCAAGAAGGCACAGGAAGAACTGGCCACCATCGAGGTCGAAGGTGAGTCGGGTGCCGGCCTCGTGAAGGTCGTGATGACGTGCAAGCACGACGTCAAGCGCATCACGATCGATCCGAGCCTGCTGGGCGACGACAAGGACATGCTCGAGGACCTGGTGGCTGCTGCGTTCAATGCGGCTGTGCGCAAGGCCGAGGAAACCAGCGAGCAGAAGATGGGCAAGCTCACCGCCGGCATGCCGGGCCTGCCGCCCGGCATGAAATTGCCGTTTTGATGATCACCCCCAGGCTGCGCGCACTTCGTGTCGCTTCGCCAACCCCCTTGCAGGGGGCAATACCTGCGGCCCGGCGAAGCCGGTTCCGCGGTATTTCTGGCACTAGATCGCGGGGAAATTGACGGTGGCGGATTCGAGTTCGCTCGATGCGCTCGTCGAGGCACTGCGGCGGCTGCCCGGCGTCGGTGCGAAGTCGGCCTCGCGCATGGCCTTTCATCTGTTGCAGCACGATCGTGCGGGCACGCAGATGCTGGCGCGCGCGCTGGAGCAGGCCGCCAGCAATGTCCGGCACTGCGAGCGCTGCAACACCTTCACCGAGGCGGCGATCTGCAACGTCTGCCAGGACGCTCGCCGCGACGCGACCAAGCTGTGCGTGGTCGAGACGCCCGCCGACCAAGCTGCGCTCGAACGCACCGGCGCGTTTCGCGGCTATTACTTCGTGCTCATGGGCAAGCTCAGCCCGCTCGACGGCATCGGGCCCAAGGACATCGGTCTCGCGAAGCTGTTCGAGCGTGCACTCGACGGCACGGTCAGCGAAGTGATCCTGGCCACCAACTTCACCGCCGAGGGCGAGGCCACGGCCCATGTCATCGGCGAGGCGCTCAAGCAGCGTGGCCTGAACGTGACACGCCTTGCGCGCGGCGTCCCGGCAGGCAGCGAACTCGAATACGTCGACCTCGGCACCATCGCGCACGCGCTGGTCGATCGGCGCTGACCGGAACCTGAGCGAGAAAAGCATGAACCTGCTGCCCCCTCTGACATGGGCCTACTGGTGCGTCCTGATCGCCGCATTGCTGCCGTACATGTCGTCGTACATCGCGAAAGCAGGCGCCTTCGGCCTGGGTGACAACGAGAAGCCGCGCGAATGGGGCGCGCGGCAGGCCGGATGGCGCGCGCGAGCCTATGCGTCGCAGTCCAACGGCTTCGAAGGCCTGCCGTTCTTCATTGGCGCGGTCATCATCGCGCACCAGCTCGGCGCCGCGCAGTCCCAGATCGATTCGCTGGCGGCGGCGTACGTCGTGTTGCGCCTCTTCTATATCGCCTTCTACATCGCGGGCATCGGCAACGCACGCAGTGCGGTATGGGCACTCGCGTTCCTCGTGAATATCGCGATCCTGTTCGCAGGGCGATAGAGGTCTTCGTGTTTACGTAAAAACCCGCACGGGATGTTCCCGATGCAGGCGCAGAAGTGCGCCCCTAAGCTCGTTTCGAATCATTCGAAAAAAAGAGCCTGCGGGCGCTACTCATGCTCAATCGCCGAACCTTCACCGTTGCCGCAGCGCTGGGTGCTGCCGCCATCGGGGCGCCGCTGGTCCATGGACAGCCGAAGCTGGAAAAATCGAAGGTATCGATCGCGGTCGGCGGCAAGGCCGCGTTCTACTACCTTCCCCTCACCATCTCCGAGCAGCTCGGCTACTTCAAGGCCGAGGGGCTCGATGTCGAGATCTCCGATTTCGCCGGTGGTGCGCGCGCATTGCAGGCGGTCGTCGGTGGCTCGGCGGATGTGTGTTCGGGCGCCTTCGAACACACCATCAATCTCCAGGCGAAGAACCAATACTTCCAGGCCTTCGTGCTGCAGGGGCGCGCACCGCAGATTGCGATCGGCGTCTCGACGAAGAACATGCCGGGCTACACGGGCATTGGCGACCTGAAGGGCAAGAAGATCGGGGTGTCGGCGCCGGGATCTTCCACCAACATGGTGTCGAATCTCGTGCTGTCGCGCGGCGGCCTGAAGGCGAGCGATGTGAGCTACATCGGCGTCGGCGTTGCTGCCGGCGCGCTGACGGCATTGCGTTCGGGACAGATCGACGCGATCAGCAACACCGACCCGGTGATGACCATGCTCGAGCAGAAGGGCGACGTGAAGATCATCAGCGACACGCGCACGCTCAAGGGCACGCAGGAGGTGTTCGGCGGGCTGATGCCGGCGGCGTGCCTCTATGCGTCGTCGGACTTCATCCAGAAGAATCCCAATACCTGCCAGGCGCTGGCCAACGCCATCGTGCACGGGCTCAAGTGGCTGCAGACGGCGGGCCCGGGCGACATCATCAAGACCGTGCCGGAAACCTACCTGCTGGGCGATCGGGCTCTGTACCTCGCTTCCTTCGACAAGGTGCGCGAAGCGATCGCGACCGACGGGCTGGTGCCGGCCGATGGTCCGAAGACCGCGCTGACCGCAATCGCGAGCTTCGATCCCACGGTCAAGGCCGACAAGATCGACCTGTCCAAGCTCTACACCAACGATTTTGCGCGCCGCGCCAAGGACAGGTTCAAAGCCTGACCTCGACGTCCCGCAACCCGGCTCCGGCCGGGTTTTTTCTTGCAAGCCATGGCCGACCACGCGCTCGAACTTTTCGACATCAGTTGCACCTTCCGCTCGAAGGACGACCACAGCCAGCGCTACACCGCCGTCTCGCGCACCACCTTGCGCATCCGCGATGGCGAGTTCGTCTCAGTCGTCGGGCCGACCGGCTGCGGCAAGTCGACCCTGCTCAATGTGGGCGCCGGGCTGCTGGAGCCTTCATCGGGCACGGTCAAGGTGTTCGGCGAGCCGCTGGCCGGCATCAACGTCCGCGCCGGCTACATGTTCCAGTCGGAAGCGCTGATGCCCTGGCGCAGCGCGCTGGACAACGTGATGGTGGGCCTGCAATACCGGGGCGTTCCGGATGCGCAGGCGCGCTCGCAGGCCGAAGATTGGTTGGCCCGCGTCGGGCTCGGTGGCTTCGGTGACCGGTATCCGCACCAGCTTTCCGGCGGCATGCGCAAACGCACCGCGCTCGCGCAGGTGCTGGCGCTGGATCCGGACATCATCCTCATGGACGAACCCTTCAGCGCGCTCGACATCCAGACCCGGCAGTTGATGGAGAACGAGGTGCTCGACCTGTGGGCCGCGAAAAGGAAAGCGGTGCTGTTCATCACGCACGACCTCGACGAGGCGATCGCGATGAGCGACCGCGTGGTCGTTCTCTCAGCAGGCCCGGCAACGCATCCGATCGGCGAGTTCGCCATCGACCTTCCAAGGCCACGCGACGTGGCCGAGGTTCGCACGCACCCGCGCTTCGTCGAACTTCATACGCAGATATGGAACGTCCTGCGGGACGAGGTGCTCAAGGGCTACGCGCAGCAACTCAAGAAGGTAGCCTGACATGCGCATTCGACCGAGCGAAAGCAATGCACGCTTCTGGCAGATCGCGGTGCTCGCGGCGCTGCTGATCGCCTGGCACGTGGCGTCACGCAACCAGCAATTTGCATTCTTCCTGGGCGAACCGATCCAGGTCGCGGGGCGGATCTGGAGCTGGTTCATGCCGGTCGGCATTCCGGCGAACCCGCTGTTCCCCGAAGGCCTGCCGGGCAATGCCGACATCTACCTGCATCTCGGCACAACCCTGATCGAAACCGTGCTGGCCTTCGTCATCGGAACCTTGCTGGGTCTCGCCTGCGGACTGTGGCTCGCACTGGCGCCGACGGCGAGCCTGGTCTTCGACCCCTACATCAAGGCCGCGAATTCGATGCCGCGCGTGATCCTCGCGCCGATCTTCGCGCTGTGGTTCGGCCTGGGCATCTGGAGCAAGGTGGCGCTGGCGGTCACGCTGGTGTTCTTTATCGTGTTCTTCAACGTCTACCAGGGCGTGCGCGAGGTGAGTCCGGTGGTGTTGGCCAATGCGCGGATGCTGGGCGCGAACCAGCGGCAGTTGCTGCGCACGGTCTACCTGCCTAGCGCCACGAGCTGGGTGTTTTCGAGCCTGCACACCTCCGTCGGCCTGGCCTTCGTCGGCGCCGTGGTCGGCGAATACCTGGGCTCGGCGCGTGGCGTCGGCTACCTGATCCTGCAGGCGGAGGGCACCTTCGACGTCAACACCGTGTTCGCGGGCATCGTCGTCCTGACGGCCTTTGCGCTGGTGCTCGACGGCATCGTCGGGGTGATCGAGAAGCGCCTCATGAAGTGGCAGCCACGCAGCGGGGAGACCGAGAAGCTCTGAAGCCGGCGCTTGGGGCCGGCATGCGGCTTCAGCGCTTCTTCTTCGACGGCGTGCCGCCGCGCGGCTCGCGCACGACCTGGCTCGATGAAGTCTTGGAGACCTTGGTCACGTTCTTTGATGGAACGCTCGTGCTCTTCAGCGGCGGGGTGCTGCGCAGGCGCGACGTGCCCGTACCGACACTGGCGGTGCGCGCCGCCTTGACCGGCAGGTACACCACCACGTTGAAGCCCTTCTGGAAGGCATGGTTCGGCTTGACGTCGTTCCATTCGGCCACGTTGGCCGGGTTCAGCTTGTAGCGGCGGGCGATGCTCGCCACGCTGTCCTTGCCACTGGCCTTGACCACGGTGCGGCGCGTGACGATCTCGGGCTGGAAGCTCAATTGCCCGGTGTCGGCGACCACGGCGGCAACGTCTTCCTGTACGCGCGCGCCGCGTGGCACGATGAGCGTCGAGCCGGCCTTGATGAGCATCCTCGGCGGGATGTTGTTGATCGCGCGCAGATCGGCGTCGGCCATGCCGGAGCGTTGCGCGGCATCGGCCACGGTCATGGTCGTGGGCACGGTCCAGGCGGTCCAGCTCGCGTACTGGCCCTGCGAGTAGGCCTCGAAGTTGCGTTGGAAGACGGCGGCGTTGTCCCACGGCAGCAGGATCTCCGGCGTGCCCGCCGCGAGCAGGACGGGCTTGTGCGCCGATGGATTGAGCGCGCGGAAGTCCTCGATCTTCACGTCGGCCAGCTTGGCGGCGAGCGTCACGTCGAGGTCCCGCTTGAGCGTCACCGTCTGGAAGTAGGGGTGGTTGGCGATCAACGGCAGGTCGGCGTTGAAGCGTTCCGGGTTCGCGACGATGTTCTTCACGGCCTGGAGCTTCGGCACGTACAGCCGCGTCTCGGCGGGCATCGTGAGGTCGCTGTAGGTGGTGGGCAGGCCGGCGCGCTGGTTCTTGGCGATGGCGCGGCTCACGTTGCCTTCGCCCCAGTTGTAGGCGGCGAGGGCGAGTTGCCAGTCGCCGAACATGCCGTAGAGCCTCTGCAGGTAGTCAAGCGCCGCGCGCGTGGAGGCGACGACGTCGCGCCGGTCGTCGCGGAAGATGTTCTGCTTGAGGTCGTAGTCGGTGCCGGTGGCCGGCATGAATTGCCACATGCCCGCGGCGCGCGCGCTGGAGACTGCCTGCGGATTGAAGGCGCTCTCGATGTAGGGCAGCAGCGCGATCTCCGTTGGCATGTTGCGTCGCTCGAGTTCCTCGACGATGTGGAAGATGTAGCGGCTGGAGCGCTCGGTCATGCGCTGCATGTAGTCGGGCCGGCTCGCATACCACTGCTCGCGGTCGCGTACGAGGTCGTTGTCCAGGTCGGGCATCTTGAAGCCGCGGCGGATCCGGTCCCACATGTCGGTGGGCGGCGCCAGGGTCACCACGGCGCGCGACTTCGCGTCACCGGAGGTGATGGGCGAGAGCGCACCACCCGGGTAGACCGGTGTGCCGCTGCTCGAAGAAGCGTTCGAAAAGCCCGTGGACGAACCCGTACCGGTGGCGCAGCCTGCGAGAAAGAGAGAGCCCGCAAGGCAGGCGGCAACGATAAGTTTCATCGAAAGTCGTTTTTCCATTGACGCAGCGTGGCGAAGACCTCGGTCTCGGCGGACTGCGGTGAGAGGCCGGCGTGAGCGTGGACCGCTCGACTGACGGTGGCTTCGCGGCTGCGAAGAAAGGGGTTGATGAGGCGCTCGGTCGACAGCTGCGAAGGCAGCGTGGGTTCGCCGCGAGCACGCAGTGCTTCGCACCGCGCCATGTACTGAGTGAGATCGGCGTTGCCCGGTTCCACCGCGCGCGCGAATCTCAGGTTAGCGAGTGTGTATTCGTGGGTGCAGCATACGCGCGTATCGCCCGGCAGCGCCGCCAGCGCATCGAGCGAGGCCAGCATCTGAGCGGGTGTGCCTTCGAACAGGCGGCCGCAACCGCCCGAGAACAGCGTGTCTCCGCAGAAGACCAGCGGCGCGAGATCGCCCGCCGCGGCATTGCGCGGATCGGCCGGCAGGAAGTAGGCGATATGGCCCGCCGTGTGGCCCGGCACGTCGATCACCTCGAAGCGCAGCCCCAGCACGTCGGCATGGTCGCCGTGCGACAGGCGCGCGAACGGCTCCGGAATCTTCTCGCGGGCAGGGCCGAAGACCGGCGCACCGGTGGCTTCGTGCAACGCTGCCACGCCACCCGTGTGATCGGCGTGATGGTGCGTGACTAGAATCGCGGCCAGTTGCAGATTGCCGTGCCGGAGTGCATCGAACACCGGTGCGGCGTCCCCTGGGTCGACCACGATCGCGTTGCGCCCGTCCTGCAGCATCCAGATGTAGTTGTCGGCGAAAGCGGGCAGCGGAACGAGGGTCATGAGCGGTCAAATTATAGGTTTGCATGATTGGTTGGAGACCCCCCCTGGCCGCTATCTGCTGGCCTGGGAGCAGGCCCAGTTCGACCAGGCGGTGGCCGACCTGTTCGGCTATCACGCGCTGCAGCTGGGTCTGGCGGAGGTCGAGGGGCTCCGCACCAATCGCATGCCGCATCGCTGGCTGGCCCTGTCCGATCCGGCGCAGGGGGCACGCAGCGCGCTGGTGACCGACTTCTCGGCGCTGCCGTTCCCCGCCGCCAGCCTTGATCTCGTCGTGCTGCCGCACACGCTCGAACTGAGCCCCGATCCGCATGCAACGCTGCGCGAAGTCGAGCGGGTGCTGGTGCCCGAAGGTCGAGTCGTCATCTGCGGGCTCAATCCGGCGAGCCTCTGGGGCATGCGGCAACGGCGCGCACATCTTTACCGGCGGCTCGGCTTCGGCGAGCTTTTTCTGCCCGAAACGGGCGATTTCATCGGCTACCGGCGCATGCGCGACTGGCTGCGGCTGCTGAGCTTCGAGGTCGAATCGGGCCGCTTCGGCGTCTATCGGCCGGCCGTGCGCAGCGATGCCTGGCTGGAGCGCTGCCGGTGGTTCGACGGCGCCGGCGAGCGCTGGTGGCCGATCTTCGGCGCGGTCTATTTTCTGGTTGCGGTCAAGCGCGTGCGTGGATTGCGCTTGCTCGGCGCCGAATGGCGCCGGGCGGCCTCGCGCGCCAGCGCACCCGTCCCGATTGCAGGCAAGATGCACCGCGACACGACACAACGACAGCAAGAAGGAAACGGTTTTTGAACGAAGTACAGATCTACACCGACGGTGCATGCAAAGGGAACCCCGGTCCGGGCGGCTGGGGCGCATGGTTGAAGTCGGGCGCCACCGAGAAGGAACTCTTCGGCGGCGAACTCAACACCACCAACAACCGCATGGAACTGCAGGCGGTGATCGAAGGTCTCGCCGCGCTGAAGCGCCCCTGCAAGGTCACGCTCTACCTGGACAGCCAGTACGTGCGCATGGGCATCACCGAATGGATCCGCGGCTGGAAGGCCAAGGGCTGGCGCACCTCGACGAAGCAGCCGGTCAAGAACGTCGAGCTCTGGCAGCAGCTCGACAAGCTGGTGGCGGAAGGCGGCCACCAGATCGAATGGCGCTGGGTCAAGGGCCACTCGGGCGATCCGGGCAACGAGCGCGCGGATGCCCTGGCCAACAAGGGCGTGGACAAGGCGCTGGGACGAATCTAGATCCGCTCGAGCGGCTCCAGCGCCTCGCCCATGCTCGCCCTGAACAGCAGGTCGTCGGTGATGCGCAGGCGCCGGCTCATCTCGCGGCCGATGTTCATCTGGATCAGCGCGAACTGCTCGACGTCGCGCTCGAACAGCCGGTAGAGATTGGCCGACGAGAGTTCGATGGCGCAGCAGTCTTCATTGGCGCGCACCGACGCGCTGCGCGGAAAGAGGTCCAGCAGGGCCATCTCGCCGAAACAATCGCCCCGGCCGAGCCGACGAAGCAGCAGATCGTGGCCTTGCCAGCTCTTCGACACCGTGACGCGCCCCGTCTCCAGCACGTACATGCCGCTGGGAGGATCGCCTTCATGGAAGAAGTAGTTCCCCGCCGCGATCTTCACCACCGGCGCGGGGGCCAGCAGGAATTCCAGGGTCTCGCCGCCGATGGCGCCGAAGATGGGCATCTGCTGCATCAACTCGATTCTGGCTGCCAGCATGCGCAACTCCTGATTGCTCGGTTTCGGGTCGGCGAACCTTACACCACGCCGTCGAACATCATCACGTCGACCGAATTGCCCGCAGCCACGCTGCCTTGGTCGTGATGCAGCACGACCAGGCCATTGGCCTCGACCATCGAACTGAGCACCCCCGAGCCCTGGTTGCCGGCGATGCGCACTTCGGGCAGCCCACCCGGCACGGCCTGCACGCGGCCACGCTGGTATTCGGTGCGTCCGGGCTTCTTGCGGATCGGGTCGACGCTCGTGGCCCGCAACAAGGGCGGGGGCGCGGAGCACTTGGCGTTGCACCCCATCATCCGCAGCAGGGCAGGTCGCACGAAGGCGAGGAAGGCGACCATGACGGCGACGGGATTGCCGGGAAGTCCGAACAACACGGCCGGTCCGCGGGCATCGCCCTCCGTCGAAATCAGGCCGACCGCCATCGGGCGGCCGGGCCGCATGGCCACGCGCCAGAAGGCCATGTCCCCGAGCCGCTGCAGGACGGCGCGGGTATGGTCGGCCTCGCCGACGCTGACGCCGCCACTGGTGATGATCGCGTCGGCTTCGCTGGCCGCCCGGCGCATCGCCGATTCGAGCGCGGCGGGGTCGTCGCGCACCAGGCCGAGATCGATCACCTCGCAACCCAGCCGCGAGAGCAGGCCGAACACGGTGTAGCGGTTGCTGTCGTAGACGGCCCCTTCACGGGGCACCTCGCCCAGGCTCAGGATCTCGTCGCCAGTGGAAAAGTACGCCACGCGCAGGCGACGCAGCACGGGCACCATCGGCAGGCCGAGGCTGGCGACCATGCCCAATGCGGCGGGCGAGATGATCTCGCCGCACGGCAACGCGGGCTTGCCTTGCATCAGGTCTTCGCCGGCCAGCCGGCGGTTGTCGCCGCGGCGCAGGGCGCTGGCCGCAAAGCGAATGGCATCGCCCTCGACCCGGCAGCACTCCTGCGGAATGACGGTGTCGAGGCCGGCGGGCATCATCGCGCCGGTCATGATCCTGACCCCTTCACCGACGGCCAGCGTGCCGCGCCAGGCCGCGCCGGCCAGGACCGTACCGACCACGCGCACGCTCACCGAGGCGTCGGTCGCGGCCTCGTCGAGCCATGCGCCATCGAAGGCAAAGCCGTCCATCGCCGAGTTGTCATGCGGCGGCACGCTCACGGGCGAAACGATGTCCTCCGCCAGGACGCGGCCGAGCGCGTCGCGCAACGCAATGCGCTCGCCGCCGGTGACGATGGCCGAATCGGCCAGGCGCGCCAGGAAGGACTGCACGGCATCCACACCGAGAGCGTCAGGGTCGTAGCCCGCCAGCGCGGCGGCGATGTCGTCGATGCGGCTCATGGAGACGGCGCGTGTAGCAGGCGCGCTCAGCCGCCGATGTAGCTCATCTCGACGCGGCGCGGCGCGCCGGCATCGGTGTCGGGCTCGCGCAATGCGCGCAGCTCGGAGTAGCGGTCAGAGCGACCCTGCCAGATGTGGCCAATCTCGGAAGCGATCCGGGCGTCGTCGGCATCGCCGCGAAGAAGCGGCCGCAGGTCGTGGCCCATGCTGGCGAAGAGGCAGAGATAGAGCTTGCCCTCGGTCGAGAGCCGCGCCCGGCTGCAGTCATGGCAGAAGGCCTGGGTCACGCTGCTGATCACCCCGATCTCGCCGCCGCCGTCCTGGTAGGCCCAGCGTTGCGCCGTTTCGCCGGGCGCGCTGGCTTCGAGCGGCACCAGGGGGAATTCCGCGGCAAGGCGCCGAATCACCTCGGCGGATGGCAGGACTTCATCCATGCGCCAGCCGTTGGTGGCACCCACGTCCATGTATTCGATGAAGCGCAGCACCACACCCGTGCCGCGGAAGTGCCGCGCCATGGGAAGGATTTCCTGATCGTTCGTACCGCGCTTGACGACCATGTTGACCTTGATGGGGCCCAGCCCGGCAGCGCGGGCCGCCTCGATGCCTTCCAGCACCTCCGCAACCGGAAAATCCACGTCGTTCATGCCGCGGAAGACCGCGTCGTCCAGTCCGTCGAGGCTGACGGTCACGCGCCGGAGGCCGGCCGCCTTGAGCGCGGCGGCCTTGCGCCTGAGCAGCGAGCCGTTGGTCGTCAGCGTGAGGTCCAGCGGATCGCCTTCCGGCGTGCGCAGCGCGGCCAGTTGTTCGATCAGCACCTCGAGGTTCTTGCGCAGCAACGGCTCCCCGCCGGTGAGGCGAATCTTGCGCACGCCATGCGACGCGAAGACCCGCGCGAGCCGCGTGATTTCCTCGAAGCTCAGCAAGGCGCTGTGCGGCAGGTACTGGTAGTCCTTGTCGAACACTTCCTTGGGCATGCAATAGCTGCAGCGGAAGTTGCAGCGGTCCGTCACGCTGATGCGCAAGTCGGTCAGCGGACGGGCCATCTGATCGAGCAGCACACCGGTCGCCGGGACCACGCGGCCAGCCGACGGCGTCGCGCGTGACGCGCGGCCGATCTGGGAAACGTGGACGACATGCTTGCTCATGGGGAGAAGCAATTTAACCCATCGACCCGACCAGCGCCCGTTCGGCGCTACTTGACGCCTTCATCGTCGTTGTCTCCCCGTTGCCCTGAAGCAGCGACGAATCCGCATTCGCAGTCAGCCGTGTTTCACCGCGACGGTCTTCAGCGTCGTGAAACCGTACAAGGCCTCGAAGCCCTTTTCACGCCCATAGCCCGAGGACTTTACGCCGCCGAATGGCAATTCCACGCCCCCGCCGGCACCGTAGTTGTTGATGAACACCTGGCCACTCCTCACGCGCTTGGCCATGCGGAACTGGCGTGCGCCGTTGTCCGTCCAGATGCCGGCGACCAGCCCGAACTGCGTGGCGTTGGCGAGCGCCACCGCCTCGTCCTCGTCGCGGAAGGACATCGCGGCCAGCACCGGGCCGAAGACTTCTTCCTGCGCCAGCCGGTGGTCGACGGGCACGTCGCGCAGGAGCGTGGGGGCCTGGTAGAAGCCGGTCTCCGGTGCTTCGTCGACGACCACGCCCATGGCCACCATCGGAATGCCGGCGACGTGGGCGTCGGACAGGAAGTCCCAAACGCGCTGCTGCTGCGTCTGGCGGATGAGCGGACCGACGTCCAGGTCCATCGCCGCCGGGCCGACACGCAACGCCTCGAAGGCATGGCCGAGGCGTTCGAGCAGCGGTTCGTAGATGCCGGCCTCGATGAGGACGCGCGATCCGGCCGAGCAGGTCTGCCCGGCGTTCTGCACGATCGCGTTGATCAGCACCGGGATCGCGGCGCCCAGGTCGGCATCCGCAAAGATGATCTGCGGGCTCTTGCCGCCCAGTTCGAGCGTGACCGGGCAGTGCCGCTCGGCAGCCACCTGCTGGATGAGCGTGCCTACCTTGGGGCTGCCAGTGAAGCTGATGTGGTCGATACCCTCGTGCCGGGCCAGCGAATCCCCGACTTCGTGGCCGTAGCCCGTTACGATGTTGAGCGCGCCCGGCGGGAAGCCCACTTCGGCCGCAAGTTGCGCCACGCGGATCAGGGAAAGGCAGGCGTCTTCCGACGGCTTCACCACGCAAACATTGCCAGCCGCGAGCGCGCCGCCCACGCTGCGCCCGAAGATCTGCATCGGGTAGTTCCACGGAATGATGTGGCCCGTGACGCCGTGCGGCTCGCGCCAGGTGAAGACGCTGTAGCCGTCCTGGTAGGGGATGGTCTCGCCATGCAGCTTGTCGCAGGCGCCGGCGTAGAACTCGAAATAGCGCACCAGCGCCAATGCGTCGGCGCGGGCCTGCTTCACGGGCTTGCCGCAGTCGCGCTGCTCGATGAGGGCCAGTTCGTCGACGTGCTCGGCGATCTTCTGCGAGAGCTTGTAGAGCAGCCGCCCGCGATCGGCCGCGCTGACCTTGTGCCAGGTCGTCTCGAAGCAATGGCGCGCGGCGCGCACGGCCGCATCGATGTCGGCGGCGTTGCTGCGCTGCAGCTCGTCGAAGGTCTGGCCGTCGGAGGGGTCGATCACCGGCAGCGTGCGGCCGGACGAGGAGGCAACGCTTTCGTTGCCGATGTAATTGAGTTGCATGGGGGAAATCTTAGCGACCTGCCCGCCATGTCGCCGGGGCAGCCGCGCTATCGCGCGGCGGTGGCCCTCGGCAGGGCACGGATCGCATTGAGCATGCGCTCCACGTGCCTGTCCGGGTTCAGGTTCTGGTAGTAGTAGGCCACGTTGCCGTTGGGCGCGATCACGTAGGAGAGTCGGTTAGCAAAGTCGGGCTTTGTCTGCATCACCGCGTCGAAGCCCTCGATGACCGTCCTGGACTGGTCGGACGCCACCGGAAAGCGGCTCTGGCACGACTTGACCGAGAACTTGGTGAGCGTGTCGATGTCGTCGGCGGAGACGCCGATCACCGTCGCGCCCAGTGCGCTGAATTGGTCGATCGCCTCGGCGAAGGCGTGTGCCTCGATCGAGCAGTCGGTGGAGTCCGCCGCCGGAAAGAAATACACCACAACCGGGCCCTTGGCGAGCGCTTCGGCCAGCGAGTACCGGAAGGTCTTGCCGCCCAACGCCGCGGTGGCCGTGAATTTCGGCGCCGGATCGCCGATATCGAGGGCCGCAAGTGCAGTGGGCGCAACAGCCACGGCCAGCGTCAACAATGTGGCGCGCGCGAAGATCGATAGCATGATGGTGTAACCCCGGGTGACGGCGTTTCGGATTCTAGGACTGGAACTCGCGCCGCGTGGGGAGCGAGCCCGGCGTCGGGACATGGGCGCGTTCAACCCAAGCAAGCACTGAAAGACCACATGAAATCAGGCCCGATTCGCCTGCTGCGGTTGGCGATGCTGTTCGCTGCGATCGCGCTGCTGGCCGCCTGCGGCTCGCTGCCGATGGCACCCGAGCGGCCAGGAGAATACGCATCGCAGCCCGACCCGTCGACCCGGCTCGCGAAGATCGTGGCCGACTCCACGCCGCCGGACGAGCACTCCGGCTTTCGCCTGATGCCGCTGGGCGTCTATTCGCTCGATGCACGCATCCAGCTGGCACGGCGCGCGCAGGCGTCGCTGGTCGTCCAGTACTACCAGCTGGAGAACGACGAGACTGGCCGCTTGCTGATGCGGGCGCTGCGCGAAGCCGCCGCGCGCGGGGTGAGGGTGCGCCTGCTGGTGGACGACCTCTACACCGCCAAGAGCCAGCAGCCCCTGCTGGCGCTCGCGCAGACCCCCAACATCGAAATACGGCTCTTCAACCCGTTCTGCTGCGGACGCGACGGCTTCCTGTCGCGCTTTGCAGCTTCGCCACAGGAGATATCGCGGCTCAACCACCGCATGCACAACAAGCTCTTCATTGCCGATGGCGTGATGGCCGTGGTGGGCGGACGCAACATCGCGGACGAGTATTTCGTGCTCAGTCCGGCGCAGAACTTCATCGACATGGACGCCCTCGTGGTCGGCAAGGTGGTCAGGGAGCTGGAACTGATCTTCGACGCCTACTGGAATTCCAAGGAGGTGTGGCCGGTCCAGGAGATCGTGAAAGGCGAGGGCGGCCGTAAGCCCGGTCCGCAGGATTTCGACCATTGGATCGGGATGAGCTCGATGCCGCCGAAGATCCAGTTGCCGCCTTCCGACATCCTCGGCTACGGTCCGATCAGCGAGGAACTCGACGCCGGGCGCATGGGCCTGCTGTGGGGCGAGGCGCACGCCGTTGCCGATCCGCCGAACAAGCCCATGTACATGACCGCGGACGAAGCACTTTCCACCAGCGTGACCATGAAGGTCTGGGAATTGCTGCTCGACGCGAAATTCGAGGTGGACCTGACCTCGCCCTACCTGGTGCCGGGAGAAAAGGGCATGGCGGCATTCGACGACTTGTCCAAACGCAAGGTGAAACTCACGCTCCTGACCAATTCGCTGGCCGCGAACGACGAACCCCTGGTGCACACCGGCTATGCCCGTTATCGGCGGCGATTGTTGGAGGGCGGCGCGGATCTCTACGAATTGAGTCCCGAACGGACCATGGCGAACGAGCGCTTCGGCTCTTTCGGCAGCTCGCTGGGCCGCCTGCACGCAAAGACCGCAGCCATCGACGGGCGTCGGGTCTTCATCGGCTCGATGAACCTCGATCCGCGTTCGGCGACGCAGAACACCGAATTGGGCGTGGTGGTGGACAGCCCGCAGCTCGCGCGCGAGATGCTCCGCGTCATCAAGATCAGCAAATTGCAGAACTCCTACCGGCTGCGCCTCTCCAAGGACACTGGCACGCTCGAATGGCTCACCAACGATGGGCAAAAAGAGATCATCCTGACCGTCGAGCCGGAGTCGAGCTTTTTCCTGCGCTTCTACAACAAGCTCATTTCGCCGATCGTTCCTGAAATGCTGTTGTAATCCCCTCTTGGCTCGGCCCCTTTCGCCCCCTTGCAATTCACACCCTTCCCCCTCAGATGCTGGCCATGAACGATACCCAGACCCCTGCGCACAAGACCGACCTGGCTGTGACGCATGTGCTCGCCCAGCTCCTCGAGCGGCTCGAGCACAGCGCCGTGCCGGTGGGCGCCGAGCAATATCGCTCGGTGGTGATGCACCTTGTCGACGAATTCCGCGACGTGGAGCCCGGCGCCCAGCTCGGCCAGTTGCTGGATGCCTACCCGGCCGCCTCCGAGGTGTATGAAAACATGAACTACCAGCATGCCGGCCTGTGCCGCTCGGCGCTCGACACTTCGCTGTCGGCCGAACTGGCCGCCAAGTCCGCCATCGAGCGCGCCATGCGTCGCGCCGGACCGGAAACCGCCCATGAGTAAGGCCGAAGTCAAGACGGCCGTCGTGGCCGACGGGCTGCGCTACAAGGCGAAGGCGCCGGGCTCGCCGTTTCGTGCATCCGCGTCTTTCAGCGGCGCGACGATGTCCTGTTTCATGTGCGGAAAACACCGCGTGCGTTCGCAGATGCGCACTCGGCAGCTGCTTGGCAAGTCGCAGACGGTCTGCGCACCGTCCTGCAAGGCACTGGACGAACTGGTGGAATCCGGCGGGGCCTGAGACAGGCCATTTCCGGGTACCTAATTCGCGTTAGTGACGCGCATTTGACGGCGGTTTTTAGTACTTCGTACCGCCTATCAATTCAGGAGAATTCGATCTACAGTTGGAAACAATTGATGCGGCCAATTGCATCAATACCAAAGTTCTAATTTTCGGTCGATTCAATGATCCCAATTCATTCGTCAGCCCTTCAAGGGCCGGGTTCGCGTCGATTGCACCTCGAAGGACGAACCCTGTGAGCCGCCCCCGCCACGTCATCATGCAGGTCGTCAAGCGCTCGGGCGGCGCGACGCACCATGTCGAGTTCTCCATGGACGACAACTTCGCCGAGCGCCTGCGACAACTGCGCTCGCTGGTGCCGCCTCTCAATGCCCTCAACAAGCAACGTGACCTCGTCATCGACAAGGTGCGCGTGCGCATGCCAACAGCGGTCTGGCGCTGCGGCGGGGACATCGACAGCTCGGTGGAAGGCTCGTGCATCGTCATCGCAGCCGAGGGCTTCTTCAACTGCGGCGCCAAGGACCGCAAGACGAAGGAAAAGCTCGTCACCTACACATTCCCGATTTCGCGCCTGATCGAGCTGCACATGGAGCGGCCCGCGGGCGAGACCTTGTACATCCGCGACGGCATCTTCACCAACGA
This sequence comes from Variovorax glacialis, assembly GCF_051216375.1. Taxonomy (NCBI): domain Bacteria; kingdom Pseudomonadati; phylum Pseudomonadota; class Betaproteobacteria; order Burkholderiales; family Comamonadaceae; genus Variovorax; species Variovorax glacialis. The sequence continues at coordinate 91,720 of NZ_JBPJZT010000015.1, read as the reverse complement.
CGAGCCGGCCGAATCGGCTGCCGGGCGGTGGGTGGCATCGCTGCACGAGCTCGAGGAGATGCGCGTGCCCGATGCGCCTTCCGATTTCGACACGCTCCAGGGCGTGCCGCTGCGCACCGAGCAAGGTGCGCTTCCGGCGCACGGCATCAGGATGAACTGAGCACCGCTTTCGCAGGCGGCGCATCCACGCGCACGAACTTCGAAGCGTTGTCCGCCAGCCAGCGACGCGACATCGCACTGTCCTGTTGCGACGGATGAAAGTCGCGGCGCAGGTAGCGCCACCAGTTTGCCCAGCTTTCGCGCAGCAGGCCGCCGCGCCCCAGCAACACGCGGGCCGCGCTGCGCCAGGTGGCCCATTTCCACAACACGCCTTCCTTTCGCAGGTTGGCGGTGGTCTGCCTGAAAAGGTCGCCGAGGAAGATCAGCGTCACCCGGCGGAACCAGCGCGCACGCCATTCATGCGAGCCGCCCACGGCCTGGTAGACGTCGAAGGCCGTGTTCTTGTGCTCGAGTTCTTCGGCGCTGTGCCAGAGCCACATGAGCTTCAGCCGTGGCTCGGCACCGTCCAACAGCTGCGGATGAGACAGCAGCCACTCCGCGAACATGGCCGTGAAATGTTCCGTGGCGGCGGTGATGGCGACGGCGTGGCGGGGATCCGCCTCGGCCAGCGGCTGCATGCGTTCAATTGCGCGTGGCGTCCAGCCGTCTTCCAGTCCTTGCGCGTCCAGGTGCGCATTGAACAGGGAGTGAATCCTGCGATGTGTCGCTTCCTGCCCGATGAAGCCCCGCACCTCCGCCTGGTACCGCTCGCGCACTTCCTCGCGAGCGTTCTGGAGCGCCCGGCGCACGGCATCTATGAAGAATTGCTCTCCGAACGGAAAGCTCATCGACAGCGCGTTGAAGAAGGCCGTGGCAAACGCATCCCCGCCGCACCAGTCGCGCGCGAAGGGCGGCTTGAGATCGATCAGCAGGCGGCGAACGACGAGGTCGGTCATGGGCGTTGCGAAATGTTCGTTGGCGTCAATTTGCGATTGTGCGCCGAGTCCGAATGAAAAAGGCCGCAAGCGGGCTCGCGGCCTTGATGCACAAGAGACGCCGCCGGACGGCGGCAACGAAGGCTTCGGGCGCGTCTACTGGACCTTGACTTCGACCCGGCGAGCTTCCGCCGGCGGTCCGTCGGCGGTGGTCTGCTCGGGCTTGGCGAGTTCGACTTTGTCGTCCGGCACGCCGGCCATCTTGAGTGCCGCCCCGACCGCGATCGCGCGCTGCTTGGCCAACTCGGCATTCTTCGCCGGATCGCCCGAAGCGTCGTGATAGCCGCTCACCAGCACGCGGCTGCCGCTCTGCACGGCCTTCACGATGTCGACCAGTGCCTCGCTCGAGCCCGCTGGCACTTCGGCGCTACTGGACGCGAAATAGAACTTGACCACGCCGCCTTCGTTCTTGATCGATGCGCCGGTGTCGGCTGCGGCGCCCGGCGCGGCAGCAGGTGCCGCGGCGGCAGGTGCCGGCGGTGCGACTGCCGGTGCGGCCGGCGCGGGCGCTGTCGCTGCGGGCGGCGCGGCGTGCGGCGCCATCGCGCCCGCTTCCGGATGGAACTTGACCAACAACGGCACGATGAGCAGCGCCACGATGTTGATGATCTTGATCAGCGGGTTCACTGCCGGGCCGGCCGTGTCCTTGTAGGGGTCGCCCACGGTGTCGCCGGTGACGGCCGCCTTGTGCGCCTCGGAGCCCTTGCCGCCGTGGTGCCCGTCCTCGATGTACTTCTTGGCGTTGTCCCAGGCGCCGCCGCCCGTGCACATGGAGATCGCCACGAACAGGCCGGTGACGATGGTGCCCATCAGCAGGCCGCCGAGCGCCTTGGGTCCGAGCACGAGGCCGACCAGGATCGGCACGACCACGGGCAGCAGCGAGGGGATCATCATTTCCTTGATCGCCGCGCCGGTCAGCATGCTCACGGCACGGCCGTATTCGGGCTTGCCGGTGCCTTCCATGATCCCGGGAATCTCGCGGAACTGCCTGCGCACTTCCTCCACCACGGAGCCCGCCGCACGGCCCACGGCCTCCATCGCCATCGCGCCGAAGAGGTAGGGAATCATGCCGCCGATGAAGAGCCCCACGATCACCATCGGGTCGCTCAGGTTGAAGCTGATGTTCAGGCCGAAGCTCTCGAGCTTGTGCGTGTAGTCGGCGAAGAGCACCAGCGCTGCGAGACCGGCGGAACCGATGGCGTAGCCCTTGGTGACGGCCTTGGTGGTGTTGCCGACCGCGTCGAGCGGGTCGGTGATGTCGCGCACGCTGGCCGGCAGCTCCGACATCTCGGCGATGCCGCCGGCGTTGTCGGTGATGGGGCCGTAGGCGTCGAGCGCGACCACGATGCCCGCCATGCTCAGCATCGCGGTCGCAGCGACGGCGATGCCGTACAGGCCCCCGAGCATGTACGAGGCGAGGATCGCGATGCACACGCAGATCACCGGCCAGGCGGTCGAACGCATCGACACGCCGAGGCCCGCGATGATGTTGGTGCCGTGGCCGGTGGTCGAGGCCTGTGCAATGTGACGCACCGGCGAATATTGCGTGCCCGTGTAGAACTCGGTGATCCACACCAGCGCGGCGGTCAGCGCCAGGCCGACGAAGCATGCGCCGAACAGCTTGAGTTGGCTGCCGGAGTCCGCGATCGCGTTGTCGGGAATCAGCCAGCTCGTGACGAACCAGAACGCGATCAGCGACAGGATGCCCGCGACCGCGAGGCCCTTGTAAAGCGCCGGCATCACGTTGACCATGCCGGGCGAGGCCTTGACGAAGAAGCAGCCGATGATCGACGCGATGATCGACACGCCGCCGAGCGCCAGCGGATACATCACCGCATTCACGGGCGCGGCGCTCACCATCAGCGCGCCGAGCACCATGGTGGCGATCAGCGTCACCGCGTAGGTCTCGAACAGGTCGGCCGCCATGCCGGCGCAGTCGCCGACGTTGTCGCCCACGTTGTCGGCGATCACGGCCGGGTTGCGCGGATCGTCCTCGGGGATGCCGGCCTCGACCTTGCCCACCAGGTCGGCGCCGACGTCGGCACCCTTGGTGAAGATGCCGCCGCCGAGCCGCGCGAAGATCGAGATCAGCGACGAGCCGAAGGCGAAGCCGATGAGCGGGTTGAGCAGGGTCGCGAAGTTCTTGTCCGGCGTGACGCCGCCCGCGAGGTACCAGTAGAAGGCCGAGACGCCGAGCAAGCCCAGCCCCACCACCAACATGCCGGTGATGGCGCCGCCGCGGAAGGCGACGTCCAGTGCCGGGCCGATGCCTTGCGTGGCGGCCTGCGCGGTGCGTACGTTGGCGCGCACCGAGACGTTCATGCCGATGAAGCCGCAGGCGCCCGACAGCACCGCGCCGATGATGAAGCCCACCGCGGTGGTCCCATCGAGGAAGATCCCGATCAGGATCGCGAGCACCACGCCGACGATGGCGATGGTGCGGTACTGCTTCGCGAGGTAGGCCGCCGCGCCGGTCTGGATGGCCGCCGCGATCTCCTGCATTCGGGCGTTGCCCGCATCTTTCGAAAGAATCCAGCTGCGCGCCCAGAAACCATAGGCTACGGCCACGAGGCCGCAGACGATGGCGAGGACGAGAGGGGTGTTGCCAGTCATGCCTTAGCTTCTCCAGTAGTTCGTTTCGTAACTTGTGGAGACGGCCGCCTGACTGTGCGCAACGCGTACGGGTCAGTGCTTCCGTCGCGTTGCTTCCTCGAAGCCCCGGTGCCGCAAGGGCATGGGACCGATTGGCCAACGCGGCCAATTTACAGGCAAAAGTCGCGTTCTGTGCGACTGTGCTGTGACATGGAAAGTAAACTTCGGGTTTGTCCGCATCCTGCGAGCAACACTTTTAACTACTTCCCAAAGACACGCACCATGTCCCTCGGCAAAGTTTCCCCCGGTAAAGACGCCCCCGAAGCCTTCAACGTCGTCATCGAGATCCCGATGAACGCCGATCCGATCAAGTACGAGGTCGACAAGGAGTCGGGCGCGATCTTCGTCGATCGCTTCATGACCACCGCGATGCACTACCCGACGAACTACGGCTACGTGCCGCAGACCCTGTCGGGCGACGGCGACCCGGTCGACGTGCTGGTGATCACGCCCTGGGCGCTGGTGCCGGGCGTGGTGGTGCCATGCCGGCCGATCGGCATCCTGATGATGGAAGACGAAGCCGGCGTCGACGGCAAGGTGCTCGCGGTGCCGACCGACAAGGTGCTGCCCATCTACAGCCACTGGAAGAAGGTCGAGGACGTGAACCCGATGCGCCTGAAGGCCATCACGCATTTCTTCGAGCACTACAAGGACCTCGAAGCCGGTAAGTGGGTCAAGGTGCTGGGCTGGGAAGGCATCGACGCCGCCAAGAAGGAAATCCTGGACGGCATCGCGAACTACAAGAAGTAGGACGCAGAACGGATCGATCCGAAAAGGCGCCTCGCGGCACGTGTCGCGAGGCGCCTTTTTGCGTGCACATCAGCCCGGCTTGCGGAACGGGGTGCGCTCGCCGAGATGATCCATGTAGTTCTCCATGCCCGCGCCCTCGCGCTCCAGGAATCGCTCCACCGCATCGGCGAACGCGGGGTGCGCCAGCCAGTGCGCGCTGGTGGTCATGACGGGCATCAGGGCGCGCGCCATCTTGTGCTCTCCCTGTGCGCCGCCTTCGAAGCGCTCGACGCCGTGCTCGATGCACCATTGCAGCGGCTGGTAATAGCAGGCCTCGAAGTGCAGGCAATCCACGCGTTCGAGGGCGCCCCAATAGCGCCCGTAGGCGACGAGTGGACGTTCCGACGCATCGTCGCCGCCGAGTCCCGCGGAAAGTGCGATCAGGCTCGATGCGATGGGTTTGCCGCCACGCTCGGCAATGAAGAGCAGCCACGACTCGGGCATGCTGGCCGCCATGCGATGGAAGAAGTCGCGACTCAGGTAGGGCGGGTTGCCGTGCTCGCGGTAGGTGCGGGCGTAGCAGCGATAGAAGAAGTCCCAGTCGGCGCTGCTGATGTCCGCGCCCCGTGACCAGCGGAAGTGCACGCCGGCGTCATGGACCTTGCGTCGCTCCTGGCGGATCTTCTTGCGCTTGTCGTGCGAGAGGCTCGCGAGGAACGCGTCGAAACCGGCCCACTCGGCATTCGTCCAGTGGAACTGCACGGTGTGTCGCAGCATCAGGCCTGCTTCGGAACAGGCCGCGATGTCCTCTTCGGCGCCGAAGAGGAGGTGGAGGGACGACACCTCCGACTGCTTGCACCAGGCGACCAATGCCTGTGCCAGAAGGACTCGGCTCGCCTCGTCGCGTGCGAGCAGGCGCGCACCCGGCACAGGCGTGAAGGGCACCGCGACGACCGCCTTGGGGTAGTAGGCCAGGCCATGCTGTTCGTAGGCGTTCGCCCAGGCCCAGTCGAATACGTACTCGCCGTAGGAATGATCCTTGACGTACAGCGGGCAGGCCGCGGCAAGGGTCTTGCCTCGCCAGAGCGTGATGAAGCGGGACGTCCAGCCGCTCGCCGGGGATGCGCTGCGGCTGGCATCCATCGCGTTCAGGTAGGCGTGACGCATGAACGGGGAGGGCGCGGCCTGCAGGGCGAGCAGTTCGTCCCAGGCCGCGGCGTCGATTTCCGACGGTGAATCGTGAATGCGAATGACAGAATCGGTCAATGTCACCTCGTCAACGCTTGCGAGCGCCGAGGCTCTCGGCGATGTGGATGCCGCCAAGCACGAGCGCCAGGGCGACCGCGTGGTAGGCCGACAGTGGCTCGCCCAGGATCAGCACGGCCAGCAGCGGCCCGAAGATCGGAACCAGGTTGAGAAAGACACCGGCCCGTGCCGGCCCGATCAGCCCGACCGCCTGGATGAAGGTGACCTGCGAGATGAACGATGGCAATAGTCCGATGAACAGCACCAGCGCGATCCCCTTGGCGGTCGGCATGAAGAACTGGCCCATCGCGATCTCGACCGCGACGAGCGGCAACGACACGATGCACGCCACCGCCGCAGTGGCCGCGAAGAACACGATGGCCGGCACTTCGGGCCGCCTTCGCAGGCCGAGCGCATACCCGGCGTAGAGCAGGCACGCGATGATCATCCAGACGTCGCCGATGTTGAACGCCAGTTGCGCCAGCATCGCGAACTCCCCGCGGGATGCGACGACGGCAATCCCTGCAAGCGTGAGCACGACGCCCGCGATCTGCAGACCGGTGATTCGGCTGCGAAAGAAGAAAAAGCTACCCACGAGTACGAGCACCGGGATGGTGCCCTGGATGATCGCGATGTTGATCGCCGTCGTGTGATGCGCCGCCGCGTAGAAGAGCGCATTGAAGCCCGTGAAGCCGAACGCGCCCATGAGCGTGATCGAACGCCATGAAGGCAGCAGCGTGCGCCAGTGCGTGGCGATCTGCTGGCGCGACGTGAACCAGAGTGCCAGGCAGCAGACGATCCATCGCGAGAAGGTCAGCATCATCGGCGAGATCTCGCCCACCGCGAGTCTGGCGGCCACCGCGTTGGCGCCCCATGTGAGCGTGGTGAACACCAGCAGCAGGTAGGCCTGGCCCTGGGGCCGCGGAACGAAGGTGTCTAAGAAGCTGGCGAGGGAAGAACCGGTGCGCATCGCCTGTCGAGGGTAACAGCCCCTGCGATCGCGCGTGCGCGAGGGGTCGCAAGGCACGTCGCCGAGGGGCCGATGACATAATTGTTCAGCCTTTTTCCTGCCTCCTTATGACTCTGAAACTCGCGGTCGCGCAGCTCAATTTCGTGGTCGGTGATCTCTCCGGCAACGCTCGCAAGATCGTCGATGCAGCGCGATCCGCCTACGAGCAAGGCGCTCGCCTGCTGCTCACCCCCGAACTCTCGATCTGCGGCTACGCGGCCGAGGACATGTTTCTGCGGCCGGCCTTCGTCTCGGCCTGCGACGACGCCGTCCGGGCGGTCGCGACCGAGCTCGCGGACCTCGACGGCATGGTTGTCGTCGTCGGCCATCCCACGGGCGGCAGCCTTCGCAGCAAGTCGGTCGCCGTGCAGTTGAGGCACAACGCCGCGAGCGTGCTGAGCGAGGGGCGCATTCTCGACACTTACGCCAAGCGCGAACTGCCCAACTATCAGGTGTTCGACGAGCGCCGCTATTTCACGCCGGGCGAGGGCGTCTGCGTGTTCGAGGCGGGCGGGGTCTCGGTCGGCTTGCTGATTTGCGAGGACGCCTGGTTCGACGCGCCCGCGCAAGTCGCGAAGGAGGCGGGAGCCGAGGTGCTGGCGGTCATCAATGCCTCGCCATTCCACGTCGGCAAGGAAGGCGAGCGCGTGGCGCGCATGGCAGATCGTGCCCGGGCGGCAGGGTTGCCGATTGTCTATGCGCACCTGGTCGGGGGGCAGGACGAGGTGGTGTTCGACGGTGCCTCCTTTGCTCTGCAGTCCGATGGCAGCACCGCGTTGCAGGCAGGGAGCTTCACGGAGGAATTGGTCTTCGCGCAGATGGAACGTGCCTCGCATGGCGTCCGTTTTGTGCCTGACGCGACGGCCGCGGCGCCTCGGCGCGAGCCCGAGGCGCAGCTGTGGGATGCACTGGTGCTCGGGGTGCGCGACTACATCGGCAAGAACGGGTTTCCCGGCGCGATCCTCGGCTTGTCGGGAGGCATCGATTCGGCGCTGGTGCTGGCGATCGCTGTCGATGCATTGGGCAAGGACAAGGTCCGCGCGGTGATGATGCCGTCACCCTACACGGCCGACATCAGCTGGATCGACGCGCGAGAGATGGCTCGCCGGATGGGTGTGCGCTACGACGAGATCTCGATCAAGCACACCTTCGAGTCGTTCCGGGGCGCCCTGGCAAGCGACTTCAAGGGCCTGCCAGAAGACACCGCCGAGGAAAACCTCCAGGCGCGCATTCGCGGCACGCTGCTGATGGCCTTGTCGAACAAGTTCGGCTCGATCGTGCTCACCACCGGAAACAAGAGCGAGATGGCGACCGGCTACTGCACGCTGTACGGCGACATGGCGGGCGGCTTCGCGGTCATCAAGGACGTCCTCAAGACGACCGTGTTCGCGCTCGCGCGCTGGCGCAATGCCCACGACCCGTACGGGACCGGCTCGGAACCGATCCCGGAGCGGATCATCACGCGCCCCCCGAGCGCCGAACTGCGCCCGGACCAGACCGACCAGGACAGCCTGCCGCCCTACGACATCCTCGACGGCATTCTGGCGCGCTACATGGAAGACGACGAAGGCATCGACGAGATCATCGCGGCGGGCTACGAGCGCGCCATCGTCGAGCGGGTGGCCCGCCTGATCAAGATCAACGAGTACAAGAGACGCCAGGCACCGGTGGGAATCCGGGTCACCCACCGGAGTTTCGGCAAGGATTGGCGCTACCCTATCACCAGCAAGTTCAACGAAACCGCCGGAAGAAAGACCCTATGAAGCAAATCACCGCCATCCTCAAACCGTTCAAGCTCGATGACGTGCGCGAGGCCCTGGCCGAGGTGGGCGTCACCGGCCTCACCGTGACCGAGGTGAAGGGTTTCGGGCGCCAGAAAGGGCACACGGAGCTCTACCGGGGCGCTGAATACGTGGTTGACTTCCTGCCCAAGACGAAGGTGGAAGTCGTCGTGAACGAGGTGGACGTGGATCGCTGCGTGGATGCGATCGTCAGCGCCGCCCGCACGGGGAAGATCGGCGACGGCAAGATCTTCGTGACAAACGTTGAGCGCGTGGTACGCATCCGTACCGGCGAAGAGGACGAAGCAGCGGTCTAGAGCTCGCCCCCAGGCTGCGCGCACTTCGTGTCGCTTCGCCTACCCCCTGCCGGGGGCAACACCGACGGCCCGGCTGAGCCGGTCCGTGGTGTTCCTAAGCTCGGTCGCTGCTTGACCGTTCAGCTGATCGGCCAAAACTAGAGGACTTCTGCCAGTTTGTCGCCGCGCGGGTGGCGGTCCACTTCTTCTCTCAGCGCTTCGAGCAGGGGCGTGGCTTCGGCACCGGTGCGGACGAGGCCCATTTGCCATTCGCCCATGAAGCCCTCGCGCACGCTGTGTGCAAGGAACGCCAAGAGGGCGTCGTAGTAGCCGTCGACGTTCAGGATGCCTACGGGCTTGTCGTGGTAGCCGAGTTGGCGCCAGGTCCAGATTTCGAAGAGTTCCTCGAGGGTGCCGATGCCGCCGGGGAGGGCGATGAATGCGTCCGCCCGCTCGCCCATCATGGCCTTGCGCTCGTGCATGGTGTCGACGACGTGCAACTCGTCGCTCTGGCGGTTGGCGAGTTCCTTGTCGACCAGGGCCTGGGGGATGATGCCCACGACGCGGCCACCGGCGGCGCGGGTGGCCTCGGCGACGGTGCCCATCAGGCCGGTGCGTCCGCCGCCGTAGACCAGTTGGCCGCCTTGCTCGCCGATCCAGCGGCCGACAGCCTGGGCCACGGCCGTGAATTCAGGGCGCTCGCCGGGGCGCGAGCCGCAATACACGCAAATTGAGAAAGAGGGAGTCATCCCCCGATCATGCCGCGACCGTGCGTCGACTATGTGGCGAAGCGTTGCCAGAGCGCCGCGATCCACACGCCGCTGCACAGCAGGATCGACAGCAGGACGGCGGCGCTGCCGAGATCCTTGGCCGTCTTCGAGAATGAATGCCACTCGGGGCCGACGCGGTCGATGGCGGCCTCGATGCCGCTGTTGAGCAGTTCGACGATCAGCACCAGCATCACGGTCGCCACGAGGAGCGCGACTTCGACCCAGCTTTGTCCGACCCAGAACGCCGCCGGCAGCATGACGACGGCACAGGCCACCTCCTGCCGGAACGCGGCTTCGCGCCAGCCGGCACGAAAGCCGTCGAATGAAATGAGCGTGGCGTGCCAGACACGGGCCAGGCCGCGCCGCGCTTTCTGCGGGTTGACGGGATCGGCGTCGCTCATCGCCTGCTGAGGGGGCGGGAGGGTACCAGCCGGGTACCGGCCCACGCGTCGTGCCAGAACTGGCGCTCGGGATGGAAGCGCGCGAGGAGGGCCCAGACGAACACCCAACCGAGGATCAGCACCGCGGACTCGCCGCCAGACAGGTTGAACGGCGAGATGGCCGCAAGCGGCGGCAGGAACCAGACCCAGCTCAGCAGGTAACGCAGCAAGGCGCGGCCCTGGGTGAGCGGGCGGCCGAAGCGGTCGACCACGCGGATGCCCCAGGTCTTCATGGCCAGGGTCTGCCCATGGGCCCAGAACCAGACGAAGTACACGCCGAAGACGATGAAAAGGAATGCCTGCAGCAGGTGCCGGCGCGAGTCCATCGCGTCGCGCATCTGGCCGAGCGTGCTGAACAGCCAGCCGGCGACGAACACCACGGCAAAGAGCAGCATCCCTTCGTAGAGCCAGCAGGCCATCCGGCGCCAGAGGCCGGGCGCGATGAGCTTCGCGGGAACCTGTTCGGATGCTTCGGCGGATGCCGGTCGGTCAGGGGCGGGACTGCCGGAGGAGCTGGGGGTCATCGACACCTTGAAACTTGCATCAGGGTGCGGAAGAGGGCTGCTCGGTCATGCGCACCGGCGGGACGGCCGGGGCCGGCGCGTCTGCGACCGGCGCGGTGGAGGACGACGGCGGCGGGACCTGCGCCTCGGCGCTCACCGGGGGCGAGACAGGCGCGGGCACGGCTGGCGCAACGGGGGGGCGCGCCGCTGCCGTCATGGGGGCCGGCGGCGGCGCCAGCTGGATGCGGGGCATGTGCTGGCCATCGGGCCCGAGCGCCGGCACCGGAGCGAGCTTCTGGGCCGGCACGGGTCGGATCGTGGGCGCCGCGCCCGGCGTGCCCGACGTGCTGGCGCGCGCTGCGAGCTTGCCCTTTTCCTCGTCGCTCAGCGCCTTGTAGGCCTCCCACTTCGCCTTGCGCTCATCCACGGGGACCTGCTTGACGTCGGCGAAGTTGAGGCGCGCCTGCGCGCGCTGCTGGTTGCTCAGGGTCGCCCACTCGGTCATGCGGCTGTGGAGGACCTCCTGATCGGCGGCCGGCAGCTTGGCATAGTCGCGCGAAATCGCCAGCCACTTGCGCTTGTGCGGCTCCGTCAGGTCGTCCCAAGAGGCGGCGAGGGGCTGGAGAGCCCGCTGCTGGCGCGTGGTGAGGTCACGCCAGAGCGGCTTCGAGACCGGTTGCTTGGCCGCAGGGGTGGTCGCTTGCGCCGCGGATGCCGCGGGCTTGTTCGGTTGCGCCCTTGCGGTGCTCGTCAGGAGGCCGGCGCCGGCCGACAGGAGGCCCGCGATCAGCCACGCGCCGGTCGTCCAGGCGCGCGGACGCGCCAGGCGGAGGGCTTCGGCGCGAGGAAGGGGGCGTTGCGGCATTCGGTGGCGGTCGATCAGCGTTCGGAGGTGTTTTCCGTCTTCAGGAACTGCGCAAAGCCGGGGTCGGTATAGGCCGCGGGCGGCAAGTCGTCGGTGAGCAGGGCCGAGTCGACCTCGGCGAGTTCGTTGGTCCGGCTGTCTTCCTGCATGACGCTGATCGCCACGAGCCCGGCGACCAAGGCCACCAGCGGGATCACCGAGCCGATGCGCGTCCACCACCAGCCCGCTCCCAGCGCTGCCGTGTGGCCGTTCGACACCGCAACAGGCGCGCTTCGCAACTGCGGAACCACCTTGCGGCGAGCCACGGACTGTACCCGGGCCGCGCGCAGGCGCTCGCCGACCTCGTGCGACAGCTCGAGGTTGCCGGCGGTGAGCCGGCTGGCGATACGGCGCCCGAATTGCGCTTCGAGCGCGTCGGAGGAGGCAGAAAGCGTTGTATTCATAGCGAAATTCCCTTGGCCTTGAGCGCTTTGCTCAAGGCATGAACGGCGCGCGAGCAATGGGTCTTGACGCTCCCTTCGGAGCAACCCATTGCGGCGGCCGTTTCGGCGACATCCATTTCCTCCCAGTAACGCATCAGAAAGGCCTCGCGTTGACGACCGGGCAGGGCGGCGATCTCTTCCTCGATCTCTCGGAAAACCTGGGCGCGGCGGGTTGTGTCCTCTGCGCTCTCGGTTTCTCGGGTGTCCATGGGGAGGTCGACGTGTCCGAGCAGGTCGAAATCACCGTCGTCGTCCATCGACTCGAAGTCGCTCAAATTCGAAAACAAAGCCCGGCGCGTCTTCTGGCGCCGGAACCAGTCAAGGGTGGAATTCGAGAGGATCCGCTGAAACAGGAGAGGCAATTCGCTGGCCGGCTTGTCGCCGTAGTGCTCGGCCAGTTTCATCATGCTGTCCTGAACGATGTCGAGCGCCGCCTCTTCGTCCCGCACGTGGTAGACGGAGCGCTTGAAAGCGCGCCGTTCGACACTCTTCAGGAAGTCGGAAAGTTCTTGTTCAGTGGCCAAGCGAGTCCGGCGCCGGGGAAGCGCCGCGTGGGATGTGTGTCTCTGATGGACGTTGGTGTTTTTGCCGCCGCGGATTATGCCTCCCCACTCGGATTGGCTTCGTTCGAGTTGCCAGGGGTTCTTCCGATGTCATAATCCGCGTTGCAAGTCAAAAGGCAAACGGGTCACGGTCCGGTGGTATGACAAATCCGCCCATGGTTGTGGCCTCAAGTCCTGACGCGGCTTCAAAAGAGCTGGCGAAGGGGCACCCAAGGTTTTTCGTTCCCGAAAAAACACAAAGGTTGATCATGGAAATCTCGAAGGCGGAAATCACTTCCGCGGCAGCCGCATCCTCCGCGATGGGCAATCAAACGCAAGAACTCATGGGCGCCGAAGTGCTGGTCAAGGCACTGCAGGCCGAAGGCGTCCAGTATGTCTGGGGCTACCCCGGCGGCGCAGTTCTCTACATCTACGACGCGTTCTACAAGCAGGACACCATCCAGCACGTGCTGGTGCGCCACGAACAGGCTGCGGTGCACGCTGCCGACGGCTACGCGCGCGCCACCGGCGAGGTCGGGGTGGCCCTGGTCACTTCCGGGCCCGGACTGACCAACGCGGTCACCGGCATCGCGACGGCCTACATGGACAGCATCCCGATGGTGATCATCTCGGGCCAGGTGCCGACCGCGGCGATCGGGCTCGACGCCTTCCAGGAATGCGACACCGTCGGCATTACGCGGCCGATCGTCAAGCACAACTTCCTCGTCAAGGATCCCAAGGATCTGGCCATCACGATGAAGAAGGCCTTCCACATCGCACGCAGCGGCCGTCCAGGCCCGGTCGTCGTGGACGTTCCGAAGGACGTCTCGTTCAAGAAGGTCACTTACAGCGGCTATCCCGAGAAGATCGAGATGCGCTCGTACAACCCCGTGCGAAAAGGGCACGGCGGCCAGATCCGCAAGGCCCTGCAACTGCTGCTGACGGCCAAGCGTCCCTACATCTACACCGGCGGCGGCGTGTTGCTCGGCAACGCGACGAACGAACTGCGCACACTCGTCGACCTGCTCGGCTACCCGGTCACCAACACCCTGATGGGACTGGGCGCCTATCCGGCGAGCGACCGCAAGTTCCTCGGCATGCTGGGCATGCACGGCACCATCGAAGCCAACAACGCGATGCAGAGTTGCGATGTGCTGCTGGCGGTGGGTGCGCGCTTCGACGATCGCGTGATCGGCAACCCGAAGCACTTCGCACAGAACGAACGCAAGATCATCCACATCGACATCGACCCGTCGAGCATCTCGAAGCGCGTGAAGGTCGACATCCCGATCGTCGGTGACGTGAAGGACGTCCTGACCGAACTCATCACGATGATCAAGGAAAGCACGACGCGTCCGGATGCGGGTGCGCTGTCGAACTGGTGGGACACGATCGAAGGCTGGCGCAGCAAGGACTGCCTCAAGTACGACCGCGGCAACAAGGACGTGATCAAGCCGCAGTACGTGGTCGAGACCCTTTGGAACATGACCAAGGACGCCGACACCTACATCACGTCGGACGTCGGTCAGCATCAGATGTGGGCCGCGCAGTACTACCGCTTCGACGAGCCGCGCCGCTGGATCAATTCGGGCGGCCTGGGCACGATGGGGGTCGGCATTCCCTACGCGATGGGCATCAAGCTCGCCAAGCCCGAATCGGAAGTGTTCTGCATCACGGGCGAAGGCTCGGTGCAGATGTGCATCCAGGAGCTCTCCACCTGCCTGCAGTACAACACGCCGATCAAGATCTGCTCGCTGAACAACCGCTACCTCGGCATGGTCCGGCAGTGGCAGGAAATCGAGTACTCGGGGCGCTACAGCCACAGCTACATGGACGCGCTGCCCAACTTCGTGAAGCTCGCCGAGGCATACGGCCACGTCGGCATGCTGATCGAGCGTCCGCAGGACGTGGAGCCGGCGCTGCGCGAGGCGCGCAAGCTCAAGGACCGCACCGTGTTCATGGACTTCCGAACCGACCCGACCGAGAACGTGTTCCCGATGGTCAAGGCGGGCATGGGCATCACCGAAATGCTGCTGGGCTCCGAAGACCTTTAATCACTCGAAAAGCCGGCCCGCGGGGCGGACCGGCGCGTTGTTCAACCTACTTCTGACGAATCTATTGCCCGCCAAGCCCGTGCATTACCGTGTGCGGGGGAGGGCGGCGAAAAGAGGAGTCTGCTTGCCATGAAACACATCATTGCCGTGCTGCTCGAGAACGAGGCCGGTGCACTCTCCCGCGTCGTGGGTCTCTTCTCGGCCCGCGGCTACAACATTGAATCGCTCACCGTCGCACCCACCGAGGATGCAAGCCTCTCGCGCATGACCATCGTCACCGCAGGCTCCGACGACGTGATCGAGCAGATCACCAAGCATCTGAACCGCCTGATCGAGGTCGTGAAGGTCGTCGACCTGACCGAGGGCGCCTACACCGAGCGCGAGCTCATGATGGTGAAGGTGCGCGCAGTCGGCAAGGAGCGCGAGGAAATGATGCGCATGGCCGAGATCTTCCGCGGCCGCATCATCGACGTGACCGACAAGAGCTACACCATCGAGCTCACTGGCGACCACGGCAAGAACGACGCGTTTCTCGAAGCCATCGATCGCGGCGCGATCCTCGAGACCGTCCGTACCGGCGCCAGCGGCATCGGCCGCGGCGAGCGCATCCTGCGCGTTTGAATCATCTGTCCCACATCCACCGAATCTACGAAGGAGAAATCATGAAGGTCTATTACGACAAGGACGCTGATCTGAGCCTGATCAAGGGCAAGACGGTTGCAATCATCGGCTACGGCAGCCAAGGCCATGCACACGCGCAAAACCTGAACGACAGCGGCGTGAAGGTCGTCGTCGGCCTGCGCAAGGGTGGCGCGTCCTGGCCGAAGGTTGAGAAGGCCGGCCTGAAGGTGGCTGAAGTTGCCGATGCCGTGAAGGCGGCGGATGTCGTCATGATCCTGCTACCCGACGAGCAGATCGCCAGCGTCTACAAGAACGACGTCGCACCGAACATCAAGGAAGGCGCTTCGCTCGTCTTCGCGCACGGCTTCAACGTGCACTACGGTTTCGTGCAGCCGCGCGCCGACCTGGACGTCTGGATGGTCGCTCCCAAGGCCCCCGGCCACACCGTTCGCAGCACCTACACGCAAGGCGGCGGCGTGCCGCACCTGATCGCCGTGCATGCCGACAAGAGCGGCAAGGCCCGCGACCTGGCGCTGTCGTACGCCACGGCTAACGGCGGCGGCAAGGCCGGCATCATCGAGACCAACTTCCGCGAAGAAACCGAAACCGACCTGTTCGGCGAACAGGCCGTGCTGTGCGGCGGTACCGTCGAGCTGATCAAGGCAGGCTTCGAGACGCTGGTGGAAGCCGGCTACGCGCCCGAAATGGCGTACTTCGAATGCCTGCACGAGCTGAAGCTGATCGTCGACCTGATCTATGAAGGCGGCATCGCCAACATGAACTACTCGATCTCGAACAACGCCGAGTACGGCGAGTACGTGACGGGTCCGCGCATCGTGACCGAGGAAACCAAGAAGGTCATGAAGCAGGTCCTCAAGGACATCCAGACCGGTGAATACGCCAAGAGCTTCGTGCTGGAAAACGCGGGCGGTGCGCCCACGCTGATCAGCCGCCGCCGCCTGAATGCCGAGCACCAGATCGAAGTGGTCGGCGAGAAGCTGCGCGCGATGATGCCCTGGATCAAGAAGAACAAGCTGGTCGACCAGACCCGCAACTGATCGGACCTTCCCGACGCGACGAGGGCCACCCATGCGGTGGCCCTTTTCTTTCTGGGCGCCACACCGCCTGAACTACACTGCGACCGATGCGTTCGACACTCTCATCTGCCATGAATCAGACAGCCCTTTGCGCCGCGAAGACGAGCGCCGGAGGTCGGGCGCATGCATGACGACACGATCCCGGACGACGTCGCGCCGCGCAAGCGTCGCAAGGGCATCTACATCCTGCCGAACCTGTTCACGCTGGCGGCCCTGTTCGGCGGTTTCTACGCGATCGTGATGGCGATGAACGCGCGCTTCGATCAAGCGGCACTCGGCGTGTTTGCCGCCATGATCCTCGACAGTCTCGACGGCCGGGTTGCGCGCATGACGAACACGCAGAGTGCCTTCGGCGAGCAGATGGATTCGCTGTCGGACATGGTGTCTTTCGGCGCCGCGCCTGCATTGATTGCCTACGAATGGTCCCTGAAGGGGCTCGGCCGGTGGGGATGGATCGCAGCCTTCGTCTACTGCGCATGCGCTGCCTTGCGGCTTGCGCGTTTCAACGTCAATACCGGCGTGGTCGACAAGCGCTGGTTCCAGGGGCTGCCGTCGCCTGCCGCGGCGGCACTCGTAGCGGGCTTCATCTGGCTCATGACCGAATGGGGCCGACGCGGCGGCGAGGTGCTCTACCTCTCGTGGCAGCAAATCACGTGGATCACCTTCGGCTTCACGCTGTATGCGGGCCTGTCCATGGTGACCAACGCGCCGTTCTACAGCTTCAAGGACGTGCAGATGAAGCGTAGCGTGCCCTTCGCGGCGATCGTGCTGATCGCGCTCGGCATCGCGGTGGTCAACATCCACCCGCCGACGGTGCTGTTCGGCATGTTCGTCGCCTATGGGCTGAGCGGCTACGTGGTCTACGCCTGGCGCAAGGCCAAGGGGCAGCAGGTGAGCGTGATCAGCATCTCGACCGACGAACCCGACGAGCGCGGGCTCCACAACTGATAGAGGCTGTGCTACATTCACGCCTTCCATGAACAAGATTTCGCTGGCCCTACTACTGATCCCCTACGGGCGGAGTCGGTAGCGCGCGCGCAAATCCCTCACCACGGCCCGTTCGCACCAGCAACGGGCCGTTTTGTTTTGGGGTTGCTGGTTGATCCAACCATAGCGAGAAAAATCAGATGTTGAAGCAACCCAACCTCAAGTACCGTCCCTTCGCACCGATAGGCCTCAAGGACCGCACCTGGCCCGACGCCGTGCTGACCCAGGCGCCGATCTGGCTGTCGACCGACCTGCGCGACGGAAACCAGGCGCTGGTGGAGCCGATGGACATCGCCCGCAAGATGCGGATGTTCGAGACGCTGGTGGCGATCGGCTTCAAGGAAATCGAGGTCGGCTTCCCGTCCGCCTCCCAGGTCGAGTTCGACTTCGTGCGCAAGCTGATCGAGGAAGACCGCATCCCCGATGACGTGACGATCCAGGTGCTGACGCAGGCGCGCGACCACCTGATCGAGCGCACCTTCGAGGCCTTGCAGGGTGCGCCCCGCGCAATCGTGCATCTCTACAACGCGGTCGCGCCGATCATGCGCCGCGTGGTGCTCGGCATGGACGAGGACCAGATCGTCGAACTCGCGACTACGCACGCGCGCATGTTCAACACCTTCGCCGCCAGGCAGCCGAACACGCGCTGGACATTCCAGTACTCGCCAGAAATGTTCTCGGGCACCGACCTCGCGTTTTCGAAGCGGGTGGTGGATGCCGTCACCGAAGTCTGGGCACCGACGCCGACGAACAAGTGCATCGTCAACCTGCCTTCGACCGTCGAGCATTCGACGCCGAACATCTTTGCCGACATGATCGAGTGGATGCACCGCAACCTGGCACGCCGCGATGCGATCGTCCTGTCCGTGCACCCCCACAACGATCGCGGCACGGGCACCGCGGCCGGCGAGTTCGCATTGATGGGCGGCGCCGATCGCATCGAAGGCTGCCTCTTCGGGAACGGCGAACGCACCGGCAATCTCGACCTGGTCAACGTGGCGCTCAACCTGTACACGCAAGGCGTATCACCGGGGCTCGACTTCTCGAACATCGACGAGATCCGTACCACCGTCGAGCATTGCAACCAGTTGCCGGTGCATCCGCGCCATCCGTACGTCGGCGACCTCGTCTACACGTCGTTCTCGGGGTCGCACCAGGACGCGATCAAGAAGGCCTTCGGAGCGCGCAAGGACGGCGATATCTGGGATATGCCCTACCTGCCGATCGACCCGAAGGACGTCGGCCGCAGCTATGAAGCTGTGATCCGGGTCAACAGCCAGTCCGGAAAGGGCGGCATCGCCTATCTGCTCGAAAGCGAATATGGGCTCGAGTTGCCGCGTCGCCTCCAGATGGAATTCAGCCAGACCGTGCAGCGCGTCATGGACGTCGAAGGCAAGGAACTGACCGCGGCCGACCTCTGGGCGCTGTTCGAGCGTGAGTACGGCATTCATGATGCCAACGGTCCGCAGCACCGCGTGCTCGAAGAGCAAGGGGAGGGCGCGGACGCCACCGTTGTCCTGCGCGCCGATCTTCCCTGGGAAGGCGAAGTCCGCCCGATCGAGGGTCGAGGCAATGGTCCGATCGACGCCTTCATTCACGCCCTGGCCGGCGCGACAGGCCACGCGATTCGCGTCATCGACTACCACCAGCACGCGATCGGTGCCGGCGCGGACGCCCAGGCTGTGGCCTACCTCGAACTGCGCGTCGACAATTCGACGACGTTGTTCGGCGTCGGAATGGATGCGAACATCATCTCGGCGTCTCTGAAGGCCATCGTTTCCGGGTTGTCTCGGGCACGAGCGCAGGGTGCACGCAGCGCACAATCGGTGGCTGAACCGGCTTGATGCGCTGAGGCCCCCATGTCCCGCCTCGGCGGGACGGCATGAATCCAAGGAGATCCACGATGGCTGACAAACTGATCATTTTCGACACAACCTTGCGCGATGGCGAGCAGTCGCCCGGCGCTTCCATGACCAAAGACGAAAAGTTGCGCATTGCCCGCCAACTGGAGCGGCTTCGGGTCGACGTGATCGAAGCCGGCTTCCCCGCCAGTTCCAACGGCGACTTCGATGCGGTCGCGGCCATTGCGAACGCGATCAAGGATTCGACGGTATGCGGCCTGTCGCGCGCCAACGACCGTGATATCTCGCGTGCGGCCGAAGCGCTCAAGGGCGCCGCAAACGGACGCATCCACACTTTCATTGCAACGTCCGCGCTGCACATGGAAAAGAAGCTCCGGATGACGCCGGACGAGGTATTCGAGCAGGCCAGGCTGTCCGTTCGCTTCGCCCGCAACCTGATCGCCGATGTCGAGTTCAGCCCGGAAGACGGCTATCGCAGCGACCCGGACTTCCTGTGCCGGGTCCTGGAAGCCGTCATTAACGAAGGCGCCACGACGATCAACGTGCCGGACACGGTCGGCTATGCCATTCCGGAGCTCTACGGCAATTTCATCAAGTCGCTGCGCGAGCGCATCCCGAACAGCGACAAGGCCGTCTGGTCCGTGCATTGCCACAACGACCTCGGCATGGCGGTGGCCAATTCACTGGCGGGCGTGAAGATCGGCGGCGCCCGGCAGGTCGAGTGCACGATCAACGGCCTGGGCGAGCGAGCCGGGAATTGCTCGCTCGAGGAAATCGTCATGGCCGTGAAGACGCGCAAGGACTATTTCGGCCTCGAACTGGGCATCGACACGCGGCATATCGTGGCGGCCAGCCGCATGGTGAGCCAGACGACAGGGTTCGTGGTCCAGCCCAACAAGGCCGTGGTTGGCGCAAACGCCTTCGCGCATGCCTCGGGCATTCATCAGGACGGCGTGCTGAAGGCGCGCGACACCTACGAAATCATGCGTGCGGAGGATGTCGGCTGGAGCGCCAACAAGATCGTGCTGGGCAAGCTGAGCGGGCGAAACGCCTTCAAGCAGCGCCTGCAGGAGCTGGGCGTGACGATGGAGAGCGAGGCGGACATCAACGCGGCGTTCGCCCGCTTCAAGGAACTCGCCGACCGGAAAAGTGAAATATTTGACGAAGATATCCTCGCATTGGTCAGCGACGAGGAGCTCTCGCACGTTGGAGAGCAGTTTGGCTTTGTATCCTTGTCGCAACATAGTGAAACAGGTGAGCGTCCTCAAGCCCGTGTCGTGTTCACGGTCCAAGGCAAGGAAGTCACGGGGGAGTCCGATGGAAATGGGCCGGTCGATGCGTCATTGAAGGCGATCGAATCCCATGTGAAAAGCGGTGCTGAGATGGTGCTCTATTCGGTCAATGCGATCAGTGGATCGACCGAGAGCCAGGGTGAAGTGACGGTGCGGTTGCAAAATGCCGGGCGCGTGGTCAACGGTGTGGGAGCGGACCCCGATATCGTGGTCGCGTCCGCCAAGGCTTATTTGAGTGCGCTCAACAAGTTACAGAGCCAAGCTGAGAGAGTGGCGGCACAAGGTTGAAATTTGCGAGGATCCTTGTTTTCGTTTGAAGAAAAGGATGCAAGTAACTGATATTGCGTGTCTTTTTTGATTTCGATAAACTGCGGTTTCCTTACTTCGCCGCTGGAGAGTTATTAATGCCCGAAGCCCGTTCCCACCGAGTTTCAAGCCAGCGGTTCCTTCCCGCATTTCGCCTGCTCGCCGTCGCGCTTTGCGCCACGGCGTTTTTGCTGCCTTCGGCCTTTGCAGCCAAGAAAGAGCCGGCCAAGAAGACGGCAGTCAGTGCCGACAGCAAGCGAAAGACCGTCGCCGTTCCCAAGCGCACTGCTTCGGCGGACAAGAGCGAACGCGTCGTCAGCGGCGGCCGAAACGTGGTCGCATCGATCCGCCAGAAGAACGGCAAAACTGTTGTAGCCGTGCAACGTCGCTCGGTCGTTCGTGTTGCAGAAATGCCCGCGCGCCAGTCCTTCGGTCAGATGGCAGGTCTTCACAGCACCGAAGATGCGCTGGATCTAAAGTCCAGCGTGGCCCTCGTGATCGACCAGGACACGCACGAAGTTCTGCTCAGCAAGAACGACCATGCTGTTCTTCCCATCGCATCCCTGACCAAGCTCATGACCGGCCTGCTCATCAGCGAGGCACAACTGCCCTCCGATGAACTGATCACGATCACGCAGGACGATGTCGACACCGAAAAGGGAAGCCGCTCGCGCCTGACGGTGGGTTCGACCTTGCCGCGTGGCGAACTTCTGCACCTGGCGCTGATGTCGAGCGAGAACCGCGCTGCGCACGCGCTGGGCCGGACCTATCCCGGTGGCCTCGCCACTTTTGTGAGCGTGATGAACGCCAAGGCAAAGATGCTCGGCATGAAGGACACGCGCTACGTCGAGCCGACCGGCCTGTCCAGCCGCAACCAGTCCAGCGCGCAGGACCTCGCCTTGCTGGTGAACGCGGCGTATGCCGACGCCACGGTGCGCCAGCTTTCCACTTCGCCTGAGTACCAGGTCGAGGTCAACAATCGCGTCCTGCAATTCAACACCACCAACCGACTCGTGAAGAGCCCTGACTGGGACATCGGCGTGCAGAAGACCGGGTACATCTCGGAAGCCGGTCAGTGCCTGGTCATGCAGGCCAAGATCGCCGGGCGCAAGTTGATCATGGTGTTCCTCGATTCGGCCGGCAAGCTCAGCCGCATCGGCGACGCGGAACGCGTCCGTCGCTGGGTCGAAGCCAATCACATGACGATCCCGGCTGCGCAGCAGAGCGTCGCGGCGCACATCGCCGGCTGATTGCCGGCAGGCCGGCGTCTCGACTCTCACCGTCTCCGATGAAAGCCTGAAGGCCTTGCGCAGGCCTCAGGTCGTCGCGGGCGCGCCGGCCTTGTAGCCGAGGGCGCTCGAGATT
Organism: Variovorax glacialis; assembly: GCF_051216375.1. NCBI lineage: Bacteria > Pseudomonadati > Pseudomonadota > Betaproteobacteria > Burkholderiales > Comamonadaceae > Variovorax > Variovorax glacialis. Next base: position 69,788 of record NZ_JBPJZT010000015.1, on the reverse strand, counting down.
TCGTTGGCGGTGGCTTGCAACTTGGGCAGCCACCCGTCGTCCAATCGGTCCGCCGGCGCAGAGATCGACAGGCCTGCGATCAGCTTGCCCTGGTCGTCATAGATCCCTGCCGCCATGCAGCGGACCCCCAGTTCCAGTTCCTCGTTGTCGCGGGCGATGCCGTACTGGCGAGCCTTGGAGAGTTCGCGCTCCAGCGCCGGCAGTTGCGTGATGCTGTTGCGCGTGTGGCCGGCCAGACCGGTCCGCGTGGCGTAGCTGCGCACGCGCTGTGGTTCATCCACGGCCAGGAACAGCTTGCCGGTCGACGTGAGGTGAAGCGGCGCACGCCCACCGATCGCACGCACCACCTGCATGCCCGAGCGCTCGCTGTAGGCACGCTCGATGTAGACGATCTCGTCGCCCTGACGCATGCTGAGATTCACCGGCTGCTGCGTGAGCTTGTGCAACTCGCGCATCGGTGCCATCGCGGCATCACGCACATTGAGCCGACCCTTGACCAGGTTGCCAAGCTCCAGCAACCGCATGCCGAGCCGATAGCTGCCGGCCTCCGGGCGATCGACGAAGCGGCCGACGGCCAGGTCGTTCAGGATGCGATGGGTGGTGGACGGGTGCAGGCCCGTCTTTTCGCTGATCTCCTTGAGGGAGATGGCTTCTTCGCGAGACGCGAGGACGTCGATCAGCGAAAACATCCGCTCTATGACCTGGATCACAGGCGTGGCTGGAACGTCGGATTGGGGTTTTCTCATGTGCAACGCGGTTAGATACCGGTCGCGATTTTACTTGGTGAAATCGGTTGCCGGCTGCCACTGGCCGTCAATTAGCACTTCGTGCGGCGTGTAACGGGCCTTGTAGTTCATCTTGCCGCTGCCCTCGATCCAGTAGCCGAGGTAGACATGGGGCAGTTGCAGCTTGCGCGCCTGCTCGATCTGCCAGAGCACGCTGTAGTTGCCGTAACCCGCACCAGGCTCCGGCTCGTAGAAGGTGTAGACCGCCGAGAGTCCGTCATTGAGCACGTCGAGGATGGAAACCATCTTCAGTGCGCCCGCGCCGCCATCGGGCCCTGTTTCGCGAAACTCCACGAGGCGCGAGTTGACGCGGCTCTGGAGCAGAAACTGGGTGTACTGGTCGATGCTGTCGTGGTCCATGCCGCCGCCGGCGTGCCTGCCATTCTGGTAGCGCAGGTAAAGCTGGTAGTGCTCGGGCACGAAGCACAGTTTCAGCACCCGCGCCTGCAGGTTCGCGTGGCGCGTCAGTACGCGGCGCTGGCTTCGATTGGGGCGAAAGTCGTTCGCGAGCACCCGCAGCGGAACGCAGGCACTGCAACCATCGCAGTACGGCCGGTAGGTGAACATGCCGCTGCGCCGGAACCCGCTCAGCACGAGGTCGGAGTAGGCGTCGTTGTGGATCAGGTGGCTCGGCGTGGCAACCTGCGAGCGCGCCTGGCGGTCCGGCAGATAGCTGCACGGATAGGGTGCCGTCGCGTAGAACTGCAGCGTGTGGAGCGGGAGATCCTTGAGGTGCGTCACGTCGTTGAGGAAGATCGCGCGGACAGGAGTACGCGCCAGTATAGGGGCTCGAAGCGCCATGCAGGTGCCGTCTTCAGGCGCGCGTGGGCGACGTGCGACACAAAGCGTTGACGCGGCATTTCCCGGGCACCCAGGCTGGCGAGATGCGAGGTGTTCTGCTGGCAATCGATCAAGCGGATGCCATGTCGCTTGCAGAAGCAGACGAGCGCCGCCAGCGCGATCTTCGAAGCATCGGAGCGGCGCGCGAACATCGATTCGCCGAAGACCGCGTGCCCGATCGATACGCAATAGAGTCCGCCTGCCAGTTCGCCGTCGATCCATGTCTCGACGCTGTGTGCGTGGCCGGCGCGGTGCAGGTCCAAATAGGCGCGCACCATCTCGGGAAGGATCCAGGTACCGCTCTGGCCCAAGCGCGGCGCCTGCGAACAAGCGGTGATCACCGCTTCAAATCCGTGGTCGATGCGGATCTCGCAGCCCTCGGTGGCGATGAAGCGGGTCAGCGTCTTGCGCAGCGACCGGTGCAGCCTGAACTGCCCGACGTCCAAGACCATGCGCGGATCCGGACTCCACCACAGGATCGGCTGGCCTTCGCTGAACCAGGGGAAGATGCAGTTGCCGTAGGCCTGCAGAAGGCTTGCGACATCGAGACCGCCGCCAGCGGCGAGCAGCCCCGGCACCGGGTCGGATTCGCCCCATGCCAAAGCGGCATCGGGGAGCGGGTCACCAGGGTCGAGCCAAGGTAGTTGCATGATCGGATGTATACACGGCTTCGCTCTCTGCGACGGGCGCGCGAGCCGAATGTTCCCGATGACCATATAGTTGTTCCTGCGCCCCGCAACAACTGCTCCAGACAAAGAGGACCACGGTGACCACAGAAACGAATCCCACGCGCTTCGGTAGCGGCCAGGCCGTCAGGCGGCTGGAAGACGAGAACCTCTTGAACGGCACCGGGCGCTACACCGATGACGTTGCGCTGCCGGGCCAGGCCTGGGTGAGCTTCGTGCGCTCGCCTTATCCGCATGCGCGACTGGCGTCGGTCAACACCACGACGGCCGCTGCCATGCCCGGCGTGCTGGGCATCTTCACCGGCGCCGACCTGGACAAGGCGGGCGCGAAGCCCATGCCCGGCGCGGCCGGCTTCAAGCGGGCGGACGGTGCGGATTGCGCCACGCCCCCGCGGCGCGCCCTGGCGCTCGAACGGGTCCGTTTCGTCGGCGAGCCGGTCGCGGTGGTGGTGGCGGAGAGCGTTCAACAGGCGCGGGATGCGGCCGAGGCTGTGCTGGTCGACTACGAGGAACTGCCCATGGTGGTCGACCTCCCGGGCGCAACCGCCGACGGCGCACCGTTGATCTGCGACGAAGCCACCGGCAACATCGCTGCCGAGATGCGCCACGGCAGCAGCGAAGCGACCGAGGCCGCGTTCGCCAAGGCCAGCCATGTCGTCGCTCTGGACGTGGTCAACCAGCGGGTCGTCGCTCTGACCATCGAACCCAGGACGGTGCTCGCTGACTTCGATATCGCATCCGAACGGATCGTGATCCGCATGAGTACGCAGATGCCTTCCGGCGTTCGCGACTCGATCTGCGACGCCATCGGGCTGCCAAAGGAAAAAGTGCGCGTGGTCGTCGGTGATGTCGGCGGCGGTTTCGGCATGAAGACCGGCGCCTATCCGGAGGACATCGCGGTCGCGTTCGCCGCTCTTGCGTTGCGGCGGCCGGTGAAATGGGTGGCCGATCGCAGCGAGGAATTCCTGGCGACATCGCATGGCCGGGACATCGAATCCCGCGCTGAACTGGCGCTCGATGCGAACGGCAAGATCCTGGGGCTGCGCATCAAGACCCACGCCAACGTCGGCGCGTATGCAACCGGCACCGGCGTCGCGATCCAGTTGCTGATCGGCCCGTGGGTTCAGACCAGCGTCTATGACATCCAGACCATCGATTTCCACTTCAAGGCTGTTCTGACCAATACGGCCCCCACGGGCGCATACCGCGGCGCCGGTCGGCCCGAGGCCATCTACACGATCGAGCGCCTGATGGACGAGGCTGCGCGGCAGACCGGTATCGACCGGATCGAACTGCGCCGGCGCAACTTCATCCAGCCGGAACAGATGCCCTACACCAACCCGATGAAGCAAACGTACGACACCGGTCAGTTCGAACTGGTGATGAACAAGGCGCTCGCATTGGCCGATTGGCAGGGTTTCGACAAACGTGCGGCCGAATCCAGAAGTCAGGGACGGATGCGCGGCCTTGGGATCGCCACCTTTCTCGAATGGACGGGGGGCAATGTGTTCGAGGAACGCGTGACCGTCGCCGTCCAGGCCGATGGCGTCATCGAGGTTTTCTCCGCCGTCAACGCGATGGGGCAGGGCATTGCGACCACGCTCGCCCAGTTGGTCGTCGACGCTTTCGGCGTCCCGATCGAAAAAGTGCGGATCGTCATGGGCGACACCGACCGTGGCGACGGCTTCGGCAGCGCCGGTTCGCGCTCGCTGTTCACGGGCGGCTCGGCCGTGCGAGTGGGCGCCGAGCGGACCATCGACAAGGCGAAGGAACTCGCGGCGCAGGAACTGGAAGTGTCGGCGGCCGACGTCGAATACGCGGCAGGCGTCTTCAAGGTGACGGGTACCGACCTGCAGGTCGACCTGTTCACACTGGCCGGGCACCAGCCCGAGCGCCAGATCTTCGTGGATTCGACCTCGACGGTGTCGGGGCCGACCTGGCCGAACGGTTGCCATATCACCGAGGTCGAGGTCGACCCCCCCACGGGCGACATCAGCGTGGTCAGCTATGCCTCGGTCAACGATGTCGGGCGCGTGGTCAACCCGATGATCGTGCGCGGTCAGCTCGAAGGCGGGGCGGTCCAGGGCATCGGGCAGGCACTTTATGAACGCGTGGTGTACGACGTCGAGACCGGCCAGCCGCTCACCGGCAGTCTCATGGACTATGCGGCGCCGCGCTCGGACATCGTCACCTCGATGTTCCGCATGGAGATGGACGAGTCGACGCCCTGCAAGAACAACCCGCTGGGCGTGAAGGGCGTGGGCGAACTCGGCACCATCGGGGCCACGCCCGCGATCGTCAATGCGGTGGCGGATGCGTTGGCGCGCAACGGACTGGCCGACCGCACGCCGCACCTGGACATGCCGCTCACGCCGGCGCGCGTCTGGCAGCTGATGGCGTCAACGGCCTGAGCGCCGGCGCTCAGAAATCCTCGAGCGGCAGGCCGACGTAGTTTTCCGCGAGCGAGGTGGAGGCGGCGCGGGAGTGGACCAGGTAGTCGAGTTCGGCTTCCTGGATCTTCTGGCCGAATTCGCCGGTCTCCGGAAAGCGGTGCATCAGCGAGGTGAACCACCACGAGAAGCGCTCGGCCTTCCAGACCCGGCGCAGGCACAGGTCGGAGTAGCGGTCGAGCGCTGAAGCCGACTTTTCGCCGTAGAAGATCTCGAAGGCGCGCGACAGGTAGCCGACGTCCGCCGTGGCCAGGTTCAGGCCCTTGGCGCCGGTCGGCGGCACGATGTGGGCCGCATCGCCGGCCAGGAAGAGGCTGCCGAAGCGCATTGGCTCCGCGACGAAACTGCGCAACGGCGCGACGCTTTTTTCGAGCGACGGGCCCGTCACGAGCCGGTCGCGCGCTTCCGGATCGAGGCGCAGGCGGAGTTCGTTCCAGAAGGCTTCGTCGCTCCAGTTCTCGACCCGCTCCTCGGTCGGCACCTGCACGTAGTACCGGCTGCGCGTCGCGCTGCGCATGCTGCACAGCGCAAAGCCGCGCGAAGTATTCGCGTAGATCAACTCGTGCGACACCGGCGGCACGTCGGCCAGCACGCCCAGCCAGCCGAACGGGTAGATCTTCTCGTAGGTGTGCAGCGATTGCGCCGGAACGCTGGCACGGCTGACGCCGTGGTAGCCGTCGCAGCCCGCGATGAAGTCGCATTCGATCTCATGCGTGGCGCCGTCTTTCTCGTAGCGCACGCGCGGGGACTTCGTGTCGAAGTCGTGGAGGCTGACCTGGGAAGCGCTGTAGATCGTCGTGAGGCCCTCGGCCTCCCGGGCGGCCATGAGGTCGCGCGTCACCTCGGTCTGGCCATACACCGTCACCTGCTTTCCGTCGGTCAGGCCGTGCATGTCGATGCGATGGCGGGCCCCTTTGAACAGCAGTTCGATGCCGTCGTGCGGCAGGCCCTCGGCCTTGGCACGCGCGTCGACGCCGGCGCGTGCGAGCAGGTCCATCGTGATCTGTTCCAGCACTCCGGCTCGGATCCGGCCCAGCACGTACTCACCGGTCTGCCGCTCGATGATGACGTTGTCGATGCCCGACTTGTGCAGCAATTGGCCCAGCAGCAGTCCGGCGGGGCCTGCACCGATGATGGCAACCTGAGTTCGCATGTGTGTCTCCTGATGGCGTTTCGGCGAGCGTAGGGCGGGGAGGCCGATTCAGGGGATGTGGACGGCACGCTCTGTGCGATCATGAGGCAACCTGCGCGATGATCGCGCAACACTTCGTGCCATGACCATCGCCAAACCAGACTTCATCGAGGGCATCGCCAAGGGGATGGCCGTGCTCGAAAGCTTCGACACCGAGCGCCAGCGCCTCAACGCGACCCTGGCGGCCGAGCGCGCGGGCCTCACGCGGGCGGCCGCCCGGCGCCACCTGCTGACGCTTGCGCATCTCGGCTACCTCGAGACCGACGGCAGCTATTTCTGGATGGCGCCGAAGGTGCTGCGCTTTTCGGGCAGCTATCTCGCGTCGTCACGATTGCCCCGCGCGCTGCAGCCGACGCTGAACCGCCTTTCCGCACAGACGCAGGAGTCCTTCTCCGCCGTCGTGCTCGACGGCGAGGAGGTCGTCATCGTCGCACGCAGCGGCAGCTATGGCGCGCCAACGCGCGTGCTGGCCTATGGCCTGCACCTTGGTGCGCGCCTGCCTGCGCACGCGACGTCGACAGGGCGGGTGCTGCTTGCCGCCTTGAGCGCTTCGAAACTCACGGAATGGCTGAAGGGCCGCAGCCTGCAGCGCCTCACGCCTCACACGGTCACGCAGGCGCGCGTCTTGCGCCAGCGTATCGCACAGGCCCGCAAGGACGACTTCTGCTTCGCCAGCGAAGAGCACGAACTCGGCGTCCAGGCGCTGGCCGTGCCGTTGCGCGACATGCAGGGGCATACCGTGGCGGCACTCAACGTCGTGCTATCCGGTGGACGCCATCAGGAGGAGGCTCTGCGGCGAGAGATGCTCCCTCTGCTTTTCGAAGCGGCGCGCGAGGTGAGGGCGCTTCTGTAGGTGTCGACGCCCATCATCGCCGCTACCATCCCGGGAATCGCTTCACGGGTGAATGAACGATGAGACTACTTCTGCTGGAAGACGACGTGATGATCGGCGAGACCGTACTCGATCTCCTTCGCGCCGAAAAGTACGCGGTCGACTGGGTCAAGGACGGCGACGCGGCGGACATGGCACTCCGCGCGCAGCAATACGATCTGGTCCTGCTCGATCTCGGGGTGCCGCGCCGCGACGGTTTGGAGGTGCTCCGCGCCTTGCGCGCCCGCAAGCAGCGCATGCCCGTCTTGATCGCGACGGCCCGCGACTCGGTGCAGCAGCGCGTCGAGGGCCTCGATGCCGGCGCGGACGACTATGTGTTGAAGCCCTATGACCTCGACGAGTTGCTGGCGCGCATTCGTGCCCTGTTGCGCCGTGCGGCCGGCCGGGCCGAGCCGGTGTACGAGCACATGGGCGTGACCGTGAACCCCGCGACGCGCGAAGTTACGGTCGGCGGGCAGCCGGTCATGCTCTCCGCACGTGAATGGGCGGTGCTCGAACCTCTCCTGGCGCGGCCCGGCATGGTCCTGTCGCGCGCGCAACTGGAGGAAAAGCTCTACAGCTGGAAGGACGAGATCAGCAGCAATGCCGTCGAGGTCTACGTGCACGGACTGCGCAAGAAGCTGGGCGCGGACCTGATTCGCAACGTACGCGGAGTCGGCTACATGGTGCCCAAGGAATGAAGTCGCTTCGTGCCCGCCTGCTGTGGTTCCTGCTGGCGGCCATCCTTCTTGCGGCCGGTACGCAGGCCTTCGTCGCCTACCGCACGGTGCTCAGCGAAGCCGACGACATCTTCGACCACCACATGCAGCAGATGGCGCTTTCGTTGCGGGCGGGGCTGCCGCCGAGCGCCACTGTCGGCGGAATTGGCGCGGGCGACGAGAACTTCGAATTTATCGTGCAGGTCTGGACCCTCGATGGCATTCGCATCTTCGAATCGGCCGCCCAGGCCGCCTTGCCGCAACGCGCCGTGCTGGGTTTCTCGAACGTCCAGGCCCGGGGCACGACTTACCGGGTTTTCTCCCTGCAGACCGGGGCGCTGGTCATCCAGGTGGCGCAGGACATGGCCGCCCGACGCCGCATGGCGGGGACCCTGGCACTGCGCACCGTCGGCCCGATCGCGCTGGCGGCGCCGCTGCTCATGCTGGTGGTGTGGTGGGTGGTGAGCCTGTCGCTCGCGCCGGTGGCGCGCGTGCGTAGCCAGGTCGCGGCGCGCCAGGCGGACGACCTGTCGCCGCTGAGCGAGAAGGATCTGCCTGAGGAGGTGCGCCCCCTGGTGCACGAGCTCAACCTGCTTTTCGACCGCGTTCAACGGGCCTTCGATGCGCAGAAGCATTTCGTCGCGGATGCCGCCCATGAACTTCGATCGCCGCTGGCTGCATTGAAGCTGCAGGTGCAGGGCCTGCAGCGCGCGGGCGATGAATCCACCCGCGATGTCGCGGTGACTCGGCTCGCCGCCGGCATCGACCGTGCAACCCGATTGGTCGAGCAAATGCTCGCGCTCGCGCGGCACGAGAGCAGCGCCGCGACAGGCGCACGGCCGGAGTCGGTGAGCCTGCCGGACGTGGCGCGCCTGGCGATCTCCGATGTCGTCGCCACGGCGCAGGCGCGCCGGATCGACATCGGTGTGGTCCGGGCGGATCCGGTGCAGATCCCCGGGCAGGCCGAGGCGCTGCGCACGCTGCTGCGCAACCTGCTGGACAACGCGGTGAAGTACTCGCCGGACGGTGGACGGGTCGATGTCGCCATCGTTGCGGGCGCGGAGGGCACCGAGCTGAGCGTGGACGACAGCGGACCCGGTCTGCCCGCGAGCGAACGCCAGCGCGTGCTGGATCGCTTCTACCGATCCGGCGAGCCTCAGGTGCCGGGCAGCGGGCTCGGCTTGGCCATCGTGAAATCGATCGCCGATCTGCACGGCGCGACCGTTTCGCTCGACCCATCCCCGAGCCTGGGCGGATTGCGAGTGACGGTGAAGTTTCCTCGCGTGTCCTGAGCCTTTTCTCATTGCTTTTCGCGCGGCACTTGTTTAAGGCGCCCTTAAGTGACTGGCCCGACATTCCTTTCGTTGATTTCTCCAAACCTCGAAAGGATTTCAGATGAAGACCAGTTTCACCTCGCCCCGCGCGCTTGTCCTTTCGCTGGCAGCCGCCGGCGTGATCGGCGCCGTGGCCACCGGTGCCTATACCAGTGCCAACGCCGTGGGCTCGCCGGCACCTTCGGCCATGCCGGTCGCTGACGCGCCGCAGGTCTCCATGCCCGACTTTTCCACCATCACCGCGCGTCATGCGCCGGCGGTGGTCAACATCAGCGTGACCGGCATGACGAAGACGTCGGCCGAAGGCCCGCAAGGCATGCAGGGCATGGACCCGGATGACCCGATGTACGAATTCTTCCGCCGCTTCCAAGGCCAGGGTGGCCCGCGCGGACCGCAACAGCAGCGCGAGACGCCAGTTCGCGGCCAGGGCTCCGGCTTCATCGTGAGTGCCGACGGCATCATCCTGACCAACGCGCACGTCGTGAAGGACGCCAAGGAAGTGACCGTCAAGCTGACCGATCGCCGCGAGTTCCAGGCGAAGGTGCTGGGCTCGGACACAAAGACCGACGTCGCCGTCCTCAAGATCGACGCCAAGAACCTGCCGACCCTGTCGGTCGGAAACACCAAGGACCTGAAGGTCGGCGAATGGGTGCTTGCCATCGGTTCGCCATTCGGCTTCGAGAACACCGTGACCGCCGGTGTGGTCAGTGCCAAGGGTCGTTCGCTGCCGGACGACGGCTATGTTCCGTTCATCCAGACGGACGTCGCCGTGAACCCCGGCAACTCCGGCGGCCCGCTGATCAACACCCGTGGTGAGGTGGTCGGCATCAATTCGCAGATCTACAGCCGCAGCGGCGGCTACCAGGGCGTGTCCTTCGCGATCCCGATCGACGTGGCGATCCAGGTCAAGGATCAGATCGTCGCCACCGGCAAGGCGAGCCATGCGCGCCTCGGCGTCGCGGTGCAGGAAGTGAACCAGGCCTTCGCCGACTCGTTCAAGCTCGACAAGCCCGAGGGTGCGCTCGTGTCGAACGTGGAAAAGGGCGGCCCCGCAGACCAGGCCGGCCTGCGTTCGGGCGACGTCATCCGCAAGGTGGACGGCGAGCCGATCGTTGCTTCGGGCGACCTGCCGGCCTTGATCGGCCAGAAGAAGCCTGGAAGCAAGATCCAGCTCGAAATCTGGCGTCAGGGCGCTCGCGAGGAAATCACCGCGAACCTGGGCGACTCGGCTGAAAAGTCGACCAAGGTTGCGAAGGGCGACAGCACCGCCGGCCAAGGCAAGCTCGGTCTGGCGCTGCGCCCCCTGCAGCCGCAGGAACAGCGCGAGGCAGCAGTCGACAGCGGCCTGCTGATCCAGGAAGTGGGCGGCCCGGCGGCCATGGCAGGCGTGCAGCCCGGCGACGTGCTGTTGGCGATCAACGGTACGCCGGCGAAGAGCATCGAGCAGGTGCGCGAGGTCGTGGCGAAGGCGGACAAGTCGGTCGCGCTGCTCATCCAGCGCGACGGCGACAAGATCTTCGTGCCTGTCCGCCTCGGTTGAGCCCCTGCCGGGGACCGGCATTCCGAGACAAAGTGCCGGTTCCCGGGGGCCGGGGTTCGCCCGATGTGCAAAAGTACCTTGGTGGAGATTTCTCTGGACAGTAACAATTCAGCAAATAACTGAATCAGAGGAATCCCATGGTGCGGCGCGACTTGGCCTTGACTGTTCTCGAGTTGGAACCCGGTGAATTCCACTGGGTTCTGATGGAGGCGGTGCAAGCAGAATCCGAGGAATGCCTGGGATACCGGCCCATCGATTCATCTACCCGAGGTCTTCCTGATTATTCCGAGGCGCTCATCCAGGGCGCCTCGGCCTTGCGCGTCTTGCAGGGGCTCGCGCCATTCGGCAAGCCCATGACGCCCGTCGGTATCGGGGAAAGCACCTCGGCCGCGTTGCCCGACGAGGGCGCGAGCACCACGGGGCCCAACCTCGCCGATCCCGACTCCTGCATGTTCACCACCGGTCACCCGGTGCTGTAGGCGTCCTCCGCCTAGCGCTTCCGAACATCGAAGTGAAGCGCAGTCACCGCGATCACCTTCGCCGCTCTCGATCGAACCGTTTCCCTCAACGACACCCCGCGCAGTACCAACAGCGGTTGCGCGGGCGCGGCGCATGGCGCCACCTCCGCCTTGACCATGCCTTGGGACGCGAACGACATGCGGGCTCTGGCCGCGAGCGTGAGGATTTGTTGCATGTCCTACAAGGTACGGCGACATGCCGCAATCGAAAATCTCTCCAATGGGTGCATGACACCCCCAAGCGGCATACTCCGGAAGTTCGGCTTACGTGTGGATACATGCGCTTCGTGCCAAGGAAAGAAAAGAGATGCCAAGACTGATCGTGCTGCAGAAGAATGGCTCGGCCAAACAGGTCAATGTGATGGGAACACCGTTCGTCATCGGTCGCGCGGACACCTGCGACCTCGTGCTCGACAACCCTCTCGTGAGCAGGTCCCACGCCGTCTTCGAGGCCGTGGGACACGAGATGACGATTCGCGATCTTCAGAGTCACAACGGAACGTACGTCAACGGTGAACGGAGGGAAACCTCCGCGCTGGGCAACGGTGACGAGATCAAGATCGGGAGCTACCACATCCGCTACCTGGCCGACGGCGGTCCGATCGCCGCAGCGGAGGCATTGCGGCTGGTGACCATTCCAGGCAAGCTCGCAGACATGGATCTCCTGAAGCTGGGCGTGAAGTCCTGACCGTCCTTCCGAAGCAATGGCCGCTTGGCGCAGCACCACCGATCTTCCGCGACGCTCCGTCGCGGCTGCGCTGGTCGCATTGCCTGCTTTTTGGATAGGCGCCCGCGCGCAGGCACAGGCCCCGCGGCGCGCCACGCCATCCCAGACCGAGGGCCCGTTCTACCCGGTGACCTTGCCGGCGGACACGGACTTCGATCTGCTGCACAACGGCCAGGCGAACTACGTGGCGGGCGAACCGACGTGGGTTGAAGGTACGGTCTCGGATCTGGACGGGCGCCCCCTGGCCGGCGCATTCGTGGAAATCTGGCAGTGCGATCAGGCCGGGCACTATCACCATCCGGGCGACGGCGATCGCGCCGACCGGGCCTTCCAGGGCTTCGGAAGGGTCGCGGTCGATGCCGAAGGCCGGTATCGGTTCCGGACGATCCGGCCGGTGCCCTATACCGGTCGAACGCCGCACATCCACGTCAAGGTCAAGCTCGGTCCCCGCGAACTGCTGACCACCCAGCTTTATGTGGCGGGCGCACCCGGCAATGCGCGCGACTTCCTGTGGCGTAACCTGGCCGAAGAGGATCGTGCGGCAGTCACGGTTCCTTTCGATCGCGCACCGGATGGCTGGAAGGCGAACTTCCCGATCGTCGTCGCTGCCTGAAGGTCCGTGGCCGTGAATTAGTACCGGTGCGATGAGCGCGGGCGCTGTGCGGAGTGTCTTTCGTGCAGATCGTTACAGGTATCCTCACGCGCAAGTTCCCGAATTGTTGGAACTTTACGCCTCGTATGAACCCCCTGTTGCCACAAATTGCCCGACGTCACGACTTCCTTGCGGAGGCCCGCTGATGTTCTCTGGCGATGGCCTGTTTGCAATCGAGGTGGTGGCGGTGGCCGCTCCGGTCGCGGGCTTTGTTGCAGTCGCCCATGTGCGAGCCCGGCGCCGCGCCCGGCGAGCCCACGAGGCAGCCACCGCAACCGGCGCGACGCGGAGCGTCATTGTCGAAGTCCCGCAATCGGTCGAGCACAGGCTCGTGTCGGTGCGTTTCGACCTGACGCCCAACCTGATGGGCTGTCTTGCCGCAGCCAACAGTGCCTCGCTGCGCGGGTTCGAGACCCCTGACGCGGTGATGATGGCGCTGGATGTCGACGCCGTGTGGACCGGCGCTGGAGCGGCAGATTTCCCGACCGACCAGGTCCAGCCTCACCGGACCCGCGTCATCGCCACACGGGAAGTGCTGATGCTTCGGTCCAGCAATCCGGCCCGCGAGAGCGTCAAGGTTCGATTGATGACGCTTTTGCGTGCCCATCGCTCCACGCCCGAGAGCGAGCCGCTTTACTGCGCCGCCGACGGCGAAATCCGCACTTCACCGTCCCGGCGCCTCCACGTCGCGGATGTCGGACATCGCAAGCAGTTCTATTGGGTCCGGTCTGGCGCCTCTACGGCCGAGACGCACGGGCCAGGCTAGCTTTTCGTCGGGGGGTCGCTCGTCGCGGCCTCTCCGTTCATCTATACGGCATATGGCGGGCGCCTCGCAAATCGCCTGCGCAGCCGAAGCTTCCGTTCGGCTAGTGCTTCTGGTGAATGTGTCCTAACTTCGCGCGCAGTAGAGTCAGTTTCACGACAGAAAGGTTCTGACGTGACTTCATTGCTGGTTCGCATCGTGCGGTGCATGGCTTCGGAAACGGGCAAGCGTTCGAGCAACGCCCCCTGAAATTCCATGAGCCCCGTCATCTCACTCGACACGCGCACTGTGCCCGGCTCGGTGACGGGGCGAGGCGCCCACGGTAAGGTCTCGCTGGACTGGGTGGACATCGCCCCCGGCAGTGCACACACCCTGCCCGAAGGCATGCGTCTGGAGGACTACGAGATCGTCGGTCCCATCGGCGAGGGTGGCTTCGGCATCGTCTATCTCGCCTGGGACCACGCCCTGGAGCAACACGTCGCGATCAAGGAATACCTGCCGGCGATTCTGGCCTCCCGTGCCAGCGTCTCGCCGGCCGTGGTGGTCAAGTCGCAGCGCCACAAGGACGATTTCACCCTCGGCATGCGCAGCTTCCTCAACGAAGCCCGGATCCTGGCGCGCTTCGACCATCCGTCGCTGGTGAGGGTGCTGCACTTCTGGGAAGGCAACGGCACCGCCTACATGGCCATGCCTTACTACGAGGGGCCGACGCTGGCCCGCGCGCTCGGCGAACTCGGTCGTCCGCCCGATGAAGCCGAGCTCTGCGGCTGGCTGCATCCGCTGCTGGATGCGCTCGGCACCATGCATGCGGCGAGCTGCTTTCACCGCGACATCGCGCCCGACAACATCCTCCTGACCGACCACGGCCCCGTGCTGCTCGATTTCGGCGCGGCGCGGCGTGTGATCGAAGGCGTGGGCCCTTCGCCGACCGTGGTCTTCAAGCCCGGCTTTGCGCCGATCGAGCAATACGGCGAAGTCGCGTCGATGAAGCAGGGCGCATGGACCGACCTGTACGCGCTCGCGAGCGTCGTCTACGCAGCCGTGACCGGGCAGCCGCCGATGCCGTCCATCGAACGCCTGATGGACGACCAGCTCAAGCCGCTGTCCCAGGTGGCACATGGCCGCTACAGCGAACCGTTCCTTGCCGCGATCGATGCCGCGCTGTCGCTGCACCCGCGCAACCGGCCCCAGAGTGCGGCCGAATTCTGGACCTTGCTGAGTTGCGGACAGCAGCTCCAGGATCTGGATCTCGTGCGGGCCGTACGAGGTATCGATGTGCCGACCGGCACGACCTCCACACCGGCGGCGCCCGAGTTGGCGCCCGAGTTGGCGCCCGAGTTGGCGCCCGAACTGGCGTCCGAGCCGACGATGCCGGTCGACGAGGATCTGGAGTCGTTCTTCGAGCCGCCGCCGAGGGCTGCGCCGGTCGAGCGCACGGTTGCGCCCGAGGCTGAAGTTGAACCCGTTGAAGCAATCCCGCCCGCACCGCCGGAAGCAGAGGACCCCATCGTCGTCTCGTTGCCGCCACTCGAGCATTCAATTCCACAGGATCGGCGGCCTCCGGTCTCGAACTGGCCGCCCCTGCGCGTTGCGCCGACCCCGGTGCAGCGCAGAAGCAGTCGGGTCAAGATCACCGCGCTGGTGGTGACGATGGGCTGCGTCGCATTGGCTGCGGTCGGGTATTACCAGTTCCATGATCGCGTCGAGGCCGAGCCGACGGCGCGCATTGCCGCGCCAACGCCTCCGGCGACCGCCCCGATTCCGGACCAGGCGTTGGCGCCAGCGCAGGCTCCGACTCCGGCTCCGACGCCCCCACCGGCAGCCGAAGCCATGTCGGCGATGCAAGCGCTTTCGTTGCCTGAACCGGCTCCCGCACCTGTCGTCGTGGCGCCCGAGACGCCCATCCAAGCGCCCGAGCCGATCGTCGCAGTGCCGGCACCTCCGCCGTCCGAGCCGGAGCTCACATCCGCTGCCCCGAGCTTGTCGACGCCGGTCGAAACGAAGGCGCCCGAAGCGCGGCCGTCCGCTCCGAAGCAGGTCGCCACCGAACCGGCTCGCAAGGCGGTCGCGCGCGCGCCCTCCGAGGCTGCGCGTCCCGCCCGCCGGGAGGCCCGCCCACCTGTGGCGGAGCAACCGATCGTGCCCGCCGTCGTGCAGGTGGCTACGCCGGAAATTCCGCAGATTCCGCCGATTCCGCAGGCGCACACGAAGTGCACGGACATTCTTCAACGCGCGTCGCTCGGCCCCGTCAGTGCCGAGGAGACGGCGATTCTGAGAAAGGGGTGTGAATGATGACAACCACCTTCGCTCGATGCCTGCAAGCCGCATCCCTGGCGGGTGTGCTTTCGCTGGCGCTGGGACTCGCCGGTTGTGCGTCGCCGCCGGTCGTCACTTCATCCAAGACCGTGCAGCCCTTCGACCAGGCGGTAGCGCAGGCCACCGACAGCCTCGTCATGCAGGTGCCGCCGGGGCGGACGCTGTTTTCCAGGACTGACGCGAAGCGAAGCGTCGTGCTCGATCCGATGATCGATGCCGGCAGCGCACAGCAGACCGCGGCCACGCAGGTGTTGCAGGACCGGGTGGCCGAGCGCCTGAACACCAAGGTCGAGACGATGGAGATATTGCCTTTCGACAGCGCGAACCTCGCCAAGGCCCGCTACCTGCTGACCGGCACCCTGTCCCGCATGTCCGTCGAGGAGCCGCGCAGTCCGCTGCAGATCAACCTGGCCTTGACCGAACTCGCCACGGGAACGGTCGTCGCGCAGTCCTCGGCCGTGGCGCGCGACGAAGGCCTGGACCACACGCCGCTGCCGTACTACCGGGACACGCCTGTGCCGACCAAGGACCGGGTGATCGAAGGCTATGTGCGCACCACCGCGACGTCCCCGGGGCAGCATGGCGATGCCTATTACCTGGAACGCCTGGCGACCGCGCCCGCGATCAAGGAGGGCACCGCGCACTACAACGCCGAGCGCTACCAGGACGCACTTGCGCAATACAGCGCCGCCGGCGGCGATCAGCTTCGCGCACTGAACGGCGTCTACCTGAGCTCGGTGAAGCTCGGTCGCACGGCGGAGGCAGAGGAGGCTTTCGGGAAGATCGTCGCCTATGGCATCGCCAACCAGCAACTGGGGGTGAAGTTCCTGTTCAACCCGAACAGCACCGTGTTCTGGTCCGAACCCAGGATCAGCGGGCCCTATGCGATGTGGCTGCGCGAGATCGCCAAGGCCAGCGCCGACGCCAAGGTGTGCATGGACATCGTCGGCCACACCAGCCACACGGGGCCGGTCGCCTACAACGACAACTTGTCGCTCCAGCGGGCCCGCTACATCCGCCAGCGCCTGATCGGTGAATCGACCGTGCTGACCGACCGCACCACGCCCAGCGGGAAGGGCTTCCGGGAAAACATCATCGGCAGCGGCACCGACGACGCGATCGATGCGCTGGACCGCCGGGTCGAATTCAAGATCGTGGACTGCAGCTGAAGCGTCCGCGGGCGGTCACAGCGCGTTGCTGTTCTGCGAGGGCCAGAACAGGCGCCACCACGGGCGCTTGGGCTCGGGCGCATTCGACGCCTTGGTGATCAACTCCGCCGCAACCGAAGCGCGAACGCGCTCCCGAAGCGCCGTTTCGTAAGCATGCGCTGGCGCACGCGCGCTGCGGTCGCCTCGCAGCGCCTGACGGCGCCAGGCCTGCGCATGCTCGGCGAGTTCGGCATCGGTCAGGTCGTCGGGGTGGGGCAACTGCTGAGTCATGTTGTCCAACATTGTGGCTCCGACGAAGCCAATCATGGTTTTCCACGATGCAAGTTGCGCGACTTGATGATGCGCAGTAACCACACACCTACGCTTTTGGTCGATCGCGATTTGTCAAGCGGATCGAATTAGGTGCGCAATTCGTTATGTCACATCATCGTCATGACGCATGACGAGCATCCGTGGCGCGTCGCGGCTCGCGGCGCGGTCGCCTTTGCGCGATCGAAGCAACTTCGCACAACAACGCTCATGAAACTACGTCTTGCCGCCACCGCGGCCTTGCTTGGCCTGACCGGCCCGGCTTTCGCCCTCAACATCCTGCTGTCCAACGACGATGGCCTTACCAGCAACCTGAAGGCTCTCTACGATTCGCTGAAGGCCGACGGCCATGACGTGATCGTTTCCGTCCCTTGCACCGGGCAAAGCGGACGGGGCGCGGGGATCGTGATGTACAGCACCTCGACGATCATCCCGGACAACGACAAGACGCAGATCGACGCGGAAGGCGGTTGCCACAACGGTGCGGCACCGACCGGCGCGCCGGCCGTGGGTCCGTTCACCAAGGCCGGGTATACCGGCGGCGACTACAACTACGTGCACGGCACGCCGGTGATGGCGACGATGTACGGCCTGGACGTGCTTGCTCCCGCGCGCTGGGGCAAGGCGCCGGACCTGGTGCTGTCCGGCCCCAACGAAGGCCAGAACGTCGGTCGCGTCGTCAACAGTTCGGGCACGGTGGGCAACGCCCAGTTCGCCGCAGGGCGTGGACTGCCGGCGATCGCGCTGAGCGCAGGTTCCGACACGGTCGACAACACCGGACTCGCCAACGCGTACTCCAAGGTGGTCGCGCAACTCTCCGTCAAGCTCGTGAAGGAACTCCAGGCCAAGGCGGGCTCGGGTCCGCTCCTGCCCAATGGCCTGGCGCTGAACGTCAACTTCCCCAACAAGCCGACTGCCGACCTGGCATGGGCGTTCTCGCGCCACGGCAGCTTCGAGTTCTACAGCCTGAAGTTCAACAACACCGTGCCGTACGGCCTGGGCGCCGCCGTCAACGCCGCGTCGTCCGCGACCGCCGCACAGGCCGAAGACGAATCGCTGGTCGTGCAGACCAGGGTTGCCGTCACGGCCATGCAAGTGGGCTTCGACCACCGTCCGGCAGGGCAGCAATGGCTGCGCTTGCGTCTGCGTGACCTGCTGAGCAAGTGAGCGCGATGCACAGCATGAATCGAAACTTCGGGGCGACAGCCCTTTGCAGCGCCGCGCTGTTGCTGACGGCGTGTGGTGGTGGTGGGAACGGCACGGCGGTTCTGCCGGTCACGCCCCCGGCGGCGATCAAGCCGACTGTTGCTGTCGACGATCTCGCCACCGGCAGCTACGTCGTCAGCACCGGCGACGCCAACGCGCCCACGGTGGGCAAGTACTACGCCGCTGCCGACGGCAGCCGCTTGCTGGTGATCGCGGACAGCGACGACCACGCCAAGCAGACCTATCGCCGCGATGCAGGCGGCGCGTGGGTGGGCGTGCCGGCCGCCGACAAGGACGTGCGCGTGACCCTGATCCAGAGCAGCACGCAGCCGGACACCGGCGCGAGCATCGCGAAGGCCGCGGGCCACTATCGCGTCCAGGCGGCCGCCGGCGTGACGGCCGACTTCAGCGTCGCTGCGGACGGCACGATCGTGCCGGGGAGTTCGGCCTGCAAGCTCTCCGGCAAGGTGTCGCCGGGGACGCTGCCGAACACGCTCAGACTCAGCCTCGCTACCAGTGCATGCGGCACCCTGCCTGCATCGTCGTCCGGCGTGATCGCGCTCGACAGCGACTATGCACCGGCATCTTTCCGCATGGTTACGGACGACGGCGCCCAACTCGTCGACCTCTGGGCTTACGTTGAATAAGCGGGAAGTTCAGTCCACATGGCATTGACCTTGCGGGATTCGTGCATTTGTGCGCGGAATTCTTCACTCGGCAAGAAGTAACCCATTCGTATGCGGAAGACCCTGTTTGACAATCGCGCCAAACTTCTGGGTCTCCCGCGCCATGGACACAACTCGCTGGATTGAAACGTTTCGTCGATTCCTGGGCAACCTTTTCGGTGCGCCCAGGAATCGCAAGGCGTCACGGTCAGTGCCGCGCGTCGTGGCTTCGCTCGACCGGTCGATCCCGATGCCTTCTCCCATGGCAAGGCAGCCGGTCCGCCAGCCCGAACCATCTCCCCAGCGTGTCGCTCCGGTCATGAAGCAGCCTGTGGTCGTTGCGCCGGCGCCGGTCGAGGAGGCGAGGGCGCCCGCGCCGGTCCCGGTGAAGGTTGCGCCGCCGGCGCCGTCCGTTGCGCCTCCCTTGTTCGTCCAGGAGCTGATGCAGCCTCCGAAACCGGCGCCGCAAGCACCGGAAGATCCTCCCGCAGCGGTCAAGCCCATGCGCACGCTCGAAGAGGTCAGGGCGGACCTGGCGCGACTGCGCGCGAATGCAAAAGAGCGGCATGCACAAGCGCAGGCCCAGGCCCAACTCCAGGCACAGGCCCGCCGCAGCGTGGCATTCGAGCCGACGGACTTCCTGGACTTTGCCAAGCCGGAACCTCCGCCGGCCGACAACCCCGAATCGAGCTTTGCCTCGACGGCCTACCTGGACTTCACCACGCTGAAGTCGCGCGAAGGCACCTGAGCCAGCGGACGCTCAGGCGGCGAGGCTGCCCGTCGATACATCGGCGGCCGACAAGGCGAGGTGGGGTGAATTCAGCAGCATCTGCGCGGTGTTGTCGAGGTGCTCCGCGATGAGCCTCTGGGCCGACTGGATGTCCCTGTCCAGCACTGCGTCGACGAGCGCCTGGTGCTCGCCCTTCACATCGCGTTCCGTCACCCCGAGCGGCGCCGACAACTGCCGATAGCGCTCGCTCTGCTGGTAGAGGATCTGGTGCATCCTCAGCAGCCACTGGTTCGGGCAGCCGGCCACCAAGGCCCGATGAAAGTCGCCATGGCTCGACGCCCACTCGGCGCTCACCTGCATGGGACGTTCAGGATCGCGCTCGGGTACGCGCGACAGGCGATGGAAGGCCGACACGATGCCGCCTTCCCACGCCAGGTCGCCATGGCGGATGGCCTCGGCCAGACACAGCTTCTCGATCTCGATACGCGCCTCGACCAGATGCAGAAGTTCGGCCGCCGACACCGGACTCACCCGGTAGCCGCGCGCCGGCTCCGACACCACCAGCGCCTCGGCCTCGAGCATGGCGAGGCCTTCGCGCACCGCGCCCGCGCTCACCTCGATCTCTTCGGCCAGCGCCGCGATATTGAGCTTGGATCCCGGCAGCAGGCGGCCGCCGACGATGGCCGTGCGCAGGCGTTCGTAGACCAGCCGTGTCTGGCTGATTCCCCTGGGGCGCTCGCTCGTGGCAGCCACTCTTGTAAACCCTAACAATAGATAAAAAAGTTGCCGATATAGTTTGTCGCCAAGAATATATTATTTCCAAGAAGCCGACAAACTTCGAACAGGAGAAAGACAAGATGGCCGACATCCAACTGCGCACCCGCAAGGATTCGAACCGCGCCGACGATCACAGCGTGCACTCGCTGGACCGCTTCGTCTTCACCGTGCCGGACCTGGACGAGGCGGCCCGTTTCTACGATGCCTTCGGGCTCGACCTCCGGCGAAGCGACGGACGGCTGGACCTCCACACTGTCGGCCATCCGCAGGCATGGGGCTCGCTCTTCCAGGCAGCCGGGCCGAAGAAGCTGCAGTACTTGCGATTCGGCTGCTTCGCCGAAGACCTGGCGCCCATCGCCGAGCGCATCGAACAGCAGGGCATTCCCCGCTGCGATCCGCATCCATTAGGCGATACCGAAGGCATCTGGGTCCGCCATCCGGACGGCTTTGCAGTGCAGATCGTGGTCGCGCCCAAGAGCTCGCCGGATACGCGCGCCGAACGCATCGTCGAACCCGCCGTGCCGCCGGGCACAGGCGCATCCCTGGCACGTTCGCGCATTCCCAAGGTCCGGCCGCGGCGGCTGTCGCACGTGCTGCTGTTCTCGCCGAACGTGGCCGATGCGATCGTGTTCTACCAGGGCGCACTCGGCCTGCGCCTCACCGATCGCTCGGCCGACCTCGTGGTCTTCATGCATGGCGCCCATGGCAGCGACCACCACCTGATCGCCATGGCCAAGTCGGACGGCCCGGGTCTTCATCACAGCAGTTGGGATGTCGGCAGCATCGACGAAGTCGGCCGCGGCATGGAACAGATGTACGCGGCGGGCTATCCGCGCGGCTGGGGCGTCGGGCGCCACGTGCTGGGCTCCAACTACTTCTACTACGTGCGCGACCCGTGGGGCAGCCACGCGGAGTATTCCTACGACATCGACTACGTCCCCGGCGGCTTCGAGTGGCCGCATGCCGACCATCCGCCGGAAGACTCCTTCTATGCCTGGGGTCCCGCGGTGCCGGAGGACTTCATCACCAACTTCGAGATCCGCAACGGCTGAATCGCGGGCGACGCTTTCGTCCTCCCAATTCCATCTCAAGAAGGATTCCCATGCGCTTTGCAGCTTTCCAGAGCAACGGCCGGCCCGCGCTCGGCCTCCGCCTCGGCGAAGACATCGTCAACCTCACGGCCGCGGGGCTGCCCGCGACGCTCGACGAGTTGTTGCGCGCCGGACCTGACGGCCTGGCCGAGGCCCAGCGGGCCGGTGCATCGGCACGAGCGCGGCTGCCGATCGCCGACATCGACTGGCTGCCGCCGCTGCAGTCGCCGTCGAAGGCCATCGCCGTCGGACTCAACTACGTGGATCATGCGGCCGAAGGCAATTTCGATCCACCGAAATACCCGGT
This sequence comes from Variovorax glacialis, assembly GCF_051216375.1. NCBI lineage: Bacteria > Pseudomonadati > Pseudomonadota > Betaproteobacteria > Burkholderiales > Comamonadaceae > Variovorax > Variovorax glacialis. The sequence continues at coordinate 48,141 of NZ_JBPJZT010000015.1, read as the reverse complement.
GCTGTTTCACCGCTTTCCCTCGTCCTGGGTCGGCCACAAGCAGCCGCTGGTGCGTCCACACGTGTCGACGCAGTTCGACTACGAAGGCGAGTTGCTGGTCGTCATCGGCAAGGGCGGACGCTACATCGACAAGGGCAGGGCGCTCGACCACGTCGCGGGCTACTCGCTCTTCAACGACGGCTCGATCCGCGACTACCAGTTCAAGTCGGCGCAATGGATGATGGGCAAGAACTTCGATCGCTCCGGCGCCTTCGGCCCCGAGTTCGTCACGGCGGACGAGTTGCCGTCGGGCGCCACCGGGTTGAAGTTGCAGACCCGCCTCAATGGCCAGGTGCTGCAGGAGGCGAACACGCGCGACATGATCTTCGACGTCGCGACGCTGGTGTCGGTGTGCTCCGAGCCCTTCGCCTTGCAGCCGGGGGACATCATCATCGCCGGCACACCTGCGGGCGTGGGCTTCGCGCGCAAGCCGCCGGTCTTCATGAAAGCCGGCGATGTGTGCGAGGTGGAGATCGAAGGGATCGGACTGCTCTCGAACCCGGTCGTCGACGGCGAATGAACGGACAACGAACAACAGCAGCAGGAGACAAAACATGAACATGGACCGTCGGACCTTCGTGGCCGCCGCTGGCGCCCTCGGCGCCAGCGCGCTCTTGACGCACCCGGCCTCGGCGCAGCAGCCCGCGGGCACGCCCATCCGCGTGGGCGGCACGCTGGCGCTGACCGGGCCGCTCTCGGCCACCGGCCTGGTGCACAAGCTCACCGGCGAGATCTATGTCGATTCGCTCAACAAGCGTGGCGGCCTGCTGGGCCGGCCGGTCGAATGGGTGCTGAAGGACGACCAGTCCAAGCCCGACCTGGCGCGTACGCTTTATGAGCAACTGGTGACTTCCGACAAGGTCGATCTGCTCATCGGCCCCTATGCGACAGGCAACATCCTGTCGGCCATGGGCGTGGCGCAGCGCTACAACAAGACGCTGGTGCACCATACCTTCGGCATCCCGAACCTCGCCAAGTACGACCAGCAGTTCCCGGCGTGGTCGATCGGGCCCGATCCGGAGAAGACATTGCCGGCGCTGGTGCTGGATGCGCTGGCGGCTTCGCCGACGCCGCCCAAGACCATCGCGGTCGTGACGAGCAAATTCCCTTCGGTGCATTTCGTCGCGCTGGGCGCGCGCGAAGTCGCCAAGCAGCGTGGCGTGAAGGAGGTGCTGTTCCTCGAATGGGACTTCGGCAATCGCGACTTCGGCCCGATTGCCGGGCGCGTCAAGGAAGCGAATCCCGATTTCATCTGGACCGGTGCGATCGGGCTGGAAGGCAACCAGTTGCTCGACGCGATGAAGAAGATCGACTATGCGCCGCTGCATCACTTCTATCACGTGCCCGCGCCGGCACCGATGCTCAAGGCGCCCGAGGCCAACGGCGCACTTTCTATGACGATCTTCGAAGACCATCCGCCGTTCACCAACAACGCGGTCGCGGCGGAGTTCGTCAAGGTCTACCGCGAGCGTGCTGCCAAGGCCGGCATGCCCGACACCGCCGTCGAGACGCAGGCCGCGGCATCGTTCACCGCGTGGCAGATCATCGAAGCCTCGGTGATCGCGACCAAGGGCCTCGACGACAAGGCCATGGCCGCGTGGCTGCGGGCGAACCAGGTCGACACCATCCAGGGCAAGCTGCGCTTCAACGAGCGCGGCAACTTCGGGGCCGACCTGAGCCGCGTGAAGCAGGTGCAGAACGGCAAGTGGGTCACGGTGTGGCCGGCGGATTGGGCAGCACCGGGCGCGAAGCTCCAGACGCGCGGAACCTGATGCTCGCCCCCAGGCTCGCGCACTTCGTGTCGCTCTCCACCCCCGGCCGGGGGCAATACCGGCGGACCGGCGGAGCCGGGTCCGCGGTATTTCACGACCTTGGGTGCGCGCGCTTTGGGATGCGCGAATGAATTTTCCTAGCGCTACGCTCCTTGCGCAGTCCGTTCTTGCGGGTCTCTTCACAGGCGCGCTTTACGGGCTGCTCGGGCTGGGCTTGAGCCTGTCGTGGGGAATGCTTCGTCAGATCAACCTGGCGCACTTCGCGCTGGCCTTCCTCGGTGCCTACCTGACCTACGAGCTGTCGAGCCATCGCGGGGTCGATCCGCTGCTGACGCTGGTCTTCATCGTGCCGCTGTTCTTCGTGCTGGGCGCGGCGCTGCACTGGGTCCTGACACGCTTCCGGGTGAGTCCCTTCAACTCGCTGCTGGTCACCTTCGGCATCACCGTGATCATCGAGGCGCTGCTGCAATGGACGTGGACGGCCGACTATCGCAAGCTGGAGTCCAGTTATGCCGAACACAAGCTGCGTCTCGGGCCGCTCTTTTTGCCTGTGCCTGAACTGATCACGCTGGGACTGGGCGTCGGGATCTCGCTGGCGGTCTGGCTGGCGTTGCGCCGTACGGACCTGGGCAAGGCAATGCGTGCGGCCGCTGAAGATGCGCCGATCGCTGCCGCCTTCGGGGTCAACCAGAACGCGCTGGCGCTGATGCTCTCGGGACTCAACGCGGCGCTGGCCGGCGTGGCGGGGGTGTGCATCGCGCTGGCCTACACGCTGTCGCCCTCGCAGATCTATGCGTGGATCGGCGTTGTCTTCGCCGCCGTGATGCTGGGCGGGCTCGGCAGGCCGCTCGGCCCCCTGATCGCCGGCTGCATCATCGGCGTGACCGAGGCCGTCACCATGGCGGTGACGGCGCCGTCGTGGGCACCGCTGGTGTCCTTCTCGCTGCTCATGCTCGTGCTGCTGGTGCGGCCGGGGAGGGTGGCGTGAAGCGGTCCCTTCTGTGGATCCTCGCAGCGGGCGCGGGGCTCACGGTCGTGCCCTGGCTCGGCCTGCCGGCCTTCTACGAGTCGATCCTCTACCTGATCCTGCACTGGATCGCGCTTGCGACTTCGTGGAACCTGCTGTCGGGCTACTCGGGTTATTTCTCCTTCGGGCATGGCGCGTTCTTCGGCATCGGCATGTACACCACGGCCACGCTGGCCACGCGCTTCGACATACCTTTTCTCTGGACACTGCCGGCGGCCGCCGCCGTCGCCGCGGCCTTCGGCGCATTGCTGGGCGCGGTGGCGTTCCGGGTGCAGGCGGTACGTGCCGAACTGTTCTCTCTGCTGACCCTGGCCGCGACTTTCGTCGTCGCGACGATCATCCTCAACACGCCGATCGACGGCGGACCGGGGGTCTACATGAGCGCGGTGGCGGTGCCCCACATCGGACCGTCGCCCTCCGGCACCTTCTACCTGCTGGCGCTCTTCGCGGCCGTGCTCACGGTGCTGGCCGCCATCGCGATCTATTACTCGCGCTTCGGCACCGGCCTGTTCGCGATCCATGACGACGAGGACGTCGCCGAAGTCATGGGCGTTCCGACCTATCGCTACAAGCTGGGCGTCTTCGCGCTTTCATGCGGGCTGGCCGGCGTGGTGGGTGGCGTGCACGCGCTGTTCATCTCCTACGTGACGACCGGCGACACCTTCACGATCGCGATGCCGCTCACCGTCGTGCTGATGTCGGTGCTGGGCGGCACTCGCCATTGGGCCGGCCCCATCGTCGGTGCCACCGCCATCACGCTATTGCTCTATGCCTTCACGGGCGGCGACAGCGCCATCATCGGCAAGGGGCTGACCGGCCTCGTGCTGATCGTCGTGATTCTCTTCATGCCGGAGGGCGTGCTGGGCCAGGCGCTGAAATGGTGGGGGGCGCGAAAGGGCGGCACGACGCGCGCGAAGCACGCGCCGATCGCTCCGCCCGTCCGCACGGCGCCGCCGCGCACATCGCCCGCAAGCGGCGCCGTCGTGTTGCGTGCGCAGGGCGTGCGCAAGTCCTTCAAGGGTGTGCAGGCACTGCGCGGCGTGGACCTCGAGGTGCGGCAGGGCGAAATCCTTGGGCTTCTCGGGCCCAACGGTTCGGGCAAGTCCACCTTCATCAACGTCGCGAGCGGACACTATGCCGTGACGGCCGGGTTGATCGAGTTCGCGGGCCGGCGGATTTCCGGCATTCCGGCGCACCGCATCGCACACGGCGGCATCGCGCGCACCTACCAGATCCCGCGACCTTTCGCGCATCTCACAGTGCTCGAGAACGTGGCCTTGCCCGCGATGTTCGGCGCCGCTGCGCTGGACCGTCGCACGGCGGAAGCGGAAGCCTGGCAGTGGCTCGCCTTCACAGGCCTCACCGAGCGCGCGAACGCGCTGCCGGGCGAACTGAACCTGCATCAGCGCAAGTTCCTGGAGTTCGCGCGAGCGCTTGCCTCTCGGCCGCAATTGCTGATGCTCGACGAGGTGCTCTCGGGCCTCACACCGTCGGAGATCGACGAAGCGGTGGCGCTCATCCGCCGCATCCGCGACCAGGGCGCGACCATCGTCTTCGTGGAGCACGTCATGCGCGCGGTGATGGCGCTGTGCGATCGCGTCGTGATCTTCAACCGCGGCGAAGTGCTGGCGGAAGGTACGCCGCGTGACGTGATGCAGCGGCCCGAAGTGGTCGCGGCCTACCTCGGCCATGCCATGGAGGAGGGCGGCCCCGCCCGTGCGACCGCCGCGTCGGCGTCGGTCACCGCCCCGGAGCCGGCCCATGCTTGAACTGCAGTCGATCCGGGTCGCCTACGGGCAGGCAACGGCGCTGTGGGATGTCTCGCTGTCGATCGGCCAGGGCGAGCTGCTGTGTGTCGTCGGCCCGAACAGCGCCGGCAAGAGCACGCTCATCAACGCGATCGCCGGCCTGCATCGCATCTGCGCGGGACGGATGGCGTTCGATGGCGAGGACATTTCGCGCCTCGCGCCGCATCGCTTCTGCGCACGCGGCATCGCGCTGGTCCCCGAGGGTCGCCGTCTCTTCACTGAGATGACCGTGCGCGAGAACCTCGAACTCGGCAGCTACCTTCCGGCCGCGCGCGCCGAACGCGCACGCTCGCTGGAACGCGTCTGCGCGCTGTTCCCCGCATTGACCGAAAAGCTGGCGCACCCGGCCGGCTCGCTGTCCGGCGGGCAGCAACAGATGGTGGCGATCGGCCGGGCGCTGATGGCGCAGCCGCGACTGCTGTTGCTCGACGAACCTTCGCTGGGCCTGGCGCCAAGCATCGTGCTCGACATGTTCGACGCCATCCGCCGCATCCACGCAGAGGGCATCGCCGTCCTGCTGGTGGAGCAGAACGTCAGCATGGCGCTCGACATCGCCGAGCGTGCCGCCGTGCTGGAAGAGGGACGCATCGTCGCCGTGGGCCGGCCCGATGAACTGATGGCCCGCCCCGAACTGCGACGCGCCTACCTCGGCCTCGAAACCGTCCACACCACGAACTGAACATGACACAACCCATCCAAGTCGGCGTCATCGTCGGCAGCAACCGCCGCGAATCCATCAACCGCAAGCTCGCGCAGGCCATCGTCAAGCTGGCGCCGCCCTCGTTGCGCTTCGAGGACATCCGCATCGACGACCTGCCGATGTACAACGGCGATCTCGAAGGCGCCCGGCCCGACACGGTGAACCGCTTCACCGCCGCCGTCGCTGCCTGCGATGCGGTGCTGATCGTGATGCCCGAGCACAACCGCTCGCTGACGGCAGTGCTCAAGAATGCCATCGACTGGGGCTCGAAGCCGACCGACAAGAGCGTGTGGCGCGACAAGCCCGCAGCCATCACGGGTACATCGCCCGGCGCCAGCGGCACCGTGACCGGCCAACAGCACCTGCGGCAGATCCTGGGCAGCCTCGGCGCGACGGTGATGGGCGGCGAGGCGTACATCTCCTTCAAGCCCGAGTTGCTGGATGGCGAGGGCGGCATTGCGAACGAGTCGACGCGGGCGTTTCTCCAGGCTTATATCGACAAGTTCGCCGTGCTGGCCGGCAAGCTGGCGTCGAACTCTCACACTGCCTGAAGGCCCGCTACCATCGCCGTGCAACGACCGGAGCGCGATACGGCATGCCCCAACTCATCCTGACGACGGCCGGCGGAGGGACCCACCAGTTCCTCCTGAAGCCGCATGACAACACGCTGGGGCGGGGCGTCTCGAACGACATCGTCATCCCCTCCGCCGAGGCCAGCCGGCAGCATGCGGTCATCACCGTCGAGGCGGCGTTCGTCACCATCAAGGATGTGGGCAGCCGCAACGGCACCTTCGTCAATGGCGAACGCATCGAGAGCCAGGTGCTCGTCGAAGGCGACGTCATCCGTCTCGGTGCCCAGGAGTTGAGGTTCATCGCGGACGACCAGGAATTCAGCCGGGTCGAAGCGCTGCGCGTGCCCACGGTGCCCAGCTTTCCGCCCAGCCTCGATCGCGACCATGACCATGCGCCGACGATGCCTGACGAGCCGCAGAGCCGACGGGGCAAGCTCTGATCAGTTGGACGCAGTCCCCCGGGTGCCGACCAGCGTTCTTTCTCCGTCCGGTCGATGCATGTCGAGAAGGCCGCCACTGATGCTCCAGGTCGTTGTCGACTTGAGCGCCGACAGGAATTCCCTTTCCTGTTGCATGACGCCTTCTCCGGTGCACATGCGGCGCGTGGTGGCCACGGGGCCGAACGCGATCTGGTCGCCAGCGACCTTGTAGGTGGCCCGGAAGGTGTTGCAGCCGGCAAAGCCCTTCACGAGGCCGCCCTGGAAGCTCAGGTTGATCGTCGTGCCGATCTTCGGGCTCAGCACGGCCTGCCGGCGGTTGTTGAAGCCGGTGATCGTCGTACTCAGGCCCTCGAGGGTGGGGGTGGGCTCCGCCTTGAACGACAGGGCCGTCTCGCCGGCCTCCGTCTTCAGGCTGAGCCGGCCTTCGGCAACGACGGGGCGGAAGGTGCCGGCCAGCGCGCGGTGGACGGCGCTCTCGACGGCCATCGACGCGGGGTCGCAGGCCATCATCGAGCCCGCCAGTTTGTCGATGACGAGGCGTTCCTGCCTGAAGACGTATGAACCGAAATACCGGTTGCAGCCCGAGAAGCCACTGATGCGCCCCTTCTCGAAGCGCGCGGTAACCGATTTCGGCCCACTGGGCAGGCGGCTCGCGTCGAAGCCGCGAAGATCGGTGAGTTGCCAGGTCGGGCCTTCGAACTCCGCGGCAGACGCCGGAACGGCCAGGGCTGCAAGCATGATCAGTGTCAGTGGTGCCTTGGGCTTCACGTCGGATCCTTCGTTCCTCGGGTTGAGCGAGCTTTCATCTTAGCCATGGCCGTCGGCGATGATGAGCGCTTCATTCAACGCTATCGTCGTGCGTCCGTCCATCCGTTCAACCATGCAATTGAAACGCACCTTTGAATCCGGCCTGCTCAAGGTCACGCTGACCTTTGTCGCGCTGCTGTCGCTGGGCCTGTTGTCAGGTTGCGATACACCCGTTCGGCTCATGCCGACACCGGTCACCTTCAGCAATGGCGACGTCGACCCCTTCGAGACGATCGGCCCCAAGCTGCAGACCACGGAAGTCCCGGTGTTCTACGCGACCAACCGGCTCGCATTGATCGAGGAGCCCGAGCCGCTGCACACCATCGTGCCCACCGACGACCTGCGTTTCGGGGTGGCCCATGTCCGAGTCGGCGACGAGACGCTCGACTGGGAGACGCTCCACAGGCTCTCCACCAGCGCCGATCCGGCGGAAAGACCCATCGTCCACCTGGAGCGTCTCGAGCAGATGGCCGTGCTTAACGCCAAGCAGGAAGTGAAGAACTCGCCGGAGGCACAGGCCTTTTTCGCGATGGTGAACAAGGCCCTGGAAGCCAGCCCGAACAGCGAGCTGCTCATCTATGTGCATGGCTCCAACAACACGGTCCCGCGTGCGGCTGCGCAGGCGGCGCAGTTCCGGCATTTCACGGGGCGGCGCATGGTGGTGCTGTCATTCATGTGGCCTTCCGCGGGGTCGATCCTGCGCTACCTCACGGATGTCAACAACGCGGCACGGACGGTCGAGCCGTTCGCGCGGCTGGTCGAGCTCCTGGCCGAGAACACCAAGGCGTCGCGCATCGACGTGCTGGCCTACAGCGCCGGGGCGCAGGTCCTGAGCCCGGCATTGGCGCACTTGGCGACGCCTCGGCCCGGTGAGTCGAGGGCGGACCTGCAGGCGCGGTTGCGACTGGGCCAGATCTATTTCGCGGCGCCCGACATCGACACCCGACGCTTCGTCAATGAACTGGGCGTGTACATCGACATCATCGACCGCGTCAGCATCGCGGCGAATCTCAATGATTCGGTGCTGCGCTTTGCCGCCATCGTCGGCCGTGCATCGCGCGCAGGCCGGCCCGACATCACCGAACTGAACGCCGACCAGACGCGCTTCCTCGTGGAGGCGTCGCAGAAACTGCGCTTCGACCTGATCCGCGTGGACCCGAACGACATTCCCAACCTGCCGGAGAGCTCCCACGATTTCTGGTACGACGACCCATGGGTGAGCGGCGACATGCTTGCGCAGTTCCTGCTCAGTGCGCCGCCGCCGCGGCGCGGGCTCGACGAACAGCGGTCGTCCGGCGGCGCGCGCTACTGGACCTTTCCGTCCGACTTCTACGACCGCATCTACCGGCTGTTCAGGCGCTGAAAGCGTTCAGGCCAGCATCTTGTCGGCGATCAGGTGCCAGTGCACTTCGTCGACCGGCGTGATCGACAGCCGGTTGCCCCTGCGCAGCACCACCATGTCGGCCAGTTCGGGCGTGGAGCGCATTTCGGGCAGGGAGAGCAGGCGGGTCTTGCGCAACGCCTGCACGTCCAGCAGCAGCCAGCGTGGCGCCTCCGGCTTGGAAGCTTCGTCGTGGTAGGGCGAGGAAGGATCGAACTGCGTCGGATCGGGTCGCGTGCCGGACGCGACGCGGGCGATGCCCACGACGCCCGGCTCGGGGCAGCTCGAGTGATAGAACAGGACGCCGTCGCCGACATGCATTGCATCCCGCATGAAGTTGCGCGCCTGGTAGCTGCGCACGCCGGTCCATGGGACGGTGGCATTCGGCGCGGCCAGCGCGTCGTCGATCGAGCATTCGTCCGGCTCGGATTTCATCAACCAGTATTGGGGCACTTCTGGATCTCTCGCTCGCCCGACCTTGGCGAGGTTCACCGCGCATCATAGAAGTGCCGGGGACGGCTCACAAGACCGTCCGGACGGGCCTGGCTATTTCCTGCCGCGTCGGCTGACCAGGCGGCCGAGGGCGGCGCGGACACCCGGCTTGTCCCGGACGCCGGCTGCAATCGGCGTCGCGCGGTACAGCGCGCGCTGCTCTTCCAGCACGACCTTGAGCGCGGCGAGATTGCGTTCGCTGTAGACCCATACGCCGGAGACCACGAAGTGGCCCGGCAGCGCATCGGCCCTGGGCGTGATCTGGACATTCACGGCGCCGATGCGGTCGACCGTTTCGACACGCGAACTGGCCTGTTCCGCGCCGCCGCCAAGGACATCGACCCGCCGCGTGAAAGCGAAGCTGATCGCCTGGATCTGGTGGAAGTGCTCGGCGACGAAAGCGCAGATCTCCAGGAAGATCAGGCGTCCGACGTGACGGCGTTCGTCGCGGACGACCCGCGTCGGCATGAAGGCTTCCACATGCAGCTCGGTTCCCATGTTCAGCACCGGCACGGGGTCGAGCGTCCCGAGAAGGACGCTTCCGTCATAGACATGCATGGGGAGGCCCAGCGCGTAGGGGTTCGCTTCGGGCCCGGTGATCCGGAGTTTCTTGAAGGTCATGAATGGCGTGCGGGGCGGGCCTCATGGCGTCAGCGCGCGCGCACGGGTACAACGCTTTTCTGTTTGGGCGAGACTGTAGTGGGTTCGAAATCGGCAATCAGACGCGATTGCAGATAGTTTCGATACGGACAAGACGAATTTCACGCATCCGCGATCGGATACGCAAGAGGCTCTCAATGAAAACTTTGATTCTGACTGTAGCCATCCTCCTGGCCGGTTGCGGACAGCCGCCTTCGACGGCCATGCAACCGCCCCAAGCCGGCAACTACTGCTCGGCGCCGGTTTCAGGATCCTGCCTGGGATGCGACATCAGTTGTCCGGCGAAAGTCAGGGCCTCCTGCAAGACGGGCAGCAGCACGACGACGAACACCGGCAGTTCGTGCACCCGCGCGGCGTCATGCACATGCCAATAGCCCGGGCAGGGCGAGTGATTTGGGATGAACGGCACTACGTCACGGATTGCGGGGTGTTCCCGGGTTGCGACAGCAGGCGCAAACACCGACGCTTTGGGCACTCGAACTTTCCGGTCCGTGAATGACGAACCAGGCAGCCCCCGCGATGCCCGTCCCTGCCCGTGCAAGCGTGTCGTCGTCCCGCGCGACTTCGGGCCAGGAGCCCGGGCCGGGCGACGCCGACGATGCGGCCGGGTCGAATCGGTCCGGCTGGATCCTGGCACAGCTGACCCGCCACTACCTGCGCCAGTCGCGCAGCCGACAGGTCATCGGCATCGCGCTGATGTTGGCGATGGCCGCGCTGTGCTGGGGCAGGGGCGATCCAGTTGCGGTATCGGCCTGGCTCGTCGCCGGCTTCGGAATCGCCGCGCTGCGCTATCGGGTCGGCCGCATCTACGTGCGTGACCATCCGAGCGCCAGCTACGACAGGCTGAACCTGTTCCTGGCCAAGGTCGCGCCCATCTTCATCCTCGAAGCGCCGTTCTGGGGCTTGTCCGTTCTTCTCTTTCTCGGGCGCATTCCGGACGCCAATCAGCTTGCCTGCTGGCTCATCCTGGCGATCATCATCTATGGGCCGCTCACGCGACTGGCGCTGATTCCCTTCCTTCTCTATTGGTCGGTCAATTCGATCTTCATCGTCATGCTGTCGTGCGTGCTCTTCGTGGTTGCCCACGAACCCACGCTCAGTGCGCTCAACTACTGGATCGTCGCCCTCGCGCTGTTCAACTGGGCGGTGATCATCTGGCTTGGCAAGGCGGTGCATGCCAACCAGGAGGAGCACTTCGGTCTGCAGTACGACCTCGCCCTGAAAGAGCGCCAGGCCACCGAAGCAGTAAAGACGAAGAATCGCTTCCTGGCTGCCGCCACCCACGACATGCGGCAACCCGTCTCCGCATTGGCCTTGTACGCGGACTTCCTGAAGGACAACCCCGAGACGCACGCGGAACTCGCGCCCAAGATCGCCAGGGCGACGGCGGCAGTCAGCCATCTCTTCAATTCGCTCTTCGATCTCTCGACCCTGGACAGCGGCCAGATCCAACTGTCGATCGAGCCCGTTCAGATCGCGGACATCGTCCATGACCTGCAGGTGCAATACGAGCCACTTGCGGAAGCGAAGAGCATACGGCTGCGGGTGCGCACGGGTCAGGCCGTCATTCATTCGGATCGCGTGCGGCTGCAACGGATGGTCGGCAACGTCCTGTCCAACGCCATCAAGTACAGCAAGCCCGGCAAGAAGATACTGCTCGCGGCGCGCTTGCAGCAGGGCGACGTGGTGGTCGAAGTCTTCGACCAGGGCATCGGCATTCCGGCCGATCAGATCGAACGCGTCTTCGAGGAGTTCTACCGGGTCAATGACGAAGGCGCACCGACGGCGGACGGCGTGGGCCTGGGTCTCTCGGTGGTTGCTCGACTCGCTCGCGCATTGAAGTCCGAGGTTCGACTCGACTCCGTGGCGGGCAAGGGCACGCGTTGTTCGATGCGACTCGGGGATCTGGTGGACATTGCAAAGTCGAGGCCAAACGTGACTTCTGACCGCTCTCCGAGCTGAGCAAGTGCCGGGGATGCGCCAAATGGCGGATGCACAAGACGCCGGCCCGCATGCAGACTGTCGAACGTCACAACACGAAGAGGTCGAGGAATGGAATTCATGCACTGGCTATGCATTGGCGCGGGACTGGGCGTCGCGGCGACGGGATGGTTCCTCGTCGTGCCCCTGTACCGCGGCTGGCGGCCACTCAACGATCGAATGACCGACCAGGTCACGCAGTCCGCCGCGCTGGTGCAGGAGTGCAACACCTCGTTGGGCGCTGGAACAGCCTTCGGACGGCTTTCGACGATTCGTTGACCGGCCTCGCGGCCGGCAATCCCGGGCGGAGATTCGATCAGATCCCGGTGCCGCTCGAGAACTGCTCCGACTGGGGCGAGAGCAGGCCGTTCGTTCTCGCATAGTGCAGCGCCTGCGTCCGGCTGCTGACGCCGATGCGCTTGTACAACCGCCACATGTGCACCTTTACGGTGTCTTCGCTGATTTCCAGACGCTGCGCCATCTCGCGATTGCCGAGTCCTTCGTTAAGCAATTGCACCAGTTGGCGCTGGCGCTTCGTCAATCGACCGCCCGGCGCGGGGACCTCATCGCTGTCCGTATCGCTCTCGATGTCGTCGATCAGCAGCGCACGCAGTGACGCGGCCAGTTGCGTGGCGCCGCTGGCCTTGTCGATATAGATGTCGGCACCGTGCGCGAGGCATTGCGCCTCCATGTCCGCCGCCGGCGAAGCCGAATAGACGGCGAGCGGAACGCTCGAGAAGCTTTGCTTGATCGCAATCACGCCCGAACAACCCGTGGTGTCCGGCAGGTTCAGGTCCAGGCAGAACAGGTCGGGGCTGCCGTGCTTCACCACGGCGTCGTCCAATCGGGAAAGGCGGTCCAGTTCGACGATATTGGCCGCGGGACGCACTCTGCGCAGCACCATGGAGACTGCGTCCCTGATGAGTGGATGGTCGTCGATCACGTAAATGCTCATGTCGTCTTCTTGTCCAGGCTGTCGAGTTGATTGAGAGCTTTTGATCCTCGCATGACCCACCCCGCAATCCATGACGGCAGGCTCCGGCAGTTGGACTCTGCGAGGCCTTTGTCACATTCGGCTTGCTTTGAAACCCGAATCCCCGGAACTTCTCGCCATTGAAAAAAGGGATGCCAGCATTCAGAAAAAGGACGCTTTTCAGATATGTAAGGCATTGGGGCTAAGCTATAGCCCTTGATTGAATTGACAAAGGCGGCTCATGACTCAGACCTATTCCCAGCTTCAGAAGAAGATTGCAATGCTGCAACGGCAGGCGGACGCCCTCCGCGAGAAGGAAGTTTCAGGCGTCGTTTCGCGCATCAAGGTGGCCATCGATCACTATGGATTGACCGCGAGCCAACTCGGCTTCGGCTCGGCGTCGACCGGCAAGAAGACCGCTTCGAAGTCTGCGGCCGCACCGTCGGGCGCCAAGTACAGCGACGGCAACGGCAACTCGTGGTCGGGTCGCGGTCCGCGCCCTCATTGGCTGCGCGATGCGTTGGCGTCGGGAAAGTCGCTCGATGAATTCTCGACCGGTGCCGCTGCGGCGGCGCCGGGCAAAACAGGCAGGACGCGCAAGTTCAAGCGTCGCCCTTCGTCGGTGCTGTATCGCGATGGAAGCGGCAACTCATGGACTGGCCGTGGTCCTCAACCGCGCTGGATGAAAGAGGCCCTTGCCAGCGGCAAGACGCTCGAGGAATTGAGAGGCTGAAGCCTTCAAACGAGCGCGCCGGGCATCGTCATGATGTCCCAGGCGCCGCCGAAGCCACTCGGAATGGGTCGCTCGACCGGGGCCTGCATCGTCGCGAGGACCGCGCGCCCGGCTTCCTGCGCGGCCTGGTACGACGGCAGCGGTCCGATCGCGGAATCGATGAGGGTGGGGGAGAGCCGAAGCCAGCCTCCCGGTTGAACGATCAACCAATAGAAATGCCCGGCAATGGGTTCTTCGACGACTAGGCTCAGGGCTGGCTTCATTCGCTGTGAAATCAAGTTCATGCGGGCCCCATTGGATCGCGGAGCGCAGTGGCCTCCCAAGGTAGGAAGTCACAGCCGTCGGCGAAATCTAAAGTTCTCGGGAACCCGTCCCTCACGAACGCCCGGAAGCCTTGTTGGCGACATGGTTCGCCGCGGCTTCGGCCACGTCGAGCGGGACGCGGATCGTCATGTCGAGCAGCATCTGGGCCATGCCCTTGCCGAGCGGGTCCATGCGCATCGACGAAGGGCCGCCGCCGTCCAGCGCGTCGTGCAGCAACAGGTTCATCGACGCCGTGCCCGGCAGGTAGAAGCGCTCGACCGGCCCCTGGACGAGATGCGCGAAGTAGTCGCGCACGACCTGCGGCGTCACGCGGTTCCACAGCAGGGGCATCCACTCGGGACGACGGGCGACGAGCCCGATGTTGGAGAGATCGCCCTTGTCGCCGCTGCGTGCGTACGCGAGCTGGATCAGGCTCACTTCCTCCATCGGCTCGCCGGAGTCCGACCATGCTGCGGGCAATTCGATGGCCGGGTCTTCCGCATCCTCTGAGAACGTCGGAATCGAAACCGGCCGCCGCTCGCCATCGAGCACGAATGCCACCGGCACATCATTCCTGTCGAGTAGGAAGGAGAAGGGCTTGATCAGGGGCGACACGGCGGGCCGGCCGCCGCCAGGGCCGGTCGTGCCGGGTGCCCACGAAGTACCCGCCGGCGCGATCTCGCGTGCGAACATCGCGAGCGCCGCCTTCTGCGGATGATTCGCCACCACACGCATCATCACCTCACGCGCATGCTGCGTCCGTGCATGCGGCCCGTACAGCGACTCCAATCCGATCACTTCGATGTGGGTCGATGTGAAAGGCGGCTGGCCGCTCTCGCGCAGGATGCGGCTCGTTCGCTCGATGATCGCGTGGGCCGTGCGCCGCGCCTTCTTCCCGGCATCGATGCCGATGATCACCATGCTGCCGGCGCAACGAAAGCCGTCGAGTTCGGTCGCGGACACCTTGTAGGCCGGGGAGGGCGCACGGCCCTTCGCGGCGCTGACGTGCACGCGGTTCTCCGCCTGCTGCTCGATGACGACATGGCGGAAATCGCAGGTCACGTCGGGCAGCATGTAGGCGGCCGGGTCGCCGATCTCGTAGAGCATTTGCTCGGCGACCGCGGCGCGGATCACCTTGCCGCCGGTGCCTTCGGGCTTCGTGACGACGAAGCTGCCATCGGCATGGCACTCGACGATCGGATAGCCCATGTTCGCCCAGTCGGGGATGTCTTCCCAGTCGGTGTGCAGGCCGCCCGTCGCCTGGCATCCGCATTCGATGATGTGGCCGGCGAGACTGCCGGAGGCCAGCAGGTCGAAGTCCTCGCTCGACCAGCCGAACTCGTGCATCAGCGGACCGAGGGTGACGGCGCTGTCGACGCAACGGCCGGTGATCACCACCTCCGCGCCTGCCGCCAGCGCCTCGGCGATCGGCACCGCGCCCAGGTAGGCGTTGGCGCTCAGCACCTTCTCGGGCAGTCGCTCGCCGGTGAACATGTCCTTGACGCCACGCTCGCGCAGCGCGGGCATCATCGCGCTGACGTCATCGCCCTCGACGACGGCGATGCGCAGCGCGATGCCTTCCGCCTCCGCCATCGCCCGCAGCGCATCGGCACACCCGTGTGGGTTGATGCCGCCTGCATTGCTGATCACCTTGATGCCTTGCCGCTTCACTTCGCCCAGCACGGACTTCATGGCGATCTCGACGAAATCGGTGGCGTATCCCATCTCCGGCTTTCGCGCCCGCGCGGCCGCGAGGATCGCCATCGTGGTCTCCGCGAGGTAGTCGAACACCAGGTAGTCGAGCCGGCCGAGTTTCACCAGTTGCGGCGCGGCGACCATGCTGTCGCCCCAGAAGCCCGAAGCGCCGCCGATGCGGACAATCTTCTGTGCGGTTGATTCGGTCATGGCTCTTTTCCTGCGCGAAGGCGATGCATTCAGCTTATCGGGAGAGGGGCCCGGAGGGCTTGTGCCAAGTCGCTATCGATCGCCCGATAGCCACTCCGCGCAAGACCTCCGCAGGCACGAAGGCTAGCCTCCAGGGCCATGAGGAGTCACCCATGGAATTCCTGGATGCGCCGCCGCTGCCTTTCTATTTCAGTCCGGACCACGAGCAGTTCCGCGCGAGCTTGCGCGAATTCATCGCGCGCGAAATCACCCCCTATGTGAACGAGTGGGACGAGGCGGAGACTTTCCCGCGATCGCTGTACAGACGAGCCGCCGAGCTGGGCGTGCTCGGGCTCAACTACCCCGAGGAATACGGCGGCACGCCGGCGGACCTGTTCTACCAGGTGGTGGTGGCGGAAGAATTCGCCCGGTGCGGCTGCGGCGGCATCCAGGCTTCCCTCAATTCCCACAGCATCGCGCTGCCGCCCATTCTTGCGGCCGGCAGCGAAGCGCTCAAACACCGCGTGCTGCCGCCGGTGCTCGCGGGGCAGAAGATCGCGGCATTGGCGGTGACCGAACCTTCGGGCGGCTCCGACGTCGCAAGTCTCCTCACGACCGCCATCCGCGACGGCGACCATTACGTCGTCAACGGCGAGAAGACCTTCATCACCTCCGGCATTCGCGCCGACTTCATCACCACCGCCGTGCGGACCGACCCTTCGAACAAGGGCGCCGGCGGCATCTCCGTGCTGGTGATCGACGGCGACACGCCGGGGCTCACCCGCACGCCGCTCAGGAAAATGGGCTGGTGGAGCTCGGACACCGCGCACCTGCGCTTCGACAACTGCCGCGTGCCTGTCGCCCATCTGGTCGGTGAAGAGAACCGCGGCTTCAAGACTTTCATGAACAACTTCAATTCGGAGCGCCTGTTCATGTCGGCGCTGGCCTGCGGCATGGCCGAGGTCTGCCTGGAGGAAGCGGTCGACTGGACGCGCCAGCGCGTGTCCTTCGGCACGCCCTTGTCCGAGCGGCAGGTCGTGCGGCACAAGCTGATGGACATGACCCTTCGCATCGACGCCGCACGCACGCTCGTCTACGACCTGACCTACCGCATCCAGCACCAACTGGACGACCCGGCGCGTCTGGTGGCGCGCGTCTGCCTTGCCAAGGTACAGGCGACGCAAGCCATGCAGTTCTGCGCGGACCAGGCCGTGCAGCTTCTCGGCGGCATGGGCTACATGCGCGGCACGAAGAGCGAGCGCATCTACCGCGAAGTGAAGGTCATGATGATCGGCGGCGGCTCGGAAGAGGTGATGAAGGATCTGGCAGCCCGCCAGTTCGGCGTCTAGGACAACAAGGGCAAGGCACATGGCAACCATCGAGTCGAGCATCTCTACCGGCAGCGAATCCTTCCAGGCGAATCGGGAGGGCATGCTGGCCCTGATCGAGCGCGTGCGTGGCTACGAGGAACGCAGCGCCGTGACCTCCGCCAGGTCGCGCGAGCGCTTCGAGAAGCGGGGGCAACTGCTGCCGCGCGAACGGCTGTCGCTGCTGCTCGACCCCGGCACGCCCTTTCTGCCGATCTGCTCGCTGGCCGGACTGGGCCTGGACAACCCCGACCTGGAGAAGAGCGTTCCGGGCGGTGGCGTCATCAGCGGCATCGGCTGGGTGTCAGGGGTTCGCGTCATGGTGAACGCCTCCGACTCCGGAATCGATGCCGGCGCCCTGCAGCCGATGGGCATACCGAAGCAATTGCGCGTGCAGGAACTGGCGCTGGAGAACAAGCTGCCTTATGTGCAACTCGTGGAGAGCGCAGGCGCCAACCTCATGACCTACAAGGTCGAGGAGTTCATCACCGGCGGCAGCCTGTTCCGCAACCTCGCGCGCATGTCGGCCGCCGGGTTGCCGGTGATCACCGTGACGCACGGTTCATCGACCGCGGGCGGTGCCTACCAGACGGGCCTGTCGGACTACATCGTGATGGTGCGGGACCGCTCGCGTGCCTTTCTCGCAGGCCCGCCGCTGCTCAAGGCCGCGACGGGCGAGATCGCGACCGAGGAAGAACTGGGTGGCGCGGTCATGCACACCTCGATCTCCGGCCTCGGTGACTACCTGGCCGAGGACGATCGCGACGCCATCCGCATCGCGCGCGAGATCCTGGCCCATATCGACTGGAACCGCGACATGCCGCCCGAGCGCCCGGCCCATTTCAAGCCGCCGCGCTACGACGCCGAGGAACTGCTGGGCATCATGCCGATGGACCCGAAGCGGCCGGTGGACATGAAGGAGGTCATCGCGCGGATCGCCGACGATTCGGAATTCCTGGAGTTCGGCGAGAACTACGGCAGCGCCACCGTCGTCGGGCATTGCAAGATCGAGGGCCTGCCGGTCGGCGTCGTCACCAACAACGGCCCGATCGATCCGGCCGGTGCGACCAAGGCGACGCATTTCATCCAGGCCTGCTGCCAGTCGAAGACGCCGATCCTCTACCTCAACAACACCACCGGCTACATCGTCGGCAAGGCCTACGAGGAGGCCGGCATCATCAAGCACGGCTCCAAGATGATCCAGGCCGTGACCAATGCGACGGTGCCCCAGATCACGATCTACTGCGGCGCGTCCTTCGGCGCGGGCAACTACGGCATGTGCGGTCGCGGCTTTCATCCGCGCTTCTGCTTCTCGTGGCCCAACGCCAAGACCGCGGTGATGGGCGGCGAGCAGGCCGCGAAGACGATGGTCATCGTGACCGAGGCGGCCATGAAGCGGAAGGGCGAGGTCGACCAGGGCAAGCTCGATGAGCTGGAGCGCCGCATCGTCGACCGCTTCGACAGCCAGATGAGCGTGTTCACCACGAGCGCGCGCGTGCTCGACGACGGCGTCATCGATCCGCGCGACACGCGGGCCGTGCTCGCCAAGGTGCTGGCGATCTGCCGCGAGTCGGAACTGCGCCAGCCGAAGCCCATGCAGTTTTCCGTCGCACGCCCCTGAACCTTTCCGGACACGCCTCATGACCGTCTCGACGCTGGCCCCGACGCCGTTCGGCAAGATCCTGATCGCCAACCGCGGCGAGATTGCACTGCGCGTCATCCGCAGCGCACGCGCGCTCGGCTATCGCACCGTGGCCGTGTACTCGACGGCCGACGCGGGCGCGCGCCACACGCGTGAGGCCGACCAGGCGGTTTGCATCGGCGAGCCACTGCCGGCGCAGTCGTACCTGCGGATCGGGGCGATCATCGATGCGGCGAGGCTCAGCGGCGCCGACGCCGTGCATCCCGGCTACGGGTTTCTCGCGGAGAACGCGGATTTCGCCCGGGCCTGCAAGGACGCGGGGCTGGTCTTCATCGGCCCCTCTGCCGAGGCAATCGCATCGATGGGCCACAAGGCCGGCGCGAAAACCCTGATGAAGGCCGCGGGCGTTCCTTGCATCCCCGGCTACCAGGGCGACGACCAGAGCGACGAGCGCCTCGTTGCCGAAGCGGGGCGCATCGGCTTTCCCGTGATGATCAAGGCGGCCTCCGGCGGAGGAGGGCGCGGCATGCGGCTGGCGCCTTCGGTGGCCGAATTCCCCGAGCTACTGCGCAGCGCGCGCTCGGAAGCGCAGAGCGCGTTCGGCGATCCCGAGGTGATTCTCGAACGCGCCATCGTGGAACCGCGGCACATCGAGATCCAGGTCTTCGCAGATCGCTACGGCCATGCCATCCACCTCGGCGAGCGGGATTGCTCGGTGCAGCGTCGCCATCAGAAGCTCATCGAAGAGGCGCCTTCGCCAGCAGTGAATGCCGAACTGCGCGCCCGCATGGGCGCGACGGCCGTCGCCGCCGTCAAGGCCATTCGGTACGAAGGCGCAGGCACGCTCGAATTCCTGCTGGACAGGGATCGGAACTTCTATTTCATGGAGATGAACACTCGGCTGCAGGTCGAGCATCCGGTCACCGAGGCGGTCACCGGGCTGGACCTCGTCGAATTGCAATTGCGCATCGCCGCGGGCGAGCCGCTGACGCTCACGCAGGAGCAGGTGCAGTTCAACGGCCATGCGATCGAGGTGCGGCTCTGTGCCGAGGACGCCGTGGAAGGCTTCGTGCCCCGGAGCGGGACCATGGCCCTGTGGCAGAAGCCCGCAGGATTGCGCGTCGAGGATGCGCTGGAATCAGGTGCAGCTATTCCGCCTTTCTACGACTCCATGATCGCGAAGGTCATCAGCCACGGCCGTACGCGTGACGAAGCAAGGCGGAAACTTGCGTCCGGCCTCCAGGACACCGTCGCCCTGGGCGTGACGACCAACCAGTTCTTCCTCCAACGCTGCCTGGCGCATCCGGTGTTTGCCGAAGGCGGGGCAACCACGGCGTTCATCGCGCAACATCAGGAGACGCTGCTTGCGAAGGATGCGGCCATGCAGGCACGAGCGGCGGCCGTCGCGGCGGTGCTGCTACATGAAAGCGCGGGCGATCGCCGACGGAAGCCGGGCGTTCCTCGCTTGACGCACAACCTGCCGATCTCGCTGCGCTTCGACATGGATGGGGCTTCGGTAAATGCCAGCATGGCTGTCGAACGCGATCGATCCTTCCGGGTAAGCGTGGGTGCGCAGGCTTCCAAGGTCGAACTCGTCGACCTCGCCGATAGCTGCGTGCGCTTCATCTGCGACGGCGTGCAGGAGACGGCCGCCTTCCACCGTGATGGCACAACGTTGTGGCTGGCCTACCGAGGCATGCCCGTGCAGGTCGAGGACAGGACGCGCGCCGCATCGGCGCGACAAGGAGCGGCAAGCGACGGCAAGCTGCGCGCATCGATGAACGGACGGGTGGTCGCCGTCATGGTCGGCGTCGGCGACACGGTGAGCGCGGGGCAACCGGTGGTCACGCTGGAAGCGATGAAGATGGAGCACATCCATGCAGCGCCCATTTCCGGCAGGGTCATCGCCCTCCATGTCGCGACGGGCGACCAGATCGCCGCCAGCCGGGTGATAGCAGAGATCGAAGTCCCGACCTGACTGCGGCAGCTACCTGCTGGCGATCGTCATCTCGCGGTCATTGGCGGTGATGTCGAAGAGCGAGAGCAGTTCCTGGCCGAGGACGGCGTCGGTGGATTTGCCGCCTACGGCCCCGACGAGCACGGTGGACACGGGCACCTTGAAAGGCCCGAAGGTCAACGCGACACCCTCGATGCGACGCCCGTCCACCATGCCGCCGGCGGTCTGGATGTGCGCCGGCACGCCCCCGATCAGGTTGGCCCTGGCCGCGAAGTCCTCGGTGACGGCCACGCCGGCATTGACGGTCGCGCCCTTGTCGATCACGAACTGGACCGGAAAGCCGTTGACCGAGCCGCGAATCCAGAACCGGCCATCCTGCCCGATCGGCACGGTGATCTGCCTGGAGCCATCGACGGCGATGAACTCGGACTGTCCCTTGGACGGGTTCGCGGTGTCGACCAGCACGCAGCCCTTGGGCGCCTTGGCCGCTCCCTGGCCCGGGGGAACGTTCGTGTAGGTCTTGCCGCATTTGAAGATGGGCTCCGCCGAAGCCGGCGATTGGATGAGCATCAGGGCGAGGCCCATCGCAGCAAGCGCCGGGGCGCCGCGGCGCTTCGGGTGGCAACTGAAGTTGTTCGACATGGCGTCACCTCGCGTCGTTGACGGAACGCACGATGCTCCCACCGCTGCCGGAATCCTGTCATCTAATTCCGACGTCGGCCGAGCGGTTTCCTCGAAGCGATGGACGGCATGCGCGCCGACCTCGGAAGCGGCTGGCCATCGGTCCGGCTTCGGATCGATCTCAGGCCCGGGTCGCCGCGGCCGGCTGCGGGTCGTTGCCGGCATCCGTGCCGGGCTCGGAATCCACGTACGCCCGGCCACCGGGCACCAGGGCCGAGTGGGCGCGCTTCGAGTGGAGGAGGGGATAGAACATCTCGACGAACCAGCGCTCCTTGCCGAAGACCAGGTCGTCCTGCAGGCCGACTTTGGCGGGGTAGCGACGGGTGATCTTGGCCGTGCCGAAGATCAGGTCCCACACGAACAGCAGGTTGCCGAAGTTGCCCTTGTAGTGCCCGATGCCGTCTTCGTTCGTCAGCGCGTGGTGCGCCCAATGGGTGGCCGGCGTGGAGATCGTGCGTTCCAGCACCCAGGCGAGGGGGTGCAGCCATTTGATGCGGTACAGCGGCGCATCCCACGGCACGGCGCTGTGCGCACCCAGGATGACCGTGAGCTTGATCACGATGTAGACAAGGTAGGCATCGCCGAAGCCCAGGTAGATGAGCACGCCGGATGCCCACAGGCCCGGCATCATGAGGTAGTAGAAGAAGTTGTTGCGGTAGGTGATGCGAATGCTCATGTAGTGCGCCGTATGGTGCGCACGATGCAGCGGCCACAGCAGCGGCGAGTGCGAGATGCGGTGCCACCAGTACTGGGTCAAGTCGTCGGCGACCAGCAGGATCGCGCCCATGGCCCACCACGGCAGGTGCGCCCACGCACCGCGCTGGCCCGGCATGACCAGTTCGCTCAGCATGCCTGTCACCCCGAAGATGAAAGGCTGCGACACCGCCAGCAGCGCGAGGAACATGAACAGTTCCAGCTTGGTGTCGTCCTTGGTGACGTTGAAGCGTTCGTGCTTGCCGGAGCGGATCTCCAGCACGGCGAAGAACAGGATGATCGTGGCGAGCACGAGGTTTTGGATCAGGTTCACCAGGTTGTCTCCTTGGCGTTGTTCGGCGGGCCGGGTCCTGTGTCCGAACGCCGGGGCTCTTGGAATAGGCGCGATTGTTCAGGTGAACCCCGATTGAGTCCAATGCATAGTTGGTCAAGAATCGATGCAGCGGGCGCAATTGCCCCGGAAGGAGCCGGCTCATGGACCTCAAGCGCTGGGGACACATCGTCGCGGTCGCGGACCGGCGGAGCTTCATCCGCGCTGCCGAGCAAGTGCATCTCAGCCAGCCCGCCCTGACGCGCAGCATTCAGGCGGCGGAGGCCGAACTGGGACTGCAGCTGTTCGACCGCGGCACGCAGGAGGTGGTACCGACGGCGGCCGGTGAATTCGTGGTGGCGCGCGCCCGGCAACTCGTGTTTAACAGCCGCTGTCTAGAACGGGACGTCGAGCTCTACCGCAGCCGCGGGCTGGGCGACACGGCCTTCGGCGCCGGGCCCTTTCCGGCGGCGACCTTTCTCAAGCCGCTGCTCACCACACTGCGTCGGGAATTTCCGGGGATCAACCTGCGCGTCGAGGTCAGCAACTGGCAATTGCTGCTGAAGCGCCTGCTCGAGGAAGACATCGAGTTCTTCATTGCCGATGTCAGGGACTTGCCCGCCGATCCCACCCTCCAGGTGCGGGCCTTGCGCAGCGAGCCGGGCGGCTTCTACGTGCGCACCGGCCACCCCCTGGCCCAGCGCGGATCCGTGCCGCTGAAACAGCTCTGGGCGCACGGCGTCCTGTCCGTGAGGTTGCCCGCGGAGGTGCGCGCGGCGTTGTCCCGCATGCTGGGCATCGGATCGTCGGACGGACTGCCGCTGGCTCTGGAATGCGACGACGTGGGCGTGCTGAAGGACATCGCGCTCGCCAGCGACTCGGTCCTCGCCACCACGCACGCCGCCATTGCCCAGGAGGTGGCCGAGGGCAGGCTGCATCCGGTGAAGGTCGCGGGCCTGCCGCATCTTGCGGCGCAGACGGGCGTGGCCACCTTGCGCGGCCGCACACCATCGCCGATGGCCGAACTCATCATGAGCAGGCTGCCGACGCCAGCCTCGTCAACGGCAGCTTGAGGCGGCAGCCTGTTCTTTTCAAACCACAGCGTGGTTCCCAGGCGGCTCCGGGTCCCTATCATGGTGCACGCCCGGCGGGGGGGCGATGCATCCAACTGCAGAACGAGGAGGGGTCGACATGAGAAAACTGGCACTTGTCGCTTTCACCAGCATGCTGCTTGCGAGCGGCGCCTTCGCGCAGATCACCGGCGTCGTGCAGAGCCCGCCGACGGGAAGCAGCGTCACGCTGTTCGGCGTCGCCGACGCGGCGCTGAGCTACGGGACCGGCAGCGTGACGAGCACCACCCAGGTCGTCAGCGGCGCCAACACCTCCTCGCGCCTGGGATTTCGGGGTGTCGAAGACCTGGGCGGCGGCCTCGCGGCGGGCTTCTGGCTCGAGGCTGGCGTCACCATGGACACGGGCGCCGGCGGATCCACCAACATCAACAACCAGCCGGACGGTGGGCTGGGCACGGGCGGCCTGATGTTCAACCGTCGATCGACGGTCAGCCTGATCGACCGGTGGGGGGAGATCCGGATGGGCCGGGACTTCTCGGCGACCTATCGCAACCGGGACCAGACCGACCCCTTCGCGACCAACGGGGCTGGCGCATCCCAGCCCTATGTAGGCTCGATCGCGGGAACGACCGCGACCCGGGTCTCGAACATGGTCGGCTACTACCTTCCCGCAACCCTCGGCGGATTCTTCGGCGAGGTGCAGTATTTCATGGGCGAGAACGTGCACTCGTCGCCGATCGACAACCCGGCTTCCAATGCCGGCAACGGCTATGCATTGCGTATCGGCTACGTCTCGGGGCCGTTGGGAATCGCCGTGTCGACAGGGAAGACAAGCTATGTCAAGACGGCCAGCGCCGGAGACATTCCGGTCGTGAACGTTGGCGCTTCCTACGATTTCGACGTCGTCAAGGTCACCGCGGGCTACTTCCACGACAAGGTGGAGCAGTTCATTCCGGTCACCGGCACCGGGTATATCGTCGGCGCGGTGATCCCGGTGTTCAAGTTCGACCAGCTGAAGCTCTCCTATTCGGAATACGGCACCGATGCGGTTGGCGACCCGCAAGCCCGCAAGTTCGCGATCGGCTACGTCTACAACTTCTCGAAGCGCACGGCGGCCTACGCGACCTTTGCCACGATACGCAACAGCGGAGGCTCCGCCTTTGCGCTCAATGGGTCGACGACGGCGCCCAATCGCAATTCACAAGGGTACGACCTCGGCTTGAAGCACAGCTTCTGAACGGAATCCAATGCCAAGACAAATTGCGATCGCGATGCTTCTGCTGATGCTCGTCGGCTGCGCCGGCATGCCGTCCGGGCCGGTGACGTCCAGCGTCTGCACGGCACAACCGGGCAGCTACGCGTGCCAGGTCGAGCAATACGCCTTGGCCGGCGGTGCCTAGCTGGCGGTAACCGGGGTCCAGGCAGCGCCCTGGACGGCGAGCACCCCGGAGCGACCTGCCACCTCGCCTTGCAACAGCCGGTGGCGCGGGAGGTCCGACGTTTCCGTTGCCGCCGCGAGATCGCCGAGCGCAACCAGACTGTGGCCCTGCGTTTTCCAGCCGCGCAGCAAGCGCTCGAAGGCCGGCATGAGCTTCATGCCTTCGAGTTCGGCATGCAGGGTGTAGACATGGTCCCGGTCAGGGTCGGCAGTGAGCGAGAGCAGGTGCGCATCGACGTTGTCCGCATCGATGCCGTCGATGCCGATCAGTTCGTCGAGCGTGGGCAGCGTGGTCGGGAACTGCGGCGGGCCGATGGCGCGTCCGTCGTCGGACACCGGGATGAAGGGTTCCGATCCGCGCGTGTCCGAAGCGATCCGGATGCCCAGTGCCGTCTCCGCCTGCGCGGCCGCCGTGTTGAACTGCCAGCCGGCCGCCCCGTGCAACTGCGGCGGCGAGCCGAAGATTTCCGTGTGGCGGTCCACGGCGCGCTTCATCTGCCGCGTGGTCCATTCGGGGTCCCGTCGCAGGAGGTGATCCTGCCAGTCGATATGGTCCCAGCAATGCACGCCGACTTCGAAGCCGGCATCGCGCACGGCGCGAAGGGTGGCCGCCTCGCGTTTTCCGATGTCCGGGCCCGGCAGGACAATGCCGTTGAGCAGCGTGCGCACGCCGTAGTGCTCGAGCACCGAGGTGCGTGCGACCTTGCTCAGGAAGCCGGGGCGGAAAACGCGGAAGACGGCCCTGCCGGTGTGGTCGGGCCCGAGGCTGAAAAGGAAAGTGGCCCGCGCGCCGACCATTCTCAGGAGCGTGACCAGCCGGGGAACGCCTTCACGGGTGCCGCGAAAGGTGTCGACGTCGACCTTGAGTGCGATGCACGCCATCGGGTCAGGCCGCCAGGTCGGCCGCGGCCTCCGCTTCGTCCCGGTAGTAGGCGAACAGTTCGGCCAGCGCCTGCTCCATGCCGACCTTCGGCTTCCAGTCCAGGTCCTGCATCGTCGCGCGGATGTCCGGCACGCGATGGGTCACGTCCTGGTAGCCGCGCCCGTAGTAGTCCGCCGAGGAAACATCGACGAGTTGCACCGCCGCAGCCGCGTCGCGGTACTCCGGCAGCGTGCGCCCCAGCGCAACCATCATCTCGGCCAGCGCGCGAATGGAATGGTTGTTGGCGGGATTGCCGATGTTGTAGATCTTCGAATCGGCCACGCCGTCCTTGTTGGCAATGATCTTGACCAGCGCTTCGATGCCGTCGTCCACGTAGGTGAAGGCGCGCTGCTGGCTTCCGCCGTCGACGAGCCGGATCGGCTCGCCTCGCACGATGTGGCCGAGGAACTGGGTGATGACCCGGCTCGATCCCTCCTTGGGCGTATGCAGGCTGTCGAGCCCCGGTCCGATCCAGTTGAAGGGACGGAAGAGGGTGTAGCGCAGGCCGTCCTGCTGGCCGTAGGCGTGGATGACGCGGTCCATCAGCTGCTTCGCCGCGGCATAGATCCAGCGGGGCTTGTTGATGGGCCCGTAGACGAGGTTCGACGATTCCGGGTCGAAGGCGGCGTCCGTGCACATGCCGTAGACCTCGCTGGTCGAGGGAAACACCACGCGCTTGCCGTACTTCAGGCACTGCCGGACGACCGGCAGGTTGGCTTCGAAATCGAGCTCGAAGACGCGCAGCGGTTGCTGCACGTAGGTCGCCGGCGTCGCGATCGCCACCAGCGGGAGAACCACGTCGCACTTCTTCACGTGGTATTCGATCCACTCCTTGTTGATCGTCATGTCGCCTTCGAAGAAGTGAAAGCGCGGGTCATGGAGCCAGGGGGCGACCCGTTCCGACTGCATGTCCATGCCGTAGACGTGCCAGTCGGTGGTCTCGAGGATGTGGCGGGTGAGGTGGTGGCCGATGAAGCCATTCACACCGAGGATGAGTACTTTGAGCATGACGCGTCCGTGGTTTTGGAGTTGATCAATTGTCGATGGGCACGCAACGCCCGCCGAAGTGGTGTTCGAGACCGAAGGCATCGATCGGGCCGGCATCGCTTTGCGCGGCCAGGACTTCGAGTGTGCTGCCATCGGCTGCCAGCAGCCAGAGCGCGCCCGCGTCGGTGATGAACCGGAGACCGGAGCCCGGTGCATCCAGTTGCCGCTCGACGAGGCGGGTGCGATCGATGCGCACCCGTTTTCCGCCGACGTGGAAGAAGGCGCCGGGGTAGGGCGGAGCAAGCGCGCGCACGAGATTGTGGATCTGCCGGGCGGTCGCGGTAACGGGGATCCGACCGTCTTCCGGCTTGCGGCCGCCGAAGTAACGGCCTTGGGAGAGGTCCTGCGCGGTCTCCGTGGCCGTTCCGGCGAGCATTCGCGGCAGGCTGCGCGCAAGCACGATCTCCGCCGCGACCACGACCTTGGCGAAGACCTCGTGGGCGGTGTCGTCGATCAGGATCGGCACGGCGCACTGGTCGACGATGGCACCGTTGTCGGGCTTTTCGTTCATCCGATGCAGCGTGGCGCCGGTCTGGGTCGCGCCTTCGATGACAGCCCAGTTCACCGGCACGCGCCCGCGGTACTGCGGCAGCAGCGAACCGTGCATGTTGAAGGCGCCGACGCGCGGCAGCTGCAGCCACGGCGTCTTCAGCATGTGCCGGTAGTAGAAGGAAAACAGGAAGTCGGGCTTCGCCGCCCCGGCCTCCGCGAGCAGTTCGGGCAGGTGCGGGTCGGCGGGCGTCACGCACCGGAGTCCGTGCAGCGCCGCGACCTCGGCCACGCTGCCGAACCAGATGTTCTCGCTGGCGGCGTCGGCATGCGTCACGACCAGCGGCACCTCGACCCCCGCGTCGAGCAGCACCCGCAGGCAGCGCACGCCGACGTCGTGGTAGGCGAAGACGATCGCTCGGGCGGGCAGGTCGGGCTTCATGACCGCTTGCGCTCGAGGACGGCGTTGATGACGTAGCGCGGCCGCGCGCGGACTTCCTGGTAGATGCGCCCGACGTATTCGCCCAGCAGGCCGATGCCGAAGAGGGCCAGCCCCACAAGCAGGAAGAGCAGGGCGAAGAGCGTGAAGACGCCGCCCACCTCGGGGCCCATGATCAGCCGTCGCGTGGCGAGCACGACGAACAGCAGGGCCGACAGCAAGGACACCAGGATCCCGAGCAGCGAGAAGGCCTGCAGCGGCACCAGCGAGAAGCCGGTCACCAGGTCGAAGTTGAGCCGCACCAGGCTGTAGAACGAGTACTTGGACTCCCCGGCATGCCGCTCCTCGTGACTGACCTCCACTTCGGTCGGGTTGCGCGAGAACTGCAGCGCCAGCGCAGGGATGAAGGTGTTCATCTCGTTGCACTGGTTGATGAGTTGCACGACATTGCGGCTGTAGGCGCGAAGCATCGACCCGTGGTCGGTCATCACGATGCCGGTGAGCCGATGGCGCAGGCGATTCATGGCCCGTGATGCCCAGCGGCGCCAGGTTGAGTCCTGGCGGTCGCGCCGGATCGAGCCCACGCAGTCATGGCCCTGGTCCATGGCGTCGAGCAGCAGGCGGATGTCCTCGGGCGGATTCTGCAGGTCGGCATCGAGGGTGACGATGCGCTCTCCGAGGCAATGCTCGAAGCCCGCGAGGATCGCCCGATGCTGCCCGAAGTTGCCGTTGAAGAGGATCACCCGGGTCACATCGGGACGGCGCTCGAACTGCGCGGCGAGCAGCGCGGCGGAGCGGTCGCGGCTGCCGTCGTTGATGAAGATCACCTCGTAGGAAATCCCCAGCGCATCGAGCGCGGGATAGAGGCGGGCGAACAGGGCCGCCAATCCCTGCTCCTCGTTGTAGACCGGAATCACGACGCTCAACACGGGCGCGTCGGGCGGAAGTTCGGCCGCGGGTTCGTGATGGGGAACCGCCTTCAGGACCGGCATGCTCAAGCCCTCCGCAAGGTTGCCAGCACCGCGGCCATGGCGTCGCAGACACGGTCGACGTCGGCGTCCGTCATGGCCGGAAAGAGTGGCAGCGTGATCGTGCGTGCGCCGATGTCCTCGGCCACCGGGAAGTCGCCGCGGGCGTACCCCATGGCCCGGAACATCGAGAACAGGTGCATCGCGGGATAGTGCACGCCGACGCCGATGCCCAGGTCTTTCATGGCGGCGATGAAGTCCCCGCGCGCCGGGGCGACGTCGCGCGGCAGCAGCGGCTGGAACATGTGCCAGTTGCCGTGCTGCTCGGCATCGTCGGGCGGCAGGTCGAATCCAAGCGTGCGGTCCCAGCGTTCGAAATAGCGCTGGGCGAGGCGACGGCGGCGGGCGTTGGACGCATCGATGCTGCGCAACTGGCCCAGGCCGATCGCGGCGGCGATGTCGGTCAGGTTGGCCTTGGCGCCCCAGGCTTCGACATCCATCTCGCCGCCAGCCAGGCGCTGGACGCCCTGCAGACGCAGCAGCTCGAAGCGCCGCGCCTCATCTTCGTCGTTCAGCACGAGGCAACCGCCTTCACCGGAGGTGAAGTTCTTGTTGGCATGAAAGCTGAAGGACACCAGGTCGCCGAAGCTGCCGATGGCGCGCCCGCCCCATTGCGCGCCGAACGATTGCGCGGCGTCCTCGACGACTCGCAGGCCATGTGCACCGGCGATGCCGTAGAGCCGCGTGCGGTCGACCGGCAAGCCGGCGAGGTCAACCGGAATCAGCGCCTTCGTCCGCGGCGTGATGGCCGTTTCGATGCGATCGAGGTCGATGTTGCGCGTGGCCGGATCGGCATCGACAAAGACCGGCGTGGCGCCGACGGCCAGCACCACGTTGGCGGTCGCGACCCAGCTCAGCGGCGTGGTGATGACCTGGTCGCCGGGACCGACGTCGCACAGCCGCAGGGCCAGTTCGAGAGAGGCCGTCCCGGAGTTGACCAGACGCACGGGCCGCCCGGCGCAGCGCTCGGACAGGGCGGCTTCGAGCGCCTGGCATTTCGGGCCTGTGGTGAGCCACCCGGAACGCAGCACGTCGGCGACTTCCGCGATGGTGCGTTCGTCGATCGCAGGGCGGGTGAAGGGGAGGAAAGCCGATGGGCTCGGATCGGTGTTTTTCATTGTTTGGATACCACAACTCGCCGGGAGTCCTGATAGATGACACGCATTGGCACGCCGCGGTCGCGCAACTCGCCGAAACTCGGAAAGTCCAGGTAGGCCACGGCCTGCGGAAGCGACTGCCAGCGAGCGATGAAATCGTCGAGCGAGGCGATCGACAGCGCGGGCTCCAGCCCCTGCCCCATGGCGAACTCGTCTTCGTAGTCCACGAGCGTGACGTTGCGCCGCAGATAGAAGGGCAGTGTCTGGTCATACGCACGGACGGCGAACATCGGCGCTCCCGATTGAAGTATGGGCTCCACCGCCGACACGAAAGGGGCCGAACTCTTGAGCAAACCGAAGGGATTGTGCGCAGCCATCACGACAGCCACGCTCATGACATGACCGAGCGCCACCGTCGCGACCGCAAGGGTGACGCCACGCCGTCGAAGCAACCACCAGGCGAAAGCCGCGAACGACAGGAAGGTCACTGCAGCCCAGCGGACTCCGGCGCCCAACTGGGCGTAGACCTCGGGGGGCGTGGAGTGCGATGTGATCCTCGAACTTTGGGTCGCGGCGATCAGCACGATCGCCCAGACCGCGACGATCGCCAGCAGGTGACGGCGCAGCGCGCGCAAACTGACGTGCTGAAGCCGCAGCCCGACGAGAAGTGCCAGAGCCGGGAACATCGGCAGGATGTAGGAGGGCAGCTTTGACCCACTGGCGCTGAAGAACAGCAACACGAAGGCCGAATAGACAATCAGGATGTCGCGCGGTGCGATGCCCGAAGCCGGGCCGGAAGCCGCGCGTCGAGGCCACAGCCACGGCAGGGCGCTGGTCCACGGAAACATCCCGCCGAGGATAAACGGCAGGTAATACCACCACTCGCCTTCGCGGTTGTGGACGCTGGTCAGGTAGCGCGCAAAGTGTTCGTGAATGAAGAAGAACTGGGCAAAGCCCGGGTTGCGCATGGAGACCAGCACGAACCACGGCGCAGCCAGGAGCAGGAAGATCAATAGTCCCGACACCCAGTGCATCCCGCGCCAAAGACTGAAATCCCGGCGCCAGATGCAGGTGAGCACCAATGTGGCACCCGGAATCAGGATGCCCACGAGGCCCTTGCTGAGCACGGCGCCAGCCATCGCGGCCCAGGCGACCCAGATCCAGTTCCTGCGTTCGGGCGCCGTGGCGGATGCGTGCTCGGCCACGAGCACGGCGCACAACGCAATCGTGAGGAACAGCGTGAGGCTGGCATCGAGTGTCAGGTAATGCGAATTGCCAAACACCCAGGTCATCGATGCGGCGATGGCCAGGCTGCGGATGCCGGTTTCCCTTCCCCACAAGCGCCAGGCCGTCCCGCCGACCACGAGCACCGTGAGAAAGCCGGCCAGCGCAGGCCACAGGCGCGCGGCGAAGTCGTTGAAGCCGAACAGGTGAAGGAAGAACGCGCTGAGCCAATACTGCAGGGGCGGCTTCTCGAAGTAGAGGAGCCCGTTCAGTCTCGGCGTGACCCAGTCGCCGCTGCGCAGCATTTCCCATGCGAGACTCGCGTACCGGCCTTCGTCGGGACCGATCAGCGAGCGCGTCGCCAGCGAACCGAACCATACCGCGGCCAGCACCGCCAGCAGGAACGCCAGCAAGCCGGAAGGCAACGGACGTTCGCTGCTGACGAGATTTCTACCTTGATCCATCTGATGATTCATGAAGACGCCGGGGGTGTCATTGGCGCACTACGTCCCCGCGCGACCGAAGCCGCTGCCGCCTCATTTCAACGAAGCTCAGCGGCGCGATGCCGAGTCCGACAGAAACGGCTGGACTGCTGAGTGCAGTACCAGGACGGGATTCCCCCTGGGGCAGGGCCCGGTGAGGCGTTGACAGGGGCGCTGTGTCAGCATGCCGGGATGCTATGACGCCCACCTGTCCCAAACCTGAACGAACGGAGTGCCTGCCGATCATAACGGCCGCCTCGGCTCGCAACAGGCCGACAACGACTCGAGTGCTGGGTTGTACAACGCGCTCCGGACATCCATCAACCCATCAGAAGCGACGGTTGTACGTGAAGATGAGACCCGCCGTTCCGAGCGCCCCGACTTGCACCGCGTCGACAGACGTGAATCGATAGCCGATGGCGGGAATGATGCCCAAGCCGAAGCCGTTGTGATTGAACGGCACCTTGTCTTCGTACTGGTCCTTGTAGCCGTAGATGATGCCGCCGGACAGCTTGAAATACAGCGCCGGATTGCCGAACAGGTTGTCCCATCTGTAGCCGTAGTAGGCGTAGGCAGAGGGCTGTCCGAAAGAGTTCCTGAAGGCCGAGAGACCCCAGATCCAACCGTCTGCTTCCGCGCGCTCGATTCCCAGCAGGACGACATAGGTGTGCTCGTCCGAATTGCTCCAGTGCAACGCATAGGGACCGACGACCAGCTCCCAGGCTGGCTGCTTGTAGAGATCCAGATCGATCGTCGATTCCGCCAGTGCCGGCTTGCATGCCATGGCCAGCAGGGCGATAGGCAGAAGGGCGACCCGCGATGGCCGCCGTCGTGCAAGCCAGGAGGTCGCACTGCGTGGCGTTCGGAGGATGTTGATGAATTGCACTTGCGCGGGCCCCTTTCGTTTTGGTCGTTTCTGTTCATTGTCCATGCACGTCGCAATCCGGACGATGTGACGATCGCTGGCAGGCGTCCAGGCACTCAAGCTGCAGAACGCAGGCTGAACGATAACTGCATCGGCGCCGCCCAAAGCTCGGGCAGCGCAATGAATTGAAGGAGTGGACGATTCGACAGCTCGCCCGAAGCTTGAGCGCCGCTGCGGCCGGCGATTCTTCTGGGGGTTCGTGAATCGCGGGTGAACGCAGTCCGCTGCCGACGGTCCCAGGCGAAATGACCGTAGTCAAGGCTTGCCGATCAAGGGGTAGGTGCTAGGCTCGCGGCGACACCATTCTGTTGGCAGTCGGAAGCCGCTAAGTCATTGATTTTCCTAGCATTTCCATAAAGCGGACAGAAAGATCATTGGCACGAGAGGTGACAGGATTTTGCTTGCATTCTTCAGCGAAGGCACACTAGGCGCTTCGCCCGACAGCATATGGTTTCCATCTGCAGGTCCAAGGCGAGCTACCCGCGACCGAACGCCGCCGAGGCGGCCGCGCTCGCCCGCCGCAAATCGATCTGCGCTCACGGAGGTTCAAGTTCAGGAGACTGGCCCAGGCTGTCAACAACAGCCGATCTCTGCAGGTCGTTCAACAGCGGTACCGAAGCGCGCGCAAAAACGGAAGGCGGTGCCGGCGGCTGTCGTTGGATTTCCCTCAGAGCCGCGAGCCGGACGCCGCTAGCATGGTTGCGCTCCCTGCCATATGAATCCCAAGGAGGAGGAGTAGCGGCCGTTCGAGACCAATACTCTATGTCGAGCAAACTCCCCGCGGACCGGTAGATGACGGTTAGCGACGTCAGGCGAAGTAGTGCGTCGGCGAGCACTTGGGGTTTCTGCTCGTGCTTAATTCGTTGTTCCCAACGAAAGAGGATCCATTCAGCTTCGTGTAGTCGCGTCTGAAAGTCTAGAACTAGAGAATCAGTGACGGCGAGAGTGGCCGGACTCTCGGGCTCAAATTCCAGACTTGACCGCGACAACGGGCGGCCAGCAACGCTCATTCTCGGAGTTGCGGCCTCATGTTCGGCCCGCTCCCTGTATCTCTCCAGGAGAAGCTTGAAAATGGCGATGGTGTGAATACGCTTGCACCCAAGATGTTGACGTGCACTCTTCTTATTCTCCGTTGCCTTAAGCAGGACGTCTCTCACACTAACCTCATATTTATCGCCCAATTTGCCACGTTCTTCAAGACATTTTGTGTGGCCGACAGACATTCTTTCAAGCATTCTTTGAACAGTGCCTTGGGGGTCCATTGCCGTTGGATTTCGGCCATAGTTCAGCAAGTGCTTCTCCATCGTGGCTGAGCTTGAAAATTCTGCAGACTCACGCAGCGAGAGTTTACTAGAAATATTATCAATCCGATCACGGAAATAGCCCTCGATTCCACATGACGCTC
This sequence comes from Variovorax glacialis, assembly GCF_051216375.1. Taxonomy (NCBI): domain Bacteria; kingdom Pseudomonadati; phylum Pseudomonadota; class Betaproteobacteria; order Burkholderiales; family Comamonadaceae; genus Variovorax; species Variovorax glacialis. Next base: position 14,333 of record NZ_JBPJZT010000015.1, on the reverse strand, counting down.
TCAATGCCAAAGGATCGTGAGACAATATCAAAGAAGGTCGAACGGGATTGACTACCGAGCGCATCATCTTGTTAAAAGACCGAGATGCTTCCGATTTTGAAAGAAGTGCAAACCCACCGTTGGATAGTGAAGCGCCCTGCGACCTCAAATGGCGCCAGAAAAAATCCATCATCCAAACGTCATCTCGTTTTATTGCGTCGATTCTTGCTATTTGAAGCTGCTGTGCTCTGTGGATGAAACAATTCTCAAGCCACGGGACAGTGTGCAACCACGAATGATAATTCTTCGCCAAACAGATTTGGCAAACACGACAGGCAATTCGGCTCCGCTCCTTTGTATTCGCGTGTACATTACGATCTACGTCTTCGACGAACGGAAGAGGTGCATCTCGGAGGCTTTCGAGAATTTCCTTTCGCTCTCCGAGAGCCTTCGAAAGAGCCACGCAGTCCGTCGTCAGTAGGAAGTCTCGATAGATCTTCGGCTTCACGAAATTTGATATGGCCAATTTTGCGGCCAGAGACGACTCCGACTCGTACGGGCGCAGCGTGCCTGGAAGCCAATTTACCCACATTACTTACTGCCTTCCGTTGCTGCATAATCGATCTGAAATCCCATCCGATTTTTCATGATAACAAACTCCTTATAGCCGCAGTCTTCCACAGCAATTGCTGCCAGCTCGGCGGCTGCTGTCTTTATGTCCTCTACCGAATTTGATAGCGCGGTTAGAAATTGTGTTGTCGCCGCAGCTACGTGATGCATGGGCACAGTCGTCGATTCCGAATGATCATTTCGCCCTTCAATCCAAATTTCTTGAAAAATATTCCACATAGTCTCTGCATAATCCTCTAACCTAAACGAGGGGTCTGAAACAAAATGAGCGACAAGCGGTTGCCTCTCACGAACAGGATATATGACGTCGTTGAACCCCTTTAGGCATATGCGAAAATCGTCCAAGCTTTCAATGCCAGAAAAAGTGGTCTCCGAAGAGAGAAAGCGATCCACAATTTGCCCCTGTGATCCGTCAATCAATTTCTGTTTCGCGGCCAGAAGCTCAGGTTGACCGAGAAATATAAAAAACACTCGAATCTTCTTTTCAATTGCCTCGTTCGAAATGTTTAAAATCCACTGCCAATGCATGAGTTTGAATGACTGCGCTTCATCGAATGAAATAACTACCATGCGCAAAGGACATCTCTGAGCCATAAGAATCAACATTTCCGATAGCCTGTCTCTTTTTTCGTACCGAGTACCTTTCATGGCATCGCGATGCTTTCCCACAACCAAAATGTGCTGAAAAAAATCTTTCTCTCCGGCAAACTCTTGCAGGCGCATAGGCACATGAAGATATGGGATTGAGCAACCGTAGAATTTTCCAATCGCCTTGACACACCATTTGACAGCGCAGGTTTTCCCGAGTCGCGGTAGACCAGTGATCATTCCCCCCTTATTACCGCGCGTTAACCAGCTCAAAATGACTTTGAACAGTTCTTCAGCTGGCCCTGTTTTTAAGTGAAAGGCGATGCCATCCATAATGTCTCCGCATATTTTCGCGATTTTTCTACGGCGTTTAATTACATCTGATATCATACGGGTCCCAAGTTGGCAAGAAAATCATCGATGTCAGCCGGCACTGACGCTTTGCCTCGATTCCTAGTTGGCGAGTCACTCTGCCGGGGTTGATCAGAAGGGGCCAAAGTATTATTTTTCGCAGCGCGCCCGATGACCGCCTTTTTTCGCGCCTCAGGAGCAGATTTAGCCGGCCGCGCAGCATAGAGCAGCAGAGCTCTGGTAATATCGGCAGCTCGATCAGCAAGGGTTTTGATTTCCGGGTCCGAATTCGCCCAGCTGCGAGTTGCCAGGCTGTGGGCTGCGTAGCTCCAGCGTTTTTCGATTTTGACTTCTCCCAGAATCTCACCGGTTTCGAGGAGGACAAGTTCGAGGACCCTCGGATCGCTGGCAGAAGTCATGGCGATTGCTTCCTTCCCGACAATTGAAGGCGTTCGATTCAGACAGGCGCCGTAGTAGCGGGCGCTCTGCCAACGGACCAACGGCTTGCCGTCATCAACGCCGACGAGAACCGTATCGAAAAGGTCGTGTTTTAGGACCGTCTGACGATGGTCAAGCGAGACTCGCCGCAGCTCGCAGCCGCGACTTGCCGCAAGTTGACGTAGTAGTTCGACGCGAGTGCAGTTGTACCCTTCGGCTCTGCAATTGTTGTGTGCGGCCAAGAGAAGGTCCACTGCGTCCTCCACACGATCGAGACTGAGTACCTTTCTGTTCTTCCAGTGATCAAAAGCGACTTTCTGAAGCAAAGAATAAAGACCCTCCACCGATGCGCGATAATTGGGAGATGAAACCGGCCCGAATACCGGAACGGCGTTCACTGCATTTTCGAGAGTCGATAGCGTCAAGTTCGAGAGATTTGCCTTCGCGTTGTCCACGTGAAACTCGTCGAAGCAGACGAAGTCTAGACCGGGAATACTAGAAGGAAAGACTTCGCCTTCTTCATACCCGACGCCGGGTAGATCTAAATCACGTTTCGCCCACGGAACCAAACAGTGACGCACGGCTCGAAGGACGTCAGATGAAGAATAATTGTCTCCGAGCGCAATTGAATACCCCAACACGACTTGCGTGACTCGTTCAACAACCGCTATTATCCAGATTCGCTTCGCCGGAATTCGCGTCACGGTGCCTGGAATTCGCCCGGGGATTTCGATGTAATAATCGACATCAAGCGAGTAGCCGTCGCATTCGACCTGAGAATATACATCGTCGATGTCTTTGGTGGTCCTTGAATATTGCTTTTCGAATCCGTCTTTTGATGCCTGTAACCTGGATGCTTTTGCGCTTCGAAGCTTCGCAATATATCGACGAACGGTCCTTTCCCCTCTGTCCTTTTTCGAATTGAAAGGAAATTCGGGGGCACGGATTCCTCCGTTGGTGGACGCGTTGACAAAAATGGAGTAGATGATCGCATCCGGTATTGGGCCGTCGATTTTTTTACCGCCGGGAGCCTTACCGTGGATCACTAAGTCATCAATAATTCGAACCAAGTCGGGGTGATCTCTGCTAAAGCGCTTGAAAACACCACTGGTTCCTTTGGCTTTGCTTTTTTTCCTTTTTTTCTCGTCACTCGGAAGCGATTCTCTTACCTTGTTTTCGCTGGAGAGTCTCTGGCGTGATAAGCCAACGCGATGGCCAAAATATGAGCCGTTGACAATAGTTCGCGCGCGAACGATAAATTCGCCAAAGCGGGTGCGAGATACTTGCGCCAGAGCGGCAGCTCGCATAGTTGTACCGCCGGATGCGTAACATTGAAATGCAGCTTGGATGCGGTTGTAGCGAGCCGCGCCGTCACCATCGAGCCCTAGTAACTCAGCGCGAGGCCAGGCTCGGAGTATTTCGGTAATGATTTCGCGATTCATTTCGAGAACATGTTCTCCGTTGAAAAGGCCGTGAGAGGGCTGAAAGTTCGCACATTAATGTCCGCATACAGCTTGCGCATGTACAACATGTGCGCGAGTGACGCTTTTATTTGCGTTGGGTCGATTTGGGGGAAAAGGCGGATAATTTCGTCCAAGTCTCGCCTTTTTGCCAGTTTAAACGCACGTGTTATCGCTTTCTCCAGTTGAACGTCTGGCGAATACCCCGGCACACAGAGGTAACGAAGCAGCTTCTCTCTACTTTGCTGTGCTGGGCTTTTTCGGTCGAGTTCGAAATCGCTCCACTCACGAATGTTAATATCCAACTTGGCGACCCATTCTTGCTCGTTGAGGGTACTTGGTGATGGATATTGCTTGGTAAAATGAATTGTAAAAACTCCGAATTCGTTTAGCGATACTGCCGCCGCTCTAAAGCTACCCTCGCTTCCGTCTGGTCTGAAGATGGAGGGTGGCTCGAAGTTAAATTTGGTGATCTCTTTGTCGAATTCGATTCTTGTCCAGAGGACATAGCGCTGCTCGCTGTAAAGGTAAATTCTTTCGTGCATTTTGAAAGAGTACACAGGATACAGCGAGGTGGTGAAGTACCGGCGCTTTGGTCTGGGGCGAGCTAAGAGTTGGCCAATCAGGTTGTTGGTCGGGTAGAGCGGAAGGTTGTCTTCATTTCGTTCTTCGGCCATGGCATTTGCGGTAGAGGAGGGGATTGGTGGGTGTATTCGGATTCAAGTCTGTCCTGAACCGAGGCAAAAATCCAGCTTTGCGTTGCGATAGCGCCGACTAGGGTTAACGCTAGTCGGCGGACTTTGGAATTATTGGCTTTCTGCCCTAATTTGATTTTGGCTAAAGTGCAGAAAATGAATGCCAATCGAACTTGGTCGCCGAATTCCCTTTTGCGACAAGACCTTACGGCGGCCTGCGCCAATTCCGCGGAGCTAGCCCACGTTTATTGGCGCTTTGATAAAAATGCAGCGACAGCGACGGATTGACCGCCAGCAGTTGAAGCGAAGGCGTTGCACCGTCGCAACACATCACGGAGACTGATTGGCAAGGTGGCCCGCCTGTTGCCGGGAAGTTTGCCGAGGCCGAAGATCTTCCGCCATCTTCCGGAGAGATGCGTCAATTGACTGCGTCTCGTTAGGACAGCGTAATTCGGCAACCGGTCGCCGGCTGAAGCCGTCTTCTGGTCCTTCGCGCGCGTTCACGAGGTACATAGGCCTGCTAAGCTCCACTTAATTTTTTGTTATGGAATTGTGTAAATTCCGGCAATTCTTGCTCGAAATGCGCTCGTGTTTCCGGAATTTCTCCTCGGTCAAAAAATGCCGGAACAGCCGGGAAAAGGTTTCGGTCACGTACGGACTGTGCCTACGTCGGATCGCCGACGGGTGCTGAGAACAACGCCAGCAAGCCGAAAAGCTCGTTTAAGCTTGCTCAGATTTGGCCGACTTGCGCATTTCGAAGAAAAAGGCCTGCTATCAGCATGATGGCTGGCCTTTACTGTGCTTTCTGAACTGGTGCTTCTTCAAAGCCGGTTCTGGAAGGGCCGCGAACCACCGCAGCGGGCCAAGGAATGGCTCGACGGCCGATTTCTTCGGCCCAGTTGACAGGCGTCGTCAGTTTTTGCGATCTTCGGTTGCATGCGCCCACCGCCGAGAAGCAACGAGCAACCGCTTGGCCAAGAATCTTTCGAACGCAGAAGCCTCGGCGAACGCAGCCGACATACGAGGCGAGAGGTCGCCATTCAACGACTTCGGGCGCTCATTGAAGAGGGCTTGACGTCCGGGCGTGGCCGAGAGGACGCCAAAGAGGACGAGCGGCAGCTTCTCGCTATCGCGCGCGGAGAGATGGCTTGAGAGCTGCACGCCGCACCTTGGGCGTTGTGATGTGCAGAAAGTGACGCCGGTGGGTCTCCGCCACCCCGACAGGGTGCGTGCAAGCGCCCCAGGGCGCTCGCAGTGTTCGGGGCGATAACTGGCCCTTACCGAGCCCAATCGGGCCGCGTCCACGGCTCAGCACGGCGCCGTCAGAGCGCCGTTACCAAGGCCGGCAACTCGACGGCGCGAAGATCCTGGCGGAGGTGACACACCTGCACCGCTATCCTGCTCGACGGAGTGCAGACATCGCGATGCGCCAGTCGAATCTGACCTGGCTGCGACTGAAATCGCCTCGACGTCCTGGTAGCGACTGCGCCCGCCCCTCTGGTGCCGGCCGCGCGGCGCGAGTCCCGTAACAAGTTCGTCGTGGCCATCGCGCGCGAACTCTCGGGCTTCATGTGGGCCATCGGCCATCGCGTCTTCGACGTGGTCCCGCGAGATGACAGTGGCACATACCACCAGGGAGGCGTCTATCGAACACCCCCTTGAGGCCAGATCGGGAACGCGGCGCAGCCGCGGTCACTGGGGAATCCTCGCGCATGCTTTTGTGCAGCCACGCAAGTGACCAAATCTCAGATTCTAGAAAGCTGGCAGCCCCGCGACGAATACACCATGTCGGTAGCCAATCCACGCATGCCAGCCTGCTCAACCGTCGCTCGCGCAAGTCGCTCCGCCGCGTTCCCACCCGACATTCGCAAAAGCTTCTGTTCGGCTCGCGCGATTTACAGGATCAAGCCGAATTAGCAATCGCACGCACGTAATGCGGGAAGTTCGCCTAGAACCGCTAGGCTCGTGGATCGTGAACAAGGGGGTGCAGCGGACCTTGGATGCGATGCTGAAACTCGGCATCGAAGATCGGTATGTCCAGGCCGAGTACTGCCAACCATCTGCGGAGCTCGAAATAATTGAGCATCCGAACGCCAGTCTCAACCTTCGTCACATCGCTCTTGCGAAGGTACGCAAGTTCGCCGATCTGCTTTTGGGTCAATCCGGCAGCCTGGCGCCACTCTCTCAAGATCTCTGCCATGACCTGATTCTCTCGGCTGTAGGTTGATCGCTTCATGGGTCCGCTTCTGTTCGACGGGCACCTTGTCAGCAGAGAGATAAAGTGCGAAAATCGCACCTTCGACAATGGCGAACGCCTCGCCATTTCGCAGTGTTCGGCGAGAGCACTCGAGACATTGGCCTGGAGCGGCGAATTCTTGGCGGAAAGACATTAACTCGTCGCGAGTGTGGCCCCATCCCGAAAGGGGGGCAAGGAAGGTAAGCATGGCAATGAGGCCTGAAGTGAAAGCGGAGGCGAGGCTGGTCAGCACAATGGCACTTGCGGGCCAGACTTTGGACAGGCAAGGCCGACTCGGCTTGGCCTACATCTTGATCGCGAAGCTCGCGACGAGAGGTATCTGCCGCACTCGCGAATTCATCGCAATGCGGCGAGGGGCCGACTCAGCATGACGGGCGAACGCAATCACGCCACCGAACAACTGCTGTCGGCCGGCTATGCGAAGTGCTCATGGATGTCGCTCGACCTTCTGTTGCCCACTTCGATCATCGCGTCGGTGCGGGAAGAGAACCTCCGACGAGCGCAGGAGCGAAGGCAAGCGGAGGAAGAAAAACGCGAAGCCTTGACCGTCAAGGAGGCGTTCGAGGCAGTCGACGACCAATCGACTGCCAAGAAGCGCCTCTTTGCAAAGGAAAGGAATGCGGACGACGTGGCCGCGTTCATCGCCGATTTCGAGAGGCCTCCGGAGATTGGTTTTCCGCCACAGATGTTCCAGGTGCTCCGGGGGCAGGAACTGTTGGACGCCGCCGCACGGGCGCAAGCGACGCGCGACGCGGACCATCGCAAGCACGAAATCGAAGAGCTGCGAAAGATCGCGGCGGGCGGCGCCTACCGCCGCGTCGCCAGTCCGGCACGCGAGCCCACACTGTGGGCCTACTCCTTGGAGTGGCTCAAGGAGGCGCACCCACACTTGCGGGCGGTGACCGACTTCGTGGCGAGCCGCGTGGCGGCGTCATTGCACAGTGTGCGGCCCCTGGCGATTCCGCCGATCCTTTTGAGCGGCCCACCGGGCGTCGGCAAGACCCACTACACCAAGGATCTGGCCGAAGCCTTGGGCGCGCCGATCAGAGTCCAGTCGATGGACAACGCCCAGGCATCGGCACTTTGGCTCGGGACCGAGCGCCACTGGGGCACGGCCGGGTGCGGGATCGTCTTCGAGGAGATCGTCTACGGGACTGTCGCCAACCCGATCTTCTTGATCGACGAGCTCGACAAGGCGCCGCGAGCAAGCCAATACGATCCCGTCGGACCGCTGCACACGCTGCTGGAACCGGTGACCGCCTGTGCCGTGCGTGATGCCGGCCTGGACATCACCTTCGATGCGAGCCTCGCGATCTATATCGCGACGTCGAACGACACAGACAAGGTGTCGGCATCGCTGCGCACGCGATTTCGCGAGTTCGTCATCCTGCCGCCGCGCGGCGAAGACGCGCTGCGTATCGCTCATGCGGTGGCAAGGAGGGCCGTCCAGAAACTGGGCGTCGTGGAGTTCGCGACACCCGAGCGCGCGCTGTCGCACAAGCTCGCGCACCTGAGCGCGCGCGAGATCTACCAGGTCGTCCAGGACAGTGCCTCACGCGCGGTCCAGAGCGGGCGACTGCAGCTGAGGATGTCTGACCTGCCCGCGGACGTCATCTGTGATGAGCCCGGTGCCCCTGGCCCCACGCTGCATTAGGGTCGAACGCGCCGCCGAATCCCACCCTCCAACTTCGAGGTACATCCCCATGACCTTGCCGCAAGAACGAATGAAGGCGTTTCTCCGTGTCGGCGAAGTCCTGCGGGACATCGCAAAGACCGACCAACACATTCAGACGTGGGGCGCCGAGCTACCTCAGCGCCTGGTGCACGAGGCCCAGTTGACGCTGCGTGACTACCCCAGCTCCCTGGAGCTCGAATGGGCGGCGGATGGACAGAGAAGCATGCACACGTGGATGGTCAGGGAAAAGGTTCGCGGCATCGACCAGCAGGACGACGTGTTTGCGTGCCTGCAGGAGGCCGCAGGGCGAGTTGCTGCCGACACGGCGTCCGACAACCTGCCATTCGACGGCGACACGTTCCTGCAGTCGTGGCTCGCTAACGAGCACCCCGCGCTTGCCTATCGCGCGCCGGCCGAGCTTCTGGACAAGACCAGCGATCCCGAAATGTTCGTCTGCCTCTTCGTGGCCGAGTACGCCGTGACGCGCGAAGCAAGACGGGTGTTTCGCAGCGTCAGCGAGGCCTATTGCTGGCTGCGCATAGGCCATCGCTCGCTGGGCGCCATTCCGCTCGAGATCCTCGGCACCGATGGTGGGCAGCAGAGGGTCATTGCCGAGTTGCGTCGAATCGCCAGTGGCGGGTCGGCGCGGTGACACCACCCAGTCGACTGCGTTGCAAACCCCAAGGCAAGGACCTCGTATGGCGATGACAAGGCCTCCCTCTTCGCCGATCACCGAGGTGCTTGGCGATCGAGTGACCTGAAAGGAAAAAGCACTTATGACGATGCCACACGAAAGACGCAGGGGCGGACGTGATCGGTCACGACGACGTGGCGGGTCCCATGCTGCATTGACGATGGCCTATTCGGCCGCTACCGAATTCCTTTCTTCGAGGATCCACGCATGACCATGCCACATCAACGAATGGACGCATTCTGCAGAGCCGGGGAGCTCCTCTTGAACATCGTCAAGCCCACCATGCACAGGGAGAGGTGGGGCGCGCAGTTGCCCAACCGTCTCGTGTCCGAGGCCGAAGAAGCCCTGCGGCACTACCCCAGTTGGCTTGAGCTGAAAGATGCGGCAGATGACCAGAGAAGCATGCACATCTGGATGGTCAGAGAAACGGAGGACACCCCACAACAGGACGAAGCGGTTGGCCGATTGGTGGCCGTCGCAGAACGGATCGGCGCGGAAATGTCCTCGGAAGGCGTGAGCCTCGACCATATGGGCTATCTGCACGCCTGGCTTGAGACCGAGCATCCAGCGGTTGGCTATCGACTACCGATTGAACTATTGTTCACGACAGGCAACCCCGAACGGATCGTCGAACTCTTCGAGGCCGAACATTCCATTGCACGTGAAGCGAAGCGAGTGTTCAAGACCGAAGGCGATGCATCCAGATGGCTGCGAAGCAACGACCGGTCCCTTGGAGGGATCCCGCTCGAAATGCTCGGCTCTGAAGCTGGTCGACTCAAGATCACGGATGAATTGCGTCGATGCGCGGCCGCCAAAGGAACCCGGATGGCCCGCGTGGCCAAGCTCGCGAAAGCAGCACAGAACGACAGTCGAACAAGCTGAAAGGGAGAGCGCCATGACGCTGCCATACGAAAGACGGAGGGCACTCGATTTTGCTGGCGAGTTGCTCAGGGAACTCGCATTCCAGCCTGCAAAGCACAAGGAGCTTTGGGGCGGGCACGTACCCAAGAGACTGCGGGAGATCGCCCGACACATCCTGAGGCACTACCCCGAGCCCTGGCAGATGGAAGCCGCCGTCAAGAACGACGAGCCACTGTGCTGGTGGATCAGCGACGAGCCGCCACGGTAACTCCGTCGCGGTCATTAAAGCGGCGCGCTGCCAGATGCCGGGAGAACGAGAGATGTTGATCAGGTTCACGTATCACGACTGCTCGTGCATCGCGCTGCGCAGTGCAATGGCGTGGCTGACGACCGAAGACCTGAGCGGCGGGGCGCAGGCAACGCCAGGGCAGTGGAAGGAAAGCGCCGATCCGCACATGCTGCATTGTGAGAAGTGCAGATCCTTGCTGGCCGCCATGTTTTGGATGCAGGGGTTCGATTCACTGAACGAGGACCGACGGTGCGGGCCTCGTAGGCCGTGCCCGCAAAGCAGCTTTCTCAATGCAAGGAAATCCAATGACATCGGTTGAACAACTGAAGGCGCGGTTCCCCTACATGTTCGAGGGCCAGGCGATCAGCATGGAGTACTACGACGGGTGGCTTCCGATCTTCGTGGAGGCGTGCGAGCAGATCGACAAGGTGCTCGGCGAGAACAAGCGCGGTTTCTTTTGGAGGCAAGTGAAGGAGAAATACGGCTCCGCCCGTTTCTACTTTCGCCTTGGAACGTCAAAGCGGCTCGTCATCGACCTGAGCGATGGCGAAGGGGGCCATTCTGTGTTCAAGAAGGCGACGAAGAAAGGAGATTCTGTGGCGGATCGCATCGACGCGATCCTCGACCAGGCGGAAGCAAAAACGTGTACGACCTGCATGGTCTGCGGAGCGCCGGCGGAAACCAAGCCTTACGACGGCTACTACTTGACGGTGTGCGCGGCGCACGTGCCGCCTGGACGGGGCCGTCGTTCTGAGGAATTCTGAAGATGCGGTGGCCACGGATCGGACTGAGCGCGGTAAAGCAGCGTTGAACTTCCAGCCATGCGCAAGGAAACAAAAGTGCACGACGACGCTTCAACTGCGCGGCGCGGCGCTGAACGGTCCCGTCGCAGGAACCTGGCCGCGGGGCCGTCCGCCCAGGAAGCGAGCGAGATGGAGGCACTTGTCGCTCGAGTCGCGTCTCTGCGCGAGGCATGCCGCCTCATCATGCACGAGATTGTTCGCGAGGAAGCGGCTCAACGCGTACCCGTGCACGAACGCATGACGATGCGACTATTCACGGTGGCCTCCGAACTGGAGCGCAAATCGCTGCAGGAGATGGTGAATCTAATCGAGCCGCAACGCCCCGTGGCCAGTCGAGTAGAGCTTGAACGGCGCGCGATCGAAGCCGTCATGAAGGGTACCCAGTGGCTGACCGGCGCCGAGATCGGGCGTCTCGTCAATCCGACAGTCGTCAATGTGCGCTCGACAGTGAATCGTTGGCAGGCGAACGGTCGCATCTTCGGGATCGACCATCGAGGCACGAAGCTGTATCCGGCCTACGCCTTCGACGCAACTTGGCAACCCCTGCCGGCCGTCCAGGAAATCCTCCGCGTTCTGACTGACTTCTCGGCTTTCAAAATTGCGTCTTGGTTCGAGTCGACCAATTCGGCGCTGAACAGTCGGCGCCCTCGGCTAGTCGTCGCGAGAGATCCTGATGCGGTGCTGGCGGCCGCTAAGTCCCACTTGGTGGGCACGATCCACGGCTAAGGTCCTAGGACACCGCGGTACGTCTTTATTTCGCTTTGATTGAAAGCTGATCCCATGCGTCCCTGGTCTTCCTCAACATCAACGACGTGCTCTGCATCAGACCGGATGATCGGGTGCGATCACGTCATATCCACCGTGGGGCGAATTGAAGACGGATCGATTGTTCTTTGCGACGTCGACGTCCGAGTGACACCCGACCACCTCAAGGCAGTCAGACGCGCGTTGAGCCGCTGAAAAGCTATGGGCCTTTCGCCTTTCCGAGTTGCTTTTTTCGTTCGAATCCAGGAGAGCCAATGCCACACGCCCAGGACATCGCCAAGGCAGACGACGCAGCCCAAGGCTCGCCTTTGGATACCCCACTCATTACGCTCGCGGTCGACATCGGTCTGGCCGTGGCACAAAGACTGGGTGAGCGCGGACTCCTGAATAAAAACTCCTTCACGGCGCCAAGCACTCTCGACGGCGCGGCGGCGCCGGCGGTCGATAATTTAATCGTCCTTCACGTCGCTCTCATGGCTACCACGGTGCTCGACGAGTCTCTGGGGGCTCGCACCATTGAGGGACGAGCACTTCGCATGGCTTTGATTGCCAAGCTGGCCAGGGATGAGATGGGTAGCGCCCAGGCGTCCCCGATCGCGGCGCAAGGTGCGACGCAGGATGAATGGCTGACGCCATCGCAGGCTGCCTGGAGGCTCAAGACTTCCCGATCCTTATTGTCGAAGCTCTGCAAATCAGGCCAGTTGGGCGAAGTCATGACGATCGACAGTGAATATCCCCAAATCCGGGCATCTGCCGTCCAAGCCTATCTGGATCGCCACGCTAATCAGCACGAAGATGCAAAGTCGCCGCCGCAGGCCGCCGTCGCCGCCGCGAGGAATAACCATTCTGACGGACGCCTCGCGAACATGCGCCCTGCAGAAGTTGTTCCCGCAGGCACCAAGAGAAATGCCCCTGCAAAGAAAGCCCGCAAGGGCCGTCGGTGAACGTCGCGATGCCTTCGTCGTCCAACATGCTGCGAAGCACGGGCTGCTTCCGACGGGAAGCAAGAGGTGCACGGCCCCCGCGCAGCAGTCCTTTGGCCTCACTTCGTGATTCCGCCTCCGTGCGAACGTGCGACATCTGTCCGTTGTTGCGTCTCGTTGGGGGCGATTCATTCGGCGACCGTTCTGACAACGTCAAGGAAGTGCGATGAGCCAACGAACCCTGCGCATCATCATGTCGGAGCCCTTCCGCGACTACATTCATGGCCGCGTCGCTCGCGGCGGTTGTGTCAACACCAGCGAATACATCCGCGAGCTTGTTCACCGTGATCAGGAAACGCAGGCCTACAAGCGACTGCGCGACCTGATACACGGGGATGCAGTTCCAGAACGAAAAACGGGGCACCACTGCACGTTGACGAGTTCAGGGCGGATAACCATTCCCCGAGAGATTCGCGATCGCCTTGGCTTGCAGGCGGGAGACGAGGTGTCATTCGCCGTTCTGGACAATGGTTTCGTAGCCGTGCGGGTTGGCACCAGCGTATAAGGGATCTTGCAGGTTCGTTGCCAGTCCTGATCGGTGCGTGTCGTCGGCACCATAGACCCGCAGGTCCGCGATTCACGCTTGAGGTCCTTGATGCGCTGCTGTGCGACGGTGGTCGGTCGTGGCCGTGCGCCGCTGTCGAGTTCGCCCTGGCGCGCTCACTTGCACAGCGTCTCGCCGGTGCGGCCAATCTTGCCGGCGATCGATTCGATCGCCGCCCACTGCGACGGATACTGGTCCTTCGGGCGTCATCGGCCACGCGCACCGCGCGATCCAGGACCCCGGAGGAAACCTTCGGTGAGTTTCTTCTCTTGGCTCCGTTCTCAATCGAAGGAGCCTCCTCAAACGGCGCGGTTCACGCCGACCCGAACCCCATCGCCAACAGCAATCTGGAATCTCGTGCCCACGACCGATGCCGAGGTGCTGCTTCCCCGGTCCGTTCTGGCGCCGTCCGGACCGGCCTCTAGTGAAAATCCCTCGACACTGTCGCCAGCCTGCCGAGCATCGGCGTCAGGTCCTCAAGCCGCTCCGCGACCAAGCTGCGCAGTTCGCCCTCGCGCTGCCAAGTCCCGTGTACGGCCAGCAGCCTCGCATTGAGCAACTCCTGGCGCTGCGTTTCCCGCAAGCTCCGCCACGCGATGACCTGCACGACCCCGGTCTCGTCTTCGAGCGAGACGAAGATCACTCCCTTGGCTGTGTCCGGCTGCTGCCGCAGGGTCACGAGGCCGCAATAGCTGACTTCCTTGCCGTTGGGCAGGTCGTGCAGGTCGGCCGCCGACATCAGTCCCCGTTTCGATAACGCCGGCCGGAGCAAGGCCAGCGGATGCCGGCGCAACGTCAGCCCGGTCGCTGCATAGTCGAACATGATTTCCTCGCCCTCCGGCGCTGGAGGAAGCTCGAGCATGTCTTCGTCGACCGGCGCACCCCGGAGCAGGCGCGGCGTCGCACGCTGCTGGACGGCGACACTCTTCTTGTCCGGTTGAACGACAACCATGATGGCCGGTGGTGAGGAGTCGGAGGCGGCGTAGCCGCCGTAGACGACGAGCCACCGGCGGCGCCGGATTGGGCGGGGTTCACGATGACGGGTTCAGGTCTCAAGAAGAGGTCGGTCCCGTGTCAGGTCCTCGAATCACCGATCAGCAGGTACGCCTCTACATGAACACCCGCAAGACGAAGTCTCAGGAGTTGGCCGCAGCCAAGGCCGGCATCAGCGTGCGCAGCGCGAGACGCATCGAGAGCACGACGACGCTACCCTCACAGAACCCTCGGCGCTACTGGCGCTCCCGAGCCGATCCGTTCGGCGAGGTCTGGGACACCGAGGTGGTGCCGCTGCTCAAGGCCGCCCCCAAGTTGATGGCCGTCA
>NZ_JBPJZT010000014.1:0-153051 GCF_051216375.1 Variovorax glacialis | reverse complement strand
CGACGACGCAAGCCGTCCGACGAGCAACGTGTTTCCGTCATTTATCATATGTGCCATGTATGATGTCTTACGTACATCGTACATCATTTCCGATAATCTCTTATTATCGAAAGTAAACAGGGCAAGAGGAGCACGGCATGGATCCCAGAAGTTCGAGCGTTGAAATTCAGCCGCGCAGCGGCGGCCGCGGGGTCCAGGAGGCGCAGGTGTGGGAAGCCGCGGACACGCTGTTGCAGGAGGGTCTGCGCCCGACCATCGAGCGCGTGCGCCAGAAGATCGGCAGTGGCTCGCCCAATACCGTGAGCCCCATGCTTGAGCGATGGTTCTCCACCCTTGGCAAGCGCCTGGAGGGACGCAGCGGCATCGTCGTCGAAGGCGAGGGGGAAAAGCTTCCCCTGGCGATCGTGCAGGCCGCCCACCAGTTCTGGGAGGTCGCCCGTCGGGAAGCTGACCAGGTGCAGGTCCAGAGGTCCGAAGCAGACCGGCGCGAGCTCGAACTGCAGCGTGAAGCGCTTGCCCATAAGGAATCGGAACTGACCCAGCGCGAGGCCTCCTTCGAACAGGCCCGCGTCGCGCTCGACGAGGCGTTGGCATCGTCGCGCCAGGCGGTCGCAGCCATGGAGGCCCAGATGCATGCGCAGCAGCAGGAATCCGCGCGGCAGCTGGCCGACGCGGAAGCCGAAGTGCGACGCCTGCGCAAGGCGCTGGAAGAGGCCATCGCCAGCAAGGAAGCCCTGCGCGAGAAGTCGGCCATGGAACTTGGCGCAGCCCACCGCGATGCGAAGGAGGCAGAGCAGCGCCATGTGGCACACGAACGCCGTCTCCTTGCTGACGTCGATCGCGAACGCGTCGCCGCGCGCCAGGCGGCCGCCGACCTTGCCAAAGAGCAGAAGTCCAGCGCTGCGTCTCTCGAAGCCGCCCGCAGCGCCCAGGAAGCAGCCAACCAGGCGCTCCAAGCCGAGAGGACGGCGCACGGCGATGCAGTTGCCACGTGGTCCCGCAAACAGCAGGAAATCCAGGTCGAACTCGCCACCCTTCGAGAGCGGGCTGCCGGGGCAGAGCAGCGTGCGATGGACCTTGCCGCGCAGCTGCAGCGCCAACAACAGCAGTCGGAGCGCGAAAGCGCGCAGCTACGCGAAAGCCAGGAGGCGACAGCCGCTGCGCTGCGCCAGCTCGAAGCGCGTCGCGTACTGTCGAATGGGAAACCTCAGACCAGCCGGGCGGCGAAGCAGAAGACAACCAAATGACTGAGCCGGCCATCACGAGCTAAAGCGGCCACCGCGCGCGACGTTTATCACGAGGCCGGCACGTTGGTTCGCATTTGCGGGAACGAAGGTCTCCACGCTACTCAAAATGGGACCGCCACCATCCCGCCCCCCCGAGCCAAGACACCATGACCATGCGATTCCCAACGCCTGGCGGCCATCCGCGCCACGGCCCTTTTCAGTGCCGCGATCAGCGAAGCGACCTCGAGCACGAATGGGCCGCAGACATGACATGGGGCGTTCTGGGCATTGCCGCCTTGGCGGGCGCTGCAGTCCTGCTGGCGGCGATAGCGCTGTGGCGCCGCCGGGCGAGGGCGGTGACGGAGTCGGTCGAGCCGGCGCGCCGGCGGGCGCTGCTCAGGCATACCGAGCGAATCGCGACGCAGATGGCCGAGCCGGATTTTTGAGTCCTGCTTGGCGTTGCGGGCCGTAGAAGTTCTTCATGCCGGCCAGTAGTCGGCCCGATCGCTTCCGTTATGCAGCTCGACCGGCGCCAGCAAGCCATCGAACTCGGACGCGTCGCCATCCAGCACTGAACCGCCGGCTGGTACGTTCGCGGACACGCCTACAAAAGTTTCTCAGAGCGAAGGCACTTTCAAATGTCTAGGCTTTTCGCACTCCGATGGATTGCAAACCGGCGCCGATTGGTCCGCGATCAAGAGCGAACCCTGCCAATAGACTTTGCAAATCTATAGAGACCACCCCGCGTGACATGGGTCCACCTCATAGTTGCTGCCGGCTGCGGCCGCTTCGCTCACAACTTGAGGTGCGTCGAGCGTTGACTTTCGGGCACCATAACGCGCTCTTATCGGGCCCGATAAGCGCGTGTTGCTGGATGACCCGGGTTGAAGTCCTGGTTGAAGACGAGTGGGGCGAGGGGCTGCGCCGCTGGCACCGCGTGTCGACTACGACACCGTTAACGCGTTTTCGAAAGCGATATTCCAGCACCTGGCAAAGACATCCCGTCGCGCTTCATGGCCAAGAGCGAGGCCAGCAATCGCGTTGGGAAGCTCTTTGTCGACTATCTGCGCAATGGCCGAGGGGCCACGACTTCGGCGGCTTTCTCGGCGCGCGCGCGACCGGGTTTCGGCGCGTCGATGCCGGTTCGCTGGGGCGAACTCCAGGAACTGAAAAAAGCGGCTCTCACTGGACCATCCTCACCGCGCGAAAACACCTGTCATGCCAGAAGACAGACCCTTGGGCGGCCCATTGGAAGGCGAAGCAGTCATTGACCGAACCCACGCGTGTGCTGGGTTACACACATTGAAGTCGTCGGGCCAGTGTCGCGTTTTCACCCGAGCGCGGCAACGACCGCTCAAGGACACATGCACGTCGATTCCACGGCGAGATCGAACCGGTCATCGACTACGTCCACGCGGTGGCAGCGGCCTACCGCTCGCAGCGGGCACTTATGTCACCTCGGATGGGATTAACGGGCTCGGCCAGGGCATCCACGGGGAGGGGGCCGATTTACTTGTTGAGTGACTCAAGGGCCAGCGTCTGACGGATTAAGCTCTGACCCTGGAGCAGCTCGCGCAGCCGCAGCCGCACTACCTGAGCTCAGTCCGCTTTGTCGCGGGTTGGGGTATCGTGCTCCCTGAATGAACCATAGTAGTGCCGCCCGTGGAACCCTTGCTGGAGCGCTGCCATTGGTCATCGTGCTGACCGTTGTATGGGGCACGAACTGGGTGCTCTTTCCGCTGGCCGTTCGGGAAGTCTCGGTGTGGACTTTCCGTGCCGTGTGTCTTCTGGGGTCAGGCCTGCTCTTGCTTGCTGCCGCCCGGGCGAGAGGCATGTCGTTGCACATACCTGCGCCGCAGCGAAAGCCTCTCGTGCTGGCCGCGCTCGCTTACCTCGTCATCTGGAACGTGGGCAGTACATACGCGGCGGTCCTCATTCCCTCGGGACAAGCCGCCGTGCTCGGTTTCACGATGCCGTTGTGGGCGACGCTGATCTCGTGGCTGCTCCTTGGCGAGAAGCCATCGGCCCGCCTTGCTTGTAGCGTCGTTCTTGCGAGCGGGGGCGTGGCGCTTCTTGCCTTCGCGGCCCGACACAGCTATGCCTCGGCGCCTCTTGGGTTCGTATTGGGGCTCTCGGCCGGGATCGGGTGGGCATGCGGGACGCTCATCCTCAAGCGCGCGGGGCTCACGGTCGCGCCGATCGTCTCGACCGGCTGGCAGTTGGTGATCGCCGGCATCCCCATCCTGATCGTCGCAGTGGCGACGGGCACGCGTGAGGCCTTCGTTCCATCGTTGACGTCGCTGGTCGTGATTGCATACATCACAATCGTGCCGATGGCGTTGGGCAATATCGCCTGGTTCTCGATTGTCGACATGTTGCCGGCCCCGGTTTCCGGGCTTTCCACTGTCATGGTTCCCATGGTGGCGATGGTCACGGGCGCCGTCGTTCGCGCAGAACCACTCGGCCCGATTCAACTGGGTGCGATGGCGTGCTGCGGCGCATCCCTGCTGCTGGTGCTGCTGAAGCCGCGACGATCAGCTGCCGCCGGCCCGTGATGGCAGTGGGATAGCGATCGAAGCGCACGCAAAACAGGCGGTCAATCCAATCGCCCCAGCGCTGCATAGGCCACCAACTGGTCGACGACATGGCGAACGCGAGGACTCAGCTGGGCTTGCTGGGGCCATACCGCATGAACTTCGACCCCCGCCGAGCACATTGGCAGGACCGCCTGCAGCGCACCCCGCGCCAGCGGCTCGCGCACGAGCGAGATGGGCATCTGGATCAGGCCGAGTCCTCCCATCGCGGCGTCCACCATGGCCTGGCCGTCGCTGAGGCGATGGGTCGCGGGCGGCGTGAAGCGCTTCGCGACGCCGCTGTCGGTCACGAACCAGACCAGCGGCGGGCCTTTGACAGAGCCGACGATACAGCGATGTGCGCGCACGTCAGCCAAGGTGCGTGGCTCGCCGTGCGCGCGGAGATAAGCCGGCGCGGCGCAGATCACGCGCTCCTGGGTGACCAGGTGCCGCGCGACAAGATCACTGCTGTTCGGAAGCGCCCCGAAGCGGATCGCCAGGTCGACATCTTCCTTCAGCAGGTCGCTGGTGGCGTCCGTGAAGGTGAGGGTAAGGCTCAAGCCCGGGTGGGGCCGCGTGATCTCGATGAGCGCTGGCAACAACACGTGGCGGCCGAACGCGACTGGCATGTCGATGTGCAGCCGGCCGCTCAGGATCTGGTTCCTGGAAGAGAGGGCTGCTTGCGCCGCCGTGACTTCCTCCATGGCCGCGATGCACGCCGTGAGATACGCCTCGCCGTCGGCGGTGAGTCTGGTCAAACGCGTAGTCCGGTGAAACAACTTGAAGCCAAGGCGGTCCTCGAGCCGGCCGATTGTCTTGCCGACGGCGGATTTCGTGAGGCTCATCCGATTTGCCGCCTCTGTAAACGTGCCGGCGCGCCCGGCGGCGACAAATACAGCCACGCCCGACAGTGGGTCGCGCTCGGATGATGTATCCATTGGGGCTACTCTGGGAGGAAAAAACGTCGGATTATCGACTCAATTTCTTCACTACGATGGAGCTCCCCAACCCGGCTTCGACACGCGCCGGGGTGAAGCATCATTTTCAAAGGAGCAATGTATGCCCGTCGTTCGAGTGAGCTGGTTTGAAGGCAAGGACCACAGCCAGAAGGCAAAGGTTGCCGCCGAAATCACTGAAAGCATCGTTCGCCACACCGCGACGGATCCCAACTACATCTACGTCATCTTCGAAGATGTGAAGGCCTCGGATTGGGCTGGCGCTGGCAAGCTCTTCGGGAAGGCGCCCGAAACAAGCGCCAGCTGACCTGCGTGCGTGCCATGCAAATACCGACCACGCTTGCGTCGGCGCTCGCGGTGCTGGGCGCAGACTTCACCTTTCCTCACCCGATCGAGGGCATGCCTCAAAAGCTGTCCGACTTCGACGGACTTCGGATCGGTTCCTTTGTCACCAACGACGGGGTCAAACTCGCCTACTGGGAGGCAGGGCAGGGCCGGCCGTTGATCTTCGTGCCGGGGTGGTCTGGGCATGGCGCCCACTACATCAACCTGCTGTACATGCTGGCCGAGCACCATCACGTATACGTGCTGGATCCGCGCAACCAAGGGTTGTCTCAGCAGGTCGACTACGGCACTCGGATTGCGCGCCTGTCGATGGACCTCAAGGAATTCGGCGATCGCATTGGGCTGACGTTGGCCGACTATGTGGGTCACTCGATGGGGGCGGCCATTCTCTGGAGCTACATCGACCTGTTCGGCACGCAGGCCTTTCGCAAGGTCGTTTTTGTGGACGAGCCGATCTCGATTTATTCGCATCAGGATTGGTCTGAACACGAACGCCTGGAGGCAGGCGCCACGACCACTTCGCCAGAGCGCATGGTGGCGGCTTTCACGGCGGGCGGGCCGGTCAACAAGCTCATCACGGACATGAAGCCATTTGAGCGCTTCTTCATGTTCGACTCGCCCTATTACGAGAACTCGGAGCGATTCGCCAATGCGTTCATCCAGAGCGACCCAAAGGCGATGGGGCGAGTGCTGTTCGATCACACCGTGAACGACTGGCGTGATGTCGTACGCCACAAGATCGACATTCCAGCGGCCATCTTCTCGGGTGAGGAAAGCAACAACCTGCCCAGCCAGCAGTGGGCACAGTCCGTGATTCCCGGCGCAACGCTCTACAACTACTCGACGGCCGAGCAGGGCGATCACTTCCTCATGTTCAAGAACCCGGTGAAGTTTGTCGAGGATCTCAGGGCGTTTCTCGA
Source organism: Variovorax glacialis (assembly GCF_051216375.1). NCBI lineage: Bacteria > Pseudomonadati > Pseudomonadota > Betaproteobacteria > Burkholderiales > Comamonadaceae > Variovorax > Variovorax glacialis. Next base: position 147,031 of record NZ_JBPJZT010000014.1, on the reverse strand, counting down.
GGGCTGACACCTCTAATGGCGATGAACGTCGCTACCGGTCGCTTAGCTCGCAACGCCTATGGAGGGCTGGCGACGGCAAGGTGTCTACCCCAGGAAGCGATCGCCTTCGGAGCCAATGCCTACGGTCTCACCTGTCGCGGCAAATGTGCGGTTGACGTCCGGCGACCCGTAAACGACCAAGACGTAGGCCGTGTCCGCTCCAACGTTTACAAGCTCGTGCTCGACACCCGCGGAGATGAACGTGGAGTCGAAGCGCTGACAGATGGCTTCGCGTTCGCCCAACTTGATCTTGACCGTGCCCTCCAGCACGGTGACCTGTTCCTCGCTGTTGTGAGAGTGTCGAGGTGCTGAGATTCCAACGGGCAGCTTTGAGATGCCGGTATGCATGGCGCACGCCCCGACTTTTCGGGTGGCGATGAGGTAGTTGACAATGCCGTTGCCGCGCGGCACCTGCTGCAATGTGTCAAACGGAAGGAAATGAGACTGCTCGGTCATGAGGTTCTTTCTTCGAAGGGGAAGATTGAGGGAAACAACAACGGCTGAGGAGAAGGGACGTCGTTGTGTTGCAGCTCACTCGACTTTCTCTGCCGATGACAAAGCGAGGTCGAAATGCTCTGTGAAAGGGGGTTGCGCAAAGAAGTCGGCGACGATGCTTCGCCATTCAGCAAATGCTGGCGAACCGCGGAACTTGATGGTGTGATCCTCGAGCGTGTCCCACTCGAGCATGAGCACATACCGGTCAGGCGACTCGATGCTGTGGCGCACCTGGTAGCCCCTGAACCCCTCGGAATTGGCGATGACGGTGTCCAGCCCGAGCTGAACAGCCCTCTCGAACGGCGCCTGCTGACCGGGCTTGATGCGAATGTCGGCAACTTCGAGGATCATTTGAGTCTTCCTTGGTGGTCGGTCAGTGGATGTGGCTGCCGCCGTTGACGTCGAGCGTGGCGCCCGTGACATAGGCAGAGAGGTCGGAAGCGAGGAACAGGCATGCCCCCGCGATTTCGCGCGGCTTGGCCGCCCGACGCAGTGGAATGCCCGACACGATTTCATGATGCTTGGCGTCGGACATGCCGTCCACCATGCCGGTCTCGGTCATGGATGGGCAGATGACGTTGGCGCGAATGCCCAGCGGACCGAATTCGCGGGCAATGCTTCGGGTCAAGCTGAGGACCCCGCCCTTGGAGGCCGCATAGTGCGCGCTGCCGACCAGTCCGCCGCCGCGTTGCGCCGCGACCGATGCGACATTGACGATGACCCCAGAGCTGCGCGGCTGGAAGACCCTCAAGGCGCTCTGGCACAGGTGGAAGGCGCCCTTCAAATTGACGTTCAACATGAGGTCCAGTTCCTTCTCTCCGATGTCGAGCATCGCGTGGGACTGGACCACCGCTGCGGAGTTGACCAGGCAATCGATTGTTCCGTGCAACGACACGACGTCCTGCATGAGCCGCTCGCAGTCAGATGCGCTGCTGATGTCGCATCGCAATCCGTGCACCGAGGCGCTGTGCCCGAGGCGCTTCTCGATCGATACCTTGATGTCGGCCAGCACCTGGTCGTTCATCGACAGGTCGACCACGACGACTTTCGCGCCGTGTTCGGCGAACAGTTCGGCCGTGGCGTAGCCGATGCTGCGCAGCGAGGCGGCGCCGGCGACAACACACACTTTGTCTTTAAGTAGCATGGGATTCTCAATTCATGGGTTGGGTTTTGCCGACGAAGCGTCGACGGGCATATCGTTCAAGATCCAGCCGGTCACAGAAGCATACGTTGGCGACCAACCGAGTTCCCGGCGTGCGCGCACCGCCCTTACCCGGCTGTTGCTGCCGAGCGAAAAGTACGCTTTGGCTTGGCCCCAACGCTCGACCGCGACGTCCGGCGGCAACGCTTGTGGAGGCCCGAGGTCAAGCCGCTTCGCAATCGCTTCGGCGATCTCGCCGAAGGACGCTTCGCCGTTTTCCGCGAAGTAGAACGAGCCAGCGGGCGCTTTCGCGATGGCCAGTAGATACACGTCGGCCACGTCGTCGATATGCACGTTGGACCAGACATTCAGTCCGGGGCCGACCGTTTGAACAATTCCTTGTTCCAGGGCGTTGCTGACAAGCGTGGGGATCTGCACGCTGTTGCGATTCATCCCGCTGCCGACGCCGTAGATGAGGCTGGGGCAGATGACCACGGAACGCACGTCGCGCGATGCCGCGCCGAGGATCGACAGGTCCAGCTCACGGCGGGCTTGCTTGCCCGGAGCCACCACGAATGGGGTGGTTTCGTCGAAGACCGTGTCGGAGCGGCGGCTGCCGCGCACGTCGTCGCCCACCACGCTGGATCCGCTGGTGTGCACGAACACTTTCGACGAGCCCTCGAGGCCCGCAAGCAATGCACGCACGGCGCCGGCATTGTCAGCGCTGGCCGTATTGATCACGCCATCCGAAGCGCGCGCCTCGTCGGCAAGCAGTTCGACGTTGTCCAGTCCGCCAAGAACGGGTTCGACGCCGCGCTCTGCGAGCAGCGCCGCGCTTTCGGCGCTGCGCACCAGGCCGCGCACCCGATAGCCGTTCTCGACGAGCTTCGATGCGATCGTGCCGCCGATGTATCCCGTGGCACCCGTCAGAAAAATGGTTTGCATGATGTTTACTTGAGAAAGCCCGTCGACAGCCAGGGCACCGCGGCGACGATCACCGTTCCCACCAACAGGGCCAGCATGTAGCCCATGATCGGCTTCATCCCGGCGCTCGGGCTGACGCGGGCAATGGCGCAAGCCGAGTAGTAGCCCACCCCGAATGGCGGGGCAAAGAGGCCGATGCCCATGGCAAGCACCACCACCATCGAGTAGTGGACGTCGTTGACTCCGAACTGCTTGGCGATCGGAAAGAGGAGCGGGCCGAAGACGACGATGGCAGGAATCCCCTCAAGCACGCTGCCCAGCACGATGAACGCGAGGATGGAGACGGCGAGGAAGCCCGCCGTACCGCCCGGAAGCTGCGTCATGGCTTCAGCCAACTGGCGGGAGAAGCCGGACTGCGTCAACGCCCAAGCCATTCCTGTTGCCGTTCCGATGATGAGCAGGATGGCACCCGACAGGGCCGCGGTGTCCACCAGGGCAGGCCAAAGCTTCCTCAGGTCAAGTTGCCGATAAACCACAAGGCCGGCCAGGATGGCGTAGGCAATGCCGATCGTCGAGACTTCCGTGGCCGTGGCCACGCCTTCGACGACTGCGGCCCGGATGATGAACGGGAGCGCCAGCGCGGGCAGTGCAAAGATCAGGGACTTCCAGATCTCTTTTCTGGTGGCGCGCACGATATGCGACACGTCGACTTTGCGCACGCGCCACCACACCACGGTACACAGCAGGACAGCGAGCACCAGGGCCGGCACCAGACCACCGCTGAAAAGCGCTGCAATCGATATTCCCGTGACCGATCCGATCGTGATCAGGACGATGCTGGGCGGGATGGTCTCCGTTTGCGCGCCAGTCGCGGCAAGCAGCGCCACCATTTCGCCGTCTTTTTCTCCGCGCTTGCGCATCTCCGGGAAAAGGACTGGAGCGAGTGCGGCCATGTCCGCGGCTTTGGATCCAGAGATGCCGGAGACCAGGTACATGCCGCCGATCAGCACATAGGAGAGGCCGCCGCGGACATGTCCAAGCAATGAAGCCAGGAATCGGACCATGGCCTTTGCCATGCCGCTGAGTTCGAGGATGACGCCGAGAAACACGAACAGCGGCACGGCCAGCAGCACGAGGTGCGACATGCCTTCGTCCATTCTCCCGACGATGACGTTCACTGGCTTGGTCGTGGTCAGTGCGATGTAGCCGAAGGTGGCGAGGCCGAACGCGAATGCGATCGGTACGCCGGACAGGACGAGCAGCCCGACGATCACGACGAAGAAGATCAGCAGATTGAAGTTTCCGATGTTTGCGAAGGCCGGGCTGATGAAGTAAAGGCCGGCACCGGTAACCAGGGTCAGCCCGACGGCCATCGCCAGTCGCTTGCCGTCCGTCACTGCCGCCAGCTTGATGGCCGCTGCGACGCACATCAGGATCACGCCGCAGGGCAGTGCGGCGGCGCGCCAGGCACTCGAGATGCCCAGCGATGGCGTGGTGACGATGGCTTCTTCGCTTGCGAAGTCGTATGCCGGATGGGCGACCAGCAGGAGAAATGCCGCGGCCGCGACGACAGCGAACAGGTCCAGGAACGCCCGTGTGCCGGGAGACGCAATGTCGACGAGTGCCGTCATTCGCATGTGCGCGGAACGACGCAGCGCGATGACCGCGCCCAACATGGCCAACCAGAGAAAGAGGATGCCTGCAAGCTCGTCGGACCAGGTCAAGGGCTGATGCAGGGCGTAGCGGCTCACAACCCCCGAAAACAGGACCAGGATCTCGATCAGAACCAGCAAGGCGGCAGGCACTTCGGTGACGAAAGCGAGGACGCGATCGGCCTTGTAGACAGCCCGATGCCACGCGCTATCCGAGTGCGCGAGCGCTGCGTGCGGACTCGCAGAGTTGGTGGTGGGATCCACGGATTCGTCTCCAGTATTTCGAGTTGTTGGATGCTGGCGTGGGCACGCTCCCGCTGACCCGCCGTGGCTGCTACGAGCCCCGGTGGATCGACAGAGGATGGAATCCCGTGCCGGTGCTAACTTGCTTTTAGGCCAGCTTGCCGCTGTACTTTTCGAGGATGGCCCAGCCTTCAGGACCGAACTTCTTCTGCCAGTCGGTATAGAAGCCCGTTCTCGTCAAAGTGTCGCGGAACGGTTTGCCATCCACCTTGTTGAACTGCATGCCGGCGCCCTTGAGCTTGGTCTCAAGCGTCCCGGTCAATTCGTCGTGTGCAGATCGTTGCTTGAGGGCGCTGGCGTCAAACACGCGCGTGGCCAGTGTTCGGAGGTCTTCAGGAAGCGCTGCCCAGTTGCGCTTGTTGCCAATCAAGGCGAAGTATTCCCAGGTGTGCGAGGTGTAGGTGAGGAACTTCTGCACCTCGTAGAGCTTTGCGGCATCAATGGTCGGCAAGGCGTTTTCCTGACCATCGACCACCTTCGTCTGCAATGCGGTGTAGAGCTCGCCGATCGGCACGGTCGTCGGCGATGCCTCCAGGCCCTTGAACAGAGAAGTCTGGAACGCCGTTGCAGGCACCCTGATCTTCATCCCGACGAGATCCTTCGGAGAGGTGATCGGCTTGGATGAGTTGGTGATCTGACGGAAGCCGTGGTCGTAGAACTTGCCCACTGGCACGAGGTTCGCCTTGTCAAAGGTTCCGCGGATGTATGCACCGAGCTCGCCGTCCATGGCTTTCCAGACGGTCGGATAGTCGGAAAAGGCGAAAGGCATGGAGCTGAGCCCGGCTGCCGGAATCAGGTTGGCGTAGATCTGGCCAGCCGTGCAGATGAAGTCGATGGCGCCGGAGCGCACCTGGGAGAGCGTGTCCGTATCGCTTCCGAGTTGGCCGTTCGAATAGACCTCGATCGTCAGACGCCCGCCGGACTCTTTCAGGATGTCTGCGCACGCAGCCTTCAACGCAATAGGCGTGGGATGGCTGTCCGGCAGCGAAATCGCGATCTTGAGATTGAACTTGCCGGCTGCCTGCGCCATGACGACACCCGGCACCAGGGCGGTGGCCGCCACGGACGCGAGTTGCTTGAGCATGTCCCGACGTCCGGTCATGGATGGTGCCGAAAGATGTGAGCTGACGAAAGAGGTCTTGGTTTTCACGGTATGTCTCCTGCGGGTTTGCGGCGGGTGGGGTCAGCTGTACACGTTGGGCTGGTGCACTTCGATCACGTTGCCGTCCGGGTCTTGGAGGAACACTTGATGCCAGCCCGCGATAGCCCAGCGCCCATAGTCCGAATAGCGCATGCCGAGCTCGTCACACCTGCGCATGAAGCCCTTGATGTCATCCGTGCGGAAGCAGAAGTGGCCGCGGGCCATCGGGTTGACGATCTGTTTCATCTTGAAGCCGGTGTCCAGATCGCGTTCGGCCCAATGAAATTCGATGTCGCCATCGGTCAGGAAATCGACCTTGCCGTTGTAGCCAGTCGTGGTGCTTTCCGCGTTCACGCGAGAGTGCTCCTCATCGCGAATCGTGCCGAGGTCGAACAGCGTTTGATAGAACTTTGTGAGCCGCGGCAGGCTGTCGGTGCATAGGTTCATGTGGTGGAACTTGAAGTTCATGACGGGTCCTTTGTGGGATGTATGGGGTCGAAGAGGCACTGAAATCGCAGTGCTGGATGTACTTTATTAGATTCACTGGTGAAGTCAACTATGCATAGGTGTAAACACCTAGGCGGTAGATTTGCCGTTTTCAAGCCAAAAGGATGCATTTACACTTCACTCATGAAACTACAAATTTATTGGTGAGACATTTATGCTGGCCACAAACGAGAAAGAGACAGTCGTCCGCGAAGAGGTGTGCGGGCTGTCCGGAGCGCGCCGCGTCGCTGCGATGCTGGACCTTGACCCAGCGGGATTTGTTGCGGGCTCCCCGTTGCCCCGCGGTTGGCAGTTCCTGTTGATGGGAGCTGACACGCGGCGCTCGGAATTGCGCAGTGATGGGTTTCCGGGCTTGGGCGTTCCGATGCCGGACTTCGGACTTCCCCGTCTGATGCTGGGCGGACGCTCCGTCACTTTCGTCAGCGACATTCCGATCGGGGCCACGGTGCTGCGAAGCAGTGCGGTACGAAGCGTGGTCCACAAGTCGAACGCGTCGGGGCCCATGGCCGTCGTGACGCTTGCGCACGAACTTCGCATCGCCGAAAGGCTCGAGCCTTCGCTGATCGAGACCCAGACCTATTTGCTTTTGTCGCCTGGCAACAAGTCAGCCGACGAGGCGGATGCGCCGACCTTGGCGCCCGTGCAGGCAGAGCGGGTGACGACGCTGACGCCGGACGAAACGCTGCTGTTCCAGTATTCGGCCCTTGGCTTCAATTCGCACAGGATTCACATCGACCGGGACTTCGCGCGCAACCAAGAGGGATTCCCCGATCTCGTGGTCAACGGCGGGCTTGCAACGTTGCTGCTCACCGAGTTCCTGCGCCGTGACCTCGATGTGACTCCCGCTGCAATCAAGGTGCGCCACCTCGCACCGCTTTTCTGCGATCGACCAGTCATGCTGGCTGCCGATCGAATCGGCGAACGTTGGCGGCTCAGGGCCTTCGACGATCGCAACCGAATGGCCGTCGATATGGAGGTAGACACCCAATGAGCTTCGAACCCTTGAAGGGCCTGCGCGTCCTGGACTTGACCAGCGTCGTCGTTGGCCCGGTATGTACCTGGCGGCTGGGCCAATACGGCGCAGAAGTCGTGAAGGTCGAGAGCCCCGAAGGCGACTTGATGCGTGGCTTGGGCGGACTGTCGCCCACAGGCCAGCATTCGGGCGCATACCTGCACTTCAACCGCGGCAAGCGCAACATCTGCCTCGACCTGAAGAAGAAGGGCGCGCGCGAAGCCATCGACAAGCTCATCGAATCGGCCGACGTGGTTGTGGCCAACATGCGCCCACAGGCCCTCGAGCGACTGGGCCTCGATGCCGCAACCGTGCGCGCCAAGCATCCTGACAAAATCTACTGCCTGATCACCGGCTACGGCACGGACGGCCCGTACTCGGGCTTGCCCACCTACGACAGCGTGGTCCAGGGCGCCACCGGCATGGCAGGGTTGATGTTGGCTCGCGATGGCGCGCCGGCCTATGTGCCTCTGTTGATCTGCGACCACGTGGCTGGAGAGATCGCAGCGGGCGCAATCCTCGCGGCTGTTGTGGAGCGCAAGTCGAGTGGTGTTGGCTGCAGCATCGAAGTGCCCATGTTCGAGACGATGGCCGCATTTGTGCTTCAGGAACACCTAGCCCAGCAGAGCTTCGATCCGCCGGTAGGGCCGCCCGGTGACCTTCGCCTCCTGAGCCCGCACAACAAGCCGATCCAGACCGCGGACGGATGGATTTCGTTCACCATCAACACCGATCCACAGGTGCGCGCGTTCCTGAAGGCGACCGATCGTCCAGAACTGCTCGACGACCCGCGCTTTTCGAGCGTCGCCGCGCGCGCCCGCAACGTTGCGCAGTGGTTCGAGGTCCGCGGCGCCCCGCTGACGAGTCGGACCACGGAGCAATGGCTTCAGATCCTTCGCGCGGCGGACATTGCCGTGCAGCCCTGTCACACGCTGGACTCGTTGCCGCGGGATCCGCACCTCGAAGCAGTGGGATTGATCGATTTCGAGGAGCACCCGACCGAGGGCAGGACGGCGGCGATCAGGTCGTCCATCCGCTTCGAGGATGCCTACCCCCCACGCCGGTCACCGGCGCAGCCGCGTGGCGCTGACACCCGTGGCCTGCTGGCCGAACTCGGCTATGACGCCGACGCCATCGGTGCATTGCTCTCCGAAGGAGCGGCGCAGGCAACGCCGCAGAACTGAACGGGCTGCGTGATCGCGTCCGGGGAATCGAAAGCCGTCAAAATGCGGTTGTTGCGCAGAGCAACGGAGCACACGATGAAAGATGATGTGAACGAAGTCGCCACGGTGGCGGAAGCAGAGGGTCGGTCGTACTCGGCGCCGGCGCTGGAAAAGGGGCTCGACATTCTGGAAGTGCTGTGCCACAGCGACCAGCCGCTTTCGCAAAAGGACATCGCACAGCGCGTGGGGCGCACCACGGGTGAGATCTACCGGATGGTCGCGTGCCTTGTCAATCGCAACTACGTGACGCTGGTCGATGAAAATACCTATGCGATCACGACCAAGCTCTTCGAGCTGGCGCACATCAACTCGCCAACTCAACGCCTTCTGCAGGAGGCCGCGCCCTTGATGCAGAGGCTGGCGAGCGAACTGGATCAGTCCTGCCACCTGACCGTGTACGGCCAGGGCAAGCAGGTCGTGCTGTTCAAGGTCGACACACCCAGCGGCATGGGCTTTGCGATTCGCGCGGGCGCCGAAATCGATGTGCTGATCTCCGCTTCCGGGCGCGTCCTCGTGGCGTTCCAAGACGAGGAGACCCGGGCGTTGCGCATCGAGGAGTCACTTGCGCGCCGGCCCGACCAGGCCGACCCGCAGATTGACAACATCCTCGCCACTGTCCGGTCTACAGGCTACGAATCGATTCCGAGCGTGCAGGTGCGCGGCCTCTATGCTGTGAGCTTTCCGATTCTGGACACACAGGGCCATGCGATTGCCGCACTGACGGTTCCCTACGCCGAGCGGCTCGACCAGGTGGAGCGCAAGTCGATCCCCGAAGTGACCGAAGCGCTCGGTGCCGCAGCGAAGGCCCTCTCGCTTCGGATCGGCGGGATGGGAACCTTGAATGGACCGGCAGTCGGAGAGAAGAAGCTTGAAAAGCGGACCGCACGGGGCGGCGGTCGCTGAGCCGCCTGTTTGTCGAAGCTAGGTTCCGAGCCTGATTTCGCGCGGCGTTGCGCCGACTTTGCGTCGCATGAGCTCGGTCATGTGCGACTGGCTTGCGAATCCGGATGCGATTGCTATGTCCGCGATCGATCTTGCATGATCTGTCTGAAGCGACCTGATGGCTGCCTTGATCCGGCACTCCTGCACATATGCGTGGGGCGTCAGTCCAAACGTTGCCTTGAAGGTCCTCGCGAAGTGGAAAGGACTGAGGCCGATTTCGTCCGCGAGGCGTTTCAGCGACAGATCCGCACCCAGTTCGGCATGGATGATGTCCAGCAGCAGCCGCTGCTGCACAGCACCAAGACGGCCGGAAGCCAGTGCGAGCTGTCGCGGCGCTGACGCCGCGTAGCTGCCGCCCATCAACCCCAAGAGCGCGACCGACAGCCCCTGCGCATACAAGCGGCCATTGGGATGGCCGGCAAGCGCTTCGCCGGCAAGTGCGAAGACTGCATGGCTCACGCGGCGATCGAAAACTTCGTGCTGGGTGCGCAGTGCAAGGAACGGCATGTCGCCGTGCGTCATGGAATACACATCCGTGTCCGCCAACTCGACGAGCACGCACCGGCCTGCCTCGCCTGACCACCGGCAGTGGTCAAAGGCCATGCCCTTCTCATAGATCTCGATCATTCCCGGCTCGGTGCGCATCTGCAGCGTCTGGCGGCCTTGCCGGTACCAGCGGCGTCCCCGGCCTTCGTGGGCCACGAAGATCCTGGCGACCGGATGGAAGTCGTCCCTGAGCTCCGCCTCGCAAGGAATTCCCGTCACCACGACCGGCAGGCATGAAGACGAGGCAGGGGAGGACGCCAACACCTCGGTCGGGTCATTCGAATGCGGGAGGTTGGCGAGATCCAGGCAATCCATGCACGCATGATTGTTCATAAAGGGATGCACAACAGTTCATCGTTTTCCCGGGGTGAGCAAGATTCTGATATTTGCGCTCCGTTTCTGAAAGAGCAAGCGGCGCTGAGATCCTAAGGTGCCGGTCAGCAGGCGAACGATTGTTCATCTGCGGCGATTCATCAAACTGGAGACAACAGCAATGCCGACCCTTGACCGCGCGCCCGAACCCGCTCCCCTTGAAGATGCCGCGAAGCGGCGGCGACCACTTTCTCTCGCGCTTGCCGCCGTGGGCGCCAGCGCGCTGATCGCCGGTTGTGGAGGTGGCGGGGGAGGCGGATATTTTCCCTTGCCGGCACCCGCTCCGGCGCCTGCCCCAGCACCCGCCCCCGCACCCGCACCGGTCTCGCTTTTGAAGTGCGATGACAGCCTGAAGACCGAATTCAAGCCCGACGCCAACACATCGGTGTTGCTGGTTCAGGCGTTCAAGGCCAACGACTCCTTGCTCCTGTCGGGCACCGCCACAGCCAGCACGCCGAAGGCGCCGGCGGACCTGTGCCTGGTGAAGCTGCTGGTGGGACCGGGCAACCCCGGACCCGCGGGGGCGCCATCGACTTCGGCAGGCATTGGCATCCAGATCCTGTTGCCCACAACGGCCAATTGGAACGAACGCATTCGCTCTTTTGGCAATGGCGGCTGGTCCGGTTCCTTGGAGACCAGCCTGACGTCCATCGCAACGGGCGATGGGCTCAATATCCTGGCTGCGGCGGTCGGAAAGGGATTTGCCGTCTCGACCTCGGACAACGGCCACGTCGGCGGTAGCGGCGCGTTCGCGATGAACCCAGACGGCTCGATCAACACCGCGCTCTGGCACGACTTTGCCGAACGCAGCCTTCACGAAACGGCCGAAAAGACCAAGGCACTCGTCCAGGGCTTCTACGGCAAGGCGCAGCGCTATGCCTATTGGGACGGCTACTCCACCGGGGGGCGACAGGCGCTGAAGCTGGCGCAGGTCTATCCGAAGGACTATGACGGCATCAACGCCGGCGCTCCGGCAATCAACTGGACTCGCTTCATTACCAACGAGCTGTATCCCCAGATCGTCATGCTGCGGGACCTTGGCGCCAACATGGCCCCTGCAAAGATCGACGCGATCAGCACTGCCGCCGTCAACGCCTGCGGAGGCGCCGCTCTCGGCTTTCTGGTGGACCCGCTGGCTTGCCGATACGACCCGACGAAGGATGCCGCCATGCTGTGCAATGGCGTCGCCGGAAACGGCGGAGTCGTGGGAACCAGCAGCGCCGCGACCTGCGCGACCCTTGCGGAGGCCACTGCGGTCAACAAGATCTGGTATGGACAAACGGCCGACGGGAGTGTGCCTGATCCTGCTGTAGACAACGGCGGTAGTTATAACCTCGCCGGGAGTACGCAAGTCTGGTTTGGTCTCACTCGCGGAAGCTCGCTTGCTGCGCTGGCGGGGAGTGGCTTCGTCTTTCCGATTGCCACCGACCAGGTCGCATTGGAGCTTCAGGATTCCACGTATGCCCAACCCACCTTCCTGAACGCGAAGGCCAATGGTGCGAACAAGTGGACGACGTTGACCTACGCAGGGCTGACGAACGCCGCCTTCCAGGGAATCTTGCTTCAGTCCTCATTCAGCAACATCAACACCGACAACGCCGATCTCAGCGCATTCAACGCGCGAAAGGGCAAGCTGTTGCTTTATCACGGGTTGGGTGACAACCTCATCGCGCCGCAAGGATCCATCAACTACTACAACCGGGTCGCCACGATGATGGGCGGCATCCCGTCGATCCAGTCGTTCTTCCGCTTCTACCTGATCTCCGGCATGCAGCACAACGGTTCCCTGGTGGGGCCGCCGACGTTCCCGATGCCGCAATCGGCCGCCAGTCGCGACGAGATGTTCACGGCGCTGCAAAACTGGGTGGAGAACGGAACGGAGCCGGGCCGGATAGACGTGACTTCTTCGAATGGCGCCGTGTCGCAGGCGCTGTGTGTCTATCCCCTGAAGGCTGTCTACGACGGTGCCGGTCCCCAGACCGCCGCGTCGAGTTACGCCTGCAAGTGACCTGGCGCGATCGCTGAGACGCGACAAAAGGGGGCCGCATAATGCCGGCTCCTTTTTCGTCGCAACCCCTTTTCATCGAACCCATGAACGACCGAAATGCAATGGCGCCGATCAGCGTCCTGGCGGACGATCGGTCACCCTACCTGGACGAATTCGGCGAGCGGCTGCGCACATTGCGATCGCGCAGGGGCGTTACACGCAAGGAACTCGCCCTTGTCTCGGGCATCTCCGAACGGTACCTTGCCAACCTGGAACTCGGCAGGGCCAACCCCTCGCTGGTCATCCTCGACCAGGTAGCGCACGGTCTCGATTGCGCCATTGCAGAACTGGTAGGGGACGCCACGACATTGACGCCCGAGTGGCTGCTGTTGCGGGACCTGCTCAGTGGTCGAAGCGAGGCCGAATTGCATGCCGCGCGCGTGGCCATTGCTCAGATGCTGGGCGCCGGCACGGACGGCGCGGGCAACCTCAATCGCATCGCCCTGATTGGCCTTCGAGGTGCGGGCAAGTCCACGCTGGGCCGCATGCTGGCGGAGGAACTCGGCGTGCCCTTCATCGAACTTAGCACCGAGATCGAGCAGGTGGCCGGCTACAGCATCCGTGAGATCCACGACCTGTACGGGCCGAATGCTTACCGCCGCTACGAACGACGCGCGCTCGAGCAGACCTTGCAGATCCATTCCGAGTTCGTCTTGGCCACGCCGGGCGGCATGGTCGCCGAGCCTTCGACCTTCAGCTTGCTCATGAGCCATTGCCGAACTGTGTGGTTGCGTGCGAAGCCGGAAGATCATATGAGCCGCGTCGCGCAGCAAGGAGACTTTCGCCCGATGGCGGGAAACGAAGAAGCCATGGAGGACCTGCGCCGGATTCTGACGGGGCGCGAAGCGTTCTACGCGAAAGCCGAAGTGCAAGTCGACACAAGCGCCCAACCACTGGAAAAAACGCTTCAGCTTCTTCGCGATCTCGTTCAAGTGGGACGTTGAATTCCAAGCTCGTGCAACTGCCGGTGCAAGGTCGCACGCGAAATTCCAAGCGAGATTGCTGCCTCCGAAACATTCCAGTTGCACCGATTGAGCGCCTGCTCGATGGCGGCGCGCTTGCCGACAGGCTGCGAGCCCAGCGTTGTTGATCCCGGCTTTCTTCCCAATGGCGGAGGAAGCTCGGTCATGTCGATCTTTCCATCGGTATCCATCGCGACGGCAAACCTGATGGCGTGATGAAGTTCGCGCAGATTGCCCGGCCAGTTGTGTGACATCAGGGCTTGCATGGCATCTTCGTCGACGAGCGGAGCCGGCCGTCCCACCCGTCGTGCAGCGACCTTCACCGCGCGTTCGATCAATTGCCGGCGATCATCGCGATGACGCAGCGCGGGCAGGCATACCGTCGCCCCCGCAAGCCTGAAATAGAGGTCTTCCCTGAAGCGGCCCTCGCGAACCTGCTCGGCAACGTCATGAAGACTGGCGGCAATCAGCGCGAAGCGCACCTGGACAGGCCGGGTCGCGCCGACCGGAGTGAATTCACCATCCGACAGAACCTGCAAAAGCCTTGTTTGCAGGGCAACAGGCATGTCACCGATCTCGTCCAGGAACAAGGTCCCGCCGTCGGCCTCAAGCAACCGGCCTCGTGAACCTTGGCGGGCCGCGCCGGTGAAGGCGCCAGGTCGATAACCGAAGAGCTCGCTCTCGATCAGTTCCGCGGTGATCGCGGCACAGTTGATGGCGATGAACTTGTCGGGCGTGCCCCCGGCATCCATGTGCAGCGCCCTGGCCAGGGCACTCTTGCCAGTGCCTGTCTCACCCTGGAGAAACACCGGAACGCGATGAGCGATCAAGCGTTGCGCGACGCTCATGGCATCGCGCACCACCGGGTCGCTGCCCACGATCTCCTCGGCCGTGGGCTGTGTCGCGTCCAGTGGGTCAGGCACACGTGCTCGCGTTGTCCCACTTTGTTGGGTCGAGCGCACTCTCGGCTGCTCGAAGCGGAAGAAGTGCTTGCTGCCATTCGGTAGATGAAACGCCACGTCCCCGCAGTCTGCGGCCTTGGCCCATCGATCCAGTCCTTCGATTTCCGAGAGCGACAAGCCGATCAGGCTCTCGCCGTTCGGTACGAGGATCCGTTGCGCCAGCGGCGTTGCGTCGAGCACTCTCCCGGAAGGATCGACTGCAATCCGCGACTCTGCGGCCGCGTCGCAGAAATCTCCGTGGCGAGACAGACGCAGAATCGTGTGGCCTGCATTGCGGCGATCGAAGAACTGGTTTTCGATACGGCGTGCCGAGGCGGTGACAACCTGGCGAACCAAAGCTTGCGCTGCACGATCCGAGCCGCGCAAGGTGGTGACGTTTAGCACGCCGGCCAGTTGGCCCGCTGCACCGAACACAGGGGCCACGGTGCAACTCACCCCGGCAAGGCTCGACGCAAAGTGGTCCTGCATCACCACGGACAAGGCGCGCCGCTCCTGGATGCAAAGTGCCACGCCGTTGGTGCCCTGCTTGTCTTCCGCCCAAATGGATCCCGGGAGTACCCCGACATTGGTGCACGCGTCCAGGACCAGCTCGGTAGATCGAAAGCTGAGCGCGACCCCGTCGGGGTCGGCCAGCATCACGACGTAGTCCTGCTCGGCCAGCAATTCGAAGAGACGTTGAACCTCTCCCTGCGACAGCGCGAGCAGGTCTGCGATTGGCTCACGGTGATCCTGAAGTTCCACCGGGGTCAGCACACAGGGACGCGCCACCCGGTCCGGGGTCAGCTTGTGGACCGCAAGACAACGCTCCTGCGAGGCGGCCACGCTGGTGCCATCAAGCAGCGCGTCCTGCAGAAGAGTAGGTACTGCGGCGGGGCGCAGCACGCTCGGAGGAAAGGCTTTGTCCACAGCGCGATGTCTCCTGCAAGGGGCCTGGGGCGGGCCCCTTATATGGAAGGATTCTGCATCCTTCGCCCCATTGCTGTCACGCGGCCAAGAGCTCCGCGGCAGGCGTCGATGTGGCCTTGCGCAACGTCGGCACCACCTCATGCGCAAGGCGCCGCATGGTTTCCCATTCCCACGCACGATTGCGGCCCATTCCGTCCATCGAGGCCATCATCAAGCCATGGAAGGGCCCCGTGCGCTCACGGAAGCTCACCAGCTTATCGGCGACGGTCTTTGGCGAGCCGTAGACCACCATGCTGTCGATCAGTTGCTCCACCGTGACTGCGTCGTCGGGCTGCTGGGGATCGTCCTTCATGACGGCGGTGTAGTTGACCGACTTCAGCACGCGCCACAGGTAGTCGAAGTAGTAGTAGTTGCTGCCGGCCGGATCCATCACCCGGTCGCGGGCTTCGGCATCGCTGTCCGCAATGATGATGTTTCGGGCGACGCGCCAGTCGTGGCCGGTCGGTTCGCGACCCGCCAGCTCGCAACCCTCGACGTACTTCTTCCAGTGACTGGCGATGACGTACTCCGGACAGAAGTTCGCGCTCATCGCACCGAAGCCGCGGGCGGCAGCCGTCTTGACGCTGTCGGAGAACGGCGACATCGCCGTCATCGAGATTTCCGGATGTGGCGTCTGGAACGGCTTGGGCATGAAGCCCACGCCCAGTTCCGGAATGACCATGTCCTTCAGCGAGATCTTCCAGTGCTTGCCGTCGATGACGTACGGCGGATCCTGCGACCAGATCTTGAGGATCGTGTCGATCGATTCCATCATGCGTTCCGTGCGATATGCGCCGTCCAGGACTTCAAACAGTTCCATGTCGCTCGCCAGGCCGCCCGGGCCAATGCCGAACAGCAGCCGGCCCTGGCTCATGTGGTCGAACTGCGCAACCTCGGCGGCGACGACCGCAGGGTGGTGATTGGGCAGGGCGATGACGCCCGTGCCGAAGCGAATGCGCTTCGTCTGGTGGATTAGTGACGCCAGGAAGATCAGCGGAGACGAGATCGGCTCCGTCGTGCAGGACATGTGCTCGCCGAGCCAGACTTCGTCAAAGCCGATCTCGTCCGCGTAAATGATCTTCTCGGTGTTTTCCTTGAAGGTCTCCGTCATGGGCCGAGTGGGTGGATGCAGAGGCATGCCGAACAATCCGAGTTTCATGAAGTCTCCTACTACGGTTAAAAAAGCACAGCGGTTGCCGCGCGAGGGAACGAACACAATCAGGCTGCGAGCTTCTCTTGCATGGGCGGCTTGCAGCGTTCCGATACACCGACACCTGACCCGTTGAACCAGACAAGGGGGTCAAGGTGCTCGTCGGCCAGATGCACGTCCGTGACGCGGCCAATGAACAGGGTGTGCGTTGCATAGTCGATGCGCTGGTCGACTTCGCAGGTGACGGCGGCAGGCGCAGATGTCAGGAAGGGCAGGGTGTCGCTGCTGTCCTCCCAATCGCCAGTGACGAAGCGCTCCGCGCGCCGTGAGCTTTGGGCGAACGCGCCAAGCAGAGGGTGGTGCGACCCAGCAAGGAGGTTGACGCAGAAGCGGCCGTGTGTGCTCAGGGTCAGATGCAGGCCTGAGCTCCGGTTCACGGAGATCAGGATTGCCGGCGGGTCCATGGATACCGGGATCACTGCAGACGCCGCCATCCCGTGAGGCGAGCCAGCCGCGTCGCGCGTCGTGATCAGAGTGACCGAGGAGGCCACCCGGCGCATGGCATCCTTGAACGAGTTCGCGACGTCGGCGGCATGTTCTGCGTCGCTGCAAACTGACAGTGTGGTCATGGTGAAAGTCTCCTGGGGTTGGGTTGTCTGCTGTGCCTGATCCAGTGCAGATGGCATGCCCAGAAGCATTTCCTTTGAAATCAATGACTTAGCTGCGTCGTGAGCGGCGCGCGTGCGACACGTTGCGACACTCGGGGTGTCGCGTGCGACAGCGAAGGCCAGGCGTCAAAGGGTCAACGGCCGGTTGGCCATGCTTGAACGCCTCGAGGCCGCCACGCCTCCGGTGACGGTGGCGCCTCGACGATGCGCAATTGCCTTTCGCACCGTTGGTCGACGTGGTTCGCGCCTGATCTACTCGCAGGTGTAGCTGGCCGCAACCTTGACCGATCCAGCCCCGCTGTACGTGGCGCGCTGCGGATAGGCACAGATGGGCAGTGAAACCGAACCATCGGACGAACTGAGATCGAGGCGGTTCGGCGCCGTGCCATTCTCGACCCACTGGCGCAGCGCAGTGAACAGTTGATCAGCGCTACTGCCGTTGATCGGCAAGGCCGGCAGCGGCACCTTCGTGGAGGCCGTGACGGTGCCCGTCGCAGCATCGATTGCGCTTACCTTGAATATCGTGTTGTGGCCCATCGCGGGAATGAGGAACAGGCGATCGAACTTTTGCACTTCCGCATCGCCACCCATGGTCGCCGCCGCGCGCGAGTAGTAGTTTATCGAGCCACTGGGCGTGATCAGTTCGTCGGCCAAGCCGTGATACGTCAGGATCTTGCCGCCCTTGTTGCGAAAGGCGCTCAGGTCCGGATTGTCGGTGTTGATGTTGCTGAACGACGACTGCAAGGCCACTCCTTGCGCATTCACGTTGGTGAGATCGGCATAGGTCAGGGTCTTCCATTTGTCTGCGGGCGTGCCGGTTGCGTTGGAGAAGGTCGCGGGCACGGTCTGCGCGTACAGCGGCGACTGCAAGGTCAGCGCAAGGTCTTCGGTCGCGATCGGGAAGGGGGTGCTCCCGGCCAGACTCGTCAGGCTGGTACCGCGAGTCAAGCCCCACCACAACTGCCCGGATGCTGGCGCCGTGCCGCTTGCGTTGTCGATAAGCGGATCGGGAGCGGTGCCGTCACTGGTCTGGCCGTACCAGATCTTGTTGACAACTTGAGCTTCGGCCAGGCTCAGGCATCTGTTCGTGTCGCCGTTGGTTCCTGCCGCGCCGGTCAAGGTTGCCGAAGTCGTGCACAACGCAGCGGCATCTTTGGATGGATCGTAGCGGCACGACGCGGGGTTCAGGATGAACCCGAGAGATTGGGGATCGCATGCCTTCGTTGCCGACGCACTGATTGCGTCGAGCTTCGTAGCAGCAATAGGTCCTCCCAATTCCTTCAGCATCACCGTCTGTGGATAGATTTCACTCGTGATGAAGTTGGTCCAGTTGAAAGCCGGCGCGCCCGCGAGGATGCCGTCGCAGTCACCCGGGTATGTCTGTGCCGCCTTGAAGCCCTGGCGGCCGCCGGTCGAGAAGCCGTCCCAGTACGCGAACTTGTGCGCCTTCCCGTAGTACAACTGGACCAAGACCTTGGATTTCTCGGCCATTTCATGAATGGCACGCTGCGAAAAGTCCTGCCAGGAGACCTTGTTGATCGAGCCGTCGGCATTCATGAGAAACGATCCGTTGGAGCCGCCGGTATAGGGTGCCGAGGTCTTGCCGTGATCTGACACAACGACCACGTAGCCATTGGCCACGGCAGCCAGGTGCAATGGCTGGAACGACGCGCCCTCGTACCCGATGCGGGTGATGTCCGTGTGGCGTCCACCCGCAAACCCGCCACTGCCGAAGGCTCGTATGCGATCGTTCCAGTTGCCCGGATCCGGCAACCAGACCTCGATGCGACGCCCTTGGTAGTCGATGGCGCTCCGGCGGCACCTGGATTTCCCGGACCGATCATCAGCTTGACCAAGCACATGTACGTGGTCAGGACCGGAGCGGCGGGGCTCGCCGGTGTCCCCGACAGGGCCAGCGAGTCTCCGGCCTTGAAAGACTTGACCAACAGCACCGTGGTGTTGGCGTCCGGCGCGAATGAAGTTTTCAGGCTGTCATTACAGGCTGATGCCACTTGAGGCGGAGCCGCAGTGGTCAGAAAGACGGGGGAATGATTGCCGCCTCCGCAGGCCGACAGGAAGAGCGCAGCGGCTCCGAACAGCCCGGCAATCCGGTGCGTGCGAAATCTCAAGGTCACGGTATCTCCTCGGTGAATGGAATGAATACCGAGGTTAGGACTGGGCGCTTGAGCGGTCTTTCGAAAAACGGTGGTGCGTTGTCGAAGAACGCCGATGGGGGATTAGGACTTTCGCGCAGTCGCAGGCGTGACGCCGAAGCTTTCGCGGAAAGCCTGCGTGAAGTGCGATTGACTGGCGAAGCCAAGCGTGAGCGCGACCTCCGCGATCGACATGGCCGTGTTCTTCAGCAGTATTCGAGCGCGATCCAGACGCCGTTGCAGCACGTAGCGATGCAGGGTACACCCCATACTCGCCTTGAAGCATTTCGCAAAATGATGTGGGCTCAACCCTGCTTCAAGTGCCAGCGCTTCCACACTCAAGTCCGTCGCGAGATCGGCCTCAATGAGGTCAAGCACGCGCCGGCGACTGTTGTTGCGAAGTTGGCCCGCGGGGGCGGCGACGACGGGGGCGCCGTAGTGCTCTGCAAGTCGGCCGATCAGTGCACTGGACAGGCCTTGAGCATAGAGCGCACCGCCGGGCGCTCCTCGTAGAGCCTCATCTGCCAACTCCTGCGCCAGCCACTGCAACTTGGGATCGAAGACTTGGTGCATCGTCTTCAAATCGAAGTCGGGCAGTTCAGGAGCCAAGCGGTGTACCCGCTCGGGCGTGAGAAACACCCCGACTGTCATTCCCGATTCACCCTCCCAACGCGCGCCGCTACGCTGGAAGTCGCGCCCATAAAGCTCGATCATGCCCGGGGCGGTGGCAAGTTCCACAGTGCGATGTTCGAATCGATACCATCGCCGGCCGCGTCCGCGCGTAGCCATCAGCAACATCGGAGCGCTCACGCACGCGGCGCCGCTCTCAAGCTTCGGCAGAATCGGATATGCACCCACCGGCAACCCGGCCCACGGAGCGGGTAACTCAATGAGCGGCGAACCCGAGGCGTTTCGTTCGACGGCCTCAGCTGAGCAGATGGTGTATCGCTCGTGATCGGGGAAGGTCCACTCGGTCATGTTCGTGAGGACTGGGCATGGTCAGCAATGATGCGACTACAGGTGACAGAAGCCAAGCAGGTTTGACGAATGGGAAGCGCAATGCTGGCCTGGCGTCGCAGGCCTCTCTCACGACGCGTCAGGCTGCGCCGCCGGTGCAGCGCGCTGGAAGGCGTCAAGCTTCCCGCACGATTCATCGATCGCGAGCAGGCGCGGCCACTGCGCCAAGTCCACCTTGAAGCGTCGCGCGCTTTCGATCTGGGGGATGAGATAGGCGTCGGCAAGCGTCGGTGCATCGCCGAAGGAGAAGCCTTGGTCTGAACCGCGGGCAGACAGAAAGGCTTCGTACGCGCTGAATCCACTGCTGATCCATGTGCCGCACCATTCGTCGATCGCTGCCTGATCAGCCCCGAAGCGATGCCTCAGCGTCTCCAGGATTCGCCGGTTGTTGACCGGATGCACGTCGCATCCGATGATTGCGGCGAGCGCCCGTACGTGCGCGCGGTCGAGCGGATCTTGCGGCAGCAGTGGTGCTTGCGGATAACGCTCCTCGAGCCATTCGATGATTGCGGGCGTCTGCGTCATCGTCACGCCATCGACATCCAGCGCCGGGACGAGTTGCTGGGGATTGATGGATCTATAAGCGTCGCCGAGGTGCTCTTCACGCCGCAGATCAACCGCGACTTGCTCATAGGCCAAGCCCTTGAGGTTGAGGGTGATGCGGAGCCTGTGGGAGGTTCCGCTGCGAAAGAACGAGTAGAGCTTCATTGGGTGAGGTCGGGGTAGGGGATGCAGTCGCTGCCCAGCACGCTCGAAGAGGTCCTGCGCGCAAGCGCGACCGATCACTCGCCGATGCGCGCAGCCGGGTTATGGAACAGCCGATCATTGCGCCGGTTGCAACATCGATCAATCGAATGTGCTGAATACAGCGCATAGATTTCAGCAATGTGGAGGCGACTTTCGTCAACTGTTTGTTCGGGTGTGCGCCTTTTCTCGGCATTCGCGGATGCAAGGTTGCGCCGCAATGGCGGGCGGCCGGCTATTGCTTGCTGGCCCTCTCGCCGTGCAGTTCTGTGACCAGAGACCGCAGCCAGACATTTGCAGGATCCTTGTTGTAGCGTTCATGCCAGAACAAGTTGATCGTGATCTCGGGGAGTTTCGCTGGGTGGTTAACGTACGACAGGCCAAAAGGTGTGACCAACGCCCGTGCAAGGCGCTCCGGTACAGTGGCGACGAGGTCGGAATCGTGCAGGATGTGCCCCACTGCTACGTAATGGGGGACGGTCAGCACGACCTTGCGGGTAACCTTTTGCCGCCGCAAAAGTTCATCGGCCTGGCCATGACCGGTTCCTTCCGAAACGACCACGACATGCTCGGCCGCGGAGAAGTCGCTCAAGGAAATCTTGCCTTTGTCGAGTGGGTGACCGATCCGGAACATGCAGACGTAGTGTTGCTTGAAGAGTCGGCGCTGAAAGTACCCCCCCTTCAATTGGGGGAGCAATCCCATCGCGAGGTTGACGTGGCCCGCCTCCATCGCGTCCTGCAGGTTAACGGAAGTGTTTCGAACCGTGCTGAGCGAGACGCCCGGCGCAATCCGCGCAAGCTCCTTCATCAGCTTGGGCAGGAAGTAGATTTCGCCGATGTCCGTCATGCCCACTGTGAAGGCGCGTTTTGACGTTGCCGGATCGAAGGTCGCACGCTGGTTGATTGCCGCATGGATGACCTGAAGGGCGCGGGCTGTCGGCTCAGCAAGTTGCTCCGCAAAGGGCGTCGGTTCCATGCCTTTGGGCGTTCGCAGGAACAGCGGGTCGTCGGTGAGCTTGCGTAATCGCGCCAACGCATTGCTAACCCCGGGCTGTGAAAGCCCAAGGCTGGTCGCCACCTTCGAGACGCGCCGGTCGATCAGCAATTGCTGGAACACAACAAGCAGGTTGAGGTCGATTTCATTGAGTTCCATCGTGGCCCCGCATTCGCCAAATCAATTTTGTGTATTGCCGGCATTCTATTGAACGATGGGCCGGGAGCGAGGATCATTCGCTCACCCCACAACGCCGGTCGTGAGACAACACGACACAGGAGACAAACATGGATGACGCAACAGCGGTCTTTCCCCAGCAGATCCACTGGGCAGACCAGGGTACGAGCCGCATACCCTTCATGGCCTACACCGAGGCCGACCAACATCGACGCGAACTCGAGCGTCTGTTCTACAAGAGCCACTGGTGCTACGTCGGCCTGGAAGCCGAGGTCCCCGAAGCCGGCGACTTCAAGCGCACGGTGGTCGGTGAGCGATCGGTGATCATGATCCGTGACGCCGAGGGCGGGATCAATGTAGTCGAGAACGTGTGCGCCCACCGTGGCATGCAGTTCTGCCGCGAGCGCCATGGCAACAAGAAGGCGGAAGGATTCACCTGCCCCTATCACCAGTGGAATTATTCGCTCAACGGCGACCTTCAGGGCGTGCCGTTCCGCCGCGGCGTGAAGCAGGACGGCAAGATCAACGGCGGCATGCCGGCCGATTTCAAGCCCGCCGAGCACGGCCTCAACAAGCTCAAGGTTGCAGTGCGCGGAGGCGTGGTCTTCGCGTCCTTCGATCCCGACATCGAATCGCTCGAAGACTTCATGGGCCCGACGATCCTCGGCTACTTCGATCGTCTCTTCAACGGCCGCAAGCTGAAGATCCTCGGCTACAACCGCCAGCGCATTCCGGGCAACTGGAAGCTGATGCAGGAGAACATCAAGGACCCATATCACCCGGGTCTGCTGCACACGTGGTTCGTGACCTTTGGCCTCTGGCGTGCGGACAACAAATCGCAGCTCAAGATGGACGATCACCATCGCCACGCCGCAATGATCTCGACACGCGGCACCAGCGGCAAGGCCGATCAGGTCACGCAGGTGTCGAGCTTCAAGGAGAGCATGCAGCTCAACGACGACCGCTTCCTGGACATCGTGCCCGAGCCTTGGTGGGGCGGCCCAACGGCCGTGATGATGACGCTGTTCCCGAGCGTCATCTTCCAGCAGCAAGTCAACAGCGTGTCGACGCGGCACATCCAGCCGAGCGGCCCCGGCGCGTTTGATTTCGTGTGGACGCATTTCGGCTTCGAGGACGACGACGAAGCCATGACGCAGCGGCGCCTGCGCCAAGCCAACCTCTTCGGGCCCGCCGGCTTCGTGTCGGCAGACGACGGTGAAGTGATCGAGCTATCGCAAAAGGGGTTCGAGCAGAAGCCCTTCCATCGCACGCTCGCCGAACTCGGCGGCCGCGAGGTCGGCGACACCGACCACATGGTTACCGAGACTTTGATACGCGGTATGTACGAATACTGGCGCAAGGTGATGGAGGCCTGAGATCATGAACTTCCAGGACCACTTCGAACTGATCCAGCTCTACGCCAACTACGCCAGCACCCTCAGCGCAGGCGATTGGGATGCTTGGCCGGAGTTCTTCACTGACGAATGCAGCTATCGCCTGCAACCGCGCGAAAACTACGAGCGCGGCTTTCCGCTGGCCACGCTCTCGTTCGAGAGCAAGGGCATGCTCAAGGACCGCGTCTACGGCATTCGCGAAACCTTGTTCCACGACCCGTACTACCAGCGCCACGTGGTGGGTGCTCCGCTGGTGAAGAAGGCCGAGGCCGATCGCTTCGAATGCGAAGCCAACTACGCGGTGTTCCGCACCAAGCTCTCCGAGCTGTCATCGGTGTTCAACGTCGGCCGCTATATCGATGTCGTCGTGCGTACCGAAGCGGGGCTCAGGTTCTCTTCGCGTCAGGTCATCTATGACAGCGAAATGATCCCCAACTCCATCATCTATCCGATCTGAGGCACGCCATGACCGTACTGAACTGGACCGACGCAGCAACCGTCGAAGACGTGCCTGCCGATGATGTCATCGGCATGATCGTGGCCGGCAAGGATCTCGCCTTGTACAGCGTCGAGGGCGAGATCTTCGCCACCGACAACATCTGCACGCACGGCCATGCACGCCTGTGCGAGGGCTTTCTCGAAGGCCATGAAATCGAATGCCCGCTGCACCAAGGCAAGTTCGATGTGCGCAACGGCAAGCCCACCTGCGCGCCGGTGACCGAAGCGATCCGGTCGTACCCCGTGAAGATCGAAGGCGGCCGCGTCTGGCTCGCCCTCGACTGACGTAACGCCTCCAAGGAGAACCCCATGACTGCAGAGCGACCTGAGGTCGCGGCCGCCGCATGCGCGGACGCCAGCGTGATCCAGAACATCGTGATCATCGGCGCGGGCCAGGCCGGCGGCTGGGCGGCCCAGACCCTGCGCGCCGAGGGATTCACAGGCCGGCTGGTGTTGATCGGTGACGAACCGCATCCGCCACATGAACGACCACCGCTGTCCAAGGCCGTCTTGTCGGGCGCGGCACTGCCCGAAACCACCCGTTTGATGAAGGCCGAAGCCTTCGAGGCGCTAGGGCTGAACTGGCGGCCGAGCGCCCGCGTGCTTCGGATCGATCGCGCCACCAAGCAGGTTTTGCTGGCCGATGGTGAGGCCGTCCCCTACGACAAGCTGATCCTGTGCACCGGAGGTCGCGCCCGCCAGCTCACATTGCCTGGCGCCGACCAGGTGCCGTTGCACACCCTGCGCACCATCGAAGATGCACAGGCGCTGGCACCGGCGCTGAGCGCTGGCCGCAGCGTGGTGGTAGTGGGCGGCGGTTGGATTGGCCTGGAGGTGGCCGCCACGGCTCGCCAGCAGGGCGCCGAGGTGGTCGTCGTCGAGACTCAGAGCCGGCTGTGCGAACGGACCGTGCCGGCTCAGATTTCCGAACACCTGCTGGCGTTGCACCGTGCACAAGGTACAAGCGTGCTGCTGGGTGCGGGTGTCAGCGGCTTTGCGCGGGCCGCGGACGGCCGCTCCGAAGTTCTGCTCGCCGACGGCAGCGCGTTGCGTTGCGACACGATCGTGCTGGGCATCGGGCTGGTACCCAACGACGAACTGGCGCGCGAGGCCGGCCTGGAATGCGATGGCGGCGTGCTCGTCGATGCCCGTTGCCACACCTCCGACCCCGACATCCTGGCTGCGGGCGACGTTGCCGTGGCACCCAACACCTGGGCCGGGCGCCGGCTGCGGCTGGAGTCATGGCAGAACGCGCAGGAGCAGGGCATTGCCGCCGCGCGCTCTGCGCTCGGCCATACCGTGGACTACCAGCCGCTGCCCTGGTTCTGGTCTGACCAGTACGGCATGAACTTGCAGATCTACGGCATGCCGGCCGCCGCGCACCGCGTAGTGCGGCGTGTCGACGAGGCGAGCGGCAATTTCGTGCTGTTCTACCTGGCTGGTGACGTGGTGCAGGCTGCCATCGGGCACAACGCAGCGCGCGACCTGCGCTTTGCACGCCGCCTGATCGAGCAGCGCAAACCCGTGGATGACGAGCGCCTGGCCGATCTGGCCACGCCGATGTCGAAGCAATGACCAAGCGCTGACCACAGCCCCTTTTGAAGAATCCCAACGAGACAAATACCATGCGCCAAATCGATGTCCATCAACTCGCGGACGATGCCCGCTTCAACCGCTTCCACGGTCTCGTGCTGTTCTGGTGCGCCATGATCATCATCTTCGACGGCTACGACCTCTCCGTAGTGGGCATCGCGTTGCCATCTATCATGAGAGACCTCGGCGTGGACCCTACGCAAGCGGGGTTCATGGTGAGCTCGGCACTGTTCGGGATGGCTTTCGGTGCCATCTTCCTGGGTACCTTGGCGGACCGCATTGGGCGGCGCTGGTCCATCGTCGTGTGCATCACCTTGTTCAGCGTATTCACGGCCGCCGCCGCGCTCGCACGGGACCCACTGGTATTCGCCGCCTCGCGCTTTGTGGCCGGGCTCGGCATCGGCGGCGTTATGCCCAATGTGGTTGCACACATGACCGAATACGCGCCGAAGAAGGTGCGCGCCACGCTGGTCACGTTGATGTTCAGCGGTTACGCGGTTGGAGGCATTCTGGCGGCCTTGCTGGGCAAGGGGTTGATCGAGAGCTATGGCTGGCAGTCGGTGTTCTTCGCGGCTGCGGCGCCTGTACTGCTGATCCCCTTCATCCTGAAGTCCCTGCCCGAGTCGATGCCGTTTCTGCTCGCCAAGGGGCGGCACGAGGAACTCAAGTGCATCGCGGCCCGGGTCGAGCCGACCTACCAACCGAAAGCCAGTGACGAACTCACCGTGCCTGCACGGGACAAGGCGCATGGCGCCCCGACACGGCAATTGTTCGCAGAGGGCCGGGGCTTCAGCACCATCATGTTCTGGATCGCGTTCTTCACGTGCCTGTTCATGGTTTACGCACTGAGCTCCTGGCTGACCAAGCTGATGGCCGGTGCCGGCTACAGCCTGGGTTCCGCGTTGACTTTCGTGCTGGTGCTCAACGTCGGGGCCATCGTTGGCGCCGTCGGCGGCGGCTGGCTGGCCGACCGGTTCCACATCAAGACCGTGTTGGCATCCATGTACGCACTGGCTGCCGTGTCGATCAGCCTGCTGGGCTTTGCCATGCCGCAGGAACTCCTGTTCATCGTAGTGGCGCTGGCGGGGGCCTCGACCATCGGCACGCAGATCGTGGCCAACGCCTACACCGGGCAGTTCTATCCGATGGCGATTCGCTCCACCGGCCTGGGCTTTGCGTTGGGCATCGGTCGCGGCGGCGCAATCCTGGCGCCCATCGTGATCGGCGTGCTGGTCAGCCTGAAGCTGCCACTGCAGCAGAACTTCTTCGCCATTGCGATACCGGGCGCCATTGGCATGCTGGCCGTCCTGCTGATCGATCACCGCAAGTCTGCATCGGTGCAGCACGCGGCGAGGCTGGCCATGGCCTCGGAAGCGGCCGCGTCGGCTGCACGCAATGCACACACCCACGCCTGATCCCAAACTACACCCACCACAAAGAACACATCATGACCGAAACCACTTATCTCTGGACTCCTCCTGCCATCAAGTCGTTGCCCGTGCGCGGCAAGACTGAGCGACTGCCCATCAACCGTCTGTTCTTCGTCGGGCGCAATTACCACGCGCATGCGGTAGAGATGGGAAAGCCTGTCGACAAGAGCGTCGAGCGGCCGTTCTACTTCACCAAGGCGCCGCAGACGCTGGTCGAGTCGGGCGCGACCGTGGCTTATCCGCCGGAGACGAAGAACTATCACCACGAGATGGAGCTGGTGCTGGCCATCGGCGCGCCGGGCTTCCGCGTGTCGCAGGAAGACGCGCACAAGCTGGTCTACGGCTATGCCTGCGGCTTGGACATGACACGTCGTGACCTGCAATTGGTTGCGCGCGACAAGGGGCGCCCCTGGGACCTGGGCAAGGACGTCGAGGAGTCCTCGGTCGTCTCCGAGGTCGTGCCCATGGAAGGCACGGTGCTCGAGCAGGGCGCACTCGAGATGACGGTGAACGGCCAGCCACGCCAGAAGTCCGATCTCGACAAGCTCATCTGGAACATCCGCGAGATCATTGCGGATCTCTCGCTTTTCTATCATTTGCAGCCGGGCGACCTGATCTTCACCGGCACACCGGAAGGCGTCGGTCCGCTGCAACCGGGTGACCGCATCGAAGGCAGCGTCGCGGGCGTGGGCGAGATCACGCTCAACGTCGGCCCGGCCGAATAAGCGCGAGGAACACACCCATGACCGTCGAAGCCATGCCGTCCCCCGTGCGCCTGAAGGCGGTTGCCGCCAAAGGCCAGCCCGATCCCAGTCCCGCGCTGGAACAGCTCTACCGTGGTTTCGAGAGCGAGTTGCTCGTCCCACTCTGGACCGAGATCGGCGATCTGATGCCGCAGAACCCGCGCAGCAAGGCCATGCCGCACCTGTGGCGGTGGGACCGGCTCGTGGAACTGGCCAGCGAAGCGGGCCGCATCGTGCCGGTCGGCCGCGGGGGCGAACGGCGCGCCATTGCGCTCGCGAATCCGGGCTTGGGCGGCAGGCCCTTCGCGACGCCCACGCTATGGGCGGCCATCCAGTACCTCATGCCGGGCGAGAACGCGCCGGAGCACCGGCACACGCAGCATGCGTTCCGCTTCGTGGTCGAGGGGGAGGGCGTGTGGACGGTCGTCAACGGTGATCCGGTGCGGATGTCCCGGGGCGACTTCCTGCCGCAAGCCGGCTGGAACTGGCATGCCCATCACAACGCGGCCAGTGCGCCCATGGCGTGGATCGATGGGTTGGACATTCCGTTTTCGTACTACACGGAATCCCAGTTCTTCGAGTTCGGGCGCGAGCGCGTCGGCACGGTCGAGATGACCACGCCGGAGTTCTCCCGTTCCGAACGCCTGTGGGGCCACCCGGGCTTGCGTCCGCTGTCGCAACCCGACGCACCGTCGGCCACGCCATTGCTGGCTTATCGCTGGGTCGACACTGACCGTGCGCTGGCCGACCAGTTGGCGCTTGAAGAGGAGGGCCATGCGGCGACGCTGAGTCCGGGACATGCGGCCGTGCGATTCACGAACCCCAGCAACGGGCGCGATGTGCTGCCGACCATGCGCACCGAGATGCATCGCCTCAGGAAAGGCGCCTCCACGCTGACGCACCGAGAAGTCGGGTCCTCGGTCTATCAGGTGTTCGAAGGGACCGGCAGCGTCACCGTGGGCGACAAGCAGTGGAACGTCCGGCGCGGCGACATGTTCGTGGTTCCCTCGTGGGCGCCCTTCACGGCGCGCTGCGATGCAGCCAGCGATTCGACGCTCGATCTGTTCCGGTTCAGTGACTCGCCCATCTTCGAGGCGCTGCACGCACATCGTTCGCAGGTGGGCGACCCGGCGTAGGCGGTTTGCGCACATGACGGCACCCGGGCGATCGTTGTTCTTCAATACCAGGAGCGAGCGCATCGCCCTGGCCCGCCAGCGCTATTTCGAAGAGGGGGAATTGCCCTCAGGCATCGTGAGCGCGGCCGTCTACGAGTCGTGGGCGCGCTGCCAGCGCTTCCACGCGAGTCCGGCCGAGAAAGTCGAATTCGAGCCGGTATCGACCAGCCGGACCCATCTCGCACTGCAGAAGCATCGCGACCTGATGACTGCATGGCTGGACGAGCTGCCGCAGTTGCAGGCCGTGCTGGGAACCACATCGTGCGCGGCGATGCTGACGGACCCAACCGGCGTCCTGATCGGCGCCACGTGTGTAGGGCGAGCCCATGAGATGCTGATGCCCATCGCGACCCGCACGGGTGTCAACCTCTGCGAGGAAGCGGTGGGTACTACTGCGCCAGGCGTGGCGGCGCGCACCGGGCAAGCGGTGTCTGTCTTCGCTGGCGAGCACTTCTTCGACTCGGTCAAGGAAATGCACTGCGCAGCGGCGCCCATTCGCGACACACATGGCAGGGTTGCAGGCGTACTGGACATCTCGAGCGAGGCAATACCTTTTCGCTTCGAAGCTTCCATCGTGGTCGGTCTGTACGCGGCCGGCATCGAGAACCGATTGCTGATCTCGCAGTCCGCCGACCATCTCGTTGTTCGCTTTCAGGTCGATGCGAAGCTGCTCGATTCACACTTTGCAGCGCTTGTCGGCATCGACCGGAAAGGCGAGCTTGCGTGGATGAATGGCACTGCGGCCCGGCTCCTGGGGCTGCCTTCGACACCGGGTGCACACGATGAGCGCATTTCGGCCGAGGCCGGTATGGGCGCGAGCTTCTCGCGGCTTGCTTCACTGCCCGAAACGGATTCCGCCTTCCTGCTCCTCTCAAACGGACTCATGGTGTGGGCACGTGCCCAGATGAGGGCGCTCGATGGCCACCGGAACCTTGTACAGGGCTGGCAAGACGCGGCGCTGACAGTCATGCCGCGCGAGGTCGAAGCAATTGCACCGGCAAATGCAGGTGGTGCGGCGAGCGAGCAGGTCCCCGGAGATGCAACCGTGGGAATAGACCGGCCGAAGCCCAGGCGCAACTCGCGTCAGGCAGGCGACGAGAGTCCGGACGTGGATCTGCGTGATTGCAGCAAGCATCTCATAGAGCAAGCGCTGGACCGCTATGGCGGAAACGTCGCCAAGGCAGCCAGGAAGCTGGGCGTCTCGCGCGGTTTGATCTATCGGCGACTCGGCCGTCAGCAGTAGCCTGAATCGTCGGCTTGAAGACCGCATTTCTGTTCCGTAATGGAACAGATTGGCGAGGCGGGTTTACCCGATATGTCTGGCGAAGTGCCGAGTCACATACCTTCGTGACCTTCCTGTGAGCCGCGCCACCGTGGCGGATTCAAGGAATGAACTTCTCACCATGAAACCGAAGGTAGACAACCGCATGCGACCCTTTCCCTATGCCTCTCAAAGAACGACAGACGATGCGCAACTGGACCGCCTGGAACGCGCCCTGATCGCGGGCAAGCTCGACCGGCGAGGCTTCATCCGTGCGGCCGCTGCGGCCGGGCTTGCGACGACGGGGCTGGCAGCGCTGGCCGACGAACTGGACGCCGTGCGCGAGAACCAGGCCAAGCGATCGGCTTCCTTGCAGCAGGCCTACGACTACATCGTGGTTGGAACGGGCAGTGCGGGTTCAGCACTTGTTGGACGCTTGGCCGCGAAGACAAGCGCCAGCATCCTGATGATCGAGGCTGGTGATTGGGACACGGCGCCATCGGTGATGGATCCGGGCCTTTGGTTCACGAATTTGGGCACGGAACGCGATTGGCAAGACGTTGCGCTTCCGGCGCCCAGCACGAACAACCGGGCCATCCCCGAACACATGGGCAAGGTGGTGGGCGGCGGGAGCAGCATCAATGCCACCATCTGGGCGCGCCCCTTCAAAAATGACTTGGCGTACTGGGCCGAACAGAGTGGGGACACCGCCTGGGGCTATGAGCACGGTCTCTCCATCTACCGGCGCATGGAAAACTGGCAGGGCAAGCCCGATGCGCATTACCGGGGCAAAGGCGGCCCGGTGTGGTGCCAACCGGCACACGATCCGCACCCCGCTGCGGTGGCCATGCTGGCGGCCTGCCGCTCGTTGGGTATGCCGGTACTGGACGAACTGAACGGCGCACGCGAGGTAGGCGATGGCGGTTTCGCGCTGATGAACCAGATCATTCGCGACGGACGGCGCCAAAGCATGGCGCGGTCTTACCTTTATCCGGTATTGGCGCGCAAGAATGTCACGGTGCTGGTGAAGTCGCAGGTTGACCGACTGGTCTTCTCCGGCACGCGTGTCACTGGCGTCGAGCTCCGCCGCGGCGACGGGGCGCCCATTCGCATCCAGGCGAAGTCCGAAGTCATCCTCAGTTCGGGCGGCATCAACACGCCCAAGCTGCTGATGCTCAGCGGCATCGGCGATGAGGCACAACTGCGCACGCATGGCCTCAAGACGCTCGTTCATGCCCCGGATGTTGGGCAAAACTTCCAGGACCACATACTGCACGGCGGTTGCATCTGGGAGCCGAACGAGCACGTGCCGTTGCGCAACAGCGCCGCCAACGCCTCGGGCTTCATCAAGAGCCAGAAGGATCTGCAGACCCCGGACTTGAACCTGGTGCAAATTGAATTGCCGTACGCAAGCGAGGTCGTGGCAAAGCAGTATTCACCACCGCCCACGAGCTGGGCGCTGTGTGCTGGGCTGACGGCGCCCAAGAGCCGTGGCGAAGTCAGGCTTCGGTCGGCCAATCCCGCCGATCGACCGATCGTGGACGCGCGATTCCTCAGCCACCCCGACGACGTCAAGGCGCTTGCCTACGGGATCGAGGTTTGCCGCGAGATCGGCAATTCGCCGGCGATGCGAAATTTCGCCAAGCGCGAGGTCGCTCCGGGAAAGAAGCTCACCGGTCAAGCGATGGACGACTTCATAAGGGACGGCGCAACGACCTATTTCCACCAGGTTGGCACATGCCGCATGGGCAAGGACGCGAGAGCCGTCGTCGACGCCAAGCTGCGCGTGAATGGCGTGCACAACCTGCGGATTGCCGACAGCTCCATCATGCCGCGCATCCCCGGCGTCGCGACGATGGCGACCTGCGCGCTCATCCGCGAGCGCATGGCAGAGATCCTGAATAAGAGCGCGTGAACTCGTCGGACACATCGCTCGCCCTCCACCAACTCATTCTCCGAAATCCAGACCTGGAACGCACATCATGGAATCCGAACTTCTCATCGACAACCTGAAAAGCGAAGCCGAAGGCGGCGCCACCTTCGAGCGTCATCACCCCACCAGTGGAGACGTGGTGACGCGTGCTGCTGCAGGCAGCGTCGACGATGCCATCCGGGCCGTCGAGTCGGGCAGCACCGCCTTCAAGACGTGGCGACACGCGCCGCCTTCCGAGCGGCGTCGGATTCTCCTCAAGGCGGCAGATGTGTTGGAAGCCCGCACGCAGGAGTTCATCGAAACGATGGCGGCCGAGGTCGGTTCGCCCGCCCTGTGGGCCGGCTTCAATGTCGTCCTTGCGGCCAATCTGTTTCGCGAGGCCGCGTCGCTGACCACACAGATCCAGGGCGAGACGATCCCCACCGACAAGCCCGGGGCAATGTCCATGACGGTGCGCCAACCGGTCGGGGTCGTGCTGAGCATCGTGCCTTGGAACGGCCCTGTGGTCTTGGCCGCGCGAGCGATTGCGTACCCGCTGATGTGCGGAAACACGGTCGTTTTTCGCGCGTCCGAAGCCAGCCCTCGGACCCACATGCTCGTCGCGGAGGCCTTGATGGATGCAGGGCTGCCGGATGGCGTGCTCAACTTCCTGACCAACGACCCGAAGGATGCACCCGAGGTGATCGACGCACTGATTGCTTATATGGATGCCTCCCGGAGAGCAAGAAGAATTCGTGTCATGTTGCGAAGAAGTCGGCTGCATCCTTATATTCGGCCTTGTTTGCATGGTTCGTCTGGTTTCCCAGGCTTGCCCGCTGGCCCCGATGCATATCCGCTGACAAGCACCTCATCTCAGGGACGGACTTTTTATGTCCGGCAATCAGTTCAGGTTTAGCTCGTCCCGGTCTGACCTGTTTCACATCACTTCACTCGTTGCTGCCTCACTGCCCTTACGAAGACTGGACAAATATCCTTTCGGTTGAGGTTGGTTGTTCACTGAACTTCTCGGCCTCACGCCGCATGCGGCCTGACGCTTCGAAAGCCTCTTTGGTAATCCTGCTGCCTGGCCGTCACCGCCCAGATCGTTCGGGCAGTCTTGGCCGCCTGGGCCACGACCACGACATTGGCGGGCCTTCTGCTCTTGAGCCCTTCGAGCCACGGCCCGGGCTCCTTGGAATGCGCCAGCACGCTTCTGGCGCCGTGAATGAGCAATGTGCGCAGGTTGTGTCGCCACGTTTGGAGATGGACCCCAGACGCACCTTGCCGCCGGAGCCGGTCTGCGAGGGAACCAATCCAAGCCAAGCGCAGAATTCGCGTCCTGACTTGAATGCGCTCGCCTCGCCCATGGTGGCGATAGCCGCAGTTGCCGTAAGCAATCCGATGCCTGGGATCTCGGCAATGCGCTGCATATGCGGATCCGCCTTGAGTTGCAGCGAGAGTCGTTTCTCGATGGCCTGCATGTCTTGGCTCAATGCCTTGATGCGGGCGACTTGCTCGCGCAGGCTGTCGGCCACCATTTGAGGCAAATCGGCACTCAGATCAACCAGTGCCTGCTCGACCTCGCTCAACAGGGCCCTGTGCCCCTTGGCGAATGTGGCACCGAATTCATACAGCAGCCCGCGCAGGGCATTGGTCTGCATGATGCGCATCTTCATCATGAGTTCTCGCTGGCGATGCAGCACGAGCGTGGCTTGCTGGGCCGCCGTCTTGATGCCCACCATTTTGACGCCAGGCTGTTGCACGGCTAGCCAGATTGCTCGAGCATCCGTCGCATCGGTTTTGTTGCCGCTCACGAAAGGGCGCACCGCCTTGGCGTGCAGCAGGCGCACGCTGTGGCCCAGCCCCGTCAATTCACGCGCCCAGTGATGCGCACCGCCGCAGGCTTCAATGGCGATCAGACAGGGCTGGCGATTGGCAAAGTGTTCCATGACCTTGGCTCGCTTGATCTGCACGTTGACGATCTCACCCGTGCCCATGTCCACCGTGTGCAGCTGAAAGACCTGCTTAGCGATGTCCAACCCGACGACCACCTGGCCGTTCATGGTGCCGATGATTTGTCCCGCATTCATGCCTGTATTACGATTCACAGCGGATCCTCTGTGGTGTTTGTGAAGACCTCGGTCTATCACGCCTTGGGCACTTCGATGCCGTATCCATCAGAGGATCCACCCGTTTCCTGGGCGCGGCTCTTGGTGATCAATGGGTGCTCCATCTCTGCATTTCAATTTCCTTCCCCTTCGGGAGGGAGGCATCCATAGCATCTCACAAGGCGGTGCGACGCATCAACTTCACTGGCTCCACTCGCGTGGGACGGATCATCGCGCAGAAGGCGGCAGTACACCTGAAGCGGTGCCTGCTGGAACTGGGCGGGAAATCTCCCTTGGTAGTGCTCAAGGACGCCAACGTGGACGAGGCGGTAAAGGCCGCCGTCTTCGGGTCGTTCCTCTACCAGGGGCAGATCTGCATGTCGACCGAGCGCATCATCGTCGACGAAGCGATTGCCAACGAGTTCGTTTCCAAGTTTGCTGCGCGTGCGAGGGACCTCGTTGCCAGCGACCCGATGAAGAACCCGCAATGCGTGATCGGTCCGATGGTGTCTAAACAGTCGGGAACTCG
This sequence comes from Variovorax glacialis, assembly GCF_051216375.1. NCBI lineage: Bacteria > Pseudomonadati > Pseudomonadota > Betaproteobacteria > Burkholderiales > Comamonadaceae > Variovorax > Variovorax glacialis. The sequence goes on along the minus strand of NZ_JBPJZT010000014.1, from coordinate 112,272 downwards.
ACTCAATGCGTTGATCGACGATGCGATCTCCAAAGGCGCCAAGCTCGCCTGCGGTGGTCATGCCGATGGCGCGTCCATGCCCGCGACGATCGTCGACCACGTCACGAGCGACATGGCGATCTACGACGAGGAGACCTTTGGTCCCATCACCACGGTGGTCAGGGTCAATGGTGATCATGAGGCCGTCAGAGTGGCGAACGATACGGCGTACGGGCTCTCCGCGGGGGTGTTCTGTAAGGACGTGATGCGGGCTCTGGACGTCGCCCTCCAGATCGACACAGGGGCATGCCACGTGAACGGATCCACGGTTCAGAACGAGGCGCAGGCGCCCTACGGTGGGACGAAGAACAGCGGCTACGGCCGCTTCGATGGCCGAGCCGTGATCGATGAATTCACCGAGCTGAAATGGATCACGATTGAACCCTCGGTACAGCAGTATCCGATCTAGCGACCGCGCTCCGACCGGGCCATCTCGCCAAGGCACCTGGTCCGGTTGCATCTATGCGATGACGCCCTGCATCTCTTCTTCAACATCATCAGCTGAGACAAGAATGGCCCCAGTACATACAACGCGTAGCGTCCTCGAACATCCCGCCGAGGGCCGCGGTCATCGTCGGGCATCTACTGTCGCCGTGGCGGCTGCGGCACTCATGGCCGCTTCCTGCGGCGGTGGGCATGGCAATGATGGAGGAGGTTTCATCAATGGCGGGACGCTGCCAACATCGACCAGCGAGAAGGTCTCATGCGAGAGTCTCGCGAGCACCAAGCTCACCGGCGGAACGGTCAAGTCTGCTGCTGCCATTCCTGCCGGCGACTACACCCCACCCGGTCAGCCGGCGCCAGTGACTGGGTTGCCAGCTTTTTGCAGAGTCCTCATGACGATGCAACCCAGCGCTGACTCGAACGTCAACGTTGAGCTGTGGCTCCCCCGCCAGAACTGGAACGGCCGCTTCCTTGGCACGGGCAACGGCGGCGGGGCGGGATCCATCGCCTACAACACCGGAATTGCAGAGGGCCTCAAGCGCGGATTCGCGGCCGCCAACACGGATCTCGGCACTAGCCCGGACCCGAACCAGCTCGTCGATCATCCCGAGCGTTGGCGTGACTTCGGATACCGCGCCAACCACGAGATGGCGCTCGCCGGCAAGGCACTGACGACCGCCTACTATCAATCGCCGCCCAAGACCTCCTACTTTTCGGGATGCTCAACGGGCGGCCAGCAAGCGCTGACGATAGCCCAGCGCTACCCCGAGGACTACAACGGAATCCTCGCAGGCGCGCCCGCGAACAACCGCACACATCTTCACACCATGTTCCTGAGCAATCTGCAAATGCTGAACGCCCCCGGTGCGAAGCTCTCGCAGGCACAGCTCGACATGATCACGAGCAAGGTTCTCGCCGCTTGCGTCGGAACCGACGGCGGCGCGCCGACAGACAAATTCTTGACGGATCCGCGACGTTGCACCTTCGATCCGGAAACCCTGCCGAAGTGCAGCGGCACCGAGACGGACGCGTGTCTCACCGCACCGCAGCTCACGGCCCTGAAGGGCGCCTGGAATGGCCCGGTCAACCCTCGTACCAACGAACGAATCTTTTCGGGCCTAGTTCTCGGATCGGAAAGCGCAGTCTTTGGACTTGCATTCCAGGGCGACACTGTTTCATGGCCGCTGCAGCAGCTCTACATGTTCAAGTGGGCGCTGGGAGCCGACTGGCAATACACGAACTTCGACTTCGACAAGGATATGGACAAGGTCGACTCCGTTCTGGCCCCGATCCTGAATGCCAACGATGCGAACCTGTCGCGCTTCAGGTCATCGGGAGGCAAGTTGATGATGTACAACGGGACAGCCGATCCTGGTGTTCCGTTCTCCAGCCCCATTGAATACTACGAGCGCGTGGTGCAAGCCCAGGGTGGCTCGCTGGCCGATACCCAAGGCTTTTTCCGTTTCTACCAAGTGCCCGGCATGGGCCATTGCAGCAGCATCACGGGAGGGGCCGGTCTGGGAGATTTTGGCCAAGCTTACTCATCGTTCGTCCCCAAGGACAAGGATCACGACGTAATCCTCAAGCTCGTCGACTGGGTTGAGAACAACAGCGCTCCGGACAGCCTGATTGCCACGCGGTACTCGGATCCATCGGGGAGTGCGATCGCCATGGAGCGCCCCATCTGCACCTATCCCGCGATCCCGAAATATCTGGGCGGCGACGCCGCGAAGGCGACCAGCTTTGCCTGTATCGAGACGCCTCGCAACGGCGTCCCTGTGCCCACGCCCAGATACTTGAATTGACGAACTCCTCAAAAGACTGGCGCTCGCCTGTCTGGCAATGCTCAGGATCTGCAGGCTGCCTTCGTCGAGTCGTTCAACGATCGCTTCTCTTTGGTGCTTGCCGCGTTTCTTGTCACGGTGGCGGACCTGGGTGTGATGAACATGTGGGCGGCCTTCCGGGGCTAGCTGCAAGGAGGGCGGTAGCATGGGCGCCGCGCAAACAGAATCCGATCTTGCATACCTACCACCATCAACAAGCGTTGCGCATATACCTGACAGCACGCAAGGCATACGTCTCAGCGATGTGACAATAACCAAGGCCTGAAAATTCTGGTGAGCTGCGGCGCCACAACCCATGTCATCACCCCGACCACGAAGAGCGTCAGAACGATTGTGCGGGGCAGCAGCGACCACGACTTCAACAAGTCCCCTGTCAGCAGGAAAAGCACATAGACTGTGGGGAAGATCCCCAACCACGTCACCACTGCTACCTTCCAGCGCGGTGGATTTGGGAGCTTGGTGCGGTACCACAGTCCCAGTCCCGACATCGGTTTGAAACTGGGCTCGCCTTCGATGAACGGCGCCAGCGCTGCCATCCCTTGCTTGCGCTCCGCAGAGATCTGCCACGAGTTCAGGTTGGACTGATGATCGAATGCCAGCACGACGTGATACATCGTGTCCTCGACTTCCGGGTCCTCGCCCGGATGCACCAGTTGGGCACCCAGGTAGCCCGGTGCGCGGGCCGCGGCGTCCATCAAGGTCATCGTCACTCGCTCATAGTCCGCTTCGCAACCCGTCTTGACGTTGCGGCTGATCAGGACTGTCACGGCATGCTCGCTCAAGTTCGGCTTCCTCGTTTGTGGTTCCGTATCAACTCAACGATGTCGGACTTGTTTTGCCTCAACTCATTGCATCAAGGAGCCGAGCACCGCCAGACTCATCGCCTTGATCCCAGTCTTCAGCGATGGCTCGGGGACCGGGGCGAAGTAGGGTGAGTGATTGATGGGCAGCGGCTTACCACCGGGCTGGCGCGATGCGTCCACATCCTTCGGGTCAAGCACCCCAATGAAGAAGAACATGGACGGCACGCCCTCGCTCACGAACTCGGCGAAGTCGTCGGTTGGCGTGGCTGGCGGCATGCGTTTGACATTTGCAGGATCGAATGCTGTTTTCAAGAGTGCTTCGGTGCGGTTGACTACGGCAGCGTCGTTCACGACAGAATCCACGCCCGGGATGATCTTGACCTCCGGCTCGGGGGCTGCGGCCAGGAGTGCCGTTGCCTTCGCGGCTCGCCGGATGCCGTCGTGCATCCTGCTGCGAACGGTCTTGTCCAGGCTGCGGATCGTCCCGCGAAGGTCGACAGCGTCCGGAATGATGTTGCCCGCCGTCCCTCCCTGGATGGAGCCAACAGTGAAGACGCCGAACTGGAAAGGGTCCTTCTCACGACTGATCACGCTTTGAACGTCGACGACGAAGCGCGAGGCCATCAGCACCGGATCGATCGACTTGTCGGGCGCGGAGCCATGCGCGCCACGGCCAAAAAACCGGGCTTCGAATGCGTCGCTTCCCGTGAGCACCGGGCCGGAGTTGAGGCCGATTTCGCCGGCGGCCATCGGCCAGGCGTGAAGGGCGAACGCCACATCCGGCTTGCCGAAACGCGTGAAGAGGCCGTCCGCCAGCATCGGCTTTGCACCGCTCAAAGTTTCTTCGGCGGGCTGTGCGATGAACATCAGCGTGCCGTGCCAACGGTCCTTCAGCGCGACGAGCGTCTTGGCGGTCCCTACCCATGCTGCCATATGCAGATCGTGTCCACAGGAATGCGCGACGTAGGTTTCCTTGCCGTTGTAGTTCGTCTTGACTTTGCTCGCATACGGGAGGCCTGTTTTCTCCTCCATCGGCAGTGCATCAAGTTCGGTGCGAACCATGATCGTGGGGCCGGCTCCGTTGCGCAGCATCGCGACGATGCCAGTCTTTCCAACGCCTTCTGTCACCTCGAATCCAAGTTCGCGCATCGCCACAGCAAGCTTCTTGGCGGTGTTAACTTCTTCTAGCGCCAGTTCGGGATGGGCATGAATGTCCTTGTACATGGCTTCAACGCCCGAATAGTTCGTGGCGATCAGCTTGTCAACTTCCGGCGCGAAGCGCGCCGCCCCAACCGGCGCCTGTGCACAGGCGATCGACGACAGCACGCCAAGGGCGAGCGACGTAATGCCGCGGCAGAAAGGTGCGACGGCATTACGTCGGGTGGAAGAACGATGGGTCACGCTGCGGGTCTCCTGATGATGTGGTTGGTGCGCTACCTGAGCCGTGGCGGGCGGCGGCGTTGACAAGCTGGCGTCGTCGCTTTCTGCACGCCGTGATGAGCCAAAAAAGGGAAGCGAAGACTGGTGCAACTGGAGTGCGCTCGGGCGCAGGTCCGCGTTGCCTTCATGTCGCTGGGATCGGGATCTCCGCTCGTCGTTGACGACGCGGTGGCCAAGATCATCACTCCTTCGATGACGTACGCCAATAGAAATCGACGAATACATCGCATAGATATTAAGAATGTCGGGTGGCGGTCGATTGCAGGGGATGGCGCCGTCGAAGCGGTCCTCTTCGATCAGGTATCCGGCGACTCTTGTGGAACCACCACTCGGGACAAAAAGTGTTCTGGTGTCGCGCCGGCGACTGGCAGTTTGCATCGGCGCGCTCGCTGCCCATTGGCGAAGCGTCCCGCGGCGCGCGACAATGGGCGCGCCTGCGCTGCGAGGAAAAGGGCGCGAAGAGATTTGGTCGGAGGAAGACGGACGATTTCGTGGCGCCGCCGCGCGCTGCTTGTTCCGCGCACTTTCGCGGCAGTTGAATGGATCAGGTGCGCTCTCACAATTGAGGAGACAGCATGCAAGCCTTTCACGTCGGGGTCCACCGTTGGCGTATCGCAATGGTGCTGGCGATCGCTTCAGCGGTGGCCAGCGCGCAGAGCGTCGGCGACCTGCAGCGGGACACTTCCACCCCTGGCGATGTGCTGACCTACGGGCTCGGCTGGAGCCAGCAGCGGCACACCACGCTGAGCGCGATCACGCCCGGCAACGTGAAGGGACTGGTCCCGGTGTGGAACCTGAGCCTGGACAACTCGGCCAACGCTTCGAGCCAGCCGCTGATCGTCAATGGCGTGATGTACGTCGCCACCCACTCGCACACGCTGGCCGTCGATCCGGTGAGCGGGCGGCAGTTGTGGAAGGTGCCGGTCGAGCTTCCGGCGGACATCAACGGCTACCTGTGCTGCGGCATCCAGAGCCGTGGACTGGCCGCGCTAGACGGCGTGCTCTACCGCACCACGCTGGACGCCAACGTGGTCGCGCTGTCGATGAAGGACGGCAAGCAGGTCTGGAAGATGAAGGCCGCCGACTACAAGCAGGGCTACAGCATGACGCACGCCCCGCTGATCGCGGGCGGTGTGCTGATCACCGGTATCTCGGGCGGCGAATACGGTACGCGCGGCTTCCTCGACGGTTGGGACCTCAAGACCGGCGAGCGCAAGTGGCACCGGTGGACCACGGCCACCGGCAACGAGCCCGGCGCCGACACCTGGAAGCCCGGCATGGCCGAGACCGGGGGCGGGCCGACCTGGCTGACCGGCACCTACGACCCGGACCTTGACCTGGTCTACTGGGGCGTGGGCAACGGCTCGCCGTGGAACGCGGCCATGCGCGGCACGGACACGCTCTATGTCGGCTCGGTGCTGGCACTGCGGCCGTCCACCGGCGAGGTGGTGTGGCATTTCCAGTTCAGCCCCGGCGACCCGTATGACTACGACGGCACCAACGAGCTGGTGCTGGCCGACTTGCCGGGCACCGGCAGCGGCAAGGTGCTGATGCAGGCCAACCGCAACGGCTTCTTCTACGTGCTCGACCGCACCAACGGAAAGATGCTGTCGGCCAAGCAGTTCGCGCGCACAGTGAACTGGGCCACTGGCATCGACCCGGCGAGCGGCCGGCCGATCGACACTCCCATGACGACCAACGTGCGCAAGACCGCCATCGGCACCGCCGCGGTCGAGGTCTGGCCGAGCGCCTACGGCGGCAAGAACTGGATGCCGATGAGCTACGACCCCGGCCGCAAGCTCGCTTTCTTCAACACCATCGACTTGGGCATGAAGGTCAAGTACGTCGAGCAGAAGCGGCCGGGCGGTCCGAACTGGTGGCTCGGGCTCGAGCTGGAAGGCTTCGTCGGCCCGCCTGACGGCAACCGCGGTGCGCTGGTCGCCTGGGATCCGGTGGCGAACAAGAAGGTGTGGGAGGTGCTGCTGAAGTCGCCCAATTGGGCCGGCGTGCTGACCACCGCCAGCGGGCTGGTTTTCACCGGCACGCAGACCGGCCAGTTCAAGGCCTACGACGCGAAGGACGGCAAGGAGTTGTGGAGCTTCCAGACCGGCAGTGGCATCACCGGCCTCCCCATCGCGTGGGAAAAGGATGGACGCACCTACATCACAATCATGTCGGGCGCGGCTACCGTCTATGGCGCGCTGGCGGGCGATCCGGAACTGGCGAACGTGCCCGCGGGCAGTTCGCTGTGGACTTTCGCGCTGTCACGATGAGGGAACATGCAAGGGCGTTGATTCGAGTGGCGGCGCTGGCCGTCGTCTTGGGCCCGGCCTGCCACGTGCAGGCGCAGGACGCGCCCGTGCCTGCCACGCCGGAGGCCGGCCGCAAGGCCTACACGAGCTACTGCGTGCGCTGCCACGGCATCAACCTGGCTGTGAGCAGCAGCGCCTTCTTCGACCTGCGCACCTTCCCGAAGGACGACAAGGCGCGCTTCGTCGAGTCGGTGACGCAGGGCAAGCGCGCCATGCCGGCGTGGGGCGGCGTGCTGAAGCCGGGCGAACTCGAGGCGATCTGGGTCTATGTGGGCAGTGTCAACGGATGGTAGGAGAGTCCGCTGCCGCGTGTGCAAAAATGCGCCACTGGACGTGCCCATGAAATCAAGAATCCACGTGGTGGGCATCCCGCATCTTCGACGGACCTCGCACCGTGAAGGTCGCGATCAAGAGCGCATTGCAGGAAGGACTGATCGCGTGAGGCTGTCAGCCTGAGTGTCGATGAAATGGAGAAAGATCGCCTGGTCCGCCGTCCCACGCATCAGTCCACCGTCACCCACTCTGCGTTGGCAAACGCCTTCGATACGTAGTCGATGAGCAGCCGCACCTTGGGTGCCACGAACTTGCGGCTGGGATAGAGAGCAAAGATGCCGAGCTCGATCGAACGAAAGCGCGGCAGCAACTCGACTAGGGTGCCGGCGGCAACATGCTCACTGACCAGGAACGTTGGCTGCAGGATGATCCCGCCCCCGTTCAAGGCCGCGGCGATGCAGGTGTCGCCGTTGTTGCTGCGAAGTCTTGGCGCGACCTTGACACTGACGGAACCGTTTGGCCCGTTGAAGCTCCATTGATCGCCCATTGCCAGCAGCGTATAGGCGATGACATCGTGCTCGCGCAGTGCCGCAGGGTCCCGCGGCTTGCCTCGTTGACGCAGATAGCGGGGTGACGCGCACAAGACCAATCGGGTGGATGCGATTTTTCGCGAGATCAACGAGGAGTCGGGCAATCGCGCGATGCGTATGGCCAGGTCGAAGCCTTCATCCACCAGGTCGACCGCGCGATCCGACAGATTCACATCGAGAGACACCTGGGGATGAGCGGTCATGAAGCTTGCCCACAACTGCGCCAAATGCTTGACGCCGAAGCTCAGGGGGACGCTGATCTTCAACAGACCGCTGGCGCTGCCGGCCCGGGTGGAGATTTCAGCCTCCGACGCTTCGATGCTCGACAGGATTTCGCGGCACCGCGCGTGGAACACCTCACCCTCTTCGGTGAGCGAGAGCTTGCGGGTAGTGCGATGCAGCAGACGGACGCCGAGCCTTTGCTCCAACTCAGACACATAGCGCGAGACGGCCGCCTTCGAGGCGGGCAACGCAGCCGCCGCAGCAACGAAGCTGCCGGCATCGACCACCGCGCTGAAGACCCGCATCTCCTGGAATTTGTCCATTGATCCGATTTTCTGAACTGTATATCTCTGAAAAGGCAGTTTATCTCGATCTGATGGATCAATACAGTCCGTTCATGGCTGCCGCATTCACTGGCAGCAAAGTGACCACTCTCAGGAGAAATGAATGAAAGTATTGGTAATCGGCGCCGGCAACATGGGTGCCGGCTTCGTCAAGCAATTTGCCGCGGCGGGCCATCAGGTGACAGTGACTGCGCGTGATGCCGCCAAGGCGCAAGCCCTCGCCGATCGATTCGGCGCAAAGGCCGTGCCGAGCGCAGGGGCCGCGAATGACCGGGACGTCATCGTGCTGGCCACTGGCTTCGCCGACGCAGTGACCGCACTGCAAAGTGTCGGCGATCTGGCTGGAAAGACCGTGGTGGACATCACCAATCCGCTGTCGGCCGACTTCATGAGTCTGACCGTCGGCCACACCACGAGCGCTGCGGAAACCATTGCCGCTGCCGTCCCCGGCGCGCACGTGGTGAAGGCTTTCAACACCGTTTTTGCCCAGGTTCTGGCTGCAGGGCCAGAGTTGGCCGGTCAGAAGGTACCGGTATTCGTTGCTTCGGACGACAAGGCCGGCAAGGAAACCGTCAAGGCGCTGGCGCAAAGCGTTGGATTCGATGTCATCGACACGGGCGGCCTGAGCAATGCCCGCTACCTGGAGCCGCTCGCCGGCCTGAACATTTACCTGGGCTACGGCGCCGGTCTGGGCACCAGCATCGCACCCACCTGGCTTCGCAACGCCTGACACGAGGAGATCAAAATGAATCAATCAACTTCTTTCTTTAAGCGTCTGCTCGCTACCAATGCAGGCTGGGGCACGTTGGCCATGCGCCTGACGGCGGGCATCATCTTTGCAGCGCACGGATCGCAAAAGCTCTTCGGCTGGTTCGGTGGCTATGGCCTGGAAGGCACCGGCCAATGGATGCAATCGATCGGTCTCGCGCCGGGCTACCTGATGGCGTTGCTCGCCGGGGCCGCCGAGTTCTTCGGCGGCCTGGCGTTGATCGTCGGGCTGCTGGTCCGGCCGGCTGCGGTGTCGTTGGCCTTCGCGATGCTCGTGGCGATCTTCAGCGTGCACATCGGCAAGGGCTTGTTCGTGGCGCAGAACGGCTATGAGTTCGCTCTGGCGTTGCTGGGTGTCACTCTGGCGCTGACCGTTAGTGGCGGCGGCCGTGGCTCGATTGACCGTGCCATCACACGAACAGCCTGACGCAGGCTGTGCCGCACCGGAGACCGATCGCATGACAACCCTGCCTACCTTGTTCATCTCGCACGGCGCGCCGACGTTCGCGCTGGAGCCCGGGCTCGCCGGAGCGCAGTTGCGCGCCCTTGGTGAAGCGCTTGGCAAGCCCCGTGCAATAGTCGTGGTGTCACCGCACTGGATGACACGCGGCGTCGAAGTCGGCGCAGCCGCGCAGCCGGAGACAGTTCATGATTTCGGCGGTTTTTCCCCCGCGCTGTATCAAATGAGCTATCCCGCGCCAGGCGCGCCTGAAGTGGCGCACCGCGTCGCGGCGATACTGGGTGACGCTGGTATCCAGGCCTCGCTGGCCGAGCGACAAGGTCTTGACCACGGCGCCTGGGTACCGCTGCTGCACCTTTACCCCGATGCGGATGTGCCTGTGATACAGGTGTCGCTGCCCGCAGGTCTCGACGGCGACAAGTCGTACGCGCTCGGGGCTGCACTGGCGCCCCTGGCAGAGGAGGGGGTGCTCGTGATCGGCTCCGGCAGCCTCACGCACAACCTCTACGAATTTCGCGTGGGGACCGCAAGCGAGGCGACATACGCACGGGAGTTTTCTCTGTGGATCCGGCAGCGCGTACTGTCGGATGATCGCGAAGGGTTGATCCACGCGCTTGAACGTGCACCGCACGCCCGGCGCGCACATCCGACAGCCGAGCACTTCCTGCCCCTGCTGGTTGCGCTGGGAGCAGCCAGCGGGACGTTGCCGGCGACCGTGCTGGACGGTGGTGTCCGCCACGGCGTGCTCGCGATGGAATCGTACGTGTTCGGGCGCGAGTTCGTGCTCGATGCCAGCGAGGCAATCGCATGACCGACGCATCGATCGTCGTCGCCGGGCCAGAGAACGCGGCCCATCTGGTGCTGTTGTTCCATGGCGTTGGTTCTTCCGCTGGCAACTTGGTGCCGCTTGCTGAATTGATCGTGAAGGCGCGTCCCGAAGCGATGGTGGTCAGCGTCGATGGGCCGCATCCGTCGGGGCCAGGTGCAGGTCGCCAATGGTTTTCCGTAGCGGGCGTGACGGAGCAGAACCGGCCCGAGCGCGTCGAGCAGGGGCTTCCCCTGTTTCGCGACACCATCGCGCACTGGCAACTCTTGAGCGGCCTCGGAGCAGACAGCACCACGCTCATCGGCTTCTCGCAGGGCGCGATCATGGCGCTCGAAGCCACGCAATCTGGTGATCCTCAGGCGAAGCGCGTCATCGCGCTCGCGGGCCGTTTCGCTCAGCCCATACGGCGCGCACCGGCCACCGTGCGCTTTCATCTGATCCACGGCGCGGACGATCCGGTCATCCGCCCCGCCTTCAGCCTCGAGGCCGCACCCATGCTGCAACGGCTCGGCGCCGAAGTCACTGTGAACGTGCTCCCCGGCCTGGGCCATGGCATCGACACGCGCGTTGCGACGCTGGTGACCGGGTACCTCGCGTAGCCTGACGAACTTGCCCGTTGTTCCATGGCTCAGGGCGAGCAGCGTTGGCAACGGTTCCATCATGAACTCGACCAAAGTTGAGGGAACTCGACGATGCGCCAGGCGCCGTCTGCAGGCCTGGCGCTGGTCGATCAAAGACCCTGCAGAGGGGTTGCATGCTCAGGCCGAGAGGCAGGTTTCTCGAACTCAGACGAGGCTCCAGATCTTTGGCCAGAGCGAAAGAGTGGATGCACAAATAGCGCTATGGCGATAAGTCTTCTTATCGTGATTGCAAGTTTTGTCGCCTTAAGTGGATGCCACAGCAGAGCCGGGGGCTGCGGCTGGACGTGGCGGATTCTCGAGCGCCTCGCATCTGGCACATCTTCGGCAGTGCCAGCGCACTGGATCGATGCGATCACGCCGATCGAAACCTTGCCGCCATCGTTGACCACGGCTACTGCAGTCTCATCACTTCGATTTTCATCCCTGCTTGCCCAATTTCGCGTGCGAAGTCCGGATCGCTTTGAGCCTTGATGAAGACCGTATTCCAATGTGAACTGGCGTCCGATACGACGCCACGAGGCAAGACAACTGTGTCGTCGTTGCCCGCCACTAATACCCTGACTCGGGGCTTTGCAAATGCTTCGCTGCATTCATAGGGAACAAGAGCCAGCGAGCAACCATCTGGCAAATTTTGGCTTCGGTACCATGTGTCGAACTTGTCGACAGAAAAAACGCCGCTTAGTTGAAATGCCCCGACGGCGTACCACGGGTATCGGTCGAACTCCCGAATCTTTCGGGCACCAGCGTCACGGCATCCACCTAAAATGTCGATTTCGCTGTAGGCAAAAACTCCATATAAATCAACGACTTAACGCATACAATGCGGCTTACGTCAAATTGATGAAGTTGTGGGAGGCAGAGTAGAACGTGAGGTTCGCCGATGTCATCTGCAGGCGTTGGTTTCGCATCGCGACAAGTCGTGACTTAGCCCGTGTCAGAACTGCACGAGGCCTCGTCGATGCATTGAGAGTCGCGAGTGGAGGCAGCTGCGAAAGCTCAGCCGCCGCGTCCCCACGACTACGGGTTCGACGCGTCGGCAAGGCAGCGATACAACGCGACATAGCGTCGAACACCCCCCGCTTGCCATCCCTCACCGGCCTGCCGATTTGAGGTCTATTCATGGATCTGGATCGCTTCAATGATGCCACCAGCCCGTTGGACCTCAGGCTGTGCGACACGTGTCTCCGGCATGACAAGAGTGCGAACAAAATCACAGGTGCGTCGCAGGCGGACACGCCCTTCGCACTGCGACTCAGGGGCCTTATGCGTATTCCGATGAAGGTCGCGCTGAATTCTTCGTTCCCATCGTCGCCATGCCGTCGAAGAATCGCGCTCTTTCCGCTGCCCTGGAGCGCACCGCATGTTGCACCGTCAAGCCTTTCTTCGTCTCGCCGCCGCGTTTCTGCTGGCGCCCCTCGTTTCGACCGCCGCACCGGCTGCCGGCGAACCCGTGTGGTTCGGCGTCAGCGGCCCCCTGACCGGACAGAACGCGCAGTACGGCGCACAGTGGAAGGCCGGCTTCGATCTCGCACTGGAAGACATCAATGCCGGCGGCGGCATCAACGGCCGGCCACTGGCCTACGTGTTCGAAGACAGCCAGAGCGATCCGCGGCAGGCGGTCGGGTTGGCGCAGAAGTTCGTGAATGACAAGCGCATCCAGATCGAACTGGGCGATTTCTCCAGCCCCGCGTCGATGGCCGCTTCGCCCATCTACCAGCGTGCGGGACTGGTGCAGTTGGGCTTCACCAACTCGCATCCCGATTTCACGAAGGGCGGCGACTTCGTCTGGAGCCCCTCCATCAGCCAGGCCGACGCACAGCCGCTGCTCGCCGATCTTGCCGTCAAGACGCTCGGCTTCAAGCGCGTGGCGGTGCTGTTCCTCAACACCGACTGGGGCCGGACCAGCCGCGACGTGTTCGTGAAAGCAGCGGAGGCACGCGGCGCGGAGGTCGTCATCGCGGAGGGCTATCAACCGGACGAGAAGGATTTCCGCTCCACGCTGGTGCGCGTGCGCGATGCGAACCCCGACGGCCTGGTGCTGATCTCCTACTACCCCGACGGCGCGCTGATCGCGGGGCAGGTGCGCAACGTCGGGCTCAAGCAGCCGATCGCGGCAAGCGGCTCGGTCTATTCGCCCAAGTTCATCGAACTCGGCGGGGCCGCCGTGAACGGGATCTACACCAACACGGCGTTCTTTCCGGACGAGCCGCGCGCCGAGGTGCAGGACTTTGTCAAGCGCTTCCGCGCAAAGTACGGCAAGGAGCCGGATGCCTTCAACGCCTATGCCTACGACGCCGTCGTCATCGCGGCCGCGGCCTTGCGTGAAGCGGGCCCGAACGGCGACCGCAAGGCGGTGCGCGATGCCTTCTACAAGATCAAGGACGTGCCCAGCGTGGTGTTCGGCAAGGCCAACTTCGATCCGCAGACGCGTCGCGTGATCGGCGTGAAAAGCGTCGACCTTGTCGTGAAGGACGCCCAGTGGGCGCTCGGCGACGCGAAGGGCAGGGCGGCCGTCGCCACTGTTCGTTGAGAGTGCGCAGCCCACGGTCCGCATGCATTCCTCGTTCACCTCGTTCTTCGACTACACGGTCAACGGCCTGATCATCGGCAACATCTATGCGCTGCTGGCGGTCGGGCTGGCGCTGATCTTCGGCGTCTCGCATCTCATCAACTTCGCGCACGGGTCCGTCTACACGGTCGGGGCCTACATCGGCTGGGCCGCGATCACCTTCCTGCACACGCCGCTGCCGCTCACCATCGTGCTGGTGGTGCTGGGCTCGGCTGCGCTCGGCATGCTGATCGAGCGGGTCGGACTTCGTCCCCTGCAGGGTGCGGCTCGCATCGCGCCGCTGCTGGCGACCATCGGCATCAGCTTCGTCCTCGACATCCTGGTGCAACTCATCGCGAGCCCCGACCCGCGTTCGCTGCCCACGCAACTGCCCGACTGGCGCTTGCAGATCGGCACCGGCACCGTCGGTGCGCTGGACCTCCTGATTGCCGGCATCGGCCTGAGCAGCGCGGCGCTTCTTTTCGGATTCCTCCGGTTCACGAAACTGGGCTGGGCAGTGCGCGCCACCGCGCAGGACCGGGACGCCGCGCAGCAGATGGGCGTCGACGTGAACCGCGTGAACCAGAGCGTGTTCGCCATCGCTTCGGCGCTGGGCGGCCTGTCGGGCCTGCTGGTGGGCATGTACTACAACAACATCAGCCCTGCCATGAGCTTCCAGGCCACGCTGAAAGGCGTGGTCGCGACGGTGGTCGGCGGCGTGGGCAACGTCCCTGGCGCCATCGTCGGCAGCATGCTGCTGGGCCTGACGGAGAGCTACGGTGTTGCCCTGTTCGGAACCCCGTACCGCAATCTCTTCGCCTTCGTCCTGCTGCTGCTGATCTTGGTGTGGAAGCCCAACGGCCTGTTCGGCCGCAAGCGCGCGTTGCCGCCGGAGCCGCTCACCGGGACCTTCATCGCGCCGAGCAAGCCCTGGCGCGTGCCGACCTGGCTTCTGGCGGCGCTGTTCGCGGTGGCTGCGGTGCTGCCGCTCTTTGATCCGTCGCCTTACCTGCTGCAGACCCTGACCAATTCCTGGCTCTACGCGGCATTGGCGCTGAGCCTCACCCTGGTGGCCGGCACGATCGGCCAGATTTCCCTGGGGCACGCCGGCTTGCTCGCGATCGGCGCATACGCGTCGTCGCTGCTCGTGCTCGATCTGCACCTTCCAGTGGGAACCAGCATCGTTCTTGCGGGGCTCATGACCGCAGCGATCGGCACCGCGCTGATCTTTCCGGCATTCCGTCTGCGCGGGCACTATGTGTCGATCGCGACGCTGGGCATCGGCGAGATCGTGGCGCTCACCATCCTGAACTGGGAAAGCCTGACGCGAGGCCCCATCGGCGTCTCGGGCATACCGCCGCTCTCGCTGTTCGGGCGGGACGCCTCCTCGAACAGCGCCTTCTACTGGGCCGCGCTTGGCGCGATGGTACTGCTCGCGCTGTTGCAGTGGCGTCTGCTGCGTTCGCATCTGGGGCGCACATTCCGCGCCGTGCGCGAGGACGAGGTGGCCGCGCGCGCCTACGGCGTGAGTCCCGACCGCTACAAGGCGCTGGCCTTCGGCTTCGGCGGCTTCGCGGCCGGCGTGAGCGGCGCCTTCACGGCGCATCTCTACTCGTACATCAATCACGAGACCTTCACCTCGCAGATCTCCATCCTCGCGTTGACGATGGTGATCCTGGGCGGCCTCGGCAACATCAGCGGCGCCTTGCTCGGTGCCGTGGCACTGGTGAGCCTGCCCGAGCTGTTCCGCATCACGGCCGAGTACCGCATGCTGATCTACGGCATCGCACTGCTGCTCCTCATCCGCTTCCGCCCGCAGGGATTGCTGGGCACCGTCTGAATCCATCACACAGGATACGCACCATGAGCCAACTCAACGACTACCTTGCCGAGAAGCGCGCTGCCGTGCTCGCGCGCAATGCCGCCATCGAGGCCGGCAGCGCCCAACCGCTCCAGCTCAAGGCCCACGTGCGCGCCGAAGGCCGCAGCGGCGTGCGCCGGCTGCGCGTTCGCGATCACCAGATCATCAGCGACAGCCCGCCCGATTTCGCGGGCTACAACCTGGGTCCCAGTTCGCCGGAACTGCAGCTCGGCGTGCTCGGCACCTGCGTCACGCACATCTTCCTGATCCAGGCGGCCGAGCGGCGGGTTCCGCTGGAAAGCCTCGAAGTCGAAGTGACCGGCATCATCGACCCGCGCGGCGGCAAGCCGGGCTACGAGCAGACGCCGATCTGGCCGCACGAGATCGGCTACACGGTGCACATCGATTCACCGGCGAGCCGCCAAGACATCGACGCGCTGTTCGAGGCCGTTGAGCGCAACTGCCCGATCCTCAACCTGCTGCGCAATCCGCAGTCGATCCGTGCCGAGGTCAAGCTGGTCAATTCGAAGGCCGAGGCGGCGAATGCCGGCCGGAAGGAAGCGGATGCCCTCGCTGCTTGAGATCGCCGGATTGACGCGACGCTTCGGAGGTCTCACCGCGGTCAACGCGGTCGACCTGTGGGTGGGCGAGGGCGAACTCGTCAGCGTGATCGGCCCCAATGGCGCGGGCAAGACGACGCTGTTCAACCTCGTGACCGGCCTCGACCACCCGGACGGAGGCAAGGTGCATTTCGACGGTGAAGACATCACCGGCTGGCCGGCGACGCGTCTTGCGGAGCGCGGTCTCGCGCGGACCTTTCAGCACGGGCGCGTGTTCGCCAACCTCACGGTGCTCGACAACGTACTGGTCGGCGCGCACACGCGGCTGCGCGCGGTGAAGCCGCGCATGGGGGGCGTGCCGGGCGTCGCGGCGCTGGCCGAGCTGGCACTGGCGCTGGTGCAGCCGCCCTCCGTCACGCGGGAGGAGAAAGCGCTGCGCGAAGAAGCGCTCGCGATCATCGCGCTGTTCGGCGAGCGGCTCGCGCCGCGCATCGACCATCCAGCGTACAGCCTGTCATACGCGAACCGGCGCCGCGTGGAGATCGCCCGTGCGCTCGCGTCGAAGCCGCGCCTGCTTCTGCTGGACGAACCCACCGCCGGCATGAATGAAAGCGAGACGGTCGAGATGCTCGAGATCATCCGCACGCTCAAGGCGCGCGGCCAGACCATCCTGTTGATCGAGCACAAGCTCGACCTCGCGATGCAGCTTTCGGATCGCGTCGTGGTGCTCGATGACGGCAGCAAGATTGCGGAAGGCCTCCCGGACGCGGTGCGCAACGATGCCCGGGTGATCGAGGCCTATCTGGGTCATCGTCACGTCGGAAGTGCGCTGCCAGAGGCGGTGGCAGGATGAGCGTGCTCGGCTCGACAGTGGCCCGCACGGGTCTTGCGCCGACTTCCGGCTGGGGCGGAAGCCGGGACGAGGGCGCTTTCCTGCCGTCCGCCCGGCCACGGGGCGAGGGCGGCAGGCACGCCCTGCTCGAACTCCGGCAGATCAACAGTTTCTACGGCCCGGTGCAGGCGCACTTCGACCTCGACCTCGAAGTGCGCCCCGGCCAGATCGTGAGCCTGCTCGGCGGCAATGCCAGCGGCAAATCGACCACGATGAAAGTCGTGCTGGGGCTGCTCAAGCCACGCTCGGGCCAGCTCTGTTTCGACGGGCAATCGATCCTCGGCCTTGGTACGCCGCAGGTGATCCGGCGCGGCATCGGTTCGGTGCCGGAGGCGCGCCGCCTGTTCCCGTCGATGACCGTGCGCGAGAACCTGCTCATGGGCGCCTACGCTCGCAACGACCGCAAGGCCGTGGCCGAAGACCTGGCCCGCTTGCTCGATCTCTTCCCGCGCGTGGCCGAGCGCATCGATTTCCAGGCCGGCACCCTGTCTGGCGGCGAGCAGCAGATGGTGGCGATGGCGCGTGCGCTCATGGGCCGGCCCAAGCTGCTCTGCATGGACGAGCCGACGATGGGCCTGTCGCCGCTGTACGTGGACAAGGTGCTGGAACTCATCGCCCGCATCAACGGGCAGGGCGTCTCGGTCTTCATAGTCGAGCAGAACGCGAGCCTGGCGCTGCAGATCGCGCACTACGGCTATGTGCTGCAGACCGGGCGCATCGTGCTGCAGGGCTCCGCCAGGGAACTGCCGGCCGACACGCGCATCCGCGACGCCTACCTCGGGGGCGGCGACGCCGCCCGCACTGCCTCCTGAAAGACCCGTCTCATGACACTACAACTCGACCACATCGTCATCGCCGTCAACGACCTCGAAGCGAGCATTGACGACTACACGGCACTCGGATTCAACGTGCAGCGCGGCGGCGACCATCCGGGGCGGACGACGCACAACGCGCTGGTGGTCTTTGCCGACAGCAGCTACTTCGAGCTAATCGCATGGAAGGCACCGGCACCCGGGGAACGCTGGTGGCAAGTCCTTCAGCGCCACGGCGAAGGCATCGTGGACTTCGCCCTGCTGCCGCCGGACACGGCCGAGACCGTGAAGGCAGCCGCCCCTCGCGGCCTCGTATTGGACGGCCCGCTCGACGGCGGACGCGTGCGGCCCGATGGCGAACGCCTTCGCTGGCAGACGGCGCGGCCGCCATCGCCGGATCTTCCCTTTCTGTGCGGCGACATCACGCCGCGCAGCCTCCGCGTGCCGGAAGGCGATGCCCGCGTGCATCCCAACGGCGCGACGGGCGTGGCCAGCCTGGCGATCGCGGTGCGCGATCTCGATGCCACGCTGGCGCGCTACAGGGCACTCCTCGGTGATTCGGAGACTGCCGGTTCCGCGCGCGTCGGTGGCGCAGTCGCATTGCCCGGCGGACGCTCACGACTGGCGCTGATCGAACTCGGCGACAGCACGCTGGTGCTGTCCTCGACGCGCGAAGCACGGCAAAGTGTCGACGTGGAGGGCGACAGCGCCGACCCGATCGGCGCACGGCTGGCGCTGCACGGCGAAGGGCCCTTCGCGGTCGTGCTTCGGACTTCGCTGGCCGATGCGCCTCTTTCGCCGGATCTTGCGCGCACGCACGGCGCGAGCATCGAGTTCGACGGACACGGCGAATCGCCACGCAGGCACGCGGCTTCGGCCCGTCCTGCCTTCCTTTGATCAGCCGATCCGCAGTCCAGGAGATCTTCCATCGTGTCTTTGCCTTCACCCGTCACCGTGGCGGCGCCGACGAAAAAGCGCCTCGGCTTCTTTAGCCGGCTTCTCGACGACGCGCCGGCCGCCGAACGCTATCGGCTGGTGGCCGAGCAGATCGCGCATGCCGAGGCCTTCGGTTTCGATTCCGCCTGGGTGGCGCAGCATCACTTCCACGAGGCCGAGGGTGGGCTGCCGTCGCCTTTCGTCTTCCTGGCCCATGTGGCGGCGCGCACACGTCGGATTCGCCTGGGCACGGGCGTCGTGACGCTTCCGCTGGAAAACGCGGTGCGTGTGGCCGAGGATGCCGTCGTGTTCGACCTGCTGTCGGGCGGCCGACTCGAATTCGGCGTCGGTACCGGCGGAACGCCTTCGTCCTTCACTGCGTTCGGACTTTCGAGTGAAGCGCGTGCGGAAGTCTTCGCGCGTCACCTGGCCCTCGTGCGCGACGCATGGGCCGGGCGCCCGTTGCCCGGTGGCGACCATCTCTATCCCTCGTCCCCGCAACTGCTCGACCGGGTCTGGCAGGCGACCTTTTCCGAGGGTGGCGGCATTCGGGCAGGGGAGGCCGGTGACGGGCTGATGCTCTCGCGCACGCAGCCTCGCCCCGACAGCGCCCCTCGTGCCTCGCTGGCCGAACTCCAAGGTCCGATCATCGACGCGTATCTCGCGCGGCTGCCCGCGGGGCGCCCGCCGCGCATCATGGGGTCGCGGTCGGTGTTCGTCGCTGACGACCGTGCCGAGGCGCTTCGGCTGGCCGAGCGGGGCCTTCGCCGCAGCGTCGCGCGCTTCGGCGATCCGAGCCGTCCCGGCGCGGACGCTTCACTGCAGGAGCTGATCGCCGGCCACGACGTTCACGTCGGCACCGTCGACGATGTCATCGCCTCGCTGAGCGCCGACCGCGTGCTCGACCGTGTGACCGACATGGTGTTCCAGGTCCATTCGGTCGACCCGCCGCACCCGCTCATTCTTCGCTCCATCGAGCTCATCGCGACCCGGGTCGCGCCCGCCCTTGGCTGGTCGCGCGCCGAGCCGTCCGCCGCTGCCCACCCACCCACCCAAGCACTTGCCGCATGACCAACGCATCGACATCCGACGTGATCGACCAACTGTCCGGCATCGCGCCGGGCCATCCTCTCGACGCGATACGCGCGGGGCGTGCGCAGGCGCGCATCCACAGCCAGCAAAGCTGGCTGGCGTTGTTCGAGCCCGAACTGCCTGCAACGGGCGAGTTCACCCTGGAGCAGCGCTTCGCGGTCGCCACCTTCGTGACGGCCGTGCAAAGGCAGGCGCAGGCCAGCCGCTTCTATGCGGGAGGTCTCGCCCGGCAGGGCGCCTCGCAGCGCTTGATCAACGCACTCGACATCGAGGCTGCCGCGGGCGCTGCGACCGGGCCGTACGGCCGCTTCCCGGCGGGCCCGCTGAGCGCGGAAGACGCGCCGGGGCCGACCTGGCGCGCGAGCGATGCGGGCAGGGCCATCCTCGGCGCGCGTCTCTCGGCTGCATTGGCGCATGCGCACCTTCTCGTGTTCTATCCGAGGGATGCCGGTGCGCAGGACCTGCAGGCCCTTCTCGATGCCGGGTGGTCTCCGACCGACATCGTGACCCTGTCGCAACTGGTCGCGTTCCTCGCGTTCCAGGTGCGTGTGGTGGCTGGCCTTCAGGTGCTGGCGGAACACCCGGCCGCCGCGGGTTCGAAGCGGGAGCCGTTGGCATCATGACGCTCACGACATTGCAACACCCGGGCAACATCCCGCCCAACGCGTTCACGCAGGACGAGCTTGACTGGCTTCCGTGGCTGCCGCCATTGCGCGAAGACGAACTGACCGACCGTCAGCGGGAGGGACTGGTGGATGCATCACGCGCGAAGTCGCCGTACTTCATGCTGCTGGCGCGCGACCCGGACATCCTCGGCGCCCGAACGCGCACCGACAAGGACATCTTCTACAACCCGGAAGCGGGCCTGCCGCGCGCGGAACGCGAACTCGCGGCCGCCGCGACCTCGCGCTACAACGGGTGCATCTATTGCGCATCGGTGCATGCGCGCTTCGCGTCGCACTTCTCCCACCGGACCGACGACGTGCAGCGCTTGCTGGACGAAGGCGTGGGCGCCGGCATCGACGAACGCTGGGACGCGATCGTCGAGGCGTCGGTGGCCCTGTCGTCGACCCCGGTCGCCTTCGGCCCGGCGCACGTGGCGCGGCTGCGCGCGGCAGGCCTCGACGACCTCGCGATCTCGGACGTCATTCATGGGGCCGCATTCTTCAATTGGGCGAATCGCCTCATGCTCTCTCTCGGGGAGCCGGCAACAAGGAGCGCGCCCCGTTCCTGAAGCGGCATATGCGCAATCCCGATACCGAAAGAAGAAGACATTCGTTGGGGCTGCGCGTGCCGCTTCACACAATCGCTTCGTTCATCATCTTTGCGGAGCCTTCATGACGACCTTGCGACTCGGCGACATCGCGCCCAATTTCACCCAGGATTCGAGCGAAGGCCCGATCGACTTCTACCAGTGGGCGGGCGATTCGTGGGTGGTGTTCTTCTCGCACCCCGCCGACTTCACGCCCGTCTGCACCACTGAACTGGGCAAGACGGCCGCGCTGTCAGGCGAGTTCGCCAGGCGCGGCGTCAAGCCGATCGCGATCAGCGTCGATCCGGTCGACAAGCACAGGGAATGGATCGGGGACATCAACGACACGCAGAACACCACGGTAAACTTCCCGATCCTGGCGGACGCCGACCGCAAGGTGGCGGACCTCTATGACCTGATCCATCCGAACGCCTCCACCACGGCTACGGTGCGCAGCGTCTTCATCATCGATCCGAAGAAGGTGATCCGCACCACGATCACCTATCCGGCGAGCACCGGCCGCAACTTCGACGAGATCCTCCGCGTGATCGACTCGCTGCAGCTTACCGACAGCCACAAGGTCGCAACGCCCGTGAACTGGAAGGATGGCGATGACGTCGTGATCATCCCGAGCCTGCAGGATCCGGCCGAGATCGCCGAGCGTTTCCCGAAGGGCTTCAAGGCCATCCGTCCCTACCTTCGCCTGACGCCGCAGCCGAACAGGTGAGAGCGGACGGCGCGCCCGGTCACTGGCGCGCCGGAAGGAATTGGTTGGCGGGGCGGGGCAGGCCCAGGTTCTCGCGCAGCGTGCGACCCTCGTATTCACGGCGGAAGAGGCCGCGCCGCTGAAGCTCGGGCACGACCCGATCCGCGAACGCGTCGAGCCCGCCCGGAAGCCACGGGAACATGATGTTGAAGCCGTCGCTGCCTTCGGTCTCCAGCCATTCCTGCATCTCGTCGGCGATGCTCTCCGCGGTGCCGACGAAGGCCAGTCCGCCGTAGCCGCCCAGGCGCTGCGCGAGTTGCCGCACGGTAAAGCCTTCGCGCTCGGCCAGGTCGATCACGCGCGCGCGGCTGCTCTGGCTCGCATTGGTCTGCGGCACCGCGGGCAGCGGCGCGTCGGGATCGAACTTCGAGGCGTCATGACCGAGCGCGATCGAGAGCGACGCGATCGCGCTGTCGTAGTGCACCAGGCTGTCGAGCCGGGCGCGAATGGCGCGTGCTTCGGCCAGCGTGTCGCCCACCACGACGAAGGCGGCGGGCAGGATCTTCAGGTGATCGCGCTCGCGGCCCAGGGCGGCGAGCCGGCCCTTGACGTCGGCGTAGAAGCGCTGGCCTTCCCGCAGCGTGCCGGGGGCGGCGAAGATCACTTCGGCCGTCTCGGCGGCCAGTTGCCGGCCGGGCTCCGAGGCACCGGCCTGGACGATGACCGGCCAGCCCTGCACCGGCCGTGCGATGTGCAGCGGCCCGCGGACCGACAGGTACTTGCCCTTGTGGTCCAGCGTGTGGAGCCGCGCAGGGTCGAAGAAAAGGCCGGATCGCGGACGAAGGCGTCGTCGGCCCAACTGTCCCACAGGCCCGTCACCACGTCGTAGAACTCTCGCGCCCGCGCGTAGCGTTCGTCGTGCGGCATGTGGTCCTCGCGTCCGAAGTTGAGCGCGGCGTCGGGATTCGAGGTGGTGACGATGTTCCAGCCGGCGCGGCCGTTGCTCAGGTGATCCAGCGACGCGAAGCGGCGTGCGATGTGGAACGGCTCGTCGAAGGTGGTCGAGGCGGTCGCGACCAGGCCGATGTGCCCGGTGTGCTGGCTCAGCGCCGACAGCAGCGTGAAGGGCTCGAAGGAGCTGACCGTATGGCTGCGCTTGAGTGCCTCCATGGGCATGTTGAGCACCGCGAGATGGTCGGCCATGAAGAAAGCGTCGAAGCGGGCGCGTTCCAGCGTCTGCGCAAAGCGCTTGAGATACGCGAAGTTGAAGTTCGCATCGGCAAAGGCGCCGGGGTAGCGCCAGGCACCGGTGTGAATGCTGACCGGGCGCATGAAGGCGCCGAGCTTGAGTTGGCGGTTGGAGGGCATAGACCGCCGTTGTAAGCGATCGTCGGCGACTCTGCCAAAGACCCAATGCTTCGATGCTTATTCCCCGGCGTTCCAAGCCATGCGTCTCCTGCGGATTCAGCGGGAAACGCATCTGCAAACTCGTATTCCTTCGTTTGCAGGGAGGCCGGGCGTCCGCAGAATTCGCCGGGTCGTCCCCGTGCACCGGCCTGACCCTCGGCAAAGTCGGTTGTATTGGCTATATGCAACTGACTTAACGGTCGTTCCAGTCCCCGCCGCCCGTTCTGACAATCGCGCTTACTTCTTTTCGAAGATCCAGGATTCCCTCATGCTGCCTGTCCCCGCTGAGTTGACGCCCCGCGAGCATGCCCTTCGCGTGATCGCGCAAACAGTTTCGGTCTGGAAGATCGCGCCAGCCTCGCAGCGCGAGGTCGCCCGTCGAGCGCCACACGGTCATGTGCCGACCCGGATCATGCGGCGGCTCCGGGCCGCAGCGGTGGCATACGGCCGGCCGGCCCTTGCGCATTCGTGGTGAGTCGAGGCCCTGATCCGCGTCCTCATGTCGACCCCGTCCGCCGATCTGCCCTTTGTCCTGGCCGCTGAACACACATCGCGGCGTCCGGCCGCCTGGTCCTGGCGCAACGGGTGGCAGCGCGTGCTGCCGCGTCTGGCGGGCTGGCCCTTTCCATTGGCCGTGCTGCTGCTCTGGTACCTCGGCGCTCGCTTCGAGTGGATCGCGCCGCAGGTGCTGCCGTCCCCTGCGGCCGTCTGGACGACGCTGGTCGACCTGTTCCGTACCGGGGAAATCTGGGGACATCTGCAAGTCAGCCTCATCCGGGTGTTCGCCGGCTTTGCGCTTGGCCTGTTCGCCGGCGGCGCGCTCGGCGTCGCGATGGGGTTGTGGCCGACCTTCAAGGACTATGTCTATCCGCTTTTCAAGGCCTTCAGCCAGATTCCGGTGCTGGGCTGGCTGCCGCTGCTGATGCTGCTCGTCGGCATCGACGAGGCCCTCAAGATCATCCTGATCGCCAAGGCTGCGCTGGTGCCGGTGGCGCTCAACACCTACAAGGGCATCGAGGCGGTGCCGACGCACTACATCGAAGTGGCCCGGGTGCTGCGCTTCACCCGCTGGCAACTGCTGACCAAGGTCGTGTTTCCGTCGGCTTTCGCGCCGATCTGGAACGGCGTGCGCTACGGCTTCACCCACGCGTGGCTGGCGTTGGTGGTGGTCGAACTGCTGGCGTCGAGCGAGGGCATCGGCTTTCTCATCGTCTACGGCCGGCAACTCTTCCAGCTCGATGTCGTACTGGCCGCGGTGGTCGTGGTGGGGGCCGTGGGTTTCGCGCTGGACCGGATCCTCGCGCTGATCGAAGCGCGTCTGACGCGCTGGCGCAGGGTGGGATTCTGAGCGCCGTGCCTTTGACTTCATCATGAGCGACATCTCTTCGTTGCCAATCACCGGCCGTCGCGCCGGCATGCGCCATCCCGTCCCGCGTGCCGTGCGCGGCTGGGTCGTACCCGCTGGGCTGCTGTTGCTGTGGTGGGCCGCCTTTCACTTCGGCTGGAGCACTTCCGCGCTGCTGGTGTCACCCGCGGCCGTGTGGCAGCGCGGCGTGCGCTACGCGGCCAGCGGCGAACTCTGGACGGCGCTCGGGTCGAGTCTGTGGCGCAACCTGGCCGGCTTCACCATCGGTGCCGGCGCGGGGCTGGTATTCGGCGCGGCACTCGGCTTCTCGCGGCTGTTCGAGCGCGCGGTGGGCCCCAGCTTCCACACGCTCAAGCAGATCTCGCTGTTTGCCTGGATCCCGCTGATCTCGGTGTGGTTCGGCCTGGGCGACACGGCCAAGGTGGCCTTCCTGTCGCTCGCGGCCTTCTTCCCGGTGGTGCTCAACACCTTCGAGGGCATCCGGAGTGTCCCGCGCGCGTTCATCGAAGTGGCGCGCGTGCTGCGTTTCAGCCGGCGCCAGATGCTGTCGCGCGTGGTGCTGCCGAGCGCGTCGCCTTCGATCTTCGCGGGTATCCACCTGGCGCTTATCTACGCGTGGCTCGCCACGCTCGGCGCCGAGTATCTGCTCGTGGCGGGGCAGGGCATCGGCAACACCATGATCGACGGGCGCGAGCGCTTCGAGATGGATCTGGTGATCTTCGGCGTGATCGTGGTGGGGCTGGTCGGGTTCACGCTGAACTGGGTCGCGACACAAGTCGAGCGTCGTCTCCTCGCATGGCGTGGCCGTTCGGTCGCGCAGTTCTGAATCGCAACCCAGGGACTATCTTCATCATGGCGAACAACGCTGGCACGCTCGACATCCGACGTCTGAGCAAGCATTACGAAGTTGAGGGCGAGCCGCTCGAGGTGCTGAGCGACATCTCGCTGCGCATCGAGCCGGGCGAGTTCGTCAGCATCGTCGGCACGAGCGGCTGCGGCAAGTCGACGCTGCTGCGGCTGGTGGTCGGTCTGGAGTACGACTACGAGGGCGAAGTGCTGCTCGACGGCCAGCGCATCGTCGGCACCAGCCTGGACCGGGGCATCGTGTTCCAGGAGCACCGCCTCTTTCCCTGGCTGACGGTGGAGGACAACATCGCGCTCGGCCTGCTCAACGCGCCGATGACCGAAGGACAGAAGCGTTTCGCCGTGCGCGACCACATCGCGCTGGTCGGCCTGAATGGCTTCGAGAAAGCCTGGCCGCATCAACTGTCGGGCGGGATGGCGCAACGGGTGGCGATCGCCCGCGCGCTGGTGAACCGGCCCGAAATCCTGCTTCTCGACGAGCCCTTCGGCGCACTCGACGCTATCACGCGGGCCCATCTGCAGCAAGAGCTGCAGCGTATCTGGGAGGCTGAGGGCATCACGACGATCCTGGTGACGCATGACGTCGAGGAGGCCGTGTTTCTCGGCGACAAGGTGGTGGTGATGGCGCCGCGCCCCGGCCGCATCCAGCGCATCGTGCCGGTGCCCTTGCCGCATCCCCGCAACCGTTCATCGCAGGTGTTCGCCGAAGTCAAGGGCGTCGTCCTGGCGGAATTCAATCAACCCATTCCACACGAGAGCTTTGCATGATTTCTTCTAGAGATTCCCTCGGCCGCCGTTCATTCGTGGCCGCAGCCGTTGCGTTCGCCGGGCTGCTTGCGTCGGGCACCGCGCCGGCGGCCGAACTGCCCAAGGTGATCCGCCTCGCTGCGCCCGAGCAGGGCAGCGCGGGCAAGTCCTTTGCCGGCGCCGGGCCGGTGTCGCTCGCCTATGCAAGCAAGGCGATCGAGGCCGAGTTCGAGAAGGATGGCGTCAAGGTCGAATGGAAGTTCTTCAAGGGCGCGGGGCCCGCCATCAACGAGGCGCTGGCCACCGGGCAGCTGGACGTGGTGTTCCTGGGCGACCTGGCCGGCGTGATCGGGCGCGCGAGCGGGCTCAAGACGCGACTTGTCCATGCGGGAGGCCGCGGCAGCAACAGCTACCTGGCGGCGGCGCTGGGCTCCAACATCCAGAGCTTCAAGGATCTGAAGGGCAAGCGCGTCGCTGTGCTGCGCGGCACCGCCTACCAGTTGTCCTTCAATCGCCTGCTCGAAGACCAGGGCCTGACGGAAAAGGACGTTCGCTTTACCAACCTCGACTGGCCGACCTCCAAGGCGGCGTTGGTCAGCAAGGACATCGACGCCACCTTCGGCGGTGCCGACCTGCAACTGCTCAAGCTCGCCGGCACGGCTGATATTCCCGTCAGCACGCGCGGCAAGGGGCCGATCTACGGCATCAATTCGGGCACGATCGCCACCGACGAGTTCGCCACGAAGTACCCGGAAGCGCTGACGCGGCTCGTCAAGGTGCTCGTGCAGCAGGCGCATGCCGCTTCGCTCGACGAGAGCCAGCGCGCGGCGCTGTTCACGCGCTTCCACGACATCAGCGGCCTGCCGGTGGCATTGTTCGCGAGCGACTTCGAGGGCACGACGATCAAGGAACGCTACTCGCCGCTGCTCGACAACGGCTTCGTGTCGCACTATGCGGACGTGATCGATGGCGCGAAGAAGGTCGGCATCATTCGCCAGACCTACGACCCGCAGGCATGGGCCGATCCCAGCTTCCTGAACCGTGCACTGAAGGAGTTGAGGCTGGAGGGCTTCTGGGCACCCACCAACGCCGCCGGGCTGGTGGCAGCACGATGAGCGCCAGCAAGCCCAACATCGTCTTCATCCTGGCCGACGATCTCGGCTGGGCCGATCTCGGCGTCTATGGCCAGGCCGGCTTCGCCACCCCGCAGCTGGACCGCCTCGCAGGGCAGGGCGTGCGCTTCACGCAGGCCTACGCCAATTCGGCCGTCTGCTCGGCCACGCGCTTTGCGCTGATCACCGGTCGCTACCAGTACCGTCTTCGCGGCGGGCTGGAGGAGCCGATCGCCAGCGTCGGCAAGGGGCTGGGCCTGCCGCCCGAACATCCGACCTTGCCCTCGCTGCTCAAGGCGGCCGGCTACGACACGGCGCTCATCGGCAAGTGGCATCTCGGCCGCCCACCGGAATACGGACCGTTGAAGAGCGGCTACGACCGCTTCTTCGGCAACCTGAACGGCGTGGTCGACTATTTCACGCACAAGTCCGGCGTTGGCGAGCACGTGCCGCGCGACCTGTGGGAAGGCGAGGAGCCGGTGGAACGAACTGGCTACTACACGCAGATCCTGGCCGACGAGGCCGTGGCCTACCTGCGCGACCAGCGTGATGTCGCTGGGCGTCCCTTCTTCCTGTCGCTGCACTTCACGGCACCGCATTGGCCCTGGGAAGGGAAGGACCGGGCGACGAAGCGATCGCGCATGAACTGCGGGATCTCTTTCACTACGACGGCGGCAACCTGCGGAAGTACGGCGAGATCGTCCGGGCGCTCGATGCCGCCGTCGGCCAGGTGCTCGCCGCGCTGGACGACACGGGGCAGGCCGGCAACACCATCGTGGTCTTCACGAGCGACAACGGCGGTGAGCGTTTCTCCCAGACCTGGCCCTTTGTCGGCCAGAAGACAGAGCTGCTCGAGGGCGGCCTGCGCGTGCCGACGCTGCTGCGCTGGCCAGCGCGCATCAAGCCGCAGGTCCAGGATCAGGTGACGATGAGCTTCGACTGGCTGCCCACGCTGCTGGCTGCGGCCGGCGTTGCCCCTGACCGGGACTACCCGAGCGACGGCGAGAACATCCTGCCGGTCCTTGAAGGGATCACCGCCGTGCATCCGCGCACGCTGTACTGGCGCTACAAGGCGCAGGCCCAGCGCGCCGTGCGAGACGGTGACTGGAAGTACCTGAAGATCAACGACAACGAGTTCCTGTTCGATGTCGTGGTCGACGAGCGCGAGCGCGCCAATCTGCGGGAACGCGAACCCGAGGTGTTTGCACGGCTCAAGCGGCAGTGGATCGAGTGGGACCGCGAGTTCCTGCCGATCACCGACGAGGTCTTCACCCACGGCATCACGCCAGACATCCAGGCCGACCGCTACGTACCGCACAGCCTGACCCGCATCGCACCTGGCGAGAGGACGAAAGCATGAGCAGCACATTCCAGGCAGAACGCGCGCGAGTGGCATGGATCGCCGGTGTCGGCGCCAGCGCCGGGCTCGGCGCTGCGCTGGCGCGGCGCTTCGCCCGCGGCGGCTTCACCGTCGCCCTGACCGGACGCACCGGGCAGCAACTGCAGGCGGTCGCCGGCGAGATCGAGGCGGCGGGCGGGCGGGCGCACGCCTTCTCCGGCGATGTAGGGAGCGAAGCGGAGATCCACGGCATCGCACAGCGCGTGCAGGCACTCGGCGCCCTGTCCGTCGCCGCCTTCAATGCCGCGAGCGCGGTGCGCGCGCCGACGCTGGAGCTCACGGTCGACCAGTTCACGCAGGCGTGGCGCACCAGCACGCTGGGCGGCTTCATCTTCGGGCGCGAGGCGCTGCAGTTGCTGCTGGCCAATGGGCTGGACCCCCGGGCGCCGAACGGACGCGGCAGTCTCCTGATCACCGGCGCCACCGCCGCCCTGCGCGGCAAGCCCCCATTCGCCGCTTTCGCGTCGGCCAAGGCGGGGCTGCGTTCGCTCAGCCAGAGCCTGGCACGGGAATTCGGGCCGCAGGGCATTCACGTCGCCCACGTGGTCATCGACGGCGGCATCGATGGCGAGAGGCTGCGCAGCAATGCCCCGCAGCGTGTGGCGCAGGCCGGCGACGACGGCCTGCTCAACCTGGACGCGATCGCCGAGAGCTACTGGCAATTGCATCTGCAGCATCGCAGCGCCTGGACGCAGGAAATCGACCTGCGACCGTTCAAGGAACCTTTCTGAGGAGATTCCCATGAGTGCCGTACTGAATGCCTGGCCGGGCGTCGCGAACGTCTCTGCCGTGCGGGCCGAACTCAACTACCTGGCGCCGGGCGACGTCCGGCCGGTCAGCTACACCTTCGAGCCGCCCGCCGGAACGCCCTGGAGCACCGGCGAGCTGGCTCCGGAATGGGTCACGATCCACGACGGCCGCTCGCTGGCCGCACTGGGCGAGCTCTCGCTCGACCGCAGCGGATTTTCTCAACTCGCGCACCGCAGCGCCTTGACCGACTTCAGCGAAGATGCGGCCATCCGCACGCTGTACTACGCCGAATCGGCCGAACTGCTGCGCAAGGCAACCGGTGCCGAGAAGGTCGTGGTGTTCGACCACACCCTGCGCGACAGCGCGAAAGGCTCGCGCACGACGAAGACGCTGCGCGAACCCGTGCGCAGGGTGCATAACGACCAGACCTTCGTCTCGGGACCGCGCCGCGTGCGCGACCATCTGCCTCCCGACGAAGCGGCTGAACGGCTCAAGCACCGCTTCGCCATCATCAACCTGTGGCGGCCGCTGGCGACCGTGGAGCAGTTGCCGCTGGCACTGTGCGATGCGCGCTCCATCGCGCCAGGGGATCTGGTGCCCAGTGACCTCGTCTACCCCGACAAGGTCGGCGAGACCTATTCGTTTCTGTACAACCCGGAGCACCGCTGGTACTGGTTCCCGCGGCTGCGCAGCGACGAACCGCTTCTGATGAAGATCTACGACTCGCGCGAGGACGGTACTGCGCGCCTGACGGCGCACACCGCGTTCGTTCATCCGGACACGGGCCCCGATGCGCCGGCGCGCCGCAGCATCGAACTGCGCGCGCTGGTGTTCTGGCCGGGCGAAGGCTCTCATCCCGATGTCCGGACATAGATGAATCGGTTGTTAGGAACTGATTTTTCAGTCGTTTGTGTTGGATGCGGTTCCTCCTAGAGTGGTCTATCGCCATCACGCGCGACCCGCAATTCTTCACAACGGAGCCATTCATGTCATCGGACGTCGACACCCTCGCGCTGCCGGCCGCACTGGAGCAAGCCCAGGCCGCAGCGGAACAACAGAACCTTCCCTATGCCGGCGGCGTCGCGCCGACGGTCGCATGGCAACTCGTCCAGCGGGGCGAGGCCGTGCTGGTCGACGTACGCTCGGGCGAGGAACGCAAATTCGTGGGGCAGGTGCCCGAGAGCCTGCACGTGCCGTGGGCCACCGGCACCGCGCTCACCCGCAACCCGCGCTTCGTGCGCGAACTCGAAGCCAAGCTCGCCAAGGATGGCGGCAAGGACGCCGTGGTGCTCCTGCTGTGCCGCAGCGGCAAGCGCTCGGCACTCGCGGCGGAGGCCGCAACGAAAGCCGGGTTCAGCCATGTCTTCAATGTGCTGGAGGGTTTCGAGGGCGAGATCGACGCCAACCAGCATCGCGGCGTGGCGGACGGCTGGAGATTCCACCGGCTGCCCTGGGTCCAGGACTGAGCGAGGGACGCGCGCCGCCAAGAGCGCGCAACCGGGCGTACCCACAACGAGGAGGAATGAGCATGTCTGGATTCGAGGTCGACAAGTTGGTCGACGCGCTGCACGGCGTCCGCAACGAATGGCGTGACGCGCAGAAGCGTCCGCGCGAAGCGGCCGGCCGCGAGTTCCCATCGCGCGACGCGCTTTCCGGTGTGATCGAGCAACTCAAGGGCGCGCTCTTTCCGATGCGGCTGGGGCCGTCCGACCTGCGCCACGACGGCGAGGATTTCTACGTCGCGCACACGCTGGATGCCGCGTTGCATGCGCTGTATGAACAGGCGCGACTGGAACTTCACTACGTCGCGCGTCATGCGCCACGCCCCGCGGCGGAGGTCGATGCGCAGGCGCGCGACGCGGTGCACGCGTTCGGCGCGGCCTTGCCGGGCATTCGCCGCCTGCTCGACAGCGACGTCATCGCGGCCTACCACGGCGACCCCGCCGCGCACAGCGTCGACGAGGTGCTGCTCTGCTATCCCGGTGTGCTGGCCATGATCTACCACCGCCTTGCGCATCAGCTCTACGGGCTGCACCTGCCGCTGCTCGCGCGCATCGTGGCGGAACTGGCCCATGGCCAGACCGGCATCGACGTCCACCCCGGCGCGCGGATCGGCAGCGGCTTCTTCATCGACCATGGCACGGGCGTCGTGATCGGGCAGCGCGTGCGGGTCTACCAGGCGGTGACGCTCGGCGCCAAGCGCTTTCCGGCCGATGCGCACGGGATTCTCCAGAAGGGCCTGCCGCGCCATCCGGTGGTGGAGGACGAAGTCGTCATCTACGCGGGCGCCACGATCCTGGGGCGCGTCACGATCGGCCGCGGCGCGGTCATCGGCGGCAACGTATGGCTCACTTCGGACGTTCCGCCGGGCGCGAGCGTGACGCAGGCCGGCGTACTGAACGCTGCGCCCGCCGGCGAGGCTCTCGCGGTGTCGGTCCAGTGAATGCGCTGGTCGAGCGCTTCGGCGTGACGGTGCGCCAGCTGAGAGTGCAGAACGGCTGGTCGCAAGTGCAGCTGGCGGAACGCTCGGAACTCGATCGCTCCTATGTCGGCGAGATCGAGCGAGGGCGGGTGATCGCCTCGATCGTCACCGCGGAGAAGCTTGCCATCGCGCTGCAGCTCGATGTGGCGGCCTTGCTCTCGCACAGTCAACAGCTCGACGCGCATCGCGCCGGCCAGCTCATCAGTTTGGCGGCTATAGCCCGTTGAGGGAAAACCCGAATCTTTCGACACTGGCCTCCAACCCTTTTCCTGAACCACGGAGTCTTCACCCATGACAGCAACAGTCGGCGGAACGCACGCTCTCGGCGACAGCGCCGCACGCCAGCTAGCCAATGCCACCAAGAGCGTTCCCCAGCTCGAGACCATCAGCCCGCGGTGGCTCACGCACCTGCTGCAATGGGTTCCGGTCGAGGCCGGCATCTACCGCCTCAACAAGGTCAAGAATCCGGAGTCGATCCAGGTCGTCTGCACCGCGAAGGAAAGCGAGAACCAGCTGCCGCGCACCTGGGTGGACTACGAAGAGCATCCGCGCGAGTACTACCTGAACGCCGTCAGCACCGTCCTCGACGTGCACACGCGCATCTCCGACCTCTACAGCAGCCCGCACGACCAGATCAAGGAGCAACTCCGCCTCACGATCGAGACGATCAAGGAGAACCAGGAGAGCGAACTCATCAACAACCCCGACTACGGCCTGTTGGCGCAGGTGACTGACGAGCAGCGTATCTTTCCGCTGACCGGCGCGCCGACGCCCGATGACCTGGACGAACTGCTGACCAAGGTGTGGAAGGAGCCTGCCTTTTTCCTGACCCATCCGCTGGCGATCGCCGCCTTCGGCCGCGAGGCCACGCGTCGCGGCACGCCGCCGCCGACCGTGAGCCTGTTCGGCTCGCAGTTCATCACCTGGCGCGGCATTCCGCTGATTCCGTCCAACAAGGTACCGGTGGCCGATGGCAAGAGCAAGATCCTGCTGCTGCGCGTGGGCGACAAGCGCCAGGGCGTGATCGGGCTGTTCCAGCCGGGGCTGGCCGGTGAGCAGAGCCCGGGCCTGTCGGTGCGCTTCATGGGCATCAACAACCACGCGATCGCCTCCTACCTGATCTCGTTGTACTGCTCGCTGGCGGTGCTGACCACCGACGCGCTGGCGGTGCTCGACGATGTCGAGGTCGGCAAGTACCACGACTACACCGTGCTCGACACCTACAAGTAAGAAGACGCACGGTGAGTACGTCCGACTTTCAGCCCGGCCTGACCGGGGCGCCGTTCGATCCGGCGGTGCTCGCTCGCCTCGCGACGCAGCTCTTCGCTGCGCTGCCAGGCGAGGTCGCTGCGCCGGCCGGTCTGCATTCGGCCGGAGGCTTGCCAGGCACGCCGCCTGCGGGCTTCGCGAACGTTCCGGTCGTTCCGCCGGGCGTGCAGGCGCCCGCCAACATCGCGCCCCCGGGCTCTCCGCTGGTCAGTCCCGCGGGTTTCGGGCCGAGCGTGCCGGGCACGCCGATCCCGCAAGGGCAGGTCCCTGGCACCAACCTGATACCGGCCTCGCCGACGCAGGTGCTGTCGCTCGGCAACCGGGCACCGGCCCTGCTGCCGCACGCCACCTCCGCCAACGGCGTGCCCGACCTGGTGACCAGCACCGTTCCCGCCTACGAGCCGCGCTTGGGCAGCGGCTTGCTCGGCGTGCCCGAAGCGCAGGCGGCTTCCCCCGGGCAGGCCGCGTCGCATGCGTCGCCGTTCTACTTCCTCGATGACACCTACGGGCAGCCATCGGCCGGGGGACGTGGCACGGACGGCACGCTTCGCGTGCACGATGAACTGGCGAGCTATTCGCTGGTCCGGCCCGCCGGTGGCGACCTGCACGGTCGCCCGCAGGCCTCGCCGCCGCTTGACGCCGCGTTCGCCGCTTCCCCGTCGAGCGAGCCCAAGTACTACTTCGTCGATTCCGTGCGGCTCACCAACGGCTACGTCACGCCAGCCATGCGGTCCCCGCACGACGATGTGCCGATAGCGACCGCGGGCCAGCGCCAGCCCTTCGACGTGAACGCCGTGCGGCGAGATTTCCCCGTGCTGCAGGAGCGCGTCAACGGCCGCCAGCTGGTGTGGTTCGACAACGCAGCGACCACGCACAAGCCGCAATCGGTGATCGACCGGATCTCGTACTTCTACGAGCACGAGAACTCGAACATCCATCGCGCAGCGCACGAACTCGCCGCCCGCGCGACCGATGCCTACGAGGGCGCACGCGAGCGGGTTCGGAAGTTCATCAACGCGCCCGATGTGAACGAAGTCATCTTCGTGCGCGGCACGACCGAGGCGATCAACCTGGTGGCCAAAAGCTGGGGCGGCCAGCACGTGGGGGAGGGCGACGAGATCATCGTCTCCCACCTGGAGCATCACGCCAACATCGTGCCGTGGCAGCAACTCGCTTCGGCCAAGGGCGCCAGGCTGCGCGTGATCCCGGTCGATGACTCGGGCCAGGTGCTGCTCGACGAGTACCGCAAGCTGCTCAACGACCGCACGAAGATCGTGGCCGTCACGCAGGTCTCCAACGCGCTGGGCACGGTGGTGCCGGTGAAGGAGATCGTCGAGCTGGCGCATCGCGCCGGCGCGGTCGCGCTCGTGGACGGCGCGCAGTCGGTCTCGCACATGCGGGTCGACGTGCAGGACATCGGCGCGGACTTCTTCGTCTTCTCCGGCCACAAGGTGTTCGGCCCGACCGGCATCGGCGTGGTCTGGGGCAAGCGCGAAGTTCTGGAAGACATGCCGCCCTGGCAGGGCGGCGGCAACATGATTGCCGACGTCACCTTCGAGAAGACGGTGTTCCAGCCGATCCCGAGCAAGTTCGAGGCGGGCACCGGCAACATCGCCGACGCGGTGGGGCTGGGTGCGGCCATCGACTACGTGAACAAGGTCGGCATCGAGAACATCGCGCGCTATGAGCACGAGTTGCTGGTCTACGGCATGCAGCAACTCGGCGCCATCCCCGGCGTGCGGCTGATCGGCACCGCGGCGGAAAAGGCCAGCGTGATGTCGTTCGTGCTGGACGGCTACACCACCGAAGAGGTCGGCCACGCGCTCAACGACGAGGGCATCGCGGTGCGCACGGGACACCACTGCGCGCAGCCCATCCTGCGACGCAACGGCGTGGAGACCACGGTGCGGCCGTCGCTCGCCTTCTACAACACCTTCGACGAGATCGACCGGATGGCGGCCGTGGTGCGCAAGCTGGCGGGGCAGCGTCGGACCGGCTGAGGCCCGACGGCCGCCATCGCGCTCAGGCGACGAGCCGATGCGCCGGTTGCGCGTCGGCGGCATCCCGCGCGCGCCGGGCCTCATAGCTGCGCAGTTGTGCGTAGGCCAGTGGCAGCAGGACCGTGTCGGCGGTGGACCAGCGCCCGCGCCGCAGGAAGTCGCCGAGGATGTGATCGGCCTCGATCGGGGCGCCACGTTCGATGTCCTTCAGCAACGAGGCGGTCAGGGTCGAGCCCGGCGCCGTCACCGTCGCGCGCGTGCGACCCACGGCTTCCGCGCTCGGAGGGAATCCGTTGTGCGCGGCGATGCGGCTGCATTCGTTCAGCAGTTCGAGGGCCACGTCCTGCGCGCCCGCCTGCACGATGTCGCCCACGCTTGCGCGCATGAGGCTGGTGGCCGCAGCCAGCGTCGCGATGTGCACCCATTTCTCCCACATGGCCTGCAGGATCCTGTCGCTCGGCCGGCTGTCGAAGTGGGCCGATGCGAAGGCGGCAGCGATGGCGTCCACGCGTGCACTGCGAACGCCGTCGAGTTCGCCGAAGGCCAGCGTGTGGTCGCGGCTGAGGTGCAGCACCGCGCCGTTCTCGTCCAGCGCGGCCGAGATCACCCCGAGGCCACCGAGTACCCTGCCGTAGCCGAAGCGTTCGGTCAGGCGGTCCAGATGGCGGAGGCCGTTGAGCAGCGGGAGGATGGCGGTCCCGGGGCCGACGGCGGGCGCGAACGCGGCGATCGTCCCTTCGAGGTCGTACGCCTTGCAACCGACGATGACGAGGTCGTAGGGCGTCTTGACCTGATGCGCGAGCACGGTCGGTGGCGACGGCAGGTGGATGTCGCCCGCGGGGCTGTGGATGCTCAGGCCGCGTGTCGCCAATCGTGCGGCGCGCGGCGCACGGACCAGGAAGGTCACGTCCTGCCTCACCTGCAGAAGCCTGCCGCCGAAGTAACCGCCCAGGGCGCCGGCGCCCACCACCAGAATCTTCATCGATCATCCTTTTCGAGTCTGTCGGCGTGCAGCGTAGGTACGTTTCCTTCGCTTGACCACGAAGGTTTCTGCATGTGCTCATGCGGTTCGTGCAGGGCATGCAAAGAACGCATAAGCAAGCGCGTCTAGCGAATTCGACAAAGGCTTTGCCCCCGCCTAAGATGAAGGCCATTCCTCATTGAGGGGCCGCGAGGCCGTTCGTCGGGGTCTTGGCCTGAGGCCTGCACCGAAGAGGTGAAGGCGAATGGCGGCAGGGTGTCTCCTCGTCGTTGAATGACGACGTTCACGGGTCTTCGGGCCCGTTTTTCTTGGGTCCCCATGCCAAGCGAGCCTGTCGGTTGATTTGGCTATATGCACCTGATTTAACGGTCGTTCCACTTCCGCGCAGCGCTTCGGACAATCGCGGCCGTCTCAGTCGACGCCACCAGGATCTCCCATGCTTTCAGTCTGCGACACCTCCCGACGTTCGCTGCTCTCGCTCTTTGCGCTGCTCGCCTGCGCTGCCATCCTGCTGGCCGGCGTGCTCGCCCCGGCCCCCGCCCATGCGCAAGCTGGCAAGGGCGAGCTTCGCATCGGTTATCAGAAGTCGGCGAGCCTCTTCGTGCTCCAGAAGGCCCAGGGCACGCTGGAGAAGAAGCTCGCACCACTCGGCTTCGGCGTGAAGTGGGTGGAGTTTCCGGCAGGGCCACAACTGCTCGAAGGCCTCAACGTCGGCGCCGTCGACGTGGGCTACGTGGGCGAAGCACCGCCCATCTTCGCGCAGGCCGCCGGCGCGCGCTTCGTCTACTTCGGCTACGACCCGGCCGCACCGCGCGCCGAGGCGATCCTTGTCACGAAGGACTCGCCGATCCGGTCGGTCGCGGACCTCAAGGGCAAGAAGGTCGCGCTCAACAAGGGCAGCAACGTGCACTACCTGTTGGTGAAGCAACTCGAGAAGGACGGCCTGAAGCTGAGCGACATCCAGCCGGTGTACCTGGCGCCGGCCGATGGGCGTGCCGCCTTCGACAGCAGGAACGTCGACGCCTGGGTCATCTGGGATCCCTTCCAGGCCGCCGCAGAAAAGGCCACCGGCGCGCGCGTGCTCGCCGATGGCACACCCGACGTGGTCAACAACTACCAGTTCTACCTGGGCGAGCGCGGCTTCGTCGCGAAGAACCCGAAGGTCATCGATGCGCTGTTCGAGGACTCCGTCGCGCAAGGCATCTGGCTCAAGAAGAACCTGCTGCAGGCGGCCGAACTCATCGCACCGTTGCAGGGCCTGCCGGTCGACGTGGTCGAGCTTGCGCTGCGCCGCTACGAGTTCAACGTGAAGCCGATCACGCCGCGGGTCGCAGCCGACCAGCAGAAGATCGCCGATACCTTCTTCGACCTGAAGCTGATTCCCAAGGCCATCCGGATCAGCGACGCCGTGGTCGTGGACAAGCCATGAGCGTGTCGTCTCCTCAGACGAGTTGCTCATAAGCAAGCAAGAAATCGTTCGTTCTCGATAACGAACCCGGCACCTACATTCGCCGCTTGGATTTTTTCCGCTCCATGGATTCGCTTGATGAACCGTTTCACGAAAAGGGTCGCGACGCTGGCCGCCAGCCTCGGCCTGCTATTGGGTAGCCTTGCTGCGCACGCGGAGGGACAGATCCGCATCGCCGAACAGTTCGGCATCGTCTACCTGCTGCTCAACGTGGCGCAGGAGCAGAAGCTGATCGAGAAGCACGCCAAGGCGGAAGGCATCGACGCCAAGGTCGAATGGGTCAAGCTCTCCGGTGGCTCAGCCGTGAACGATGCGCTGCTTTCCGGCAGCATCGACATCGCGGGCGCGGGCGTCGGCCCGCTGCTGACGATCTGGGACCGAACCAAGGGCCGCCAAAACGTCAAGGGCGTGGCATCGCTTGGCAACTTCCCGTATTACCTCGTCAGCAACAACCCGGCGGTGAAGACCATCGCGGACTTCACGGACAAGGACCGCATCGCCGTGCCCGCCGTCGGCGTGTCGGTGCAATCGCGCGTGCTGCAACTGGCCTCGGCCAAGCTGTGGGGCGACAAGGACTTTGCGCGGCTCGACAAGATCAGCGTCGCCGTGCCACATCCCGATGCCGCCGTGGCCATCATCAAGGGCGGCACCGAGATCACCGGCCACTTCGGCAACCCGCCGTTCCAGGAGCAGGAATTGGCTGGCAACCCGAAGGCGCGCATCGTGCTCAACTCCTACGAGGTCCTCGGCGGTCCGGCATCGGCCACCGTGCTGTACGCGACGGAGAAATTCCGCAACGAGAATCCGAAGACCTACAAGGCCTTCGTCGAGGCGCTGAACGAAGCCGCGACCTTCGTCGCCGCCAACCCCGAGAAGGCGGCCGACATCTTCATCAAGGTCGGCAACGTGAAGACCGACCGCGATCTCCTGCTCAAGATTATCAGGAACCCCGAGGTGCAGTTCATGACCACGCCGCAGAACACCTACGCGCTGGCCGACTTCATGCATCGCGTCGGCGCGATCAAGAACAAGCCTGCATCGGTGAAGGACTACTTCTTCGACGATGCGCAGAACGCCGGGGGCAATTGAGCATGCGCTCGCCGGCTCTTCGTTCCGCCGGCCTTGCCGCATCGCCGTGGCGGCGTCGCGTGAATTCGCCCGCTCCTTTGGCACATCGTCCGGATGCGCAGGGTGCAGCATCCGATGCAGCCGCCGCACTGTTGCAGGTCGACGGCGTGAGCCTCGAATACCGCACGCCAGAGCGCGTGGTGCGGGCGACCCACCGCGTCAGCTTCGATGTCCATCAGGCGGACCGCTTCGTGCTGCTCGGCCCGTCGGGCTGCGGCAAGTCGACGCTGCTCAAGGCCATCGGCGGATTCATCGCGCCGGTGGAAGGCGAGATCCTGCTCGATGGCCGGGCCGTGGTCGCACCGGGGCCGGACCGCATCGTCGTGTTCCAGGAGTTCGACCAGCTTCCGCCGTGGAAGACGGTGAAGCAGAACGTGATGTTCCCGCTGCTGGCCTCCCGGACGCTGGGCAGGAACGAGGCTGCCGATCGGGCGATGCACTACCTCGATAAGGTCGGGCTTGCGCCCTTCGCCGATGTGCATCCGCACCAGCTCTCCGGCGGCATGAAGCAGCGTGTCGCGATCGCCCGTGCGCTCGCGATGCAGCCGCGCGTGCTGCTCATGGACGAGCCCTTTGCCGCGCTCGACGCGCTGACACGCCGCAAGATGCAGGAAGAGCTGCTCGAACTCTGGGAGGAGGTGCGCTTCAGCGTGCTCTTCGTCACGCATTCGATCGAAGAGGCGCTGGTGGTCGGCAATCGCATCGCCTTGCTGTCGCCGCATCCGGGCCGCATGCGCGCGGAGATCAACAGCCACGGCTTCTCGCTCGAAAGCCTGGGCGGCACGGAATTCCAGGCTGCGGCGCAGCGCATCCATCGCCTGCTTTTCGAAGATCCGCATGAAGGAGCGCGGGCCTCATGAGCTGGGTCATCGAACCGCCGGTGCGGCCCGAGTACGAGCGCCGGCTCGAAGCCTTCACCGAAGTGCCGGTCGAGCGGTCGCTGCCGCTTGCCACGCGCCTGTGGTTGCAGGGCTGGTTGCGCAAGGGCGTGATCCTGCTGGCGCTCGCGCTGCTGTGGGAAGTCGTGGCGCGCTGGCAGGACAACGACCTGTTGCTACCGACCTTCGTGGCGACCGCGCGTGCAGTGGTCGAAGGACTCGCCAGCGGTGAACTCGTCGAGAAGGTGCGGGTCTCGCTGGCCGTGTTGCTGCAGGGCTATGTGGCCGGCGTGCTGCTGGCCTTCGCGCTCACCACGCTGGCGGTGTCAACGCAGGTGGGCCGCGATCTCCTGGACACGCTGACATCGATGTTCAACCCGCTGCCCGCGATCGCGCTCCTGCCGCTGGCGATGCTGTGGTTCGGCCTCGGGCGCGGGAGCCTCGTCTTCGTGCTGATCCATTCGGTGCTGTGGCCCTTGGCCCTCAACACCTATGCAGGCTTCCAGGGCGTGCCCGACACGCTGCGCATGGCAGGCCGCAACTATGGCCTGAAAGGGCTGCGCTATGTGTTGCAGATCCTGGTACCGGCCGCCTTGCCGGCGATCCTTTCGGGACTGAAGATCGGCTGGGCCTTCGCATGGCGCACCATGATCGCAGCGGAGCTGGTGTTCGGTGCGTCGTCGGGCAAGGGCGGGCTCGGCTGGTACATCTTCCAGAACCGGAATGAGCTTTACACCGACCGCGTGTTCGCGGGACTGGCGCTGGTCGTGCTGATCGGGCTGGCGGTGGAGAGCCTGGGCTTCGCCACGCTCGAACGCCTCACGGTCCGCAAGTGGGGCCAGCAGCGCTAGACGGGCCGCGTCCTTGCCGCTGCAATGCGTTTGCAGTATTCGAAATCTGTATTTGGTCGTCGGACGCTTACTTGATATCTTCACCGCCCGCTCATCGCGACCTTGCTCGCCACCGCTGCATTGCTGCCGATACTCAGCGCCCATGCCGACCAGCTTGCCGACATCAAGAAGCGGGGCGAACTCGTGGTCGGCGTGCTCGGAACGGACGAGCCGGCCGCCTTCATCGATCCCAAGACGCGCCGGATCGTCGGCTATGAAGTCGACCTGGCCGAGGCCATCGCGCAGAAGATCGGCGTGAAGCCCGTGCTCAAGCAGATCGCGGTCGCAGCCCGCATCCCGGAACTGCAGCAGGGCCACGTGGATCTGGTCGCTGCCGGGCTCACCCACAACAAGGAGCGCGAGGCGCAGATCGACTTTTCGCTGACCACCTTCGTCACCGGCCAGAAGGCGATCGTGAAGAAGGACAGCGGCATTGCCGAGGTGCCGCAGCTCGCGGGCAAGAAGGTGCTGACGATTCGCGGAGGCACGCAGGAGCCCAACCTGCGCAAGGCCGTGCCGAGCGTGGACGTGGTCACCTTCGACACCAGCCAGCAGGCCTTCCAGGCGCTGCAGCAGGGCAAGGGCGTGGGCTACGTGGACGACGAGGCGGCGCTGTTGCGCAGCTATGCCAAGCTCGGTCCGCAGAAGGCGCAGTACGTCGTGCTCAAGCAGAACCTCAGCACCGAATCGCTGGCGATCGGCATCAAGAAGGGCGAGCCCGCGCTGAAGGCCGTGGTCGACGACACGCTGCGCGATCTGGAGAAATCCGGCCAGGCCGAGAAGATCTTCTTCAAGTGGTACGGGCCGGACACCGCATCGGGTTTCCAGACCCGCGACTTCCGCTTCGAGACCGACAAGATCAGCGCCCTGAACCCCGCTGTGGACTCGGTCCGCGGTTTCCTCCCCCGAGGCTTGTGCGACACCTGCCCTCCGGTCGTTCGTGCATCGCTCAGCGCCAGTCTCCGGGCAGGTATCTCACGACCCTAAACAGAGCCGGACAGTGAGCCGTGCCCCGGAATTCACGAGAAAGCGGACGTTCGTGACGCGCATACGACCGCTTGGTTCAGGGGGCAGTTGCCCTGGAAGCGCATGCCTCCGGGCAGAAGCTTTCAAGGGTCGACTTGCGGCTTCTCGGGAAAGCCCGCAGCGTCAGACCGAGGTGCTCCCTGCAGATGCCTTGGAGAAGGCTTCCCGTTCCAAGCATTGCGTTGTACGCCAAGGTCGCGGGGGCGCCTTTGGCATCCGATGTTCGAGACATGGTGGGGATGTCCCAGTTGTGCATACAGAATCCGCCCGAGGTGAACATGCCGCTGCAATCGACGCAAGGCCGGCTGCCGTGGACAGTGACCATACCGTGCAAGCGTGCGTGATCTTGGTGTTCATCGCCCTTGGCGACGACAGTTAATGCACGCATTAGTTGCGGGCACGCGTTCCCTCTGTCCAGCGACGAGTGTCGGCCGACCTCTTGTCCATCCTCTCGGGGAAAACGCGCAACGTTTCCACGGCCCGGCCGAAGCAGTCCGGCTGGCAGCGGACGTGAGTGACTGAGGCCTACTGATTGAAGGTGCACTCCGGCCGGGCGCCCGCATACTGCTCGGGCGAACCGCGCGCCAGCATTTCGCAAATGTCCTTGTCGCGCGCTTCAACTTCAATGACGGGGAGCTCCTTGTCGCTGACGAGTCGAATGGTGTACTTCATGTCCCGGCTTTGGGATGCGTCGGCGCAGGCGAAGCGTGCGCTCCCATTGCCCTGTGGCGAAGCAGTACTGCGAATCTTCTCGAACTGACGGCAGTTGGCCTCGGTGCCAAAGTCCATCTGAGCGAACGCGACACTGCCTCCATCCAGGACCTGGAAGAAGCGCTTTCCTTTTACGAGGTCCTGTGCGAGCTGACAGCCTTCCTTGTCGACTTTGACACCCTGTGTTCCCGAAAGCGTTCGCACCCAACCTGTGCAGAGCGCACGGTTGAACGACTTGAGTTGGACCGTGGCGCCTGAGGCGTCTGTAGCCTTGAGGGAATACGGCAGGTTCTCGCTCTGGTCCACGTTTTCGCAGTCCGCAGACTGTGGGCTAGTCGCCGCTAACTTGTTTCGTAGCTCATTGCGCAGTCGGAAGCAAGCAGCTGGAGTGACTGCATCGATTTGCGTGTACGCCAAGCCGAAATCGCGCAGCACGAAATACCGCCCAGTTCCGCTTTTGACGCCACCGCTGGGAAGCGCCCCGGGGCCTGCTGTTGGGCTCGCGCAGCCCGAGATGCCGACGATGATGGCGAACAGCGCGCCAGGCCAATGTTTCACTCTAAGCCCCTCCAGGTGGTCGAGCGCTGTACGCGCACATGCGAGTCGAACTATCGCAGACCGGCACCCTACTTTGGAGGGGCATGCTTCGATTTGTGGCACTGCGGCGTCAACCTCATCACGATTGGGTAGTCTGGCCGCGTGCCGGGGCGAACAGAGCAGTCGTTCGATACTTTGAGGGCTCGGTCGACAGCGGGCAACCGGGGGACTATGACCGCAATACCTTGAGACCTGCAGTCGACACCAAGGCGACCTTTGCTGTTGAGCGACTGGTGCCGACCCCACAGCGTGCATTCACCCTGCGGCAGGGAAGGACCGCGACCGCTGCGGAGCGACAGTTGCAGCATCTCGTTCAACTTCGATCTCCGCTCTTCTTCGGTTGATTCGTGTTGGCATAGGCGACGCGCCGGCGCTCTTCGGGTTCTGCCAGAATTGCGGCAGCGTCGGGTCCGGCGATTCGCTGGATGTTTACGCCGGCCTGAATAGAGGGGATCAATGTCGGCCTTGGCATTCAACACTACTCCCACGCCGCGCCTAGGGCGCCGCGCGTTCACGAGTGCCATCGGCTGCGCGACGCTCGTATTGCAGTTCGTAAACGCGCAGCCTGCAAGCAAGGTATTTCGTGTCGGCATGCTGTGGTTGACCGACCCCAACCTTCCCAGCGGTCAAAAATTCACCGAACTCACGAAGCTGGGGCTCGTGGAAGGTGTGAATGTGGTGATTGACTCGCGGGCGGCGGCCGGTAGCGCATCTCGTCTGGATGCCGCCGCGGCAGAACTTGTGGCGCTCAAACCGGATGTCATCGTCGTAGTGAGTGGGACAGCCGGGGCATTCGCAGCAAGAAGGGCGACGACGACCATTCCTATTGTGTTCTACCTTGTCAACGATCCGGTGAGCTCGGGGCTCGTACAAAGCTTGGCGCGCCCCGGCGGCAACCTGACTGGCAACGCGATCTTCTCGAAACAGCTAGATCTCAAGCGATTTCAGTTGCTGACCGAGGTGGTCGGCAGTACGGCCGACATCGCCGTGATTGACATGAGCTTCGGAGAGCCCTTCAAGAGTGAATTTCTGCGCCTGAGGCCTGTGCCAATGGCCGGTCGAACGTTCCGCACGGAGTTCTTCGAGGTGAAAGAGGCGACCGAATTTGACGCAGCATTCGAACGAATCTCCCATGAAGGCTTCAACGCTGTTGCCATCAACCAGTTCCCACTTGCGTCAATCCATGAAGCACGCATTGCTGATCTGACCGCACGCTACCGCCTGCCGGCAGTTGCCGATGGCAGGAACTTCGCGGAAGCGGGCGTGTTGCTGACCTATACGACCGATACCTCCGAACTCTGGCCACGCACCGCCCAGTACGTCCGCAAGATCTTGAGCGGCGCCAGGCCGGCCGATCTCGCGGTCGAATTGGTTTCGCGCTACGAGTTCATCATCAATTTGAGGACCGCTAGGAATTTGGGAATCAAGGTGCCGCAATCCGTGCTGGCCCGCGTGAGCAGATCCATTGAGTGATTGGGTCGCATAAGGCGTCTCGCGCATGACACAGGGTGCCAAGTCGCCGAGCTGGACCAGTGGCTTGTTGCATCAGGTCAAGTTTCTGGGCCTCCTGTGATGCGGCGGCAGATCCTGCCTACGGTCGAGATCAGCCGACATATTCGAGTAAGCTGTGGTCAAAAACCCCATATAAATCAATGACTTATCGCATACAATGC
Organism: Variovorax glacialis; assembly: GCF_051216375.1. Taxonomy (NCBI): domain Bacteria; kingdom Pseudomonadati; phylum Pseudomonadota; class Betaproteobacteria; order Burkholderiales; family Comamonadaceae; genus Variovorax; species Variovorax glacialis. Next base: position 67,858 of record NZ_JBPJZT010000014.1, on the reverse strand, counting down.
GTTTTATGTCAAATAGTTGATCGCGGCCTTAAGGCCCATCGCGGCGGCGAGAAATTCTTAGCCGAACGCATCCACAATCGAATTTTCTAGCAAATCCGACCACAGGTAGGGGACTGGCGCCAGCCGCGGCGATTTCGATAGAACACGGTGCCAAGCGAATAGCAGGCTGCGCCTGCCAGGAGCTGGGCCAGGGCGACTCTGTCCAGCGCCGCGATGACCGGGGCCGCTGCGAGCACGGCCAGCCAGCCCATGGCCAGGTACCTTTGCAAAGAAGGAGGCGTGCCTTGTTCGAGGCGGATTTCCAGTGCAGCGCCCGACATGGAAAGGGTGCACATCGCACCGACCAGGGTTGCTCCCCACCATTGGCCCAGTGAAACCAGGCCGAACGGCGTGCCGGCAATCACCAGGTAGATCGCGCAATGATCTGCTCGTTCGCCGGACCCTGGGACGCGCGATAAAGCGTCGAAGCTGCGTACAACAGAACCAGCGTCAGGACGAATATTCCCGCAGCCGCGCCGCGCCCCCCGTCCCCGGTGTTAGCGATAGCACCAACCAAACAGGTGGCTATAGCCATTGAAGCGTTCTCCGTCGGATGCGGAGGCGCCGCGCGAGATTGGCAGTGGTGATCATGACTTCGAGCGGGGGTTTAGGCGATGACCGCCGTGGCCAACACTCGGTCCTGTTAAACAATTCGGCGCCTGGTCAACCGTGACCGCCTGGAGATGCCCATGCCCATGAAGTTGCTCGCCGTGATCGCCTCATCTCATCTCCCGAAGGTGATGAGCCTTGCTTGATGACCCCGCCGCCCGCCTTCCGCCCACGCAGGCTGGAGCATCGCGGTGGCGGCCAAAAAGACGTCCAGGGCTTTGCGTAGACGCCGAACCTCTGCCTCCGAGTCGCTCAGCAGCCGAGAGGACTCTTGCTGCTGAGGGTGCAGTCGAGGGCGACGCCAAGTCCGTCCCAATGCCGCACTCTCGCAAGACTGGCCGGTTGTCGCCAAATGTCGCCGAATGTAAGCCCGGCATGGCATGAGAGGATTGCCCAGTCGCTTTGCCCTGGCCGAGGCAGCGCGCGCGGGTAGCCGCGCAACTGGAGTCGTTTATCAATGCCCTATCTGGAACCGGCAGTACCCTGCTATGTGCGCTAACAGACGGTCTGCGCCTCTTTCGGCTGATACGCTCGAACTGCGCTACAGGTCGTCGAGGCAAGTACCGGCTGTGGACGACTATCAGCAAAGCCCAGGAGATCAATATGACAGGCATCACCACCATTGTTCACTTCTCGCTGCCGAAAGAAAACATGAACGAGCTGCTCACGACTTGGCGTAAGACCCGAGACATTATGCCGAAACAGCCCGGGGCGCTTGACGGCGTCATGCATCTCACTGTGGACGGTGATAGCCCATTTCAGTTCGTCAATGTTGCACGTTGGGAAAGCGCAGAAGCACTTGAGAATGCCCGGAAGGTTGCTGCGAAAGAGCGGTTGAACGGCGGCGTCGACGTGATGGAAGAGATGCGGCGGCTGGGCGCGACCATTTCCCAGAATAATTATATCGAAGAGGCCAAATATTGAGGCCAGCCCATGCTGGCAGCATTGCGTGTTCGTGCCGGCGAACTAGCGCCGCCGATGTCGGGCAAACAGTGTCGGCGGCTGACCAAAGGTGTCCGCAGCGCCATTATTGTAGAAAATTGGGCGTGACTACCCCCCGGGCAACCCCGACTCATAAAGGACGAACGCCATGCTTCAGCTCAAACCACTTGACGAGAACGTGCCCATCCTTCAGCAGCTCGATACTGAGGCTTCGCCGGTCGTATTGCTCAACATGTTCCAGGTCGCGAAGGAAGACATCCCTGCTTTGCTCAAGGCATGGGAAACGGATGCAAATTGGATGAAAGCGCAGCCCGGCTATATCTCGACTCAGATGCACCAAGGAATCGGAGGCAGCACAGTTTTCATCAACTATGCTCTCTGGGAGTCAGTAGCGCACTTTCGCGCCGCGTTCAGCGATCCGAAATTCAAGCAGGCACTGGATCACTACCCTTCTTCAGCCGTGTCATCGTTAAACCTCTTTAAACGTCTCACCGTGCCCAACCTGTGTGTGGGGCCGTGAAGACGACTGGTCGTGGCAGAAACAGTCTGCGGCCATTAACGAGCGCGGCCTGAGGATGTGTTGATGAATGGGCCCTTGGCCTCGATCGAGCAAATTTGGCAAACGTCCGTCGAGCATGGGCTGCGAAACTATTGAATTTTTTGAAGCCGACGGCGACTTTCTTGCGTCCTTGGTAATTGAGAATGAGGCCGCCGGCCTTTCGGTCATCGTTAAAATTCGGGGCCATCCCATCCCGGGAAATGCGATGCAAGTCATTTCAATCCTCTGGTGCAGGTCGAGACTGCGACCACGGGCGCACGGCGAACAACCACCTCAGACAATGCTGCACCTGCCGATCCGGATCCAGGCCGAGCACACCCTCGCTGTCGTAGAACAGCCCCACGGGCGGGCGCATCTCCAGTTCGCCGCGGCGCGCCTTGTTCAGGATCCCGCCTTGCAGGCGCGCGCGCAACACGTGCAGCTCGGCCTCGCTCATGGTGCCCTTGAGTCCGAGCAGCAGGCGGTCGTTGAAGTGCGCCGGGTGCTCGATCGGCATGAACGAGCGATGACTACCTCTGTCGATCCACTCCCAGCCGAAAGCGGGTCAGCAAACGGCAAGCCTCTTTCTGGACCGACACCGTCCACTCCGACGGGCTTACGCCATGGATCCCTGCACTGCCGTTCCCCCATTTCCGCATCCCTTTTCATCGCCCGGTTGAACTTCGGGTCGATGTTGACCCGTCAACGACGGACCGCGGCGAGTCGCTCGCGGCCATTTACGATCGCATTCATACGCCGGGCGACCACCTCCACAGTCTTCGCGATCCACCTCTCAAATTGCGCGTCCGGAAGACGGACGGCGTGTCTACGCATACGTCGAAGACGTGGAGCGGCGATGTCTTGCAGGCTGCACAGTCTTCATCAGACTACTGGTCAAAGTCGATCGTCGTGCGGATGCGAGGCATTCAGCAAAATGCGACACGAAACGACGCAGCCTTGCTCATTCAGCGCGCAGCAGTTTGCGATGACGGGAGAATGCACGTTTCAGAGCCGGGGCGACGGCAGAAGAGACTGCGGAAGGGACCGCGGCCGGTCGAGCACCATCCCCTCCGCCGCATCCGGCCGGAACGGCACTCAAAGTTGAGAACGCGATGCTTTTTCTTGCGAAGTTCGTCGAGTTTCTCAATTTCACTCTTCGCTGTTGTCTTCAGACATGGTTTCGCCCCTTAAGCTCTGGCCGACGGTTCGAAGCGGCCCCCAGCACGCGGGTCGCCTCGCTCCCGGGCAAAGCGATTATTTCGAGGTCATTGGAAATAGCCATGAGGCTCGCGCATGGTTGCGATCTACGTCGCGTATGACCCACCCAAAGCGACCGTTCGGCGGCATCCGGCCGAAGCATCGTCGCTACACTGCGCGAATGCCGAAGTCGCGCAGTGCCCGATTGCAAACGGATCCATTCGAGTCGACTCGCCGGCGCGCGCCGGACACCGTGCCCATGGCTGCGCGGCAACATTGCTGGCCCTTTTCCAGCAAGGCCTGCGTAAACTGCGGCCCGCCCTTGTGCTGGCGCCGCCGCTGGACCCGCAGCTGGGGCCAGGTAGATTTGTGCTTCGGCGCCTGTCGGAACGCAGAGGCTGCCGGTGGCTGAACTGCGCCACCTCGTGCTGGTTCTGGGCGACCAGCTCGACCTCGACGCGGCGGGTTTCGATGGCTTCGACGCCGCCCGCGATTCGGTGTGGATGGCCGAGGTGGCTGAGGAATCAACGCACGTATGGTCGAGCAGGCCGCGCATCGTGATGTTCCTGGCGGCCATGCGGCACTTCGCGCAAGCGTTGCGGTCACACGCTGCCGGCCGGACCTTGCACTACACCCGGCTGGACGACAACGCCAACCATGGCAGCGTACGGGCCCAACTACACGCCGACATCGAACGCCTGCGCCCCGCCGGCTTGGTGATGACTGCCCCTGGCGACTGGCGCGTGCTGGAGGAAGTGAAAACCGTGGCGCGGGCGAATGGCCTGCCATTGGACATCCGCGAGGATCGCCACTTCTACTGCAGCGTGCGCGAATTTGCAGCCTATGCGCGCGGGCGCAAGTCGCTGCGCATGGAGTATTTTTACCGCGAGATGCGCAAGCGCCATGATGTGTTGATGGAGGGAGAGCATCCCGAAGGCGGCCAGTGGAACTTCGACGAAGACAACCGCGAAGCGTTCACTAGCAGCGGGCCGGGCACCGTGCCACCGCGCGCGGTGTTCAGGCCCGATGCCATCACCCGCGAGGTGATCGGGCTGGTCGAAGTGCGCTTCGCCTCTCACCCCGGCCGGGTAGACAGCTTTGCCTGGCCAGTGACGCGTGCGCAGGCGCTGGCGGCCCTGGAGCGTTTTATCACCGAGCGCCTGCCGCTTTTTGGCCGCTACCAGGACGCGATGTGGCCCGGCGAGCCATGGCTCTACCACGCGCACCTGTCGGCTGCATTGAACCTGAAGTTGCTGAAAGCCGGCGAGGTGGTTGATGCCGCCGTGGCCGCGTACCGCGCAGGCGCGGCGCCGCTCGCCAGCGTGGAAGGCTTTGTGCGGCAAATCATTGGCTGGCGCGAGTACGTGCGCGGCATCTACTGGACTCGCATGCCAGGCTACGCTGAGCTCAACAGGCTGGACGCGCGCGAAGATTTGCCCGCCTGGTATTGGACCGGCGCGACCGACATGGCCTGTCTGGCCGATGCGATCCGGCAGACTCTGCAGCACGGCTACGCCCACCACATCCAGCGCCTGATGGTCACCGGCCTGTTTGCGCTGTTGTATGGCGTGCAGCCTCGGCAGGTGCACGCCTGGTACCTGGCGGTTTATGTCGACGCAATCGAGTGGGTGGAGCTCCCCAACACCCTCGGCATGAGCCAGTACGCCGACGGCGGCCTGATGGCGAGCAAACCCTACGTGGCCACAGGCAAGTACATTCAGCGGATGAGCCCGCACTGCCAAAGCTGCCGCTACGACCCCGCGCAGCGCACTGGCGAGAAGGCCTGCCCTTTCACCACGCTGTATTGGGACTTCCTGATGAAGCACGAATCCGCGTTGGCCGGCAATCCGCGCATGGCCCTGCAGGTGAAGAACGTGGCGCGGCTGCACGACACAGAGAAGCAGGCCGTCCGCGATCGCGCAGCCGCCATCCGCAGCGGCGAGGTCTCGTGACCATGCGCGACATCCTCTCCATCACCGCATGCATTTTGGGCCGACACACTGCCCCGAACTCAGCGCTGGCTTCGCCGCTTCCAGCCAGCCAGCCGATCGGGAACAGCAGACGCGCCCCCGGCCCGTAGAACACCCCCACATCGAAGATCGGTGCAGGTTTGCCGCCCTACATGCGCGCAGGAACGTAGGCAAGGACCAGATCAACCGGCTGCGGCGTGAGCGTCGCGCTCTCTGGTGGCAGGGCGCGCGCGTTCGCTTGCGGAGCGAGCATTTGGGTCGGAATCGGGCACGAGATCTCGGGGCCGGTCCACATCTCGTGGATCGCGGGCATCTCGCGGGGCTCGCTCAGAAAGTCCCACAGAAACGCCGTGTTGTCCGGGGCCTGTGCGCCGCTGAGAGTGAAGTGGGCGTGCAGGCCCGAAGTGGCTTCGGTGAGGAGCAGGGTGCGATCGTTCATAGTTTGCTGGCGGAGTTGGGCGCAACGGATTGGGCCGCCGCTGTTGGGGGATCCTCGGCATGCAGGAGATCGATGAGCAGGTCAATGGTGAGCTGGATGTCGGCCTCCATCGCGGCCCGGGCGGCGACGGCATCCCCCTTTTCGAAGGCCTCCACGAGTTGATAGTCGGTCCCGTTCTTCTGGAATTCGCTGGTGGCTTCGGTCTCGATGAACCGGGAGACAACGCGCATGTACGGCCCGAACTGCAGCCACAGGCTCTCGATCAACGGCGGCAGCACGCTCGAGCCGGACGCCGCGTAGATGGAAATGGAACTCCTGGTTTTTCTCTAGGCTGGTGTAGATGCCGTCGTGCTCGGTGGTCTGTTTCGTGTTCGACGATCAGGCGTTTCAAGTGACGCAGCGTGGCCGCGTCGAGCCCTGAGGGCCATCTGCGTCGCCAAGCCCTCCAGTGCGAGGCGCGCCGTGCGCAGCTTCGCCTAACTGACGGCCGGAACTTGGATCGTGCCGTTGGGTTGCGCACTCAAGCCGTTCTCGGCAACGAGCTTAAACGGTCGTGTTCAAGCCGCAAAGCCGAATGTGGCGTCGCAGCGCGGAACGTGTCTATGACTTTGCTACACCCGGCTTCATGAATTTACTGTGAGGGACTGCGGCTTGTTGAGGGTGGTTGATCCGTGTTGTGGTTGGTTGATCCACGCCGCGGTGGGCAGTACGGGCGGTTGCGGGCACGTGCTCTTGAAGCGCTTCGGACGAGCATCGAACGCGGCATCGAGGGTGGCAGCTGGCGCCCGAGTGACGGTGTGCGGTGTTGTACCAGGCGAAGAATATTTGGCAGTTCGCGCGCGTCCTCGATGCAGCCGAAGCGCGCTGGGAAGTACGGCCGGTATTTCATCGTCTTGAACTGCGACTTCGAGAAGTGGTTGTTGTCGCGACGTGGGGCCTGCTGTGGCTCTTGGCGATGTGCGGATCAACCAGCAGCGCGGCCACCAACTTGGAGCGCATGCTGACGCCTCGATCAGCGTGCAGGGTCAGCATACCCGGCTCGATGGCGTGACGCCGCAGGCGTCGGCGATGAGTGCTCGCCAATTCGGCATTCTCGCGCTCCGGAATTCCCCCGGCGTGCGGCGCTACTGAGGCCTTGCCTGAGCCTCGCGATCCGCATCGCTCGAGCCGCGCGTCACGTTCTGATTGAGTGCTTGCGCCGTGTAGATGGCCTGTTGCTGCATCCCCACGGGGTCCACGACAGATATGAAGGGCTCGACGCCACGCGATCTGCGAGTGACATTCTGGTTGGGCGCGTGAGCGGCGGCGATGGCCTCCGCTTCGACCTCGACGCAACTTCTGCAGGGTGGCGTGATGCGTATCGCACCGAACCGGCGGACGCCCGTTGCAAGAAAGAACTTCGATAGTTCGGTTCAAACGATCTCTACCGTGATGACGCCCTCTCGCCGCCGCCTCATCCATCACGAACTTCGACTTACTTGAGCGGAGATGACGGCCTAAGTGGATTGGCGCCCGGCGGCAATACGTAGCCGTCGTTCAAGGTTTTCAGGAACACGACCACGTCCTGGATATCCTCGTCGGACCACAACGGCTTGTCTCCCCTCTTTTGTGTCAGTGGAAGGTTGATGTGGTCGACGTTTTTCTGAAGTTCCGCTGGCAGATCATCGAACTGCTGATTGCCACCTGGATTCGGATACCACTTCTGCGGTTTGGCATCGCGCTCAACGTAAAAGCGCAGGGCCTCTTCGAGGCTATGAAAACGCCCATTGTGAAAGAAGGCGCCGCGCGTTGACACGTTGCGCAGTGTCGGTGTCTTGAACAAGCCGCAATACTTTCTTTCCGCACTCTGGTTGGTGCGCACCGGGCCGCACAGTCCGAGGTCGTAGTACTGGGGGTCCGCGTTGGCCGGGATTTCCGGATTGCGCGGCACGCCAAGGGCTTCGAAGCTGAAGTCGGTGAGCAGCGGGTGCGCACCGTTGGCGCCGGCTTCGATGATGTGGCAGGCCATGCAGTTGCCGTTGTCGCGATCCTTGAACAACCTCAGGCCGCGGGTTTCCTGGGCGCTCAGCTCGACCTTGCCATCGAGATAGAAATCAAACTTGCTGTCGTACGGCTGAAAGCTCGGGTCATCGAGCTGAAAGCGCTGCAAGGCCTCCCCCAGCGCAGCGAGTGCCGCGTCCGGACGGGATAGGATGTCTTCGCCGAACACGTTTCGAAAGCGCGCAGCGTAATTGCTCTTCGACAAGCGATGCGCGATCGCCGCGGCATTCACGTTGGCCATTTCATTGGGTGCCAGCATCGGAAAGACGGCCTGCGCGGCCATCGTGTCGAAGCGTCCGTCCCAGGTGAATCCGCCTACTGGCACGTGATCGGTCTCGGTCATCCGTTCGCGTGGATTTCCGATATAGGTATGGCTCCATAGCGGCGTTCGTCGCAAATAGCGCAGCGAGGGCACGGCGCGCGTGCCGGCATCTTTCATGTCGGCACCGCCCAGTTGGACGGCCAGCGAATTGGGCGGCCCGTAGGCGTGGTCGGGACTGTGGCAAGTCGCGCATGACATGCGCCCCGACGCAGACAGGGAAGCATCGAAGAACGCCAGTCGTCCAATCTCGACCATGTCCTTGTTGGACGGCGCAGTGGCCACGGCCTCTGGTTCGGGGCCGCGGCTGCAGGCGGCCATGCAAAGCACGAGCGCCACGGAAACGGCGGTCCTTGCCACCTTGTCACCCAGTCCCTTCATTGCAGGCTGGTGAAGATATCGGTTCCAAAAGGAATCAGGTTTTTGTCGTCGGCGTAGCCCAGGTGCTCCTTGGTCTGGAAGATGTCCTCCAGACTCTTCAGCAGGGAGTAATGGTTGTACTGCACGTCGCTGACAGTGCCCGGCTTGATCCACTTTGACAGCAGCACCGCGCCGGTCCGATCCCCGCCCACACCCACATAGTGCAAGTTGTAGCGCAGGTTTGCCCCGGCCGGAATGAATTGATCGCCAGGTCGCGTCACGTTGGGGCCGGCTTGTTGACCGCAGCACGAAGCACCGGGGAGATTTAAGGTGACCGTCGTCATGTGGGTGACCGGGTCGGTCGTCTGACCGGTCGGTACGATGTCGGCTGACTCGTCGAAGTTAATCACAATGAGGCCGTCCTTCTGGTAGGCAGGCGAATTCTGAATGATCGGAACCCATTTCTTCAGGAATGCATCGATGGACGCCAAGCCGCCCGGGGCGCCATTTACGCAGCCCTTGCCCGCAGTGCCAGTGCCGTCGCCGTCATGGCCGTCATCACACAGGTTGGGTGTGACGAACACGAAGTTGGGCGTGGTGTCGATCGACTTCAGGTCCTTTTCCAAATTGGCGTCCAGGTTCACCACATGCTTGTCGCAGTAATCCTGGTCGTCGATGATCGAATGGAAATACACGAAGGGATTGTGGCGGGTCGCGTACTGGTCGCCCTTCGGCACATCGGCAGTGGGCGCCTGAGCCGATTGCGTGTTGTCGATCGCGCCGATCTTCGGATGACCGCAGGTGACCGATTCACGCGTCGGGTCGTTGCCCATGTCACCCATGTAGCCCTTCCAGGTCACGCCGATCGTGTCGAGCTGGTTGGGGAGCGTCTTCACTTCCTTGGGATAGACGCAGCCCTTGCCGTCCTTGGTCTTGAGCACCTTGGGATTCGCGAAGTCCCAGCTGTCCGCGACGACGTCGTTGAAGCCCTGGAAGCAATCGCTCTCCGTCTCCTGGGTGGACGGCTGCCCGCTCATCATCGCGATGTAGTTGTCGAGGCTGACGTGGCCCGTGCCGTAGTACTGGTTCAGTAGCGCACCCTTGGTCGCGAGATCCTTTAAGTAAGGGTCTTGCGTGCTGGTTCCGAAGGTATCCGCGAAGTTTTTGTTCTCCATCGTGAGCACAAACACATGCTTGATGGATTGTTGGGTGACGGGCTGCGGCGCTGGCGGCTGGGTTGCAGGCGCGGTTGAAGCGGGCTGCTGGCCCGCAGCCGGAGCTGCCGCTTGTAGAGCCAGCGCTGTCAGCGCGTCGTTGTTGTTTCCTCCGCCACCGCATGCGCTGATGATGGCGACCGTTGCAACTGCGGCGATGGAGGTCAGGGCGCACGCAACGCGGCGCACCGTCCAGCGCTTGATGAAGATTTTTTCGAACATCCGGAAATTCCCCGTAAGGCGGGTCAGCAGCCGGTTGGCATCGACCCATGCAAATAAATCGGGCCGAAGCCCACTTGGCGTTTCAAGGGTAAGAAAGCCGTGTGACTGATCCGTGACATTTGAATCCATGAAGTGGATCGTCACCATTCGCAATCGGCATGAACTCTTGATTCGAAACGTATCACTCAACCGAAGTCTCCGTGTCGCCAAGACCAAACGCGACCCTAGCTAGGGCTGGCGATTGGTGGCAAAGTGATCGAGCACCTTGGCCCGTCTGAGCTGCATGTTGGTGATCTCGCCCCGGGAGCTCAACCCGAACGAGATGGCCACTGCCGATCTCAAAGGCGGTCACGAAGCTCGCTCCGGCGCGGACATAGCTGCAAGTGGTCGAGGCCACCGCGAAGCACCTGCGCAGCTTTCAGGGCCAACCACAACGAATCAAATGCTTCATCTAACACGAGCCGGTTCGAAATGCAGCTTGATTCAAGTTCGTTTTTGCCGGCTCAATAAAAGCAATTCAGCCGCGTCTTTCCGCGCCGAACGGCGACAGATTTCTTCCAGTTCCTCAATGACAACGTCGATGCGTCTCAGGAACCGTGCGCGGCTTCCGGGGGTGCCACGTGCGCTCAACGCCCATGTGAGTTCGGCCAAGCGTTCTTCCTGCGCACGACGTGCCCACGGCCGCAATTCGCAGTAGCAGAGAAGCGCAAGACGGCCCAGGGTCTCGTGGCGCCGGGCATAGGCCACCTCGGCCACGAGATCATCGAGGCCGAGCATCAGGTTTTCTTTAAGATCGCTCATGGTTGGTCGGGTCGAAGCGGTGGATTCGGTATGAGACGTCTCGCCCAGTTGCCGCGGCATGCCGGAGTCCGGGTCGGCGACCTTCACTTCCATCCAGGGTGCCGGCTGGCCGATCGTGGATGTCTGGCGGTCCAGGCTGTCGCCGGGATAGGTCTGGCTGACCACGCCACAGAGTTCAGTCTGGCCGAAGGTGATGGTGAAGCGACAGCCGAGCTCCCGCCGGGCCCGCTCGACAAGGCTGGCGGGTACCTGCGAGCCGCCACTCATGAGGGTGCGCAGCGAGGACACGTCACGCCGCGGCAGCTCCGGATGTTCCAGGATCTTGAGCACCATGGCGGGCACGGCGTGCAGGTGATTCACCCGTTCGCTCTCGATGATCGACAGCAAGCCACCCGGCTCGAATGCCGTCTGCAGAACAAATGTTCCGCGCGAGGTCATCGCCCCGAGCTGGCTGCCGGCGCAACCGCCAACATGGAACAGCGGCATCGCGGTGGCCCAGACGCCCCGTCGGGAAACTCGGCGCGCCGCGCCGCAAAGCGGGATGCGTTGAGCAAGCCGCGGTGGTGCAGCCGCGCACCCTTGGGTTTGCCCGTGTGACCAGCACCAGGCCCGCCAGGCTCGCGCCATGTTGCAGCAGGATCCACTCGGCGCAGTTGGGAGCCCAGACGGCGATCCGATCGCCGACCGTGAAGCGGCGCAGCAGCGCGCGGGCGACCCGCTCGGCGGATGCCAGAAGGTCGACATAAGACCATCGGCGCGGCACGGCTCCCTCGGCGACCTCGACGAGGCCGCAGCGCTCGGGGACCTCTTGCGCAAGGCGGCGCAGGAGATCGCCAAAGCTCATGTCCAGCAGAGGACCACCGGGTATGGCAGCCCAGTGGGAGATGGTCAGACGGATGTCGAGCGTCATTATTGGATGACCCATTTATTTGGGTCACCCAATGTAGCCAGCGATATTCAGCCTGTCAAGCGGGAAGCCGCTACGAAGTGCTCGAGCGCCGCCGGGCCGCCGGATCGCGCACAGGCTCGGCGAAATCGCTCTTGATGCGCCGCTCCAAACCGTTGAGGCCGGCCTCGAATGCCTCGACGCCAAACTCCTTCATGAGCGGCTCCGCCTTCGCCGGATCGATCCCCAGCACCTCCGCCCGTCCGACCAGGGCCAGATCGACCGGCCGATCATGTTCGGTCATCAGCGAGCGCTGTCTCTTGCTGCCGACGCGAAACTGGAGCGCGGAGATGAATCGCCCGCTTTTGTACTCGACCATCTCGAGTTCGATATCGCTGATCTGGTTCAACTGAGCGATGGCCTTGTTGAGGACATCCCTCTTGAAAACTCGGCACTCGAAGTTGGCCGACCTCTCGGTGTCCGGGAGCAGCCGCGCAAGCGCTCCAGGCCGAGAAGGCCGCGCACCGCGATGCAGCCGCCACCTGGTCCCGCCAGCAGCAGCAGGGCCAGATCGAACTTGCGACCTTTCGAGAGAAAGCCGCTGGGCTAGAGCGCCGGGCGACCGACCTAGCCGCCCAGCTGCAACGCCAGCAAGAGCAGGCGGAGCGAGAGATTGCGCAACTGCACGAGAGTCAGGCAGCGACGGTCGCTGCGCTGCGCCGGATCGACGCTCAGGTGAAGGGCATCAAAGCAGCGCCGTCCGCGCGCGGTGGAAGGTCGTCCAAGTGAGGGTGCAATCAGCCGGCAACAGATCAGGGCACGCCGCGGCCTTGCCGATCCGGCACCGCAGCTATCACAAGGCCGTGATGCACATATAGGTTGGATCCCTGTCCGGCAATTCGCCTCGCCCAACTTCGCGGCATTGAGATCGCGAAGCGATCTAGAAGGCGTGGCGCAGCCCCACGTTGTAGCCCATCGACTCCCTCGGCACGGCTGCGCCGCCCAACCCAGGCACCGTGCCGGTATAAAAGAAGCTGTTGTTGGGCAGACCACTCGTCGGTGAACCCGCGACGGCGAGCGCGGATCCATTCTTGTTCTTCAGGTAAGCGGCTGTTGCGTAAAGCGCCGTACGTTTCGACAGGTTGTACACATACCCCAGGGCGAATTGATCCGCTTTCGGGTCTGGATTCACACTGAGAAAATTCAGGTTCACATTGTTGTACTTCACCACGGAGTACGAGGCCCGAATCAAGCCGACCCCGATCGGAACCGTGACGCCGAGAAGGCCCCCGTCGGCTCCGGGCTTCGTCAGGCCGAACGGGTTGAAGACGTTTTCCGCCAGTGCGGTGTCCTGCTTGCTGCTCGCATACTCCGCGAACACCTTCGCAACGCCGAAGTCGTAGGAGGCGCCGACGCTCCAACTGTCGAGCGATGTGGTGCTGCCGGCGTAGTAGTTCGAACCCGTGGTGCTTTCTGAATAAGAGGCCGCGACGTCGAGAGCGCCGCTGACGTAGCCCATCCGAGCGCCGATGTAGCGTCCTGCGCGTGCGTTGTCTGCGACGAGAGCGAGCGACGGAGCGGCCACCACGGCGGCAACTCCTGGAGGCGTAGTGCCGCCGGGGGCGTAGCTGGTTCTTTCGTTGAAGGCATACATGAACTGACCGTAGAGTCCGCCCAAATCGGGTGGGAGGAAGTAGCCGATCGAGTTGCTCGACCGAACGTAGTTCGTGTTGGTGGTGAATCCGCTGCCGGGAACGCCGAGGTTGCTGCCGCCGTTCGCAACGAAAACCAGGCTGGTGCCGACGCCGTTGCTGTTAAATGGATCAAAAACACTGTCGTTCCAGAAGCCCGGCGAATAGTCGCGGCCCAACCTTACCTCACCGAAGACGCCCGACAGACTGACGGTCGATCGACGGTTGAAACTCAGCGCACCACCGGTCGCGAAGCCGGTGCCGGTGTCGTTGTTGAGACCGGCTTCCAGCCAGAAGCTGGCAGCCAAGCCGCCTCCCAGATCCTCTGTACCGCGAAAGCCGAGTCGGCTCGAGTTGTACCCAGAGCTCCCGACGACAGTCTGACTCTTGGTAATCTTCACCCCCGCCGGCGTCTCGGACTGGTTTCTGTAGCCACTGACATTGGCGTCGACCACCCCGAACAAGGTGACCGACGACTGGGCGGAGGCGTGGCCGGATGCGACCAGTGCGGCGGCGACGAACAGGGATCTCTTCATTGAAATTGGCTCCGTGGCTAATAAAATTAGGTTTGACTGACCACGCTTTATGCGTGGTGCGTCAGGGGATGGCCTTCATCACGCGGCGCGCGACCTGGTCGTCCAGCGCCAGCGAGCGTTCGAACTCCTTGGGCGAATGAAGCTCCGGGAAGATGCCCTGAGATGGGCACACCCGAGCGCAGGGCCCCCATCGCCCCTACTTGCTTCTGTTCAGAGAGAGGCGGCTGAGCTTGCGCGACGTGTCCGCGTCGTGCCTCAGTGCCTGCGCGAACTCTTCGGGCTTCAGAAGCTCGGGAACCATGTACTGCCGGGTCATGAACGCCGCCATGCGTTTGGACTCGGCCGCCTTGGCAATTTCCGCGTAGATGCCTTGCACCTTGTCGGGGGGCGTGCCTGCTGGTGCGAAGAATCCATACCAGACGCCCGCTTCGAAGTCCTTTTGTCCCAAGGCCTCGGCCAAGGTGGGAACGTCCTTGAAGTCCGGCAGCCGTTGCCGTGAACCCACTGCCAGTGCTGTCAGCGTTCCGCCTCTGATGTGCTGGGCCGCAGCCGTGACGGATACCAGGCTTACCAGCACATTGCCGGAGATCACATCCGTCAGGGCCTGGCCAGTGGACTTGTACCGGATCTCCTCCAGTTGAAGTCCGGCCGCCTGATTGAGCAGTTCGCCGAAGATCTGGCCCGGTGAACCCGCACCGGCCGACGCGTAACTCGCCGCCTTCGGGTCCTTGCGAACGAAGGCCTTCAGCTGCTCGAGATCGCGAATCGGCGACTTGCTCGATGTGACGAGCACCAGGGGTACCGAGCCGACTCGGGCCACGGGCGTGAAGGAGGTCAATGCGTCGTAGGGCGGCTTCTCGAACGTGAAAGGCGAAGTGACGAAGGGCGGGTTGGCCGTGAACAACAGAGTCTGACCGTTTGGCTGCGCGCGCATGGCGAACTGCGTGCCGATCACTCCCGCTGCACCTTCGCGGTTCTCGACAATGACAGGTTTATTCACCTGCCCCTGGAGGATCTCGGAAAATTCCCGCCCGAGCAGATCCAGGCCATTGCCCGGGGAATAGGGAACGACGATGCTTATCTTGTCGCCGGTCGGCAATTGGGCAGCGACCGGCGTCAAGGTGAGGGCAGCGGCACATGCGAATGCGGCCCCGATGGTTCGAAGGTTGTTGGTGGTCATCAGGTGTGTCTCCGTCTTTTTCCGAGGATCGCGTCCTCGAATGTCATGCCGCCTTGGCCCGTTCGGGCTTCTCGAAAGGCTGGGGTGTGAGGGCGCCGGTCTTGATCTGTTCCTTCAGCGCGAACTTCTGCACCTTTCCGGAGGGGGTGGTCGGAAAAGCATCTACATAGAACCAGGCCGCGGGTGTCTTGTAAGCGGCGAGTCGCGATCTGCAATGGTGGTGCAACTCGAGCGTCGTGGGCGGCCGCATGCCGGTGCGAAGGCGCAGCGCGGCGGCGACGATCTCGCCCCACTGAGGATCGGGAAGGCCCACGACGCTGACCTCGTGGACCGCGGGATGAATCAGCAAGGCATCCTCGATCTCGCGCGGATAAATGTTTTCGCCGCCGCGGATGATGCAATCCTTCAGTCGGCCGGTGACGCGCAGATAGCCGGCGCTGTCCATGCAGGCGAGGTCGCCGGTGCGCAACCAGCCATCGGTCGTGATCGCCGCATCCATGTCGGACGTCAGGTTGTAGTAACCGTGCATGACCTGGTAGCCACGGGCCCAGATCTCGCCGGTCTCGCCCAGTTGCCGCGGTATGCCGGAGTCCGGGTCGGCGACCTTCACTTCCATCCAGGGTGCCGGCTGGCCGATCGTGGAGGTCTGGCGGTCCAGGCTGTCGCCGGGATAGGTCTGGCTGACCACGCCACAGAGTTCGGTCTGGCCGAAGGTGATGGTGAAGCGACAGCCGAGCTCGCGCCGGGCCCGCTCGACAAGGCTGGCGGGTACCTGCGAGCCGCCACTCATGAGGGTGTGCAGCGAGGACACGTCACGCCGCGGCAGCTCCGGATGTTCCAGGATCTTGAGCACCATGGCGGGCACGGCGTGCAGGTGATTCACCCGTTCGCTCTCGATGATCGACAGCATGCGACCCGGTTCGAAGGTCGTCTGCAGAACAAATGTTCCGCGCGAAGTCATCGCCCCGAGTTGGCTGCCGGCGCAACCGCCAACATGGAACAACGGCATCGCCGTGGCCCAGACGCCACCGTCGGGAAACTCGGCGCGCCGCGCCGCAAAGCGAGATGCGTTGAGCAAGCCGCGGTGGTGCAGCCGCGCACCCTTGGGTTTGCCCGTGGTACCAGAGGTGAACTGGATTTGTGCGGTGTCCGTTGGCTGTACCTCTGGCAGCATGATCGCGGGGTCGCTGGTCGCCACGAAGGCGTCCCACGCGGAGAACGCCGTCGCCTCGCGCAGTTGCGGCAGCTCATCACGCAGTTGGTGCACGACTTCGCTCATGTCCGTCCCGCGGTAGGCGTCGCAGTGAAAGATGCCGGCGGCGCCAGAGGCGTCCAATACGTGCCGCAGCTCCTCCTTCAGGTACGCGGGATTCACGGTGACCAGCACCAGGCCCGCCAGGCTCGCGCCATGTTGCAGCAGGATCCACTCGGCGCAGTTGGGAGCCCAGACGGCGATCCGATCGCCGACCGTGAAGCGGCGCAGCAGCGCGCGGGCGACCCGCTCGGCGGATGCCAGAAGGTCGACATAAGACCATCGGCGCGGCACGGCTCCCTCGGCGACCTCGACGAGGCCGCAGCGCTCGGGGACCTCTTGCGCAAGGCGGCGCAGGAGATCGCCAAAGCTCATGTCCAGCAGAGGACCACCGGGTATGGCAGCCCAGTGGGAGATGGTCAGACGGATGTCGAGCGTCATTATTGGATGACCCATTTATTTGGGTCACCCAATGTAGCCAGCGATATTCAGCCTGTCAAGCGGGAAGCCGCTACGAAGTGCTCGAGCGCCGCCGGGCCGCTGGCGTCCTTCGTGCCGGCTTGGCCTCACCGGCGCGCTTGCCGGCTTCAGCGAGGTAGATCTTCTGAAGGCCCAGCAAGTGCTCGCGCATGCGATGGGCGGCGGCATCGGCGTCGCGCGCTCTCAACTCCGCCAGCAGCTTGTGGCGGAAGGGCATCACGGTCGGCGTGGAGGTGCGCAGAAAATCCTCCACGAACTTCTGCGTGATCGCCATGACCGAATCGGTGACGATTTCCAGCAGCGGGTTGTGCGTCATCGCTGCCAGCAAGCGGTAGAACTCGAGGTTGATCCTTGTACGCAAGGGCTCGTCGCCCGCCCGCACGGCCTCCTCCGCCGCCTCCACGTTTCGTTCGAGTGCATCGAATTCCTCGTCGGTACCGCGCTTGCAGGCTAGCCGCACCACCTCCACGCCAATGAGGATGCGCGTCTCCGTCAAGTGAGAGGGCTGGATCGTACCCAGCGAGTAGAGGTCCACGAGCCCTGCCCGGACGGCATCGCCGCCACCTTTGCGGATGAACGCCCCCCCGGTGGCGCCCTTCTTCATCTGAAGCAATCCGCTGTCGACCAGCGAGCGCAGGGCCTGACGCACCGAGTTGCGGCTGACACCGAACTGTTCCGCCAATTCGCGTTCCGACGGCAGGCGGTCGCCCGCCCTCAGACGCTGCGAGGCGACAGCGGCGCGGATCTGCGACTGGATGCCGTCGGCCGGACGCGACCCTTCCACGCGTTCGAAAGAAACGGCGCGCCCACTACGAGGTGCTGCCGTGCGGGTCGGTTTGGTCGGTGCTTGCATCAGCTCATCGTATTCGAACTCCCGACCCTCTCCCGACCTATCGCTACACAAGCCGATCCCATCGCCTTCGATGTGTATCATGTAAGGCCGCACACCGGAGCGCATCTGCATGACCACGACCTGGGAAATTCCGTTTGCCCGCCTGACCGGCGTCACGCTTTCCCCGGCGAGCGGTGGCCGCAGCCGCGGCTCGGTAGCGCTGCAGCCGCAGCACCTCAATTCGCACGGCGCCGCCCATGGCGGCCTCACCTTCACCTTGGCCGACACCTGCATGGGCGCTGCCTTGCGCTCGCTGCTCCAACCGACGCAGACCTGCGTGACGGTCGAGACGAAGATGAGCTACTTTCGCGCGGGCATGGGAACGACGATGGTTTCAGAGAGTGAGGTCGTGCACAAGGGTCGCACCATTGCCAGCATTCAGTGCCGCATCTTTGTCGACAGCAAGCTCATCGCCGCGGCGACGGGCACCTTCGCGATCCGAGGCAAGGCGGCGTCCTGATGGCCTCCGCCACGCCCGCCCCCGCCGCCAGCGCCCGCTCCCTGCTGCTCACGCTTCTGGGCGAATTCGTTCACCCCTCCACCGAACCGATCTGGACTTCGGCGCTGCTGCAGGGGTTCGCTGCCGTTGGCGTCGCCGAGAAGGCCGTGCGCCAGGCGCTCGCGCGAGCGGCCGCCGCCGGCTGGATCGAAGGCGGCCGGGACGGCCGGCAGGCGTGGTGGCAACTCGCGCCGGCTTCGACCACGTTGATCACCGAAGGGTCCCGGCGGGTCCGATCGCTGCGCCAAGCCGCACAGGACTGGCCCGGCACCTGGGTGGTGCTGCACATCACGCTCCCGGAAACGCGCCGTTCGGACCGGCTGCGGCTCTACAGGGCGCTCAGCTGGCTTGGATTCGGCAGCCCGACGCCGGGGTTGTGGATCTGCCCCCACGAAGACCGTGCTAAAGCGGCCGAAGCAAAGGTGGCGGAGCTCGAACTGGCCGCCCACACGATCGCCTTCCAGGCGCGAGGCATGGCCTTTGGCATCGGGCAGGCCGAGCTCGTCGCCCAGGCCTGGGACTTGGATGCGCTGGCGGCGCACTACCGCGAGCTGGAAGACCGCTTCTCGGCCGTGCGGCCGCGCAGTGAGGAGAGCGTGTTCGTCGCCCACGTGCAATTGGTGAACGAGCTGCAACGACTGCCGGGCGTAGACCCCGGTCTGCCGGCCAAGTTGCTGCCGCGCGACTGGGATGGCGAGCGCGTCACCCGCCGGCTGGAAGAACTGCGCACGCGCTGGCGCGACCAGGCACATGCGCATTGGCGCAAGCTCTGCGAAAGCGCCTGAGCTATCTCACCATCTCGCGCGCGTTCCACTGCGCAAGCAGTTCGCGCTTGGCGATCTTGCCCGATGCGTTGGTGGGTAGCGGCTCGAGGCGCAGCCACCAGCTCGAAGGCACCTGGAACCTGCCGAGCGATGCACTGGCGTGCGCCTCCAGGTCCTGCTCGGTCACCGCTGCGCCGGTCCGCAGCACAACCACGGCGCCGACTTCTTCGCCGAGGTCGGCATGCGGAAGCGGCACGACGGCAACCTCGACCACGGCGGGGTGCTGTTGCAGGCATTGCTCGACGTGTGCGCAGGCGACGTTCTCTCCCGCCCGAATCACGATGTCCTTGGAGCGGCCGCTCAGAATCAAGTACCCGTCCTCGAGGCGGCCAAGGTCGCCGGTGGCCACCCAGCCGTCGACGTCGGTGGTGGGTAACGGATCGCCCCAGCAACCCAGCGTGGCGGTCGGCGTGCGCGCCAGTATCTCGCCCACGCCATTCGCGTCGGGATTTCGGATGCGCAACTCCACAACCGGAAGCGGCTTGCCCACGCAGCCGGGGCGGCCCTGCACATCGTCCGCCGATCCGGCCGCAAGCACGCCGCCCGCCTCAGTGGAGCCAAAGAGGCTGCCCACGCTCTTCTTCACCCCCGGAAAGGCACGCTGCACCTTCTGCCGCAGCTCGGGCGAAATCGCCGCGCCGCCCATCGGAATCGAGCGCAAGCTGGAGGCGTCGTACTTGTCCAGCTCCGGGTACTCCAGCACGCGCGACACCATGGTCGGAATGCTGCCCCAGACGCGCACGCGCTCGCTCTGGATCAGGCGCAGAACGGCTTCGGGCTCGAATCGCCCCTGCAGCAGCACCAGCGTCCCGCCGGACAGCAGCGTGGAGACGCTGGTCTGGATGCCCGCCAGGTGGAACAGCGGCACCGTCAACAGGCTCACCGTGCCTTGGCTGTCAGGCGGCAACTCGTGTGGCATACGGCCGGTCAGCGCCAGCAGGTTCTGGATGTTCGCCACCACGCCTCGATGCGACATCAGCACGCCTTTGGCACGGCCCGAGGTTCCCGAGCTGAACATGATGATTGCCACCTCATCTTCATCGACCAACGGCAGCGTCAAGGCCTCCGGCACATCGGTTGCACCCACCACTGCTCGCAGGTCTTGCAGGTCGATGGCATCCGCGCGCCCCTGCAGCCCGCGCTTCGCCAACTGGTCCGCCACCACGGCCACGGGTGAGACATCCGACAAGCCCGCCGCGATCTCGGCGGGGCTCCACCAGGCGTTGGCAAGCACCGTCACTGCGCCCAGTGACTGCAGCGCCCAAAAGGCGGTCAGCCATTCGAGGCTGTTGTAGGCAAGCAGCACGACCCGATCGGCCTTACGCACGCCGCGTGCCTGCAGGTGCCGGGCCACCCGGCCGACGGCATGGGCGAAGCCGTCGAAGCTGAGACGACGGCCGCCTTCCACAGCGAAGGTTCGGCCGCTCCAGCGGCCGGCGTCTTGCAGGAGCGCCGCCACCGAGCGGGGCCGGTCCTGATAGACCCGGCAAGGGTATCCGTTCACTACGGTAGCCGTGATCTCACGGCCCCAAGTGCGGGGCATAGGCGTCGTGTGCATGCCGATTACTCCTGCGATGCGGCAGCTCCCAGCCGCCGGATTTGTTCGTCTGAAAAGCCAAGCTCGGTCAGCACTTCGGCCGTATGCTGGCCGGTCGCGGGCGGCGGTCGCACGCCGCTGCGCGCGGTGAAGTCGAAGCGGACTGGCGCATCCACCGACTTGCTGCCTTCCACCTCGACCCAGGCCCCGATGGCCTGCGCCTGCGCATCCTCCATCAAGTCGGCCGGAGTCTGCACCGGCGCCCACCAGACCTCGTGGGCATCGAGTTGCTGCGCCCAATGGGCCAAAGGTTGCGCGCCGAAGGCCTCGTCGAAAAGGCGGATCAAGTCGACGCTGTGGCTGGCGATCGCGCGGGCGTCTCGAAAGCGCTCGTCCTCCACCAGATCGGCGCGGCCGATCGCGCGCAGCACCGACGGCAGGTGCCGCTTGGCCTCGACGCCGACCAGGAAGAACCAGCGACCATCGGCGCAGCGATAGGAGTTGTACATCGGCGTGCGAGAGGTCTCGCGCGGCCGCGGCGGCTTGGGGTGCCCCCCCAATGCCTGCTGGCCCAACTCGCCACCGAGCGCCCACATGCCGGTGCGCATGAGGGAGGCTTCGACGAAACGGCCCTTGCCGGTCTGCTGGCGCTCCATCAGTGCTGCCAGGATGCCGCTCGCGGCCGCCATCGCCGTGAAGGCATCGCCAATGCCCTGCAGCAAGGCGGGAGGCGCAGTGCCGGCCGTGGTGATCTCGTGGGCAATTCCGGTGCGGCCGAAAAAGGCCGCGATGTCGTAGCCGGGCCGGTCCTGGTCCGGGCCGCCCCAGCCGTACGCGCTCACGGTGCAATACACCAGGTGCGGATGGCGCTCGCGCACCTCGGCCGCACCGAGGTTCAGGCGTTGCAGCGCGTCCGGGCGCAGATTGCTCACCAGCACGTCGGCCCGCGCGAGCAGCCGCTCGAATGCGTCGTGGCCCTCGGCCGTCTTGATGTCGATCTCGACCGAGCGCTTGCCCCGATTGGCCAGCGTGAATGCGCCGTTGGGGGTGCCGGCACGAGCGCCCATCTTGGAGAAGATCGTACGCATCGGCTCGCCGCCGGGCGGCTCCACCTTGATGACGTCTGCACCCCAGTCGGCAAGCAGGCCGCTCGTGAGCGGGCCGGCCATCCAGTGGGCGAACTCCACGACGCGCACGCCGCGAAGGGGTTGGACGCCGGCGTCGGGCGGCGGAGCATCAATGGAAGTTGAGTTCATGGGTTAATGCTACAAACCATAGACGTTCGTGTCAAACGTTGTATCATGTCGAACATACCAATCCAGGAGCAAGTGCAATGAGCGATGCAGTGATCGTCGAGAAGGATGGACCGGTGGCGCGGCTGGTCCTCAACCGCCCGGAGAAGCACAACGCGCTGCGATTCGACGACCTCGACATGCTCGTCGACGCCCTGCATGAAGCCGAGGACGACGACGCCATCAAGGTCATCGTGCTGAAGGGCAACGGGCCCTCCTTTTGCGCCGGCCACGACTACAACGATGCGCTGAAGTCCTACGGCCTCGAGCCGGCCGCCGACGGCAGCAAGCCGCGCCGACCGAGCCAGCGCACGCGTCTGCTGCGAGATCGCAAGCTCGGCATGAACTACATGGCGTTCCAGAATTCGATGAAGCCGGTGATCGCCCAGGTGCACGGGCATTGCACCGGCGTCGGCATGTATTTCGTGGAGCTGGTCGACCTGGCGATCGCCGCAGAAGACACCCACTTCAGTCATGCCGAGCAGCGGCTCGGCCTGGCCGGCAACACCTGGCACATGAACAGCCAGATCCTGATGTACGGAGCCAAGAAGGCGCGCGAACTGATGCTGCTGGGCGACAGCTTCGGCGGCCCCGAGGCGCACCGGCTCGGGCTGATCAACCTCTCGGTTCCGCAAGAGCAATTGGAGCCAACGGTAGAGTACTGGGCGCAGCGGATCTCGAAGCATGCACGAGACGCGCTGGTCACGGGCAAGGCGATGCACCAGATGGCGCTCGAAAGCCTGGGCGGAGCGCAGCAATTCACGCGCGGCTACGTCGGCCACACGCTGGGCACCAACCTGCGCTTCGAGCCCGACGAATTCAACTTTCTGCGCGAACGCGCGCAGGAAGGAACCACAGCCACCTTCAAGAAGCGCGATGAGCGCTTTGGCGATTGAACCCTTGCAAGGAGCACCCCATGGAACTGCACGTCACCGAATCCAGCGTCGCCGACGGCGTCGGCCTCGTCCGTTTGAAGCGGCCGGACCGCGGCAACTCGTGGACTCACCGCATGAACGCGGAGTACCGCTGGTTGATGAAGTCGCTGGATGAGAACTCGGAAGTTCGCGTCATCGTCGTCACCGGCGCCGGGCGCCAGTTCTGCGTCGGTGCCGATTTCAAGGCGCTGGAGCACCACAAGGACTCGAAAAGCGACTACGTCGCGCAATCCAAGCACGAAGAGATGGCCCGGCCCGGCCATGGCGTCCACGAAGAATTCGATCATGAGCTGGTATGGCACTGGGGCCTGTCCAAGCCCGTAATTGCCGCGGTGAATGGCGCATGCGCTGGCATCGCGGTCGCCCTCGCCGCCTTCTGCGATCTGCGCTACGCGGCAGCGGGCGCCAAGTTCACGACCTCCACCCCAAAGCTAGGTCTGCCTGCCGAATACGGCCTCTCCTGGGTATTGCCGCGCCTCATTGGGCTGAGCAACGCAGTCGACATCCTCTTTACGGGCAGGGTGTTGCTGGCCGAGGAGATGCGCAGCATGGGCTTTCTCCACGGCGTGTTGCCGGCAGAAGACTTCGAGGCGCAGGTGCTCGCTCGCGCCCGCGAGATGGCTACGAGCGTCTCCCCCATCGCGGTGAAGACCGCAAAGCGTCAGGTCTACGCCGAACAGATGCACCTTGAGCCGGGCCGGGCCGTGGAGGACTCGAAGCAGTTCACTGCAGCCCTTCTGAAGCTTCCCGACTTGAAGGAAGGCATTGCCGCAGCGCAGGAAAGGCGCAGCCCTCGGTTCCTGCCGTTGTCGGGGTAGTCGCGCCAGCGCTGCTCGCAGTCACTTTCCGAGCGCCCCAGGGGCGCGAGTTCGCCCCCAGTTTTAATACGCCATCCGATGCGGATTGCACGCAGCGAGGCGAACCTTGTAGACCTTTCGACTCCCAGGCCTCGCGGATTGACGAATGCTGGAAGCCACGCCGCAGCTTGGCAAAATCGCTGGTGTCTGCGTTGGCGGACCGAGCCTTGAAGGTGACAGCAACGGGAGTTTCATGAGCAACACCAAGACCGATGCAAAGCCAGTCTTGAAGTACCCCTTCAAGTCTGCGCCTGAACGCGGCAGCGTCCTCGAGGTGGCACCGGGCGTGCACTGGATCCGGATGCCGCTTCCATTCAAACTGGACCACATCAACCTCTGGGCCCTCGACGACGATGACGACTGGGCGTTGGTCGACACGGGCCTGCGCGACGAAGAGACCGCCAATGTCTGGCGCGAGTTGCTTGCCAACTATCCAAAGCGAGGCGCCCTGAAGAGAATCTTCGTCACGCACATGCATCCAGACCACGTCGGCATGGCCGGTTGGCTGACGCGCAAGCTGGGCGCGCGCCTGTGGATGACACGCCTCGAGTACCTCACGTGCCGCGTGATGGCATCGGACAGCGGACGAGAGGCGCCGCCGGAAGCCCTGGCCTTCTATCGCGAGGCAGGTTGGAGCGACAACGCGATCGAGTCCTATCGCGCCCGGTTCGGCAGATTCGGAAATCAGATCCACACGCTGCCCGACGCATTCGAACGCCTGAGCGACGGCATGGAATTGCGCATCAACGGCAACATCTGGCGCGTCGTCACGGGCAACGGACACTCACCCGAGCACGCCTGTCTTTATTGCCCAACGCTCAAGGTGCTCATCTCGGGCGATCAGGTGCTACCGCGCATTTCGTCCAACGTGTCCGTCATTCCGACGGAACCCAACGCCAATCCGATGGCCGACTGGTTGGCGTCGCTCGCGAAGATCCGTCGGGAAGTGCCGGACGACGTGCTTGTGCTGCCTGCGCACAACGACTGCTTCCACGGGTTGCACGCGCGTCTCGACTACCTGGCAACTTCGCAACACCGTGCGCTCAACGAACTCGAGACGACCCTTGGGTCGCCGCGACGCGCGGTGGATGTGTTCACCGCCCTCTTCGGGCGGCCCATCGACGAGTCCCAGATGGCGGTGTTCGGCATGGCCACGGGCGAAGGCATCGCCTGCCTCAACTACCTCGTTCACGCCGGACGCGCGGTCAAGACGACCGATGCCGAGGGCGTTGCATGGTACCGAAGGAGCGCATAGGACGGCGGCTCTGCTACACCGTCGGCACCACACCTGCAATCTCGTCCCAACGTTGATGGGCTTCTTCGCTCCACTGCTGCCGCAAGGTCTCGAGACGCGTGACCGCTTCTCTTCCGCCCCAGCGCGGCGGCAGAAGGACGAAGGGAAGCCCGGGATCGACAAATGGAACACGCTGCCACTCATTGACGAGCTGTACGTAGGTGAACAGCATTGAATCCCCCGAACTCGGACGCAGCCTCCCAAATCGAGTGAGCAGCATGTCATAGTGAACCGACACCGTGTCGAAGTTCCACGACCGGTCCACAACCTGCCGGTCGGTCATCCCCATCTGCGACGACGGCCCCAGGAATGCAAATGTGGTCGCCGAGATCTCCAGTTGTTGCAGCACCCGCCGGGCCTCGTCCTCGCGCTCCGAATGGGGGTTCACCCACAGGCCGGCGATCGGATTGCCGAAGCCAATCCAGTGCAGAGCCCGCGACACCTTCAGCTTGAGTGCCCGATCGGCTTCCGGTGACGCCATCACGAGCACCAGCCAGCGGCCATCCCATGGTGTGTTGCGCTGACTCATCGACAACACGCGTTGCGCACCTTCGTCGATGATGCGCCGACTCCGCTCGGTCAGCGTCCAGTAGGTCTGGCGACCCACCGGATGTGCATCGATCCAGCCCGTGGCAGAGGCCCTGGCAATCGCCTGTCGCGCCGATTTTTCGACGATGCCGGCGCCGACCAGCACATGCACCAGGGTCGAGGTCCAGACCGGCCGTCCGCGCGGCAGGACGAACTCGCCGAGCAGGGTTAAGAGCAGCGACCGGGCGCTACCCGGGCTGAGGCGCTCCGAAGGCGCCGCCGAAGGGGCGGCCTCGGACTGCCTGGATGATTTCTGTCTTGCTTGCCCTGCTGGCGGCATACCGTCCTCTCCGTCTGAACTTGTGGCGCAGCGGATTGTAGGAAGACCCGCCAGTGTTCCCCCCGCACGCGTCGCGACCGTGGGGCTAACCGCCCCTTCAGCCCCTGGCTTCGACGACGGCCGCCAGCGTCGCCAGTTCCCCGCTCAGGAGTTGCTCGCGCAGCACATGCTTCCTGATCTTTCCGGACGCCGTAAGCGGGAAGGCATCGACGAAGTGCCAGACGACCGGTGTCTTGTAGCTGGCGAGCCTTTCGCGACACCAGGCTCGCAACGCGTCTTCCGGCGGCGGCGATTGCGGCGCGGCCGGCCGGATGATCGCTACCACCACTTCGCCCCATCTTTCGTCCGGCACGCCGATCACGGTGGCATCGCCGACGGCCGGGTGTCCCGCCAGCACCTCCTCGATCTCACGCGGATAGATGTTCTCGCCGCCGCGGATGATCATGTCTTTCAACCGGCCGGTGACCCGCAGGTAGCCCTGCGTGTCCATCAGGCCCAAGTCGCCGGTGTGCAGCCATCCCCCGTCGCGCAAGGCCATGGCCGTGGCCTCGGGCATGTCCCAGTAGCCGGTCATCGCCTGGTAGCCCCTAACGCAGATCTCGCCCGGCGTTGCCGCCGGCAAGATCTCGCCGGACAGCGAATCGCCGATCTTCATCTCGAGATGCGGCAGGGGCGTGCCCACTGTTTCGGACTGCTGCAAAGGGGAGTCTGTAAGTCGTGTTTGCGTGAAGACGCCGTTGCCTTCGGTCTGACCGAAGAGGATGGAGAACTCACAATCGAAGGCCTCCATCGTCCTGCGCACCAGCGCCGCGGGAACGACAGCGGCCCCGGACAACACGGTTTTCAGGCTCGATAGGTCCCTGTGTTTGCAGTCCGGATGCTCGAGCATCGCGAGAATCATGGTGGGCACCAGCAGCGCGATGCTGCCGCGCTCGCTCTCCAAAATCTCAAGCATCTGGCCTGCATCGAACGCGGGCAAGAGCACAAAGGTGCCACGTTGAGCCAGCGCACCGATCTCGGTCACGGCACAACCGCCGACGTGGAACAGTGGCATCGCGTTGATCCAGACGCCGCCAACGGGAAACTCCGCCCGCAACGCCACGAACCGCGACGCGTTCACGATGCCCCGATGATGCAAGCAAGCGCCCTTCGGGAAACCGGTGGTGCCCGAGGTGTACTGGATCTGCACCGTGTCGCCGGGCGCGACACGAGGTAACTGCACGTCGGGCTGCGCTTGGGCGATGAAGCCATCCCACGACGAGAACGAGATGGCGTGTCGAAGCTGAGGGAGGCGCTGCCGCACCGCCTCGACGCCCACCTTCATGTCGTTCTTCCTGTACACGTCGACGTGAAAGATGCCGCTCGCGCCGGAGGTCCTGAGCACGTGCTCCAGTTCGTCAGGCAGGAAGGCCGGATTGACCGTCACCAACACGATGCCCGCCAGGCTTGCACCATGCTGCAGGAAGATCCATTCGGCACAGTTCGGCGCCCAGACGGCCACGCGTTCACCCGGCGCAAAGCGCCCAAGCAAAGCACGCGCGGCGCTTTCGGCGCCCTCGAGCAGTTCGCGATAAGACCAGCGCCGCCGCTCCGACGGCACGGGTGTTCCTTCAACCAGTGCGATGCGGTCCGGGACTTCGGAAGCGACCTGCCGCAACAGATCGCCCAGCGTCACATCGAGCAGGTCCTGGGAAGTGTCCGCAGGCCAGGAGGAAGGTCTTGACTCAGTGCCAATCGTCATGCAACAGCCTCCGTCGAAGCGTGTGAAAAGGCCACCAAATGCGGCGCCGGGGGCTGCCCCGCAGCGGTACCAAAGTTCGATCTCATCGTTGTCTCCTCTTTCGGGTCTCGACTACATACTACATACATAAACTGTTTTTTGCTTGTCATGTAGTATGACTATCCTTCCGATTCGTCGTCAATAGCCCATTTTTCAGAGTGCTTTTCGGTGCAATCGGCATGCCTTGACTTTCCCATCGGCTGATTTCATACTACACGACTAGTATTTATATGATCTTGTATGTAGTATTAACGATAACGCAGCACCTGCGACTGAAAGGCAAGCGACATGAATAATCAAGCAACGCATGTTCACGATGGCTACGACATCTACGGGGCGGAGTTCGCGAAGGACCCGCACGCGGTCTGGGAAGCGATGCGTCGCGGCGGCTGTCCGGTCGCGCACAGCCAGCTGGGCGGCGGGTCGTGGATGGTCACGAAGTACAACGACATCCGCGACATCACCCAGGATCCGGAGCACTACTCGTCGCGTGCCATCGAAGTTGCCGGCCCCGTTCCGCCCATCGGGCGCGAACTGTTCATGCCGCCCCTGACGTCGAATCCGGAAGACCACAAGGCGCACCGCGACCTGCTGGCGCCCTACTTCACGCCCGACCGGGTGGCCCAGCTGGAGCCCTTTGTTCGCGAGGAGGCACGACAGCTCGCACAGGCCATCGCCGATCGTGGCCACGGCGATGCCGTCTCCGACTTCTCGATGCCGCTGGCGCTGGCCGTGATCACCAAGATCCTGCAAGTGCCTGCCGATGCGCGCGAGCGCTTCGTGGACTGGGTGGTTCGGCTGATCCGGCTCGGGCCGCTCGATCAGGCCGTGCGCAGCGCCGTCATCCAGGAAAAACTGCAATACCTCGAACAGTTGCTGGAGGAACGCACGCGCAATCCAGGCGACGACATCATCAGTTACCTCGGGCATGCCACGCTTGACGGCCAGCCGCTGTCCCGAAAGCACAAGCTGGGTAGCCTCTTTCTGCTGGTGCTGGCGGGTGCCGACACGACCTGGAGCGCAATGGGCGCCAGCCTGTGGCACCTCGCATCGCACCCCGAGGATCGCGCGACGCTGCTGGCCGATCCGGGCATCATGCGAACCACCGCCATCGAGGAACTGCTGCGGGCCTACGCGCCGGTGTCGATCGCGCGCCTGGCCAGCGAAGAGGTCGAACTGCACGGACGCTGCATCGCCGCACAAGAGCGCGTAATTCTGCCGCTGGCTGCCGCCAATCGCGACCCGGAAGTCTTCGAGGATCCCGATGTCGTCAAGCTCGATCGCAAACGCAACAGGCACCTCACCTTCAGCTCCGGTCCGCATCGGTGCCTGGGATCCAACGTGGCGCGGCTGGAGCTTCGCATCGCGCTCGAGGAATGGCTGCGTGTCATGCCGCATTTCCATCTGACCGATCCGGATGCCGTGGAATGGAGCACCGGACAGACCCGTGGCCCCGAGCACGTTCACATCGGAGTGGACCAATGACCCCCACCGCTTGCGCGACGCAGACGGCTTCCATATCCAAAGTGGCCGTCATGCGGCAGCATCTGATCGACCCCGAGGCCTGCATCCGGTGCAACACCTGCGAGGAGACCTGCCCGCACGGCGGCATTGTCCACAACGACGACAACTACGCCGTGCTGTTCGACGTCTGCATCGGCTGCGGCAAGTGCCTCGAGCCTTGCCCGACAGGTGCCATCGCCAATTGGCGTGAAGTCGATTCGGCTTACAGCGTCGAAGAGCAATTCAGTTGGTCGCAACTTCCGGCACAGCAGGCGGGGCTCGCGATCGACAGCACGGATGCGGCGCTCACGCCCCCGTCGACGATCGAGTCGATGGTCGTGCCATCCGCACCGCTCGTACGCGATACGACGGAGACCTTGGCAGTCAAGCCGGCCGCGCCCGCCTCCGCAAGCCGCCCGGTGGTCAATGCCTTCAAGCGAAACCAGCCGGCCATGGCAACGATCGCGGCCAATGTCAGGCTGACGTCCCCGGAATCCGATACCGACGTCCGCCACATCGTGCTGCGGTTTGCCGATGGCACGTTCCCAGTGCTGGAAGGCCAGAGCCTCGGTATCGTCATGCCGGGTGCCGACGGCCAGGGCAAGCGCCATGCGGTGCGGCAGTACTCCATCGCAAGCCCTCGCAGCGGCGAGGCCGGCGAGCCGAACACGTTGGCCCTGACGGTGAAGCGCGTCCAGGATGGTTTGTGTTCGAACCACCTGTGCGACCTGGCCGAAGGCGCTCGCGTCGACGTGACCGGCCCCTTCGGCGCCACCTTCTTGATGCCCAACGACCCAGCCGCCAACATCCTCATGGTCTGCACTGGCACCGGTGTGGCCCCCTTCCGCGGCTTCATCGAACGACGTCGGCAAATGGCATCGGATTCGTCGTCGGGCAGGCTCATGTTGTTCTACGGTGCGCAAACGCCACAGGCGATGCCCTACGGCAGTTACCTGGAAGACCTGCCCGCCGACACAGTGCTTCGCAACTTCTGCTACTCGCGGCTGGAAGACCGCCCGAAGACCCACGTCCAGCAGCGCATCCGTGCGTCCGCGGCGCCGGTGTCAGCCCTCTTGCGCGACGACCTCACCCATCTCTACCTCTGTGGATTGAAGGGCATGGAGCAAGGCGTCGAGGAGGCCCTGGCCGAGGTCTGCGCCACTGCCGGCATCGACTGGAATCGCGTTCGCGACCGGATGCGCGGCGCGGGTCGCTATCACCTCGAGACTTATTGAGCGGCCACTCCAGCTCCAGCAACCGCTGCCATCACATGAAAGCCACACCATGAAACTGCATGCCTCTGCCGACCTCTGCCAAGGCCACAACAACTGCATCCGGATCGCACCCCAACTGTTTCAACTCGACGTGTCCGGCTACGCCAGCGCGCGCCTGGCGGCCATTCCGGTCGCGCTCGAAAGCCTCGCCGAACTCGCGGCAGACAACTGTCCCGAATGCGCGATCGAGATCATTCGCGAAGCGGTGCGCGAGGTGGGAAACGGCCAACGTTGAGTTTAATCAAGCCATTTCCCGAATCGCACTGGAGACCCGAATGTCCTTGCCCACGCCGGTCGAACGTACGCCGCTGCACACGCGAAAGATCACCTTCCAGGGATACTACCGGGAAGACGGACAATGGGACATCGAAGCCGAACTGACGGATGCCAAGGCCTACCCCTTCACCTCGCCGGGCCTGGGCACCCTCCCCCCGGAGACGCTCATCCACAACATGGCGATCCGCACCACGCTGGATGAAACGCTGACCATCCGCGAAATATCCGCCACGATGAATGGCAAGCCCCAAACGGAATGTGCGCTGGCGACCCATCCGATGCAGCAACTCGTGGGCTGCACAATGGGACCGGGCTGGCGCGCCACGCTCGAAAAGCATCTTGGCGGCATCAAGGGCTGCACGCACCTGCGCGAACTGATGTTCAACATGGCCACCGCCGCCTTCCAGACGATTCCCACGCACCACGAACTGCTGCGCGGGCAAGCCGACGAGCCCGTCGCCGATGCTGCTCGGCCGCCCTACCACCTCGGCAAGTGCATGTCGTGGGACTTCAATGGGCCGCTCGTCAAGGCACACTTTCCGCAATACCAGGGGTGGCAGCCGCTGACCCGGATGAAGTAGGTATTGGCCGCCTCGTCAGACTTCGGGGCCAGCCACACGCGCGTGCAGGATCACGGATGTGCAACCATCGTTGAAGTCGCCGCCACTGCGCGCGTTGGCTTGCGGGCCTTCGCGTCAGCGAGTTCACCCAGCATCCCTGCTGCGATCTTCTCCGCCACCATGATGGTGGGTGCATTGGTGTTGGCGCCGGGAATCACCGGAAAAATGGATGCATCCACCACCCGCAACTGCTGAATTCCGTGGACGCGCCCTTCGTGGTCCGTCACCGCGCCAGGATCGTTCGCACTGCCCATTCGGCAGGTGCAGGACACATGCCAGACGCCGGCGCTGGACTTGCGGACATAGGTGCGAAGGAGTTCCGGGTCGTGCAGCAGGTCGGCCACCGGAGGCGCATCGCTGATCAACTTCTCGAACAGGAACTTGCGCAGCGGTGCGGGGCCGTCCAGGCAAGCGGCCAGGACATCGGTCAGCACCTTGTTTCGCTTGCTGAGCATGCCGATCTGGCGCACCTTCTCGCCATAGGAGGCGAGGAAAGGATGCTCGGTGATGGAACCCAGCGCACTCGATGCCTGCAGCGCGGCCATGCGCACGAACCCATAGGTCAGGCGCTCGACATCCCTCTGGTCCGAAAGCATGCCGAGCGAAACGTTCGGGAATTGCCGCCAATCGGGCGAGTCGAGCGTGACTTCGCCCGTCGCGGAGAACGGGTTGTTGATGTAGGTCAGCAGCGTCCCGATTCGCTCGCCCACGGCATGCCACGATGTCTTGGTCACGCCCAGCATGAGCATGTCGCCTGACGGCGCGCCGCCGATGCCCGACGAGTACCTGCATCCGACGCGGATGTGATGCCGGGTCGGACCGCTGATCCGATGCGCCCGCTTGATGAACGACGCCAGCGCGATGGACGGATGCTCCATCAGGTGCTTGCCAACGCCCCCGAGTGCCTTGATGACCGGCGTTCCCAGCCTGGCCAGTTCGTCGCCCGGCCCGATGCCGGAGCGCAACAGGATGGCAGGCGAATGAATGGCACCTGCAGAAAGAATGACCTCCCTCGCGTGCACCGGCACCTGCTGGTCTCGCGTTTGCAGTTGGACGCCTGTGCATCTCGAACCATCGAACATCAACCGGGTCGCCGTGGTCTCGGTGGCGATCGTGAGGTTCTGGCGGCCGCGCACCTCCGCGGTGAGATAGGCGGTCGCCACCGACACCCTCTTCTCGTCCTTGTTGGAGAGTGCGATCGGAAAGTAGCCGTCCGTGAATGCGCCGTTCTGGTCCTCGAGGTACTTGAAGCCCTGGGATTCGAAGGCCTTGCCGACTGCCTTCGCATGCCCGGGCCAGGTCTGCGGAAAGATGCGCCGGACCTGGATCGGCCCTGCCTTGCCATGCAGTTCGCCAGAGAAATCGAGATCTGTCTCCGCCTGGCGAAAATAGGGCAGCACGGTGTCCCAACGCCAGCCTGCGGCGCCACGCCGTTCCCATTCGTCATAGTCCGCGGGCGAACCTCGGTTGAAGAACTGGCCATTGATGGACGAGCCGCCGCCCAGTATCTTCGCCTGATCGTACTTGCCCGGCGGGCGGTCTGCGGTCGGTCGCGCTCGCAATCCAGCCCACATGAAGCTGGGGTTGAGGTAGGCCGTGCCGGGATAGCTGTCGAGAATCGACGGCGGGATGTTGTCGAGCGGAAGGTCCTGACCGGCCTCGCAGAGCAGCACGTGAACACCGGGCGACTGAGAAAGCCTTGCCGCGAGGACGCAGCCTGCCGAGCCGCCTCCCACAATGATGTAGTCGTATTGGGAGTGCATGACCCGCCTAGTCGATGTTCAGCCAGATGGCCTTGGTCTCGAGGAACTCCTCGATGTGCTCGAGGCCGGACTCGCGCCCGTACCCGCTCATCTTGTAGCCACCGAACGGAACGGCGGCGTCCATCGCTTGGTAGCAGTTGACCCAGACCGAACCTGCTCGCAAGCCCTGGGACATCCTGTGCGCGGTCTTCAGGCTCTTCGTCCAGACGCCACTGCCCAGGCCGAGGTCCGAGTCGTTGGCGCGCCGCAAGACCTCGTCAGTGTCGTCAAATGGCAGCGCAGAGATGACGGGGCCAAAGATCTCTTCCCTGGCGATGCGCATCGCGTCGGTCACGTCGGCAAAAACGGTTGGCCGCACGAAGTAACCTGAATCGAATTGCTCGCCCGTGCAGCGCTCACCGCCGCAGAGGGCTCGCGCGCCCTCTGCATGGCCGATGTCGAGGTAGCTGACCACCTTCGAGAGGTGTCGTTCGGACA
The DNA here is from genome assembly GCF_051216375.1 of Variovorax glacialis. Classification (NCBI taxonomy): domain Bacteria; kingdom Pseudomonadati; phylum Pseudomonadota; class Betaproteobacteria; order Burkholderiales; family Comamonadaceae; genus Variovorax; species Variovorax glacialis. Next base: position 34,452 of record NZ_JBPJZT010000014.1, on the reverse strand, counting down.
CCAGCGGGCCAAGGTGCGTCTCCGGATCCGCCGGGTCCCCGACGACCAGCTCGCTGCCGTAGGCTGCGACCCGCTCGACAAATTCGTCATAGATCTGACGTTGCACGAACAGCCGCGTGCCGGCGCTGCAGACCTGGCCCGAGTTGGCAAAGACGGCCATCGCGGCCGCAGGCACGGCGAGGTCGAGATCGGCGTCTGTAAAAACGATGTTGGGCGACTTGCCTCCCAGCTCCAGCGAAAGCCGTTTCACGTTGCCCGCGGACGCGGCAATGATGCGTTGACCTACATCGGTCGACCCCGTGAAGGTGATCTTGTTGACGCCCTGGTGGGCACTCAGCGCAGCACCCACCACGCCCTGCCCTGTAATGACGTTGAGAACCCCCGGCGGGAGCCCCGCGTCGGTGCAGATCTCGGCAAGCCGCAACGAGGACAACGGCGTCTGCTCGGACGGCTTCAAGACCACCGTGCAACCGGCCGCCAGCGCCGGCGCGATCTTCCAGATGCCCAGCGTCAACGGACCGTTCCACGGCGTGATGGCTCCGACCACACCCACAGGCTCTTTCACTGTGTACGAAAGCACATTGCCGGGAACGGAGTTGGGAATGGTGGCCCCATGCGGCATGGTGGCGAGGCCTGCATAGAAACGCAGCAACGAGATGGCTCGGCTGCGCATCGCACGGGTTCGCGTGAGCGGCGCACCCATGTTCAGCGTATCGAGCGCGGCCAGTTCGTCGTAGTTTTTCTCGACCAGGTCAGCGATCTTGAGCAGCAACAATTGCCGCCCTTGCGGCTTGAACCGCGCCCAGGCGCCCTCGAAGGCCGCCTGCGCCGAGCCGACTGCGCGATCGACATCCAACTCGTTGCCATCGGCGATCTCCGCGAGCGGCTTGCCGGTGGTCGGGTTGGTGACCCAGTAGGTCTTGCCGGAGGCTGCAGCGGTGTACTCGCCATTGATATACAGCCGCTTCGGCCCGCGTTTCAGGAAGTCCGCACCGGCTTCCAGCGCGTGATTGTGTTGCCAGATGGTCATGGGCTGTGTCTCGTTGCTTTTCAGCCGGGTTGAACGGAGGGCCGCGGCTTGATGTCCCTGGCACGTCGCTCCACGTTTCGCAACAGGAAGGTCGCGACAGCGGAGACAAGAAGCAGTCCGCCGAACAGCATCAGTCCGGTGGTCTGCGAGCCGGTGGCATCCTTGATCCATCCGACCACGAAGGTTGCGGCAAATCCGCCGAGATTGGCAATCGAATTGATCAGCGCCATGCCTGCCGCGGCCGCGGTGCCCGAGAGAAACAGGCTCGGCAGACACCAGAACACCGGGAACGAGGCAAACGCGAACGCGTTCGCGACGGTGAGCAGTACCAGTGAAAGCACGAGGCTGTGGGTGCTCTGCGCCGTTGCGATCAGCGCAATGCCGGTGACCACGAGGGTCACGGTCAGATGGCCCCAACGCTCCTTCCTTCGATCGGAGCTCGCAGAGACCACCAGCATCAGGACGATAGCCGCAACGCTCGGAACGGCGGTCAGCCAACCGATCGTGAAGGCGCTGCCCGCACCAGCCTCCTTCAACATGGAAGGCAACCAGAAGCTCACGATGTACGTCGCGACGGCGATTGTCATGACGATGAACCCGAGCAGCCAGATCTTCGGATCCTTGAACGCCGCCATGGCGTCGTGCTTCTGCTCGAGCTCGACGTGCTTATTCAGTTCCGCTTCAAGGTGATCCTTTTCGCTGTCGTTGAGCCAGCGAGCCGAGCGAATGTTGTCGGGCAAGACAAGGAAAAGCGCAACGCCAAGCACCACGGAAGGCAGGGCTTCCAGCAGGAACAGCCACTGCCACCCAGCCCACCCGTTCACCCCGTGAAAGGCGGTCATGATCCACCCTGACATAGGCCCCCCCAGCACGCTGGCCAGCGGCAGGCCGACCAGGAACAACCCAAAGATGCGGCCCCTGCGCCTCGCCGGATACCACAGCGTCAGGTAATAGAGGATGCCAGGGAGAAAGCCGGCTTCCGCCGCACCCAGCAGGAAGCGCACAAGGTAGAACTGCGTCGGGGTCTGCACCAGCATGGTTGCCGCCGACAACAGGCCCCAGGTCACCATGATGCGGGCCAGCCAGATCCTGGCGCCGACGCGACTCAGGATGACGTTGCTCGGCACCTCCAGCAGGATGTAACCGATGAAGAAGAGACCTGCGCCGAGGCCGTAGACCGTGTCGCTGAACTTAAGCTGGTCGAGCATCTGCAGCTTGGCGATGCCCACGTTGATCCGGTCCAAGTAGGCTGCGAAGTAGCACAGACAGAAGACCGGAATGAGCCGCCAGCTGACCTTGCGATAGATCGCCTCCGAGGCTGCGGACTCGACCGGACCGGTCGCATTGATCGTCGCTGGCTGCATGTATGTCTCCAATCCTGGAATCCGTCGTGCATACGGAGGAAGCTTGATTTTTTTGGGTCACCCATTCAGGGATTTGCGAATTCTCCAGCCTTTGCTCGGCGCCGTCAAGGCGATCCGTGCAAGCGGATCGCGCTGCGTTCAATCTTCCAGCGCGCGGTCCCGACTCTCCGGCAACGCCAGCATCGCCAGCGACGTGATGACGCTAGTGCCGGCGACATACCAGGCCGGTGCGGCCGGGTTGCCCGTGATGTCGATCAGCCAGGTCACGACAAACTGCGTGGTACCGCCGAATAGCGAGACTCCAACGGCATAGGCGATTGGAAAGGCCGGTTGCACGGATGCCGCGCGGCAACAGTTCCGGGATCGCGACCAGTGACGCGCCGCCGCTCAGTGCCGTCAGCGCCGCAAGCCCCGTCGTCACCGACAGCAGCAACGGCATGCTCGGAAATGCGACCAGCAGCATGAATGCCGGCAGCGTGAGCACCGCCGTGGCAACGCGGGGCCACAGCATCACGGGCTTGCGGCCGTAGCGATCGCACAGCCAACCCCCAAGCAACGCGAACACCAGCGTGGCAAGGCCCACCATCACCGTGGCGCCCATCGCGATCAACGGCGGAAACTTCAGCGTCGTGATGGCATAGGTCGTCATGTAGTTGCCGACGTAGTTCGACACTGTTCCGCCAAGAATCACCAGCACGGCCAGCAGGATGATCTTGCGATGGTGCAACAGGCCGCGCAAGCCGACGCTGGTGGCAGGGGTGGCTTCACGGTGCAACGTTTCGGGCATCGCGCGTCGCAGGTAGAAGGCAATCGGCACGAGGAGCAAACCGACCGCGAACGGCACGCGCCAGCCCCAGCTTTGGAGTTGCTCGGGCGTCAGCACGGCTGATCATCACGACACCGAACACGCCGGCGACAAGAGTCGCGATGCCTTGGCTCGCCGATTGCCAACTCGCATACAGGCCGCGTTGGTGGGCCGGGGCCGACTCGATCAGGAACGCGCTGGAAGGACCGACTTCGCCGCCGAGGGCCAGGCCCTGGACCAGCCGGCACAGCACGACGATGATGGGCGCCGCCATGCCGATGGCAGCGTACGACGGCGTCAGCGTCATGCCCAGCGTGCCGACCGTGATCAGCGCGATGGTCAGCAGCATGGCCGGCTTGCGCCCGACCCGGTCGGCGTACGCGCCGATGAGCACACCGCCCAACGGGCGAGAGACGAAGCCAACGCCAAACACGGCGACGGATAGCAGCAGGCTTCCGAGCGGCGTCGAGGCTGGGAAGAAGGTCTTGCCGATGTAGACGGCGAAGAAGGCGTAGGTGACGAAATCATGGAACTCGAGCGCATTGCCGGCCACGGTGGCGGCGACGATTCGCTTGGGGATACCACCCGCGGCAGTCAACGTACCGACGGATTCAACAGGCGACCGGGTCGCGGAGGCAGGCCCCTGGACGGTGGCCGGCATGGCAATGACGTTCATGATCGTGGACTTTCGCAAGAGGAGGGATCGGAGACGGGGCAACAGCGCTTACGCGCACAGGAAGCGCGCAACCAGCAGCGACCAGTAAGCCGCACCAACCGCAATGTTCTGGTCGTTGAAGTCGTAGCCGGGGTTGTGGACCATGCAGGCACCGGCGCTGTCGCCGTCGCCATTGCCGATGAACAGATAGCTGCCCGGCACGCGCTCCAGCATGAAGGCGAAGTCTTCGCTTCCGGTCACTGCGGGACCCTGCAACGTGACGCCTGCCTCACCCACCAATTCAACCCCCACGGAGCGCGCGAACGCGGTTTCGGCCGGCGTGTTGACCAGCACGCAATAGCCGGTGCGCCATGCAATGTCCGCAGTCAGCCCGTAGCTCTCGGCTTGCGCCTGGACGATCGCCTTGATGCGGCGCTCCAGCATGCAGCGCACCTCGCGGTCGAGCGCGCGCACGCTCAGTTCCATCGTAGCGCTGGCCGGGATCACATTGTTGGCCTTGCCGGCATGCAGTGCGCCGACAGTGACGACCGCCATCTGCTGCGGATCGACGTTGCGCGACACTACAGTCTGCAACGCCATGACGATGCTGGAGGCCGCGACGATCGGGTCGATGGCCCTGTGCGGGATCGCGCCATGACCTCCGACGCCATGCAAGGTGATCGTCGCGTAGTCGCTCGAAGCTGCAGCAGAGCCTTCGCGGAATACCAGGTGCCCCTGCGCAATGCCGGGCATGTTGTGCATCGCGAACACGGCATCACACGGATAGCGGTCGAAGAGGACATCCTCGATCATTCGCAGCGCACCACCACCGCCCTCCTCAGCCGGTTGGAAGATCAGGTTCAGCGTGCCCTCGAAAGCAGCGTTCAGCGCGAGGTCGCGCGCCGCCGCCAACAGCATCGCTGTGTGGCCGTCGTGGCCGCAGGCGTGCATCACGCCTGGGCGCCGGCTGGTCCACCCGGTGCCGCTGGCTTCCTCGATCGGCAAGGCATCCATGTCCGCGCGCAGGCCAAGCCTTTTCGCTCCGTTGCCTACTTCGGCGAAGCGCCCACCATTGCGAGCAGATTGCGGGCGCGTTTCTCCCCTTCTGCAATTTCAGCGGCAAACTGCCGGGCGCCTGCGTTGGCGGCCTCGGCATCGGTCTGGGCAAAGACTCTCTCAACCGTCGGTGATTTGGCTGCAGCTTCGATCTCACGCTGCAAGCGGTCAACGACGTCGAGCGGCGTGCCCTTGGGCGCGAGGAACCCGAACCACACGTAGGCCTCGTAGCCAGGTTGCTTGAGGACCTCGGCAAATGTCGGAACGCCCGCCAGCTTCGCCAGCGGCTTCGAAGACCCGACCGCAAGGGCGCGCAGCTTGCCATCCTGCAGGAGCGGCAGCACTGCCGAAAGCGACGGCAGGTACAACTGAACCTGGCCACTCATGGTGTCGGTCGTGGCCGTGCCGGTACTCTTGTAGGCCACGTGCGTTGCCGCAATGCCGAGGTCCTTCAGCAATTTTTCCGCGTACAGATGGCTGGGGGTTCCCACGCCGGACGAAGCGAAGTTCAGCTGTCCGGGGTTCGATTTCGCGAACTGCATCAGATCGTCCACGGTCTTGAACCTGGAATTGCCGCTAACCACGAGCACGTGCGGCGCCCTGGCGACCTTGGCGATGGGCGTGAAGCCGCTCGTCGGATCGTAGGTCTGACCTGCCTGCAGGTACGGCGTGGTCAGAAATGGGTACTCGGCAGTGAAGAGCAGCGTGCGTCCATTGGGTGTTGCGCGCGCGGCTGCCATGGTTCCGATAAGCCCGCCCGCGCCCTCCTTGTTGTCCACGATCACCGGCGCATTCAACTGCTGCCCGAGCTGGGTGGCATAGTTGCGCGCCATCACGTCCAGGCCGTTCCCGGTGCCGAAGGGCACGATGATCGTGACCGGTCCATCGGGCCAGCTCTTCTGCGCTATCGCGGGGGCCAGCATCGCCGCGCCCATCACGAGTCCAGCGATCGCAAATCTGAAAAATCTCATGTCTCGACCTCGTATTTAAAAGTCATGGCACATACATCGCTGCCAATGCAAGAAAATCCAGCCCGCATCACGCCGGGCTAGACGCGTTGATGACCTTGAGTTGCGTGAAGTCCAGCAACCCCTGCATGCCCAGTTCGACGCCAACGCCGGATTGCTTGGCACCGGCCACGGGCACGTGCGGCGTGCGATCGATATGCTTGTTGATCCAGACCGTGCCGGTGTCCAGCCTCGATGCCACCGAGTTGGCGAGTTCCATGTCTGCCGTCCAGACCGACGCTGCGAGGCCGTAAGGGCCGCTGTTGGCCTGCCTCAAGGCCTCGTCGACATCGGTGAACGGCAAGACAGGAAGGATCGGGCCGAACTGCTCCTCGACCACCAACCGGCTTTGCGGGTCGCAGTCCTTCACGATGGTCGGGCGGAAGAAGTAGCCCGCGCGGTCCAATGGTCCACCGCCGGGCATGACCTCGCCATGTTGTCTCGCATCGTCGAGCAAGTCCTTGAGGCGGGCGAACTGCGCAGCGTTCTGCACCGGCCCGTAGTCGACGGGCTGCTCGGCGCCATCACCGACGACCGCGCTTCGCGCCAACAAGGCCAGCGCGTCGCAGAACGGCTCGTACACCGACGCATGTACGTAGACGCGCTTGACTGCGCGACACACCTGCCCGCAGTTGCCGAACGCCGAAGCGAAGACCAGCGCCGCCGTCTTCTGCACATCGACATCGCCCAGCACGATCGCCGGATCATTGCCACCCAGTTCGAGCGTCACGCGTTGCAGGCGGGAAGCACCCGCGGCCATGACCTTCTTGCCGGTTTCCGTCGAACCCGTGAAGCTCACCTTGCGCACGTCCGCATGGGCGGTGATCGCCGGCCCGATTTCGTCTGTCCCGGCAACGATGTTGACCACGCCCGCAGGCACCAGGCCGGCGATCAGGCGCGCAAGTGCCAGCGTGGTCAACGGCGTGGTGGGGGCGGGTTTCACGACAACGGTGTTGCCTGCGAGCAGCGCCGGTGGAAGCTTGAAGGCCAGCAGCAGCAGCGGAAAATTCCATGGAACGATCGCCGCGATAACGCCGAGCGGAACGCGGTGGATCTCGACCCGGCGCTTGTCACTGTCTTCCAGCAGTTCCGGCGTCATCGAGAGCGTGGTGAAAAAGCGAAAGTAGTCGACCGTGCTCTGTATCTCGACCAGCGCCTGCGGGCGCGGCTTGCCGTGCTCGAGTGTCAGCACGTCGGCTAGCTCGTCCTTGTGCGCCTCGATCGTGGCGGCGATGGCCAGCACCGCAGCACGCCGCGCCTCGAAAGGCGTTCGGCTCCATGCTGGAAAGGCGCGAAAGGCGGCTGCGACGGCCTCGTCCACCTGCGCCAGCGAAGCCGCGGGCGATTGCGCGAAGGGCGCGCCCTGCGCCGGATTGATCACTGGCATGGTCGACGTACCGAGCACGAGTCGCCCGTCGATCAACATCGCAAATTCCTGCATTCGATACCCCTCAGATTGGTGTGCTGATTGGCCCGCGCTCAGCGCGCGGTCAGGCCGCCGTCGATCGGCAGTGCTACGCCAGTGACGAACGACGCGTCATCCGATGCCAGCCACAGGGCGGCGTGCGCGACCTCCAACGGTTGGCCGACGCGGCCCATCGGGACGGCGGACAGCACGCGCTGCTCGTTGTCTTGCTTGCTGAAGCGCGGGTCGACGTTCATGAAATCGTTGTAGAGCATGGGCGTTGCCACCGGCCCCGGGCAGATGGTGTTGACGCGGATGCCCTCGGCGGCATAGCGCACAGCGAGGCCTTTAGTCAGGCCGACGACGCCGGCTTTCAATGCGGAATACAACGGGCTCAGCGCGGAGCCCACCAGCCCCGACGTGGACGAGGTGAAGACGATGGAGCCGCTGCGCTGCTTGCGCATGGTCCGGATGACCTCCCCCGAGACGAGCACGGCCGAGGTGAGGTTCAGCTCCGCGGACAGTCGATAGCGCGCCAGGTCGAGGTCGTCGATGTTCGCCGGGGCCGGCATTCCTGCATGGTTCCAGAGGACGTCGACGCCCTCGAGCCATTGCTGCGCGGCGTTGATGACGTCCACCGTTGCCTTCGAGTCGCTCAGGTCTGCAACGAAGCCGCGAGCATGGCCCCCGGCCGCCTCGATGGCCGAGACAACGCTTGCCAGCGCCGCTTCGTCGCGATCGATCGCTGCGATGCGTGCGCCGTGCTGCGCGAATAGTTCGCAGCCGGCCTTGCCCATGCCCGATGCAGCGGCGGTGATGATGGTTTTCTTGCCTTCCAGGCGATGGGTGAATTGACTCATGGGGTTTGTCTCAACAGGTAGAGGTGACAACTTCGTTGGGCTTCGCAGGCGCATGGTCCTGCACACGCAGTTCCGCCAGGATCTCGTCCGTGTGCTCGCCCAGCAACGGCGGAGGCCGGCGAATGTCCGGACTGTGGGTCGAGAGCTTGATGGGGTTGCGCAGCAGTGGCAGGTCGCCCGCCGTGGGATGCTGGACGGTCTGCACAATGCCGTCCCGGACCACGGGGTCGTTGAACACCTCTTCGAAGTCCCGAACCGGCGCAAACAGCACGCTGGCCTCGGTCAGCACCTGCGTCCAGTGCGCGAGCGTGCCGCGTGCGAATGCGGTCGCGATTTCGGGCTCGAGCGCCTGGCGGCTTTCAAGGCGCATGGCGTTCGTGAGAAAGCGCGGGTCGGCTGCAAGCTCTGCGCGGCCCAGCGCGGTCACCAGCGCGCGCCAGAACTTGTCCGTATGCGCGACGATCATGATGTGGCGACCGTCTTGCGTGCCGTAGGTATTCCAGGGCGAGATCTGATAGTGCGCATTGCCCAATCGACCCGGCGTCTGTCCGGTTGAGAAATAGAAGCCCTCGCGCGGCACCATCGAGAAAACGGTGGCATCGAGCATCGAGACATCCACGCGCTGCCCCTTGCCGCTCAAGGCCCGGGAAAAGAGCGCGCCCATCACGCCGATGGTGCCGAACAGCGGTGGCACAAAATCGGAGATCAGGATTCCGGTTTTCAGCGGACCGCTGTCGGGCGTTCCGGTCAATTGCATCACGCCCGACATGGCCTGGATCACCGGGTCGAGCGCGGGCCTGTCACGGTAGGGGCCGCTCTGTCCGAATCCCGACATGCTGCAGTAGATGAGAGCCGGGTTCAGTTCGGACAGCACGTCGAAACCGATACCCAGTTTCTCCATGGTGCCGGGCCGAAAGTTTTCGACCACGATGTCCGAGTTCAGGGCGATTGCCTTGAGGGTCTCGATGCCGGACGGCGTCTTCAGGTCCAGCACAATGCTGCGCTTGTTGCGGTTCAAACTCAGGAAATAGTCGCTTTCGCCGCAAGCCCTGTTGACGCCGATTTGCCGGCTCGAATCGCCATCCGGCGGCTCGACCTTGATGACGTCGGCACCCAGGTCGCCCAGCAGCAACGTGCACAGCGGCCCGGCCACCATCTGCGTCAGGTCCAGCACGCGAATTCCATCGAGAACGCCACTCATGGTCTGTCCAGTCCTGTTGATGTTGTCGACCATCGCGTCATGTACCCGCTGGCCAGTTCTGAATGACTTCGCGCTTGATGACCTTGCCCGACGCGTTCGTGGGCAAGGGCTCGCGAGTCAGCCACCAGCGCGAGGGCACCTCGAAGCGCGCGAGTTGACCGGCGGCATGCGCCCTCAGCGCCTCCATCGTTGGCGAGGCACCTTCGCGCAGTACCACCGCCGCACACACTTCCTCGCCGAGGTCGTGATGCGGCAGCGGCACCACCGCCACCTCGAGCACGTCAGGGTGGGTGCGCAGGCAGCGCTCCACATGCACGCTCGCCACGTTCTCGCCGCCCCGAATGATGTTGTCCTTCAGTCGGCCGACCACGTAGAGAAAGCCTTCGTCGTCGAGGCGACCCAGGTCACCGGAGCCGATCCAGCCGTCCACGTCGCAAATGGGGTTGGGGTCGCCAAGGTAGCCGCTAGTTGCCGTGGGCGTGCGAGCCACAATCTCACCGACGCCTTCGGCATCGGCATTGCGGATGCAGACCTCCACAGCGGGCAGCGGCTTGCCCACGCAACCGGGACGCCCCTCCAGGTCGCCACCGGACCCCGCCGCAATCACGCCCCCGGCCTCGGTCAGCCCGTACATGCTGCCGACGCGCTTGTCGGTCTTGGGAAAGGCTTGCTTCACCTCTGCCCGCAGCTCGTGTGGAATGGCGGCGCCACCCATCGGAATCGAGGAGACGCTGCCGGTGTCGAACCTGGCAAACGCCTCGTGGTGAATAACTCGCGACACCATCGTCGGCACGCTGCCCCAGGCGCGCACCTTTTCGCGCTCGATCAGGCCCAGCACCTCCAGCGCGTCGAAGCGGCCTTCAGGAAACACCAGCTTGCCGCCCGACAGCAGGGTCATGAAGCTGATCTGCACACCCGCCAGGTGAAACAGCGGCATCGTCAGGAGGCTCACCGTTCCGGGATGCGTTGGCGGCAGTTCGCTCGGAAGGCGACCCGTCAACGCCAACAGACTCTGGATGTTGGCGATCACCGAGCGGTGCGACATCACCACACCCTTCGCCTGGCCCGTTGTCCCGGAGCTGAACAGCACCATGGCGGCCGCATCTTCATCAACCTTGTCGATGACGAGCGGTACATCTTCATCACGCTCGACCAACGCTCGCAAATCGGAGAACTGGATGCGCGCGGGCCCGGCAGGCAATTGCCGCTCCACCGGCCTGTCGGTAAGAACCATCGTCGGCTTCACCAACTCGATAGCGGCAGCAGCCTCCGCGTCGCTCCACCAGGCGTTGCCCAGCACAGCGGTGACGCCGATGCACTGCATCGCCCAGAAGGCGACGAGCCACTCGATATGGTTGTAGCCCAGCAAGACAACGCTGTCGCCCGTCCTGGCACCACGCATGCGCAACAGATTCGCCACGCGGGCGACCGCACGGGCGTGCTGCTCCCCGGTCAGGCGCCGATCGCCCTGCACCACCAGCGGCCTGTCCGCCCAGCGTTGCGCATCCAGGAAGAGCTCGGACAGCGCGCGCGGCCGGGTGGCATACACGCGACATGGGCGGCCATTGACCGTTCCCTGCTCGATCCGGGTGCCCCAGCGCGGAGCGACGACGGCAGCACTGCGCGACTCGCCCGTTGTAGACCGTGCGTCCGATGGCGCGAGAGGGGTGTCCATCGCGTTCATGCCCGCCTCGCTTCCTGCGCCGCCTCGAGATTGCGGCCGATGCCCTTGAAGCGGGGCGGGCGGCGTTCCTGCAAGGCGGCCACACCCTCCCTGTAGTCGTCTCCGCGCATCAGTTCGCCGATGAGGCGCTTGGAATCCTCTACGCATTCGCCAACATCCGATTGCATCAGTTCAGCATACAGCTGGCGCTTGGTCGTGAGCGCCGCTTGCGGTGACACGGTAAGCGCGATGGAGCGCGCGATCGCCGCGACGCGTGCCTCAAATTCCTTGGGCTCGAACACGTCGTTGAGCAACCCCATCTGCTTGGCCTCCTCGGCGAGGAAGATGCGCCCCGTGATCAGCACATCCGCTGCATGCGTCATGCCCATCAGGCGGGGCAGCAACCAGGCCATGCCGTATTCGGCGGGCAATCCGAGCCGTGCAGCCGCAGTGGTGAGCTTCGCGCCCGCAACCGCATAGCGCAGGTCGCAGAAGCCCACGATGGCGACTGCGATGCCCGCACAGGCGCCGTTGATGGCGGCGATGACCGGCTTTCTCAGTCCCCAATGCCACACCAGTTCATGGTCGTATTCCTCGCGCACGCCGTGCCCGGGCTTGGCAAAGTCGTCGCCTCGCACACTCGCCACATAGTCCTTGTCGCCTTCGGTGTAGTGGTCCAGCGCCTTAAAGTCGGCGCCCACGCAAAACTGCTTTCCGGCGCCCGTGAGCACGATGACCTTGACCGCGGGGTCGTCGTCCAGCGTGGCCATGATGTGCCGATACTCGGCATTCATGCGCGAGGTCCAGGAGTTGCCGCGACCGGGTCGGTTGAATCGCACGGTCGCGACGCCGTCCGCGTCGATCGTGTAGTCGGTGACTTTCAGTTCCATGGTGAGGTGTTCCTTTGCGCTCTGGCAAAAGTTGATGTCATTTCTCGGCGATGCCGAGCCTTTGAACCAGCTGCCGGCTGCTGGTCACTTCTGCGCGGATCTGGGTGGCGAACTCCGCCGGTCCGACCAGCAAGGGCTCAGCACCCATCTTGTTGATCAGTGCAACGGTTTCCGGCGCTGCTGCCGCCTTGGCGATTTCTGACGCCAATCGGTCGACGACAGCGCGCGGCGTACCCTTGGGCGCCAGCAACCCATACCAGACACGGATCTCCAGGCCTGGCTGCTTCAGCGCTTCCGCCAGCGTCGGGATGTCGGGTGCGCCCACCGCGCGCGTTGGCGAACCGATGGCCAGTCCCTTCACCTTGCCGGATTGCAGGTAGGCCTGCGCGGCCGGAAAGGACGGCATGTAGAGGGGCACGTGGCCGGCGATCGTGTCAGTCATCGCCTGCCCTGCACTCTTGTAATGGACAGGCTCGATGTTCAGCCCCAGTCGCTCCTTGATGACTTCGACGCTGAGGTGACTCGGCGTGCCGATGCCAGTAGTCGCGTAGTTGAGCTTGCCGGGGTTCGCCTTGCTGTAGCTTGCCAGTTCGGCGAGGGACTTGAACGGGGTATCGCGGTTGGCAATCAGCACCATCGAGGTTGCAGCAACCTTCGAGACCGGCTCGAAATCGCCGTTGGGGTCATAGGCCGAACCCCCCTGCACCACGGGGCCAACCGCGTACGGCGGGCTGGCCGTGAAAAGCACGGTGTAGCCGTCAGCGGCCGCCCTCGCCACCGCGACCGCGCCGAGCGTGCCGCCTGCGCCGTCACGGTTCTCGACGATGAAGGCCGTCTTCGTCTGCTCGCCCAGGCGATGCGCGATGCCGCGAGCCACCAGGTCGACGCCGCTGCCGGCGGCGAAAGGCACCACGATATGCACCGGTCGCGTCGGGTAATCGATTTGCGCTGCGGCCAACCCCAACCCGGCGGTGAGCACCCCTTGGACCGAAAGTCGGGCGCAGACCCGAATGAATGACTTCATGACGTTGTCTCCTGACTAGCTACATTCCATCAGCGACCACAAATTATGGTCCTACCAATTTGTATAAGCTTTTTGTCTGTAAAACACGATAACTTGATAGTATGGTAGGACCAATATTCTGACGAGTCAAGTGTCTTTTGAGCCTGTTCTCTGGCACCCCCGTTCGGGGGGCACTCCCCACCGGCGGCTACAGTGCACTTGATGCGTCGTCACATACGCGAGGTCAGAGATGAATGAAAACGGCACCCTTTCCGCGTTCAAGCCCGTTAGGCGTCGAACATTCGAGGACGTCACTTCGCAAATCCGCGAGCAGATCGCGCAAGGGGCGTTGCGCGAGGGCGACCGGCTGCCGGCCGAGCGTGTGCTGGCAGAAACGTTGGGCGTCAGTCGCAATACAGTTCGCGAAGCTCTGCGCTCGCTCGAGTACGCAGGACTGCTGACGCAGAAGCCCGGCGCTGCTGGCGGCGCCTACATCGCAAATGGCGGGGTTGACGTCATTCGTTCTGCGTTCGACGATCTGATGAGCCTCGGCACCATCAGGGCGCCGGACCTGATCGAAGCGCGCATCGTCATCGGACGGGAAGTCGCTCGCCTCGCGTGCGCGCGCCACGATTCCGCCGATCTTGCCGCGCTGGTAGAGAACGTGGATCGAACGCGCCAGGCAGCAGCGGTGGGCGACCTGCCACTTCGCGTGCGCTACAGCCTGGAGTTCCACAAGCTCATGGCCCTCGCGGCCAAGAACCCGGTTTTGACCATCATGACCAACGTGTTGACGGACACCACGATGAAGTTCGTCAAGGCGATTGGCGAAATGCCCAACGACTTCGTCCTGGCGTCCCGCATGCGCATGCTCGATCACCTGCGCAGCCGCAACGCCGACATGGCAGCGGGCGAGGCAGACGCCTATCTGCGTACCACCTTGCGCAGCTATTTGCGGGACACACGGCTGCCTCCGCTCCGCGAACATGTGGTTTAGTCGAGGGCTCGGGCGCAACGCGCTTGAGCAGAAGGCACGCCCGCCATCCGTCGTCGCTCAAAACTCCAAGCGCGCCAGTCCGGATGCCTCTTCTTGCCGGTGCCTGCGTCCGGCAGCGCGTGGGGCAGCCAGTCAACCCCATCGTCAGCATCTAACGAGGCCCGCCCAAGCGCCCGCGTCGGTCACCGGGCGTTCGACCTGAATGCGCGTCTCGGCGCTTGGCACCGGCGCCCCGAGGTGAACGGGCTTTGTCTCCAACCTCATTTATTATCGAAAGTAACAACAGGAGCAGCGAATGGGTTCGAAAAGTTCGAGCGTTGAGGTCCGGCCTCGAAGCGGTGGCCGCGGCATCCAGGAGGCCCGAGTCTGGGCAGCCGCCGACACGTACTCCTCGAAAATGTCGAGACAGCGCGCGACACTCTCGTCCTCAAGCAAGTGACGGACTCGTTCGACGCATTCGCAGGCAAACGCCAACTTAAGCGCCTCATATTGCGCAGACGATTCACAGGCTTGCAGGGCAGAGGAAACTGTATCGCTCATGACCTGTAGTCCCCTGTGAATGACTCGCGGCGAACTTTCCCGAATGCGGCAGGCTGGCCATTTTGACGGCTGCGGCGTCAAACGAACGCGCTTCAGTGCGATGGGGCCCCGCCCCACCCTGCCTGCCGAATGCGTGGGCATGGTGAAAATGGACTGCGCATTGCGCGACATCGAGATCGCCATACGCCGAAAGGCCAGTCGGCGAGTCGACCGTTAAAAGCGTAGACACTGTATTGGAGGAATCGGCCGTGTGTGTCCCTCGGCACGATCGCCGGTCCACCCCTTTTGCCCATGCCAAACTCAAGCCGATGAGGGATGATCGCGACCGAAAGGCCCCTGGGCGCCGGCGCCTGCGCCTGCGCCGGTCCGGTTTCTTGGCGAGGAGCAAGCGATGGCTGTCGTTCAACTGGTGGGTCCCACTGCGATTCCGAGGCAGCTCTCGCGATCGCTTGATCGAGCGGGGCATCGCATTCACGCGTGCCTGTATCTCGATGCGTTCACGACTCAAGAAGGGGAAGCAGATACCGACATCGGCTGCGTTCTCGTCGATATCGATGTCCCCGAGAACCTGAAGGCCCTTCCTGGGTTCCTAGCGCATGCCGCCATTCGTGGATTCGCCGTCGTCGTCCTCGCGACGCAGCCGGAACCTGCCGACATCATCGCCGCAATGAAGATAGGCGTCTCCGACTTCTTGATCAAACCCGTCCCGGAGCCGGTGCTGCGCGAGGCCATTGAGGCCGCCATCACGCAGGGCCGCGGTCAGCGCAACAGGGCCGCGAGGATGGCGTTCCTGAAAGTTCGATATGAATCCCTGACCTATCCGGAAAAGCTGGTCGCGCGCCTCGTCAACGAAGGTCATCGCAATAGGGCCATCGCAGAAAGCTTGAACGTCGCCGAGCGCACCGTGAAGGGCTATAGAAAATTGGCATTTAAGAAGCTGGCCGTTGATTCGGTGGCTGAGCTGGTTCATGCAATCGCGCTGCTGGACTCGGACGTCTTGGACGGCGCGTCGTACCGGGCAACGGGCACCGTTCAAGGCAGCGACAAGAGCGGCTCGGGCGAGGTCGGCGTGCAGCGGGCGCCGAAGCATGCAGGGTGACAAGTATGCGCCCGCAGCAGCGGCCTTGTGCCTCCTGCCCGCTGCGTCTCACGACGTTTTGCAGCGCAGGTAGCGACAGCGAAATAAAGCGGATCGTCGTCTTCGGCCACCGATCCGATTGCCGTTCAGGTTCATCACACGAACGTGAAGATTGCGGGATTGCGGTCCCCACCCGTGCTGCTGAACTGCTCGCGAGATCTTTCGATGAATTGAGGTGAAGAGGCGCCGGAGTGCGCGATGCGAATGTGCATGTTGCGACCCGCAGGGTTTGTAAAAGTCAAATCTAAGCCGCCGCTGCACTCTGCCAGTCAATTTGAGCGGGGCTCGAGCGCACCTTCTCCGCCCTGCCCTGCTTGCCCTTCGTCGGCGTTCAGGCACCGCGGCGAACGTATTCCTCGTCGTGCGCACGCGCCGTCTCCAGGTTAGATCATCATAACTTTGAACGAACTCAACCTTCTGAGTTCCTTCAAGGTTGTCTCACCTTGATGCTCAAGAAACTCAAATGATATGAACGTCCCCCTTTCGTCGCTGCGATGTGGCGAGGCGATGGTGAGGAAACATCGGGGTGATGGCAAGAACGCCTGCATAGCGCAGGCCTCTTGCATGGCGTGAGATACAAGGCCCGCCGCGATGAAAAGGGTCACGCCCCGTCCAATGCCAGCACCGGGACGCTCGTGGACCGTGCCGACTTTGCTGTGCGTCCCCAGGGCTAAATACCGCCCGACTAATTATTGCCCGGCCTTCAAGAAATCAAGGATCAGCCGGGTCGTTTCTTTGGGCGCTTCCTCCGGTAGAAAATGGCCGCTGTCTTCGAGGTGGACGGTTCTGGCATTCGTCGCCTTTGCAGCAAGCGTTGAATTCAGCCAACCGTAGCCCGGTCCAGCGATCCCGAGGACGGGCATCTCCAATTTCGTGTAGGCCTTCTCGTCCACGATGTCCTGCGGAAAAGCTTGGTACCAAGCGTTACCCGCTCGGATTGCGTCGGCGCTGCGGTATGCGTTTGCGTAGACGGCTCGATCGAGTGGAGATAGAACAGATTCATCCTTCATAAGGTAAGTGAAGAACCATTCTTGTTCGACATGCGCTCGACCGGCCAGCATCCTTTCGGGCAGCTTCTTTACCTGATGAAAAGCAAACCACCATGCGAAAGGCGCGCTTGGGTCGATCTTGTCCCCGAACGTGTTGGGCTTTGGAAGGATTGGCCAGTTGTAGAGTCCTTCATCAGGGTGAGGAACATCGAGCATGACGAGCCTTTCAGTTGCCTTGGGATAATTTGCAGCAAAGCTCCATGCCACCTGGGCACCGATGTCGTGGCCCACGACGATCGACTTCTCATAGCCTAGTCTGGACAGCACCTCGAAAACGTCCTTCGCCATGTTCTTTTTCTCATAGCCATCCGGCGGCTTCGCAGAGCCGCCCATGCCCCGAAGATCGAGTGCCAGGACGGTGTAGTGCTTCGCGAGCTCGGGCATCATCTTGTGATAGCTCCACCAAGTTTCCGGCCACCCAGGCAGCAGGACCAGGGATGGTCCATTTCCGCCGATCACGTAGTGGATCTTGGTCCCGTTGACAAGGATCGTCTTGCTCTGAAAGCCCTTCATTCGCTTGGCGAGCGCAGCGTCCGAAGTGGGTTGCTTGCTGTAGACAACGGGCTCGGCCGAAGCTAGCCCAGAAAGCGAAAGCGTTAGCGCTGCTGTAAACAGGCCAGTTGCAAGACCCTGAAAGCGAAATCCATTCTTCTGGAAATTTGTCATATTGACTTTCGGTTGGTTCAAGGAAGGGGCGGTCAGAAGCGGCGTTGGAAGAAAGCGCGCTTCCGACGCTTGGCATCGCGTTCGGGGGGGTGACCTGGCCGTGTGGCGCGGCTTCAGGAAATGAGCAGCACCGCGCCGGATTTGGCTGCGCGCTCTGCGTGCAACGCAGCTTCGCTGACGGCTGCAAACGGGTACTCAGCTTCCACATCAAATTGACTCGGATCAGTCCGGGCCAGATCCAGGGCAATCGACACGTCGGCGCGACGCTGAGGCTCCGGTAGGCCGCCCCACCCGCCCACCGAAACGCCACGAATGCTGATCCCACGAGTGGAGAAGCTGAGCGCAGACAAGCTGATCGGCTCACCCGACAAGTCCCCGTACGAAATGACCGCCCCCCCGTTGGCCAGCATTGACGCTATCTCGCTCGGAATTAGCCCACCCACTGGATCCACGACGGCACGAATGGGCTGCCCATCGAGGGCCGCCGTTAGCTGTTGCTTCCAGTTTTCATCATCCGTCGTAACGATTGGCACGCCCGTCAACCTATTGCGTAGCGCCTCAGCTCCGCCTCGCCGGCGCACGACGCTGACTACGTGAATGCCTCTGCTTCGGGCCAAGATGGCGAGCAGGCGCGCAACGGCCGAACCGCCCGCAGTCAACACAAGCGCGCCCTGGCCGGGCCCTTGGACTCCGACCTCGGACGCGGCCCTCAAAAGCAAGACGGCAGTCAAGGGCGTCACGTGAAGCTGACTGGCGATGCTGTCCGAAATGTCGTCAGGAATGAGCGTCACATATTCTGCAGCCACCAGCGCCCGTTCGCTCCACGCGGCGCGGTCTGGAAAGAACATCACCCTTGCTCCGACCGCCAGGCCGCGCTGTTCCTCTACATCCGTGCCTATGGCCTCAATAGTTCCCGCGCCTTCGAAGCCCGGGGTTGCGCCACCAAGCGCGACATCGCTTCTGTCCGTCGGGCCGCGATACCGTCCCCGTATTCCAAGTAGGTCCCCGGGATGAACGGGACGCTTGCTGACCCGAATGAGTACTTGGCCTGCGGCCGGAAACGGGGGATCGGCCACGGTAGTGGATTCGAGGACGCTAGCGGGCTCCCCGTAGCGGTAATAGCGGATGGCTTTCATGAATGTTCTTCGGCTTTCTTCCTCAAACCTGCGCCATTCCGCCGTCGACGAATAGCTCCGCGCCGTTGACGAAGCTCGAGTCGCTCGAAGCGAGGAATACCACGGCCCTTCCAATTTCCGCAGGATCGCCAAGTCGGCCCATTGGCACCAGGCTCGCCAAGTAACCCAGCAATCCGTCCTGCGCTTCCTTCGATGGCGCAAGTTCGACCAGCCCCGGCGTGCGCACAGGGCCGGGACTGATTGCGTTCACGCGAATGCCGCGGTCTTTCAGATCCAACACCCAGCTGCGCGCGAAGTTCCGAACTGCTGCTTTCGAAGCACTGTAGACGCTGAAGGCTGCAGTTCCCTTCACGCTTGTCGTGGAGGCGGTCAGGATCACGGACGATCCATCCACCAACAGGGGCAATGCCTTCTGAACGGTAAACAATACGCCCTTAACGTTGCGGTCGAAGATTTGGTCATAGTGCTGCTCTGTAACCTCGGAAAGCGGAAGCATGTCGCCTCCGCCGGCATTCGCAAAGAGCACATCCAGGCGTCCCGCCTTCTGCTTGATCTCCGCGTACAGGCGGTCGAGATCGGCCAGCTTGGACGCATCGCTTCGGACGCCGACGGCTCCCTTGCCGATGCTTGCGACTGCTGCATCAAGCTCGGCTTGACGCCTTCCGGTAATGAACACCTTGGCGCCTTCCGCCGCCAATGCCTGCGCAGATGCGAGACCAATGCCGGTCGTACCGCCAGTAACCAATGCGATCTTGCCTTCGAGCTTCGTTGTCATGTGTAACTCCATTTGTTGAAACGATGGGAGGAAGATAGGGCAAACGAACGCTTTGATAAATATCGCTTTCTCCATTTCTCTATTGCCCTGCGTAAACAATAGGGTTGGGTCGCACTTTCCGCTGATGGGCGCCAACCGCCATACCCCTCTGGACCTGCCGGTACATCTCTCTCTGGAGGCATGCTGGAAAGACTGCGTGCATGATCTGCCCTGGGGTGCCCCGTGCCGAACTTGATTGGGACCATCGATGGATCAACTACTTGCCATGCGTGTCTTCTCTCGAATCGCCGAAGCCGGCAGCTTCGTTAAGGCTGCCGACTCGCTCAACATGCCCAAGCCCACTGCTACCAAGTTGCTCCAGGCGCTGGAGGCACACCTTGGCGTAAAGCTGCTACAGCGCACCACGCGCAAGCTCTCGCTCACGCCTGAGGGCGCCTCCTACTACAAGAACGCAGTACGTTTGATCGCCGAGGTTGAGGACATGAATGCCGCCATCGCTGGCGCTGTGACGAGACCGAGCGGCCGACTGCGCGTGGAGATCGGCTCCTCGCTGGCAAACCTCGTCCTTATTCCGGCGCTTCCCGACTTTCGTAGGCGATACCCGGACATTCAGCTCGAACTGGGCGTAAGCGACAGGGCCGCTGATCTTGTCGGCGAGGGCGTCGACTGCGTGATCCGAGGTGGTGTACTTGCCGATTCGACGTTGGTCGCTCGCCGCATTGCCGACCTTGACTACCTCACCGTTGCCAGCCCGTCCTATCTGAAAAGATTTGGTGCACCAATTCATCCAAACGAACTTCGACCATCGCATCAAATTCTGAGCTACCTATCGGCCCAGACCGGGCGGCCATTTGCTCTGTATTTCTCTAGAGGTGATGAGGAGATCGAAATCGTCGGCAAATCACCCGTCTCAGTGAGCGAGAGCACTGCTCACATGACAGCACTTCTCCACGGCCTCGGCATCGGCCAAACCTTCAAATTCATGGCGCGCCCACACGTCGCCACCGGAGCGCTCACCGCAGTATTGAATGAATGGACGCGTGCCAAGCACCCGCTGCACCTCGTCTATCCCACGCACCGGCACCTGAACGCAAGACTGCTAGCGTTCGGCGACTGGGCCGGCGAGCTCTTTGCAAAGCTCAACGCCGATGCAGATCGACGCGATGCCACCATCGACGAATATAAAGCTCCCATCGTCCGACGCAAGAAATGACATCGCATTCGCAACCTCGCCTTGCCGTCCCGGCGCCTCTCGGAAGAGGCAGACTTTTCTGCCCCAGGCGGTTGACCATCGACCAGTACGCGCGACTGAATCGCTTGGCCTGAGCGCCCTCAACATTTCCGCGCGTCGCCATGTGGGGCGGGATCCAGGCGATAGCTTTTGAGGCAACTCGTCGACGCCGAAATGACAGCTTGACAGGGCTGCGAACGGCGCGTACTCGCGTGATCGTGCGCTTGACTCGGGAGATCCTGTGGTCGTACTGATGAACGCTCCGGCGTCTTCATACCCTTCTGCCAGAAGTGTAAGTCGCGTGTAAGCGGCTCGCCGCCCCGTCTTGATTCTCCCCAGGGCAATAGGATGCTCCTATCCACTTAACTCAAATCGTGGACACGTGAACACTACTGCTTCTTCTCCCGACGACGGCAGGTGTCGGCGCCGCGAGCACTCGCCCGAATTCAAGGCCCATGTCGTCGCCGCTTGCTGCAAGCCGGGCATTTCGATGGCCTCGGTGGCCATGGCCAACGGCGTCAATCCAACTTGGTCCGTCGCTGGGTCCTGGAGTCCGAGGGCGGGGTCGCTGCAGAACCCGCAGGCGACGTAGCGATCGCCTCGAAGGCAGTTCCGCAACTGCCGTCGAGCTTCGTGCAGGTGCCATTGCCTTCGGCTCCGGCGATGCCGGACATTTGGATTAAGCTCCAACGCGGGCGACCAAGGTTGTCGTGATGTGGCCGTTCGCGGCGGTGTCTGAAGCGCGGCGTGGATGCGAGAGCTGCGGCGATGATCCGCATCGACGCGATGGCTCGCGGTCGAATCCATGGACATGCGAACCCGCCCGGCCCGGACCGACTGCTGATGAGTGTTGTCCGAGTCTTCGGGGCCGCCCAGGCCTACCATGGCTACGTGTTCGCCAACGCGCGCGCCACCCGCAACAAGCTGCTTATTCACGATGGCTTCGGCATCTGGTGCGCGGCCGGGCGGTTGGACCAGGGCCGCTTCTCGTGGCGGCTCCAGGCTCGGCCAGTCCACTCCCGGCTCTCTCGCAAGCCCGTTCGATGCACTCGTCCTTGGCCTCACGTGGCAGCGTCTGGAGCAGATGCAACTCATCACGCGCGTGTAGTTGTCTATCGCTTCGGCGGCCCTTGCGAGATCAATTGGCGCATGCACCAATGACGATTGGTTGCCGGCCTCACACAATGGGCGACATGCTCGATGTCCATGCTCTGCAGCCCGGCGATCTGGATCGCCTCGCACCGAGTGAGGAGGACGCGCTGCTAGTGCAGATGCTCAACCACACGGCCAGCAGTCCAAGGCGCATCAGGAGCAAATCGAACAGCGGGACAAGGCGCTGAAGTTCAAAGACGCCAAGATCGAGAAGATCACTTTCGAGCTGCTACGTCTGAAGCACTGGCAGTTCGGCGCGCACAGCGAACGCATGACGGCCGAGCAGCGCCAGCTCTTCGAAGAAGCGCTCGTCGAAGACAGGGAGAGCCTGCAGGCCGAGCTCGGCGCCTTGCTCGGCAACAGGCCCGACGCGAACCGCTCGGGGCGCGATCGCCGTACGCCGCGCCGCGAGGCACTGCCTGCGCACCTGCGCGGTGTGGAGCACCACCATGAGCCCGAGGAGACGACCCGTGGATGCGGCGGACCGATGGTTCGCGTCGGCGAAGACGTGAGCGAGCGACTGGACATGGTGCCAGCTGAGTTCTTCGTGTGTTCGCGCCGACCGAAAGTTGACCCCCCAAAGCTGTGCTCGCGAAGTTCGTGCCCGTCGTACAGCGTGCGTATGCGGCCTGCCTGCAAAACCCGCAGCCCTGCAACGAAAACTTGGCAGAGGCCGCCAGTCAACAGCTTGACGACGTCAACGCCAGCTGGAAGAACGTGGAAACCTTGCTGATCGACGATGCCTCACGAAGGTTAGCCCTCGGCGCCTTCGATCCCAAGCGCATCGAGGCAGACTACAACATCGTCAAGGAGATCTACGACGTGAAGGCATTTAAGCCGTCGGCGGTCTTCACCAACGATCTGTTGGACAAAAGCATCAAGGCCAAGTAGCGGTTGCACACAGAGGGTCTGGGTTCAAACAGCCCGCAGCACGATGGTGGACGCCCTTGCGGGCAGCGGCGACATCCCCGCGGCGCGCTCTGCTGCCGGAGTTCCGGCGAACACGTCCGGCATCCGGGGGGCATGCCGCAGGACAGGCTATTTGACGCCGGCCTGCGGGGCATTCAGCAACCGGAGCCCGGGCGGGTCGCGCCCCGAAACGCCTCTCGCGGGTCGATCGGGCTCGTCTTCCAAGAATGAAGTCGAAGGCTTCATGTCCAGCGTAGCGCGCTTCTTCAGCAATATCTTTGGCGACGATGCCTCGAGCGACGCGGGCCACTACTCGGAAGCTGTCCGTCGGGAATGTGCCTAAGCTCGCGGGGACGCTCGGCCATGGGCGCGATCGGCTCCGCCCGCGCGAACTATCCTTGGCATAAAGTGCAGCAATTTGCCTATGCATCGCGCCCAGGTTGGACGGGCCAAGAAGCGATAGTAGCTGGTCCTCTCGCGGGTCAGGCGTTGGTGCAGCATCTCCAGCGCGCCAGAACTTGGCTTCCAGACAGCCTCAACCACAAACTGGCCGGCCCGTGTCTGAGCGATATCCGGAATCACTGCGATCTCAGTGGCGCCGATGCTTCTTAGAAGAGCCGCTCGAGCCGCTGCAATCGCAATCCCTCCGTCATTGCCTGGCGCACAGTAGTGCAAGGAGACAGTGATTCGACGCAGCAAAGCTTCTGACGTCACCGCAAGCGCAATGATCTCGAGCAACGCCAACCGACCTACCGCCACTCCATGTTCCACGCTGATGCGCACGGGGCGAGGGTGCTCGATGTGCAAATGCCGTCTGGCCCTATCCGCCCAGGCAACTTCGGCAACAGCGATCGCCTGCGACTCGAGGTAAACGAAGACGGACTGATCCCACTGGACAGGTCCCCTATCGACCCCGGCAACCACGAGTAAAGCCATAGTTTCTGTTTCTACTCGGTGGCGTGGCCGATGCGATTCGCGCCCACAGCAATGAGGGCAGGTTTGCCCGTTAGTCGGCATTTAAGTCCTTACGATATGCGGGGGCTCAGGCCCGAATGCTATCGAGGCGAGCCCAGTCGAACGCGATGCCGTGACCGGGACGGTCCGGTGCGATGGCAAAGCCATCGTCGATGCGCAGTGGGTCGGCGATGTAGTCGTCAAGGCCAAACCCGTGAGCCTCGAGGAAGGAGCCGTTCGGCACGGCCGCAAGCAGGTGCACGGTGACATCGTGCGCGCCGTGCGAGGTCACCGGCAGGTTGAAGGCCTCGGCCAAGTGCGCGATCTTCATGAACGCCGTGATGCCACCGCAGTTGGTAACGTCGGGCTCGGGAAAGGTCACGCCGCCTGCTGCGATCAGCTGCTTGAACTCCCACAGCGTGCGAAGGTTCTCGCCTGAGGCGATCGGGATACCGGCGTTGCGCACCACGCGTGCCTGACCGGCGACGTCGTCTGGGATCACCGGCTCCTCGAGCCAGGTAAGGTCGAAAGGCTGGAAGGCGCTGGCAGCGCGGATCGCTGCGTCGGCCGTCCACTTCATGTTCGCGTCGGCCATTAGCGGGAAGCCCTCGCCCAAGTGTCGACGCATCGCCGCCAGGCGCTCGACGTCCTCGCTCAGCCGCTCTCGGCCAACCTTCATCTTGATGGCGCGAAAGCCTTTGTCCAGATTGCGATCGGTCTGCTGGAGCAACTGATCCAACGGCAGCTGCAGGTCGATGCCGCCGGCATAGCAGCGCACGCGCCGGTCGTGCCCGCCAAGCAGATTCCACAGGGGCAGTCCCAACTTACGGGCTTTCAGGTCCCACAACGCCATGTCTACCGCGGATAGAGCCAGCACCGTTGGGCCCCCCCGGCCGCCGTAGTGCGACGCCCACCAGAGCTTGTTCCAGAGGAACTCGATACGGTCCGCATCCTGCCCGTCCAGCAACTCCCCGAAGTCCCGTCGCAGCACGGCGTCGATTGCCGCGCCGTTGCGCCCGCAGGTGAATGTGTAGCCGCTGCCTTCCACTCCGTGTACATCGCGCAGACGGACGGTGTTGAGTTCAAAAGCCTGCATCTCGCCATGCATAGCGTCGCTGAGGACGGCGGCGAGGGGCAATCTGTAATAACCAACCTCGATACTGTCGATTAGTGCCATGTTTGGACGGACCAAAATTTGAGTCTCCGCAAATGGTAAGCGCCCATCCTTCGAGCGTCAACATTTGGTACGACCAAATTGGAACAAGTGGTCTTAAAATTGCCCCTCAGCAACAAGGTGTCGGATCCTTGAAGAAAGGAGTCCCCCAACATGTCCATGAGTGACGAGCAACGCCAGATGGGCGCTGACGCGCCCGTGCCGCCCCGAGCGGACATAGGCGCGCGCCGTGTTTCCGAGAGCGTCAAAAGGCGCTTGACAGAAATGATCTGGTCAGGGGAGTTGGTGGCCGGCGAACGGTTGCCGCCTGAGCGGACGCTGATGGAGCGGCTTGGCGTCAGCCGCTCGGTGGTGCGAGAGGCAATCAACGACCTTTCCAGCCGTGGTCTGCTCAAGACCCGTCCGGGGTTCAGGCCGATCGTCTCCAAGCCGGACTACGACTCTGCCTTGGGCGCGATGGGTCAGGTGGTGTCGAACATGCTCGCCGATGACGAGCGGGGCGTATGGAACTTGTTCGAGACGCGGATGTTCCTGGAGGCCGCCTTGGCGCGCTCAGCCGCTGCCAGCGCACGGTGCGAAGACATTCAGCGGCTGAAAGCGGCCCTGGTGCGCAACCGTGAGGCGATCGGCAAGCGCGGCGAGTTCGAACTCACGGACGTCGACTTTCACAACGCGCTGTATGAGATCCCCCGCAACCCGATCTATCCGGTGGTTCACCGCGCGTACGTCGCATGGTTGTACGAGCGCTGGCGCCAGATCGAGGCTAACGATGAGCTTGATCGCATCAACTACGCCGGCCACGAGGCGATCTTCATGGCGATCGTCAATCGTGACCCCGACGCCGCGGAACTGGCATTGCGCAGGCATCTGACGCTGGCTTGGGAGTACGTGCGCGTCACGTTCAGGTACAAGGATTCCACAATTCAGCCTCTCGGGGACGCCGTCAGACCGGGCGCCGAGTGAGGGGAGCGGTCCCATTTCAGTGGGAACCCGCTCGGCACATTCAGCCCAAAGGCAGAACACGCTTCTCAGAGCACTTCGCCTGCTAGGTCATCGCAGGGCCGGGGCAGCTCGGCAGCGTCGATGGTCGCACGTCGCAGTGGGGGTAACGCGCGCCCGACGGGTCAAAGCGTTTGACTTCTCTTCGCTACTCCACCCGGGGCGGTCGGGTTCTGGGCCATGAGGTGGCTCGGACGTCTTCAGCATGTCGCCTGCAATAAGAAATGTAGTCCAGGCGCGAGGTAGTCGACCGGATGCCGCCTGGCACTCACTGCGACACCGCAAGGCGCGCTTTGTTGAGGATGGCGACCAATGCCTCTGGATCCACTGGCTTCACGAGGTGCCCGTCAAAGCCTGCCTCCGTCGCCTTGCGCACGTCCTCAGGCTGACCCCAACCGGTCACAGCGTAAATCACCACGCTCTCGCCCCGCTCCTGTTGTCGAATCGCCCGACACGCCTCATATCCATTCAGTTGAGGCATGCCGATGTCGAGCAACACCACGTGGGGGACGAAGGCCGTCGTCGCAAGCACCGCATCATGCCCATTAAAAACATGTCTTACGGTGTGGCCCATGGCTTGGAGAAGTGCGGAGAGGGTCTCTGCGCTATCACGATTGTCGTCCGCCACCAAAATGCGAAGGCTCTTGGCTGGCATGATGGGCGGCTGGGCGTTGGTGACGTTCGCAGCGACGGTCTCCAGACCGCTAGCGAGCGGCAGACGCACTATGAATTCGCTGCCGAGTCCAAGGCCATCGCTGCGCGCCGTGACGCTGCCCCCGTGCAATTGGAGCAGTCGGCGCGTCAACGACAGCCCGATGCCAAGCCCGCCGCGAGAACGCGAAAGCGCGGTCTCCACTTGAGAAAACATCTCGAAGATGCTCTCAAGCCGGTCCGCTGCAATGCCGATCCCGGCGTCACGGATTGAGACGACCACCTCGTGCGCCTCGCGTCGCACCCCAAGGTCAATCCGGCCGCCCTTGTCCATGTATTTTGCTGAGTTGTGAATGAGGTTCATGAAGGCCTGTGACAGCCGCGTGGCATCCGCTTCGAGGAAGAGTTCTCCGTCGGGCTGATCGATGTTCAGCGCATGTCGGAACTCTTCGATCATTGGCCGGGTCGATTCGATTGCGTCGTACAGCACCTCGGCAACTGGTACGCGCTTGCGCTGCAACTCGACCTTCCCTTGGCTGATCCGGCTGACATCCATGAGGTCGTCAATCAGCCGGCTCATGATCTTGACTTGGCGATCAATCAGCTGCGACGCGCGCTCGACCTCCTGAATTCCAGCAGCTTTCAATCGCAGCAAACGCACGGCGTAGCCCACCGGCGCTAGCGGGTTTCGAAGTTCGTGCGCAAGAGTTGCGAGGAACTCGTCCTTGCGCCGGTTCGCCTCCCGCAATTCGGCCTCGCTGGCGTGCAACGCCTCCGTGCGCTCCAGCACCTTGCGCTCGAGCGTATCGTTCAAGAGCCGAAGCCTATCTTCGGCGCTGCGGCGCTCGGCGATCTCTCCGAGCAACGCCCGATTGGCTTCCTGCAGTGCGCGCTCCTTGCGGTAAAGCTCCGCAAAGACCGCCACCTTGGATCGCAGGATTCCGACATTCACAGGCTTGTGCAGGTAGTCCACGGCGCCACTACCATAGCCCGCGACGACGTGCTGGTCGTCGTTGAAATAAGCAGTGAGGAAAATAATGGGCACGTGCGCTGTCTTCTTGCGCTGTTTGATCAACTCCGCAAGTTCAAAGCCCGTCATGTCGGGCATGTTGACGTCCAGCACCATTACCGCAAACTCGTGCGACATGAGCGCCAATAGCGCCTGCTCGCCCGACGACGCATGAATCAACCGATAGCCCGAGTCCTGGAGGACCGTTTCAAGCACCGTCAGGTTGACCGGCTCGTCGTCCACTAGAAGGATGTTGACCTGCTCGGACATGGCGAGTGCGGCGTTGCCTTCTGCTGTCATGATGAAAAGGGGCGCGATGGTGAAGATGTAATCTGCACAGGACTTCCGATGTCCAAAGGTGTCCAGCCACAATTGAAGGACGCAGTCATTTTTTGGTTCATCGGAACAGCCAGACCCGCATCAGCGAAAGCAACTGGTCGGTGTTCACCGGCTTCGCGATGTAGTCGCTTGCGCCCGCATCGAGGCATTTTTCTCGGTCGCCTTTCATTGCCTTGGCGGTCAGGGCAAGGATCGGCAGAGTCCGAAAGCGTGCGTCCTTTCGAATCTCGCGCATGGTCTCATAGCCATCCATCTCGGGCATCATGATGTCCATAAGCACCATTGACAGATCCCCCTCCTGCGCAAGAATTTCGATTGCTTGGCGACCATTCATCGCACTGAAGACAACCACATCGTGGTTCTCAAGTACGGAGGTCAACGCAAATATGTTGCGTATGTCGTCGTCAACCACCAACACCTTGCGCCCGCGTAGCACTTCGGCCGAGCTGTGCAGCCGCTCGAGCAGCACTTGCTTTTCCGGCGGCAGTTCGGTCACGACCCGGTGCAAGAAGAGCGCGGTCTCGTCCAGCAGCCGTTCCGGCGAGTGGACATCCTTCAGCACGATACTCTTGGACATGGTGTTCAGGTGCGCCTGTTCCTCGGGCTTGAGGTCCCGGCCGGTGTAGACCACGACAGGCACTGCTGCCAGACGGGGCTCGATCTGGAGGTGCTCTAGTAGCTCGAACCCCGTCATGTCGGGCAGACGCAGGTCGAGTACGAGGCAGTCGAAGCTCTGCCGCCGCAATTCGGCCAGCGCTGCCTCACCTGTTGCAACGCCGACCATTTCAATATCGCTGTGACCAAGTAGCTCCATGATGGCGCCACGTTCGATGTCGTTGTCCTCGATCACCAGAAGGCGCTTGGTGCGTGGCACGATGAAAGCCTTGATGCGCTCGAACGCCGCTTCGAGGCCGTCGGTCGTCGGCTCTTTCACGAGATACGCAAACGCGCCGTGCGCCAGGCCGTGCTGCTGCTCCTCCTCGATGCTGATGATCTGGACCGGGATATGGCGCAGCGCGGGCTCGAGCTTGAGCTGATTGAGCACAGTCCAGCCAAGCATGTCGGGCAATACGATGTCGAGCGAAATGGCCGCTGGGCTGTATTGGCGGGCCAGCGCGAGGCCGTAGGCACCCTTGTTCGCGACGATGCCCTTGAACCCCTTTTCTCGGGCCAGACCGAGCAGGACGCGCGCGTAGTGCGGATCGTCCTCGATGATGAGCAGCACCGGGTCCCCCGGCGCGACAGCATCCCGGTCGTCGCCGATGTGCTCCTCGCGCGCCATCGGCAAAGCCGAGATGTTGCGGCTTGATCCGTCCGCAATTGCCGGGAGGATGCGGGACACGGTGGACGATTCCGCGCCAACGTAGTGCAGCGGGAGATAGAGCGTGAAGACGCTGCCCTGCCCGTACACGCTCGTGAGACGGATCTCACCGCCCAGCAGCACCGCAAGCTCGCGGCTGATCGCCAACCCTAGACCCGTGCCACCATACTTGCGCGAAGTGCCAGCGTCGGCCTGCTGAAACGCTTCGAAGATGAGCCGCTGCTTTTCCGGTGCGACTCCGATGCCGGTGTCTTCGACGGCAAAAGCGACGACATGCTGCGCTTGCCGGAGCACCGGATGGTCCAGGCTCCAGCCTTGGGTCGCCAAACCAACGCGAACCTCGACTTGGCCTTGGGCAGTGAACTTCACCGCATTGGACAGCAGGTTCTTCAAGATTTGCTGCAGGCGCTTTGGATCACTGTCCATCGACCGCGGCAGGTCATTCTCGAAACGGATGTGGAATGGCAGGTTTTTCGCTTCCGCCACGTGACGGAAATTGCGATCGATGTTGTCGCGCAGACCCGCGAAGCTGATCTCTTCGATGTCGACGGTGACAGTCCCAGATTCGATCTTAGAGAGATCCAAAATGTCGTTGATCAGATGCAGCAGGTCGGTGCCGGAGGAGTTGATGTTGCGCGAAAATTCCACTTGCTTGCTCGAGAGCGTGCCGGGCGCGTTCTCGGCGAGTTGCTGGCTCAGGATCAGAATGGAATTGAGCGGCGTGCGCAATTCGTGTGACATGTTGGCGAGGAACTCGGATTTGTACTTGGAGGTCAGAGCCAGCTCGGACGCCTTTTCCTCGAGCGCCCCGCGAGCCTGTTCGACCTCCGCGTTCTTGCGTTCAACTTCCGCGTTCTGCTCGGCCAGCAGCCGTGCCTTGGTTCCGAGCTCCTCATTGGTCTGTTGCAGTTCGCTCTGCCGAGACTGCAGTTCGGCCGTAAGCTGCTGCGACTGCGTGAGCAGTCCCTCCGTTCGCATGGTGGCTTCGATGGTGTTGAAGACTGCGCCGATGCCGAGCGCCAGCTGGTCTAGAAAATTGAGATTCACCACCGTGAACGGTTGCAGTGACGCGAGTTCGATGACCGCTTTGGTGTGCCTTTCAAATAGCACCGGCAACACCACAACGTTCAAGCTTCGGGCCTCGCCCAGACTCGAGTCGATGCTGACGAAGTTTGGCAGGGCGTTGTTGAGGAGGATTCGCTTCTGTTCGACGGCACACTGCCCGACCAACCCTTCGCCAAGTCCGATCGTCTTGGATAGGCGGAACTTGCCCGTCTGCGCATAGCTCGACAACAGAGCCAGACTCCCCTTGGTGGCGTCCTCTCCCTCGTAGTGATAAACGGTGCCCTGATGGGCATGCACCAGAGGCGCGAGTTCTGACAGCAGCATTTTGCCGACCGTGGCGAGATCGCGTTGGCCCTGCAACATGCCCGTGAAGCGTGCGAGGTTCGTCTTGAGCCAGTCCTGCTCGCGGTTGCGTTCGGTTGTCTCGCGCAGGTTGGAAATCATCGTATTGATGTTGTCCTTGAGCTCTGATACCTCGCCTTTGGCGTCCACCTGGATCGAGCGTGTGAGGTCACCCTTGGTCACTGCCGTGGCAACTTCCGCGATCGCGCGCACTTGCGTGGTGAGGTTGGCCGCGAGCAGGTTCACGTTGCCGGTCAGGTCCTTCCACGTACCCGCCGCGCCGGGCACGTTGGCTTGCCCCCCGAGCCGTCCATCCACGCCGACTTCGCGTGCGACGTTGGTGACCTGGTCAGCAAAGGTTGCGAGCGTGTCGGTCATTCCGTTGATGGTGTCAGCAAGAGCGGCCACCTCGCCCTTGGCCTGAACGGTCAGGCGTTGCGTGAGGTTGCCATCGGCGACGGCCGTCACGACCTTCACGATGCCGCGTACCTGTTCGGTCAGGTTCGAGGCCATGAAGTTGACGTTATCGGTCAAGTCTTTCCAAGTGCCCCCGACGCCGCTAACCTGCGCCTGGCCGCCAAGCTTGCCCTCCGTACCGACCTCGCGGGCGACCCGCGTGACTTCGCCGGCGAAAGAATTGAGCTGGTCGACCATCGTGTTGATCGTGTTCTTGAGCTCGAGGATCTCGCCCTTCACGTCGACCGTGATCTTACGATTCAGGTCGCCACGCGCCACCGCCGTCGTGACCTCGGCGATATTGCGAACCTGCGAGGTCAGGTTGGCCCCCATTGTGTTGACAGAGTCGGTCAGATCCTTCCACGTGCCAGCCACGCCGGGCACCACGGCCTGCACCCCAAGCCTGCCTTCAGTGCCGACCTCGCGCGCGACGCGCGTGACCTCAGAAGCGAAAGACCGCAGCTGCTCGACCATCGTGTTGATGGTCTCCTTGAGTTGAAGAATTTCTCCACGAACGTCGACCGTGATCTTCTTCGACAGGTCACCATTGGCCACAGCGATTGTGACTTCGGCGATGTTGCGCACCTGCCCCGTTAGGTTCGAAGCCATCGAATTCACGTTGTCGGTAAGGTCCTTCCACGTGCCCGCTACGCCCGGTACGGCGGCTTGGCCGCCGAGCTTTCCTTCGGTGCCAACTTCGCGCGCGACACGCGTCACTTCCGAGGCGAATGCCGAGAGTTGGTCCACCATCGTATTGATCGTTTCCTTCAGCTGCAGGATCTCGCCCTTGACGTCGACCGTGATCTTGCGACCCAGATCGCCACGAGCAATTGCCGTGGCGACGTCGGCAATGTTGCGAACCTGGCCCGTGAGGTTGTTGGCCATCGAATTCACGTTGTCCGTGAGATCTTTCCAAGTGCCGGCCACACCGGGAACCTGCGCCTGCCCGCCGAGCTTGCCATCGGTGCCGACCTCGCGGGCCACCCGACTGACCTCGGCCGCGAACGAGCGCAGTTGGTCGACCATCGTGTTGATCGTTTCCTTGAGCTCGAGGATCTCGCCTCGCACGTCGACCGTGATCTTCTTCGACAGGTCGCCGTTCGCCACGGCGATCGTCACCTCGGCAATGTTGCGCACCTGGCCCGTGAGATTCGAGGCCATCGAATTGACGTTGTCGGTGAGATCTTTCCAGGTGCCCGCCACACCCTCCACCGCGGCTTGCCCGCCGAGCTTGCCATCAGTGCCGACCTCGCGTGCTACGCGACTTACTTCCCCAGCAAACGCATTGAGCTGGTCGACCATGGTGTTCATCGTCTGCTTGAGCTGGAGGATCTCGCCTTTCACCTCAACGGTGATCTTGCGCGAGAGGTCGCCGCGCGCAATCGCCGTGGCCACGTCCGCGATGTTGCGCACCTGGCCCGTGAGGTTCGATGCCATAAAGTTGACGTTGTCGGTGAGGTCCTTCCAAGTTCCGGCCACACCCGGCACTTGAGCTTGGCCGCCAAGCTTGCCCTCGGTCCCCACCTCGCGCGCAACGCGCGTCACTTCGGAGGCAAAGCCATTGAGCTGATCCACCATCGTGTTAATGGTGTTTTTAAGTTCCAGGATCTCGCCTTTCACTTCGACCGTGATCTTGCGTGAGAGGTCGCCGCGCGCGACCGCTGTCGTGACGTCGGCGATGTTGCGCACCTGGCCCGTGAGGTTGTTGGCCATCGAGTTCACGTTGTCAGTCAGATCCTTCCACGTGCCCGCGACACCCCGCACCTGGGCCTGGCCCCCGAGCTTCCCGTCGGTTCCGACCTCCCGCGCCACCCGAGTCACCTCGGAGGCGAAGCCGTTGAGTTGGTCTACCATCGTATTGAGCGTGTTCTTGAGTTCGAGGATCTCGCCCTTGACATCGACGGTGATCTTTTTGGACAGGTCGCCGTTGGCGACGGCGGTCGCTACGTCTGCGATGTTGCGTACCTGCGCCGTCAGGTTGGAAGCCATTGAGTTGACGTTATCGGTCAGATCCTTCCAGGTACCGGCCACGCCCAATACCTGCGCTTGGCCCCCCAGTGCGCCTTCGGTTCCAACTTCACGCGCGACGCGGCTTACCTCTCCGGCGAAACCGTTCAGCTGGTCCACCATGGTGTTGATGGTGTTCTTGAGTTCGAGAATCTCGCCGCGCACGTTGGCGGTGATCTTTTTGGAGAGGTCGCCGCGCGCCACCGCGGTCGTAACCTCCGCGATGTTACGCACCTGGCCTGTCAGATTGGACGCCATGAAGTTCACGCTGTCCGTCAGGTCCTTCCATGTGCCCGCGACCCCGGGCACGGCAGCCTGGCCGCCCAGCTTGCCTTCGGTACCGACTTCGCGCGCGACGCGGGTAACCTCGGACGCGAAGCCGTTCAACTGGTCCACCATCGTGTTGATGGTGTTCTTCAGTTCGAGAATCTCGCCCTTGACGTCGACTGTGATGGTTTTGGAGAGGTCTCCGTTGGCCACTGCAGTGGTCACTTCGGCGATGTTGCGCACCTGCCCCGTCAGGTTCGAAGCCATGAAGTTGACGTTGTCGGTCAGATCCTTCCAGGTGCCGGCGACCCCGGGTACCTGGGCTTGGCCGCCCAGCTTGCCTTCGGTACCGACCTCACGCGCAACGCGGGTCACCTCCGAAGCGAAGCCGTTGAGCTGATCGACCATTGTGTTGATGGTTTCTTTGAGCGCGAGGATTTCGCCCTTCACCTCGACGGTGATCTTGGATGACAAATCGCCCTTGGCAATGGCAGTGGCAACGCCGGCGATGTTGCGCACCTGACCGGTGAGGTTTGATGCCATCGAGTTCACCGAATCAGTGAGGTCCTTCCAAGTTCCCGCGATACCCGGTACCTGCGCCTGGCCCCCGAGCTTGCCCTCGGTGCCCACCTCACGCGCCACGCGAGTCACCTCGGACGAGAAGCCGTTCAGCTGGTCGACCATGGTGTTGATGGTCTCCTTAAGCTCGAGGATTTCGCCCTTCACGTCGACCGTGATCTTGCGGCTCAGGTCACCACGCGCGACCGCTGTCGTCACCGTCGCAATATTGCGCACCTGCGACGTCAGATTGTTGGCCATGGAGTTAACCGAATCGGTCAGGTCCTTCCACGTGCCTGCCACTCCGGGCACGACGGCTTGGCCGCCGAGCCGACCATCGGTGCCGACTTCCCGCGCGACGCGGGTCACCTCCGAGGCGAACGAGCGCAGTTGGTCGACCATGGTATTGGTCGCCTCTTTGAGTTGAAGGATCTCTCCGCGGACGTCGACGGTGATCTTCTTGGAGAGGTCGCCATTAGCCACCGCGATCGTAACTTCAGCAATATTGCGCACCTGCGCTGTGAGGTTGCCCGCCATCTGGTTGACCGAATCGGTCAGGTCTTTCCAGACCCCGGAAACGCCTTTCACCTGAGCTTGGCCGCCAAGCTTGCCCTCAATTCCAACCTCTCGGGCTACGCGCGTTACTTCGGACGTGAAAACGGACTGAACCGCCCCGGATTTTGAGGAGGCTCCTTCGATTGAGAATGGAGCCAAGATGAGAAAGTCACCGAAGTTTTCCCCTGAGGTCATGGAGCGCGCGGTGCGCATGGTCTTTGAC
>NZ_JBPJZT010000013.1:0-157323 GCF_051216375.1 Variovorax glacialis | reverse complement strand
AGCTTCAACTCAACGCGATCGCGAGACAATTGAACGAGAGGCCGCGCAAGACGCTCGGCTTCCATACACCCGCTGAGATGTTCAGCGAATGTGTTGCATCGACCGGTTGAATCCGCACTGGAAGACGGGCCAGTCGCCGAAGCGCGGCTTCATCGCCAGCTCGGCGCGTTCGAAACAGCCGCGCAGGCTGTCGCCCGCGTCGATGCCCAAACGCACGCTGGTGATCAGTGTCGAGAGAAAGCCTTTCGTGAGCGCGATCGCTTCGGCGCACGCGCCCTGGCCCTCGAGCACGGCGCCGCGGCCGGGCACGAGCACCCGGGGCTCGAGCGCGGCGACGGCATCGAGCGTCCCGGCCCAGTCCTGGATGTAGGCGTCCCCGGCATAGACCCCGCAGCGGTTCTCGACGACATCGCCGGAGAACAGCACGCCGCAATCCGGCAGCCACGCGACGGTGTCGCCACCCGAGTGGCCACGGCCGAGGCACATCAATCGAACTTCGCGCTTGCCGAGCCACAGGCTCATCTCGCGTTCGAAAGCCATGGTCGGGATGGTGAGGCCCGGGATTTCCTCGACGCCGGCGAAGAGGCGCGGAAAGCGCCCGACTTCCCAATCGAAATCGGCCTGCCCGCGCTCGCGCACCCAGTCCAGCGTGCCCTGGCTGGCGATGATGGCCTGCACGTCGTCGAAGGCGCTTGCGCCCATCACCCGCACCGCGTGATAGTGCGTGAGCACGATGAACTTGATCGGCTTGTCGGTGACGGTGCGGATGTCGGCGAGGAAATCGCGCGCCATGCGCGGCGTGGGCCGGGTGTCGATCAGCACGACGTGCTCGTCGCCGACGATGAAGCCGCAGTTGGGGTCGAAGTCGCTGATGTAGCCGTACACGTCGGGCGCGAGTTCGCGCACCTGCGGCTTCTGCTCGCGGGTGTCGGACGCGGAGGCGAAGGAGACGGTCGTGTTCATGCTGGGCTTTGAGGGTCGTGATGCGTGAATTCACCGCTCTCGCGTGCAGCTGAGATGCAGTCCAGCAGCACGGCCTGGTCGCCGCACTGGTTGGCGAGCAGGAGCACGAGACGCGCGTTGAAGTCGGCGCTTTGGGATTCGGTCAGTCCTTCGACCGCGCCGATCCAGGCCGCGTAAAAGCCGTCTGGATCGGGAATGTGGGGCTCGGTGATCATGGCGTCCTGCTTTCCTCGGCGATGGCCAGCGCGGCACGAAGCGCGACTGAAATCGAAGCGGGCGCGGGATGGCGCAGCACAGCAGCGCGATAGGCGTCAGGGCGCACCAGGCACAGGCTGCCGGCCGCTGGATGTCCGAGATGCCGCGCGAGCACTTCATCAGGCTGCAGCGTGGGCAGGCCGCTGTCGCCGCCCACCGCCACGAGGCGAACCGGCAACGACGCCACAGCATCGGAGACGGCCGCAGCCTCCGCGCGCGTCGGCGCGAACCAGAGGCCGAGGCATTGCGTGCCGTCGGCCAGCAGGTCCATCAGCGTGGTCGGCGTTCCGTCCGCGTGACGCAGCGGCAGGTTCTGCATCGTCCGCGCGCCCTCGGGCAAGTGAGGCGCGACGGGGTAGTCGTTGGCGACCGACATGCGACCTGTGTTCACGAGCGCACGGGCGAAGGCGTGACGCGAAGCGAGCGCGACCACCGCACGCCGCAGCGTGTGCTCGGCCGGCGATCGCGGCGCGAGGAAGCGCGCCGACCGACTCGTGACGCGGAGGTTCTCTGCCGCAGCCGGGCGCCGCTCGGCATCGTAGGTGTCGAGCAGCGCATCGCCCGCCTCTCCTTGCGCGAGCAGTGCAAGCTTCCAGCCGAGATTGGCCGCGTCCTGGATGCCACTGTTGCCGCCGCGCGCGCCGAAAGGACTCACGACGTGCGCCGAGTCGCCGATGAAGAGGATGCGGCCATGGCGAAATTTGTCGAGCAGGTGATCGCGATAGCCGTAGGGCCCGATCCAGACGAACTCGAACTCCACACCCGGGCCGAGCTGCTCGCGCAGGCGCGCACCGGCCACTTCCGGCTTGCTGATGTGCGCCGTGTCGCAATCCTCGGGCATCTGGTAGTCGATGCGCCAGACGCCGTCTCCCATCAGGTGCTGCCAGACCGCGCGACCTTCGTTGAAGGGTGCGTCGACCCAGGTCCAGCGCTCGGTCGGCAGCGGCTTCCTGAAGCGCACGTCGCTGATGCACCAGCGATCGGTGCTGCGCGACGGATGCGCATCGATGCCGAGCTGTGTGCGGATCGGGCTGTTGGCGCCGGTGGCGTCGATGAGGTGGTCGGCCTCGATCGTGTAGTTGCCTGCCGGGGTTTCGACCTGCACCCGGACGCCGTCCTCGAGCTGCGTCACCTGCGTCACGCGGCTTTTCCACCGCAGGTCGGTCAGCCCGAGTTCCAGAATGCGGTCGACCAGGAACCACTCGACGTAGAACTGCTGCAGGTTGATGAAGGGCGGCTGCACCGACACGCTGTCGGTCTTCAGGTTGAAGTTGTAGACCTCCTGCTCGCCGGAGAAGGTGCGGCCGAAGGACCATGTGATGCCTTGTCGCGCGATGCGCTCGTAGATGCCGAGGCGCGCGAAGATCTCCAGGCTTTTCTGCGCGTAGCAGATGCCCCGCGACGAGGCGCCGCGCACGCCTACGGTGTCGTCCTCGTCCAGCAGCACCGCGCGCACGCCGCGGCGTGCGAGGTCGCAAGCCAGCGTCAGCCCGGCCGGGCCGGCGCCGACGATCACGATCGGATGGCGGGTGATGGCTTCGCCTTCCAGTTCGGGCGGCGGGACGAAGGGCCAGTGCGGCAGCTCGTACGCGGGAGCGAAGGTGTAGCTTTCCATCGGTGTGTCGGGCGTGCTCACAGCGCGTGCGCCCAATCGGCGACCGCATCGGCGGCCTCGAGCACCAGCCCTGGCTGCCCGGCGAGATAGTGGTTGCCGCCGACGATGTCGACGTTGCGGATGCGCGCGCCGCCCGCGGCCATCCACGCATCGCGCGTGCTCGGGAAGGTCGACTGGTCGCCGGTGTACGTCAGCAGCAGCTTGGGCACTGTCGTGCGCGCGAGATTCGACGGGCCGTCAGCCTGTGACCGCGAGGACCATTGCGACAGGAAAGCGGTCAGCGAGGTGGTGCGGCCCATCGCATTGGCCGAATAGTTGACTTGCCGCGCATCGCCCCAGACGCTGCCGGGCGAGCGATCGTTCGCATCGATCGACAGGTCGACGCAGCGCGGGTCCGCATGCGTGCGATAGAGGATGAAGGCCTGGTCGCGTGGCGCGCCGGGCGTACTGCGCAGCATCCGAAGCCGCTCTACGGCCCAGTTCTCGATGCGGTAGAGGCGAGACTTCTGGGCCGCGCTGAATCGCGCGAGGAATTCGGCGCTGTAGGGCACTTCGTGGCGCGCGTCGTACATGTCCAGCTCGGGGTCCACCGACATCGAATCGTGCTCGTCGGTGACGGAGGGATCGATCCAGTCACGCATCAGCTTCGATCGGCCCTGGTGCGCGGCGCACAGCGCGATGCCATCGACCGGTGGCAGGTCGTCGGGATGCAGGTGCGTCGGATCGCCATCCGGAAAGTGGTGTGCCGTGAGCTGCTCGGCCTGCGACTGGTAGAAGCTCGCCAGCGCGGCGCCGCCCGAGTTGCCGATCAGCACCACCTTCTCGTACCCGGCTGCCCGCAGGAACTGCACGCCGGCGCCCAGGTCCTGGATGGCGCGCTCCATCAGCAGCACCGTGTCGTTGCCCATGTAGCGCGAGTTGAGGCCCATGCAGCAGATGCCGCGCTCGGCCAGCGGGCCGATCAGGTAATGGCCCATGAAATTGCTGGTGGGATGCATCACGATGGCCGCGACCTTCTTCGGGCCGCCCGGCGCGCGGTACGCGCCATAGATGCGCGGGCGCAGCATCTGCAGGCCCGACTGGCTTTCCAGCGAGGCGCCGGGCTTGACGTCGATGACCGCCAGGTGCATATCAGCCATGGTTCGCAGCCTTCCGCAGTTCGGCCTTTCGGAGCGTCCAGGCGTCCAGGTCAGCGCGGGCCCGCCGGGCGTGGGCGTCCATCTCGGCTTTGGACACCGTGGGTGTGGTGAGTTCGAGGCGGATGCCATTCGGGTCGAAGAAGTAGATCGACTCGATGATGTGATGGTCCGTCGGACCCAGCACTTCGACGCCGGCCGCTTCGAGCCGGGCCTTCGCGGCCATCAGTTCATCGACCGAATCGACGCGCAGTGCGATGTGGTTGACCCACGCGGGCGTATTGGGCGAAGGCAGCGCGGCGACGTCGTCCCCCAGGTCGAAGAAGGCGATGTGCGAGCCGTCGCGCATCTGGAAGAAGATGTGGACGTAAGGGCAGAACTCGCCGGTGCTGGGGACGTGGTCGCTCTTGATCACGTGGGTCAGCGGCAGGCCCAGCAGGTCTTCGTAGAAGCGCCGGGTTTCTTCACTGTCGCGGCAGCGCCAGGCGAAGTGGTGCAGGCCTTGCACAGGCACGGGCACGGACGATGTGGCGAGAGGCGCGTTCTCGGCGGGCATGGTTTGTCTCCATCAGGGGCTTGCAGGGATTGGGCCGTGGTTCTTCCTATGATTCAATCGAAATAAATTCATTGATTGATGAAGAGAGACCATGAATCTGACCCTGCGCCAGTTGCGCGCCTTTGCCGCGGTCGCCGAGACCGGCAGCTTCACGGCGGCGGCTGCGACCCTGCATCTCACGCAGTCGGCGTTGAGCGTGCTGGTGCGTGAACTGGAGCGCGAGATGGGTGTGCAGCTCTTCGATCGCCACACGCGGCGCGTGCTGCTTTCCGAGGCCGGGCGCGAATTCCAGCCTTCCGTGCAGCGGCTGCTGGCAGACCTCGCAGGCGCGGTGGCCGGCGTGACCGACCTGCGCGACAAGAAGAAGGGCGTGCTGCGCCTGGCTGCACCACAGCTCATGGCCTGCACCCTGATGCCGCGCGTGATCGCGGCCTACCGCGAGCGCCACCCGGATGTTGACGTTCGACTGGCCGACACGCTGCCCGAACACTTGCTGGACGGCTTGCATTCGGGCGAGGTCGAGCTGGCGGTGGGCCAGGACGTGGCGGTGGAAGCCAGCATCGAGCGACGCACGCTGTTCCGCGACCGTCACTGGCTGATCTGCCCGCCGGACCACGCCTTCGCGCGTCGTCGAAAGGTGCGCTGGAGCGAACTCGGGCCCTACACCTTCATTGCACCGACGCGTGACTTTCGCCAGCGCGTGCTGCCCGAGCTGGAAGCGGATGCGCGCGAATTCATGCTGCGTGCGACCACGCAGGAGGTGTCGTACATGACGACCGCGCTCGGCATGGTCGCTTCCGGCCTGGGTGTCACGGTCTGCCCGACCTACTCGGCGTCGCTGGTGCGTGCCCACGGGCTCCAGATGGTTCGGCTCGACCAGCCGGACTTCCACCGCGAGGTCTGCGTGTATGGAGCGTCGAGGCGTTCGCTCTCGCCGGCGGCGGCCAGTTTCGTGCAACTGCTGGAAGGCTTCGTGCAGAAGCCGGGGCTCGCCGGCTGACATTCGCCTGCAAGCGGCCCAAACCTACAATGTCCGCTGCTGCCCGTCGAGGCACTTTCATTCGCATCCAACCTGCCCAATCCCATGAACGTTCTTCGATTCACCGACCTCTGTGCGCAAGGCAAAGTCTCCGGCCAGCGCGTGTTCATCCGAGCCGACCTCAACGTGCCGCAGGACGACACGGGCCGCATCACCGAAGACACGCGCATCCGCGCCTCGGTGCCGTGCATCAGGCTGGCCCTCGATGCGGGCGCGGCGGTGATGGTGACATCGCACCTCGGCCGCCCGACCGAAGGCCAGTTCAAGCCCGAGGATTCGCTGGCGCCTGTTGCGGTCCGCCTCGGTGAACTGCTCGGCCGCGAAGTGCCGCTGGTGTCCGACTGGGTGGATGGCGTGCAGGTGGCGCCCGGCCAGATCGTGCTGCTCGAGAACTGCCGTCTCAACAAGGGCGAGAAGAAGAACGACGAAGCGCTCGCGCGAAAGCTCGCCGCGCTGACGGACATCTACGTCAACGACGCCTTCGGCACCGCGCACCGTGCCGAGGCCACCACCTATGGCATCGCGCAGTTCGCCAAGGTGGCCTGCGCAGGCCCGCTGCTGGCCGCGGAGATCGATGCCATCACCAAGGCGCTGGCCCATCCGCAGCGGCCACTGGTCGCGATCGTCGCGGGCTCCAAGGTCAGCACCAAGCTCACCATTCTCAAGAGCCTGGCCGACAAGGTCGATCAGCTGATCGTCGGTGGCGGCATCGCGAACACGTTCATGCTGGCTTCCGGCCTGAAGATCGGCAAGTCGCTGGCCGAGCCGGACCTGCTCGACGAGGCCAAGGCCGTGATCGAGGCCATGCGTGCGCGCGGCGCCGCGGTGCCGATCCCGGTGGACGTCGTTACGGCGAAGGCCTTCGCTGCCGATGCGCCTGCGACGGTGAAGGACGCGAGCGACGTGGCGGATGACGACCTGATCCTCGACATCGGACCGAAGACCGCCGACCTGCTGGCCGCGCAGCTGCGCGAGGCAGGCACCGTGGTGTGGAACGGTCCGGTGGGCGTTTTCGAGTTCGATGCCTTCGCCAATGGAACGAAAACGATCGCCGATGCCATCGCCGGCAGCAAGGCCTTCTCGATCGCCGGGGGCGGCGACACGCTGGCCGCGATCGCGAAATACGGCATCGAGGACAAGATCGGCTACATCTCGACCGGCGGCGGTGCCTTCCTGGAAGTACTCGAGGGCAAGACGCTGCCGGCCTTCGAGATCCTGTCCAAGCGCGCGGGATAGGGCTCGCCCCCAGGCTGCGCACACTTCGTGTCGCTTCGACTTCCCCCTGCCGGGGGCAACACCGGCGGACCGGCTGAGCCGGATCCGCGGTGTTTCCGGGCTGAAGGGGGCGGGGATAAAACGCTGGCGGTGGTTGGGTAAAGTGTATACAGTGTGGAATACAAACCGGAGACTTGAATGAGCACGACCCGCCTTCCCCGACATGCCACCAAGATCGTCGCGACGCTGGGTCCGGCGTCGAATTCGCCGGAGCTGCTGGAGCAGATGATCAACCACAAGGTCAGTGTGGTGCGGCTGAACTTCAGTCATGGGACCGCGCAGGACCACATCAATCGCGCGGCGATGGTGCGCGAGGCGGCCCGCCGCACGGGGCGGGAGGTGGCGATCATGGCGGACCTGCAGGGGCCGAAGATCCGGGTTGGCAAGTTTGCCGACGGCAAGATCTGGCTGGAGCCGGGCGCGAAGTTCGTGCTGGACGCTTCGCGGACCGAACTGGGCGACATCGACGCCGTCGGTCTCGACTACAAGGACCTTCCGCGCGACGTGAAGCCCGGCGACAGCCTGCTGCTGAACGATGGGCTCATCGTGCTCACCGTCGATGCGGTGAAGGGCGATGCGGTCCACACCACCGTGCGGCTGGGCGGCGAACTGTCCAACAACAAGGGCATCAACAAGCAGGGTGGCGGCCTCACGGCGCCGGCGCTGACGGCCAAGGACATGGAAGACATCAAGACGGCGATGAGCTTCCAGGCGGACTACGTGGCTGTGAGCTTCCCGAAGAACGCGACCGACATGGAAATGGCGCGGCAGCTGTGCAATGTGGCGGCGGCTGAATTTGGTCACAAGCCCGGCATGATCGCCAAGATCGAGCGCGCCGAGGCCATCCCCAAGCTCGACGAAATCCTGCGCGCCAGCGACGGCATCATGGTCGCGCGCGGCGATCTGGCCGTGGAGGTCGGCAATGCCGCGGTTCCGGCGCTGCAGAAGAAGATGATCCGCATGGCGCGGGAGATGGACAAGGTCGTCATCACCGCGACGCAGATGATGGAGTCGATGATCACCAACCCCGTGCCCACGCGCGCCGAGGTCAGCGACGTGGCCAATGCGGTGCTCGACGGTACTGACGCCGTGATGCTCTCGGCCGAGACGGCTTCCGGGCGCTACCCTCTCGAAACCGTGCAGGAGATGAGCCGAATCTGCGAGGCCGCCGAAGCAGCCGAAGACCTGCACCTTGACGCCGATTTCAGCGGCCAGAAGTACAGCCGCATCGACCAGTCGATCGCGATGGGTGCGCTCTTCACTGCCCACCATCTGGGCGCCAAGGCGATCGTCGCGTTGACGGAATCGGGCTCCACGCCGCTGTGGATGAGCCGCCATCGCGCGCACATCCCCATGTATGCGCTGACGTCCCGGCTGTCGACGCAGCGCAAGATGGCGCTGTATCGCAACGTGCGCCCGCTGCTGATGGATTCCGAGAGCGATCGCGACACGGCGCTCGAACAGGCCGAGGCGCATCTGAAGAAGCGGGGCATCGTGCAGACGGGCGATGTCTATGCAATCACGTGCGGCGAGCCGATGGGCGCGCCGGGGGGCACGAACATGCTCAAGATCTGCAGGGTTAACTGACTCGCCCCCAGGCTTGCCCACTTCGTGTGGCCGCCTACCCCCTACCGGGGGCAACACCAGCGGCCCGGCGGAGCCGGTTCCGCGGGGTTCCTGAGCTCGCCCCCAGGCTTGCCCACTTCGTGTGGCCGCCTACCCCCTGCCGGGGGCAACCCCTGCGGCCCGGCTGAGCCGGTTCCGCGGGGTTTCTGGACTCGCCCCCAGGCTTGGCTACTTCGTGTGGCCGCCTACCCCCTGCCGGGGGCAACCCCTGCGGCCCGGCTGAGCCGGTTCCGCGTGGTTTTCCGAATGGCGGGGCGCTGAGTTTGGGGCCTTGGGGGTGATTGGCGGGGGCGGTAAGTAGAATCGTTGCAGTTTTTCCGATCCATCCCTAGATTTCCCGCGAGGTAATTCCATGGCACTCGTTTCGATGCGCGAACTGCTCGACCACGCCGCCGCCAATGGCTACGGCATCCCGGCGTTCAACGTCAACAACCTCGAACAGGTCCAGGCCGTGATGGAGGCCGCGAAGGAAGTCGGCGCGCCCGTCATCCTGCAAGCGAGTGCCGGCGCCCGCAAATACGCGGGCGAAGCCTTCATCAAGCACCTGATCCAGGCGGCCATCGAGGCCTATCCGACGATTCCGCTGGTGATGCACCAGGATCACGGCCAGAGCCCGGACGTCTGCAAGGGCGCCATCGACCTCGGCTTCAGCTCGGTGATGATGGACGGCTCCCTCGAAGCCGACGGCAAGACCATCGCCAGCTACGACTACAACGTCGACGTGACCAAGAAGGTCGCCGACATGGCGCACAAGTACGGCGTGACCGTCGAAGGCGAGCTCGGCTGCCTCGGTTCGCTCGAGACGATGAAGGGCGACAAGGAAGACGGCCACGGCACCGACGCTACGATGACGCGCGACCAGCTGCTGACCGAC
Source organism: Variovorax glacialis (assembly GCF_051216375.1). NCBI lineage: Bacteria > Pseudomonadati > Pseudomonadota > Betaproteobacteria > Burkholderiales > Comamonadaceae > Variovorax > Variovorax glacialis. Next base: position 147,984 of record NZ_JBPJZT010000013.1, on the reverse strand, counting down.
CCCGAGCAGGCCGCCGATTTCGTCAAGCGCACCCAGATCGATGCGCTGGCCATCGCGATCGGCACCAGCCACGGCGCCTACAAATTCACCCGCAAGCCCACCGGCGACATCCTCGCGATCGATCGCATCAAGGAAATCCACCGCCGCATTCCCAACACCCACCTGGTGATGCACGGCTCGTCAAGCGTCCCGCAGGACCTTCTGGCGCTCATTCGCCAGTACGGCGGCAACATGAAGGAAACCTACGGCGTGCCGGTCGAGGAAATCCAGGAAGCCATCAAGCACGGCGTGCGCAAGATCAACATCGACACCGACATCCGCCTGGCCATGACCGGTGCGGTGCGCAAGTTCCTCGCCGAGAACCCCGAGAAGTTCGACGCCCGCGAATGGCTCAAGCCTGCGCGCGAAGCCGCCCGCCTGATCTGCAAGCAGCGCTACATCGAGTTCGGCTGCGAAGGCCAGGCCCCCAAGATCAAGGGCGACAACCTGCAGGTGGTCGCCGCGAAGTACGCCAAGGGCGAACTCATTCAAGAGGTCGTTTAACCCCCAGGCTCCGCGCACCCCCCAGTCCGCACCGGCCACCGTTCGCGGTGGCTTTTTTCTGCGCGCACAATCTCTGTCGTCTTTCGCATCCGACTCAGCCCCATGACCACCGTCCACACCTCCACCATCCAGAGCCTTCCGCTGCTTGCGCGCGGCAAGGTGCGCGACAACTATGCCGTCGGCAATGACCGCATCCTGATGGTCGCGAGCGACCGGCTGTCCGCCTTCGACGTGATCATGGGCGAGCCGATTCCCGGCAAGGGCGTGATCCTCACGCAGATGGCGCTGTGGTGGTTCGACCGGCTGGGTCACCTGTGCCCCAACCACCTCACCGGCGAAGCGCCCGAGAGCGTGGTGACGCCTGACGAAGTGCCGCAGGTGAAGGACCGCTCCATGCTGGTCAAGCGGCTCAAGCCGATTCCGGTCGAGGCCGTCGTGCGCGGCTACCTGGCGGGCAGTGGCTGGAAGGAGTACCAGGAAAACCGCGCCGTCTGCGGCGTGCCGCTGCCCGAAGGCCTCACCAACGCCAGCAAGCTGCCGCTGCCGATCTTCACGCCGGCCGCCAAGGCGGAGGCGGGAGCGCACGACGAGAACATCAGCTACGACAAGGTGGTCGAGATCGTGGGCCCGAAGCTGGCCCAGCAGATTCGCGAGACCAGCATCGCGATCTACGAGACGGCGGCCGAGATCGCGCTCGGCAAGGGCATGATCATCGCCGACACCAAGTTCGAATTCGGACTCGATGAAGCCGGCACGCTGGTGCTGATGGACGAGGTGCTGACCCCCGACAGCTCGCGCTACTGGCCGGTCGAAGGCTACGAGGCCGCGCTTGCGGCCGGCATCAATCCGCCGAGCTACGACAAGCAGTTCGTGCGCGACTGGCTCGAGGCCACCCGGATCAACGGCAAGCCCTGGGACAAGACGCCGCCGGCGCCGCGCCTCCCGGCTGAAGTGATCGAGAAGACCGCCGCGAAGTACCGCGAGGCGCTGCAACGGCTCACGGACTGAGTCAAGCCCTCCATGGGGGCGATGTGAATAAGTCACAAACCCCTTGGCAATACTCACCGCCCGGCAGCCTTGCCGTATTCCACACTGCACGCATCCCTACAAATGTGGAGAGCGTCATGGAAACGGCAGCAACGGCAGACTTCCAGATTCGTTATGTGCAGGACCGTAGTTCCGTCACGGCGAGCCCGCCCGATTCATTGCAGCCGGGAATGCTCGCCAGGGTCCTCGACGAGATCGACCACGGCCTGTTGCTCGTCGACCTCACCGGCCGCATCCTGCACGCCAACTACCCGGCACGCCGAGAGCTGACCAGCGGGCAGGTGCTGCGCAACGGCGACGGCATGTTGTGCGCCGGCAACGCCGCGGCCCAGGCGAAAGTCCGTCAGGCGCTCAAGGACGCGGAGCGCGACTGCCGTGGCATCGTCGAACTCGATCACGCTGGTGAAACACTGTCGCTCGCCTTCATCCCCCTTGCTGCCGTGCACGGCGGGGCCACCATCGACACCGTCCTCGTCATGTGCAGCCGCCGCCCCGGCTGCGAGTCGCTCACCATGCAGATGTTTGCGCGCGCCCGCCACCTGACCCGGGCCGAACAGAACGTGCTGTCGCGCCTGTGCGCAGGCCACGGTGCCGAGGAGATCGCCTGCCTGGAAGGCATCCGGATGTCCACAGTGCGCACTCACATCAAGAATGTGCGGCAGAAGACGGGGAGCAGCAGCATCCGGGAAGTCGTGCATCGCGTGTCCCGCATGCCGCAGATCGTTTCGGCCTTGCGCCTGGTCGAGTAGCGATTTCCCGAAGCGGCCTTCACCCCGAGGGGGCGCGCTTATATTCAATGGATGCCCCAAGCATCCAGTGCCGACCCTCTCGTCCTGCCACCCCCCCTTCAAAAGCTGGCCGAACACGGCGTGCAGCGCCGCTACCGGACGCACGCGATGCTCATCGAGGAGGGCGACACCGGCGGCGCCGTCTACATCGTGCTGTCAGGTCGACTGCGCGCCTTCTTGTCCGATGCCCGCGGCCGTGAGGTGACCCTGGCCCTGCACGGGCCCGGCGAATATGTCGGCGAGATGTCCCTGGACGGCGGTCCTCGTTCGGCGAGCGTGCAGGCGGTCGAGCCGACGGTGTGTGCGGTGGTCACGCGTGAGACGGTGCTTCAGCACATCGGTGCAGACAAGGAGTTCGCGCTCGCGCTGATCGTCCGGCTGATCCGCCGCGCGCGGCTGGCAACCGAGAGCGCGCGCAGCATGGCCCTGCTGGATGTCTATGGTCGGCTGAAGCTGCTGCTCGAAGAGCGCGCCACCCTGCAGGCCGACGGAACCCGCTGCATCGTCGAACGCCTGACGCACCAAGCCATCGCCCGCGAAATCGGCTGTTCACGGGAGATGGTCAGCCGCTTGCTGAAAGACCTGGCCGCTGGCGGATACGTGGAAGTCGCTCAGGGACGAATGAACGTCAAGGGCCCGTTGCCGACCCGCTGGTAAGGGCCGGCGGCTGGCGTCGGTGCGTTCAGGCGGTCAGCGGGACGCGCTGGTCAGCGTCGCCACGGTCCGCCCACCCGCGTCCAGCAGCGACAGTTGCGAGGGCCCCTGCATCCGATAGCTTGCCGTCGCCTGCAACGCCGCAAAGAACTGGGTTTCGCTGGCGCTGCGCGCCGGATCGGCGCATGCCACGCGGGTCGAGGCCAACTGGCTCATCTTGAGCGTGCTGCCGCTGCGCTCGAAAGTCCCCGTCAGTCGGTTGCAGCCGCCCGAACCGCTCAGGCGTCCGTTGCGCCGGTCGAACTGCACTTGCGGGTCACGCTGCGGATCGCCGGTCGGTGCGACCGCCTCGCCGCCGAGTTGCTCGAGGCGCCAGACGGGGCCTTCGATCGCTTCGTCGAGGCTGATGCCGCTGCCGCAACCGGCCAGCAGGCCTGCGGCGAGCAGGGCGGCCGCGTAAAAGGGGATGGCGCCGGCTCGGGCGGCGGGGCGAAAGCGCATGGCCTGTTGTTCCTTCTGGAGCAGGTTGATCACGGGCGCCATCGTATGCGAGACGCTAGCTCAGGACCACGCTGCTGAGTCTGCGCCGGTAGGTCGCCACGGTCGGATCATCGGGCGGGATCTGCCCGTCGGCCACCTTGATCTTCGGCGGCTCGATGATGTCGAGCACGGCGATGTAGGCCTTGCGCGCGAGATCCTCGTTCCAGCTCTTGTCGCGCATCAGGATGTCGAGCAACTCGTCCATCGCGTCGGTCCAGCGCTGGGCGCTCATCAGCAGGCGGGCGCGGTCGAAGCGGGCGTCGAAATCGCGCTTGTTGGAAGCAATGCGCGCGTCCACGTCGGCCATCGCCGGCGCCGGGCCCGTGGCCGGCACCGCGAAATCGATGGCGTCCATCCATCGTTGGAGCGAATCGAAACGGCGCACCAGCGAAGTCTTGGCGATCACCGGCGCGAACGCGACCTTGGCGTCGTCGATGCGGCCCTCCTGCAGCAGCAGCTTGACGTAGTCGAAGCGCGCGTCGTCGTTGGCGGGATCGGTCGCGACCGCGTGTTGCAGCTTTTCGAGGGCGCCCTCGGTGTCGCCCTCGGCCAGGGCCGCTTGCGCGGACTCTTCCTGTTCCAGCGCCTCGGCCTCGTCGGCACCGGGCACGTGCTTGTCGAGGAAGGCGCGGATCTGTTCGGCCGGGATGGCGCCGACGAAGCCGTCGACCGGCTGGCCTTCCTTGAACATCACGCAGAAGGGGATGCTGCGCACGCCGAACATCTGGCTGAGCTGCTGCGAAATCTGCGGCACCTTGTCGGCGTCGAGCTTGGCCAGCGTGAAGCGGCCGGCGTACTCGACTTCGAGCTTTTCGAGCACCGGGCCGAGCTGCTTGCAGGGTCCGCACCATTCGGCCCAGATGTCCAGCAGCACCGGCGTGGTCAACGAGCCATCGATGAGCTCGGTCTGGAAGTTTTCGAGGGTGATGTCGATCATCGCGGGATGTTGGGGGTGAAACGTAAAATTCGAACCATGAAGCAAGCAATTCAGGTCGGTGTGGTGATGGGCTCGAACTCCGACTGGGAGACGATGCGCAACGCCGTCGAGATTCTCCAGCAATTCGGCATCGTCCACGAAGCCCGGGTCGTATCGGCCCATCGGATGCCCGACGAATTGTTTTCCTATGCCGAAAGCGCCGCGCCGCGCGGCCTGGCCGCGATCATCGCAGGCGCCGGGGGCGCCGCCCACCTGCCCGGCATGCTGGCGGCGAAGACGACCGTTCCGGTGCTCGGCGTGCCGGTCGCCAGCCGGCATCTCCAGGGCGTGGACTCGCTCTACAGCATCGTGCAGATGCCCAAGGGCGTGCCGGTCGCCACCTTCGCCATCGGCAATGCCGGTGCGGCCAATGCGGCCCTGTTCGCCGTCGCGATGCTGGCGGTGGGCAACCCGGCGCTCAGAGCACAGCTCGATGCGTTCCGCGAGAAGCAGACCCAGGCCGCGCAATCCATGACGCTGCCGCCGGCAGATGCCACCGAGGTCTCGCCCTTTTCACCGCAGGGCGGGGGCGCGCTGTGAGCACCATCCTGCCGGGCGCCACGCTGGGCGTGGTCGGCGGCGGCCAGCTGGGCCGCATGTTCGTGCACGCGGCGCAGACCATGGGCTACTTCACCGCGGTGCTCGACCCTGACGCCGACAGCCCGGCCGGGCGAGTGAGCCATCACCACATCCACGCCGACTACACCGACGTCGATGCCCTGGCGCGTCTCGCCGGCCTGGCGGACGCCATCACGACCGAGTTCGAGAACGTGCCGGCCTCTTCGCTCGAACACCTCGCGATCGCGCGGCCGGTCGCGCCGGCCGCCTCGGCCGTGGCGATCGCGCAGGACCGCATCCGCGAGAAGGCCCACTTCGTGCGCTGCGGCGTCGACTGCGCCCCTTATGCCGTCATCGAAACGGCGGACCACCTCGCCGCAGTGCAGCCGGACCTGCTTCCCGGCATCCTCAAGACCGCGCGCCTCGGCTACGACGGCAAGGGGCAACGGCGCGTGGCGACGCATGCCGAACTGACCGCTGCCTGGGAAGACGCCGGCGGCGTGCCCTGCGTGCTCGAGAAGCTGTTGCCGCTCGACTTCGAGTGTTCCGTGATCGTCGCGCGCGGCGAAGACGGGCAGATCGTGAACTTCCCGGTGCAGCGCAACCTGCATCGCGACGGCATCCTCGCCGTCACGGAAGTCCATGGACACAACATGCCCGAATCCACGGCGCGGCGCGCGGTAGCGGCCGCGCGTTCGATCGCCGAGGGCCTGGCCTACGTCGGCGTGCTGTGCGTCGAATTCTTCGTGCTCGCCGACGACTCGCTCGTCGTCAACGAGATGGCGCCACGCCCGCACAACAGCGGCCACTGGTCGGTGGACGCCTCGGACGTGTCGCAATTCGAGCTGCAGGTGCGCACGATGGCGGGCCTGCCCCTGAATCCGCCCCGCCAGCACAGCGTCGCGATCATGCTGAACCTGCTCGGCGACCTGTGGTTCACCGACGGCGACGTTCCCGAGGAGCCGCGCTGGGCCGACGTACTCGCCCTGCCTGGCACGCACCTGCACCTTTACGGCAAGACCGAAGCGCGCCGCGGCCGCAAGATGGGCCATCTGAACATCACCGGGGATGACATCGAGGCGGTTCGCAGCACGGCGGACTTTGCCGCGGCGCTGCTGGGCCTGCCCATCCCCTTGTCGGAGTGAGCGGCATGATCCGTGACGGCCGCACGCCCGATGCCATCGAAGAAGCCGCCCGGGTGCTGCAGGCCGGCGGACTGGTGGCCTTTCCGACGGAGACCGTCTACGGCCTTGGCGCCGATGCGGGCAGCGATGCCGCCGTCGCGGGCATTTTTGCTGCCAAGGGCCGGCCGAGCGACCATCCCCTGATCGTGCATGTGGCGGCCGGCGAAACCGGCACCGAGGCCTTGGCGCATTTCGCCCGGCCGTTGCCGCCCTTCGCGCAGAAACTGGTCCGCGCCTTCTGGCCGGGGCCGCTGACGCTGATCGTCGCGCGGCAGCCGGGCATCGGTGCCGCGGCCGCCGGCGGACAGGACACCATCGGGCTGCGCTGCCCTTCGCATCCCGTGGCGCAGGCGCTGCTCGCGGCTTGCGCGAAGCATGGCGTTTACGGGGTCGCAGGGCCGAGTGCGAACCGCTTCGGGCGCGTCAGTCCTACCACCGCGCTGCACGTGCAGGAGGAATTCGGCGACGAGCTCCTCGTGATCGACGGCGGCCCCTGCGAGGTCGGCATCGAGTCCACTATCGTGGACTGCAGCCGCGGCGCGCCGGTGCTGCTGCGCCCCGGCGCCATCACGCGAGCACAGATCGAGGCGGCCTGCGGCGAAGCCCTGCGCGACAAGGACGATCTCGGCGCCCCGGATCCGCGCGCTTCCGGGACGCTCGAGGCGCACTACGCGCCAAGCGCCAAGGTGCGCCTGATGGACGCCAAGGCGCTGCAGACGGGCCTCGACGTGCTCGGCGCGAACGCCGCGCACATCGCCGTGTGGGCGCGCACCGCACTCAAGAGCCGGTCGCAGCGGGTGCTGCTGCGTCGCATGCCGGAAGACGCGGCGGCGACCGCGCAGCAACTCTTCGCAGTGCTGCGTGCCTTCGACGCCGAAGGCGTCAAGCTGATCTGGGTGGAAACGCCCCCGGCCGAACCCGATTGGGAAGGCGTTCGCGACCGCCTCCAACGCGCGGCCGCGGCCTGACGGGCCGACTCAGAGGCCCGACGCCAGCACGCCCTGGAAGAAGCCGCGCGCCGATACCAGGCAGAAAGGAAACACCAGCGTGCCGTGGTAGGCAAGCGTGACGGCTTGCGCCTGGTCCGCGGGCGTGCCCGGCGTGCTCGCGGCCAGGTTCGCCTTGGCGGTGGCGAAGCCGGACCGGGCGGGCGAGAACGCATCGATGGTCGCGGCATCTTCGAGGTCCACCACCGTCAATGCCGACGCCGGCGCGCCGCTGGCGCGGAAGTAGCCCGCCGTGGCGCGCGTGCTGAGGAAGTTCACCGTCGGGTCATTGGCGCCGCCGCACATCAGCATCGGTCGGGTCGGCAGCCAGTTGCGCAGGTCGTTCGCGACGGCCGCCTTGCGGAAGCCGAGCAGCGGCTGGCAATTGAGCGGCGCCGTGGTGCTCAACGACGCCGCGGTGGCCGGCAGGGCGTTGCCGGGGCAGGGCGTGGCCTGGAGGTCGTTGGCCGCCTGCGTCAGGTAGCTCTGCTTGATGAGGTTGTTAGGACCGTAAAAGATCGACACCGACGGATTGATCGGCCCGGGCACGGCATTGGCTGGAAAGAGAGCGAGCGGTGGCAGCTTGCCGGTCTGGAACAGGGTGTTGATCGGCGTCAGGCTCGGCAGCAGGGTGTCGATGCCTGGTGCGTATTGGGCTTCATAGATGTCGCTCGTGGCGGTGTAGACGTTGCCGAACTGTTTCTGCCAGCTGGTCGAGAGCAACGGCGTGAACACCGTGGAGGACAAGGCCGGCCAGCCGCTGAAGCTGTAGTCGGTCAGCAGGCTGATGGCCGACGGCGCCGACAGGGGCGCCGAGGCCGACACCGTCTTGCCGGTGGCCTGCATCTCGCGGTGCGCCGCCATTGCGACGTAGCCGCCTTGTGAATAGCCGGTGATGAACAACGCGTTCGAGTCGGACGCGCCGATCACGGTGAAGGTCTTGCGCGCCGCCGTCAGCGCATCGACCATGTCCTTGCCCTGCTGGTTTCCGTTGAGGTAGGGGTGGTAGGTCAGTGTCGATTTGTCGTACCCCGCGTAGTTGGGTGCCACCACGTTGAAGCCCTGCGCGGCGAACATGGCCGCGACCGCCATGCCTTCGCCGGCGGCCGGCTGGCCGGCATCGGTCCAGCGTGCGATGTTGTAGTCGCGCGCCGGGGTGGTGGCATGGGCATACAGCACCGTCGGTCGCTGTCCGGTACACGCGGGATCGCCGCCCGTGGGCACCATGATGGCGGCCGTGGCATTGGTGTCCTCTCCCTGGCCGCCGATGGTGCGGTACTCCAGATAGCGAATGTCCACCCCGCACTTGGGCGCCCCGGTGACCTGCTGCAATTGCGTGCCCTGCGGCGTCGACGCCATCAGGGCCGTGAGCTCGTTCACCGTCAACTGCTTCGTCCGCTCGGGCGGAAAAGTCACGACCGAGCCGCGGCCGGAGTCGATCACGACCGGGACGTTGAAACCACCACCGCCGCCGCCGCCACAGCCTGACAGGATCAATGCGATGCCCGTGAGGGCGAAGGCCGGCAGTCGGGTCATGGTCTTGTCTCCTGCTGTGATCGGAACGCGATTGGCGTTCGATTCTGGGCAGCGGCCGCTTGCGGCGCAATCGGTGTTCGCCTACATGCGACGGATGTCAGCTGTCGGTCAGTCCTGCGCGGCCCAGTCGACCAGGGCGTCGAAGGCCGGCCGTGCCGCGACGGCGTTCGCGTGATTCGCGATCGCGATCACGACGTAGCGACGTCCGCTGGCACCGTGGACGAATCCTGCCACGCCGGCCGCATCGCGCAGTGTGCCGGTCTTGAGGTGGGCGGCTCCTCCCGAGCGCAGGCCGCGCTTGCGCAGCGTGCCGTCGACACCCGACGCGGGCAGCGACGACACCAGCTCGGGCATCACCGGCGAGCGCCAGGCCACCTGCAGCATCTTGGCGAGCGCAGCGGCAGTGATGCGCTCCTCGCGCGAGAGCCCCGAGCCGTTGTCGAAGACCGGCTGGCCCTCGCCGGTGCCGACGCGGTCGTTCCACCACTGGCGCAGCGTCGTGCGTGCGCCGTCCAGCGAGCCGCGCTTCTTCTGCTGCAGGCCCAGCGTGAGGAAGAGCTGCTGCGCCATCACGTTGTTGCTGTACTTGTTGATGTCGCGGATCACCTCTGCCAGCGGCGGAGAGGGCATTTCGAAAGCGGGTCGGAGTTCAGCGGGCACGCGCCCTTCGCGCACCACACCCTTGATGCGTCCGCCCATCTCGATCCAGAGTCCCCCAACCGCGCGCGCCGCGTAGCTGCGGGGGTCCGCATAGGCCACGGGCCACACCTTCTCGCCGCATGCGGCGGGGTAGCTGCCCGCGAAACCGATGCGTGCCGGATCGGCGAAGTCGGCGGCCAGCGCGCCGCGCCAGTCGCCGCACTCGCCCGCCGACAGCGGCACCGTGGCCTGCGTGCTCACGCCGGCCAATGCCGGCTCGAAGCTCACCTGCGCCGTCTGCGTGGCGCGGTTGGGCACGAAGGTCATGACGACCGACTTGAAGTTGATGAGCAGCGCATCGGGCGCCGCGTTGTAGGGGCGCAGCCCCTCGCCGTCGAACGCGGACGGATCGGTGTCGGCCACCTCGAATGCGCTGCGGTCCAGCACGATGTCGCCGTTGATGCCCTGGATCCCCAGCCCCTGGACGCGGCGCAACAGCAGCCACAGCCGCTCCAGTACCAGCTTCGGGTCGCCCTGCCCCTTGATGTAGAGATTGCCCTCCAGCACACCATTGCGCACCGGCCCGTCCACATACACCGGCGTAGTCCATGTGAAGGCCGGCCCCAGAAGGTCGAGCGCCGCATAGGTAGTGACCAGCTTCATGATCGACGCGGGATTCACCTGCGCCTGCGTGCGCCAAGCGAGTCGGGGATTGCGATTCCCTTCGGCGTCGACCACCAACATCGTCACGGCGTCTCGCGGAACTTTGGCGCGGGCCAGCGCAGCATCGACTTCAGTGGGAAGGCCTTGGGCGCTCGCAGCGAGCGGTGCCAGTGCCAGGGTGAAGACGATCGGAAAGAGCCGGCTGACGCGGCACAAGACAGGAAGCAAAGAGGACATCGACAGATTATCCCGGCCCCCATGCCAGGAATACCGCGGAACCGGCTTTGCCGGGCCGCTGGTATTGCCCCCGGCAGGGGGGAGGCGGCTACACGAAGTGAGCAAGCCTGGGGGCGAGTCAGAAAATACCGCGGAACCGGCTTTGCCGGGCCGCTGGTATTGCCCCCGGCAGGGGGGAGGCGGCTACACGAAGTGAGCAAGCCTGGGGGCGAGCAATAATCCTTTATGCCCGTCGCCCCCCGCTTCTCCCCTCGCACCATTGGCATCGGCGCGGCCATCGTCACAGTCCTCGTGTGGACGGCCTTCATCGTCATCGCACGGGCCACTGCCGGGCGGTCCCTCACGCCCTTCGACATCGCTTTCGCCCGCATCTGCGGTGCCAGCCTGGTGCTGATGCCATGGGGCGCGTGGCTGGTGATGCGCGCGCGCGCCAGCGATCCTTCGGCCCTAAGCTCGTTCTTCGGCCTGTCGCCGGTCCCACTGCGCCTCACCGCGATCGCCGGCGTCTTCGGCGGCCTGGCCTATGCACTGCTGGCCTACAGCGGCTTCGTCTTCGCACCGGCCACGCACGCCTCCGTGCTGATGCCAGGCAGCCTGCCGCTGTGGACCGCGCTGCTTGCCGCCCTCGTGCTTCGCGACCGCATCACGCCGGGACGCGCCCTGGGATTGGCGCTGATCGTCCTGGGCGATCTCTTCGTCGGCGGCGCCAGCCTGCTTCATGCCCTCGAAGGCGGCTCGATCTGGAAGGGTGACCTGTTCTTCATGAGCGCGGCCTTCTGCTGGGCCTGCTACAGCGTGGTGGTCCGCAAGCACGGGCTCGAGGCCGTGCGCGCGACCATCGCGATCACGGTGTTCGCCTTCATGACCTACGTGCCGGCCTATGCGCTGCTGGCGGCGTTCGGCGTGCTGGCAAGCCGGCTCGACAGTGCGCCTGTCGGAGAAATCGCCTTCCAGATGTTCTTCCAGGGCATCGGCTCGGTCGTCATCTCGGGCATCACCTTCACGCGAATGGTCCAGTATTTCGGCCCGGTCCGTACGGCCATGATCACGGCACTGGTGCCGGGGCTCTCGGCGCTTGGCGCGGTGATCTTCCTCGACGAGCCGCTGTACTGGAACCTGATCGCGGGCCTGCTGCTCGTCACGGCGGGCATCCTGTTCGGCGTCCAGCGCAACCGTGGCGCCGTCGTGAAAGCGGCGGCCCCCGTGATGCCCGCGGCGGCGAGAGGAGGCGCCGATGTCTAGGCTGCTCGCCTTCGACACCAGCACCGAGGCCTTGTCTATCGCCGTCCGCCACGGCGACGTGCAGTTCGAGCACAGCGGCATCGGCGGCGCGCAGTCGTCGTCGACGCTGATCCCGCTGATCCAGCAACTGCTGGCCGAAGCCGGCCTGACGCTCCGCGAACTCGATGCGATCGCTTTCGGTCGGGGCCCCGGCTCGTTCACCGGATTGCGCACCGCCTGCTCCGTCGCGCAGGGGCTGGGCTACGGCGCCGGCGTGCGCTTGCTGCCGATCGACACGCTGCTTGCCGTCGCCGAGGAGGCCCGCCATCGCTTCGGCGTCCAGAAGGTGGTCGCCGTGCTCGATGCGCGCATGGAACAGGTCTACACGGCGAGCTACGACTTCGGCGTCGAGGTCATGGCCAGCGAAGCGGAATTGCTGGCGCCCGAAGCCGTCGCCGTCCCGGCCGGCTGGGCGCTGGCGGGCAATGCCTTCGCCGCGTACGGCGAGCGCCTGCCGCGAGCGGCGGCGCGCCACGAGGTGCTTCCCACCGCCTCGGCGATGCTGCGCCTCGCGCCCGCGCTGCTGGCCGCCGGCCGCACCGTTGCGCCGGCCGATGCATGGCCGCTCTACGTTCGCGATAAAGTGGCGCAGACAACCGAAGAGCGCGCCGCCATCAAGGCGGCGGGCACCCAGCCATCATGAGCGCAGTCCTGCAACAGCCGCGTGAAGCCCGTCTCGAAGCGATCACGATCGAGCGAATTCCCGCCGTCTGCGCGATCGAGCAGACGGCGTTCACGCATCCCTGGACGCAGGCCAACTTCACCGATTCGCTGGCGGCCGGCTACCACTGCCAATGCCTCGTCGCGCCAGCCGCCGAAGCCGAGAGCGCAGCGCCCGCGCCCAGCGGCATCCGCTCCCTGTGGAGCCGGGCGGTGAGCCGCACCGAAGGCGAAACGCTGATCGGTTATTTCGTCGCCATGAAGGGCGTCGATGAAGTCCATCTGCTCAACATCACGGTCGCGCCGGCTTTCCAGCGGCAGGGATGGGCGCCGCTGATGCTGGAGGCGCTGGCAGGCTGGTCGCGCGGCCAGAACGCGCAGTGGCTGTGGCTCGAGGTGCGGGCAAGCAATGCGCGCGCGCTCGCGGTCTATGAACGCAACGGCTTTCGCCGTGTCGGCATGCGCAAGGGGTACTACCCGGCACACGGCGGCCGGCGCGAGGATGCCGTGGTGATGAGCCTGCGATTGCAGGAATCCAGCAGCGCCTGGGGAGGACTCAGGTGAAGCATCCCCAGGCTTCGCGCACTTCGTGTCGCTTCTCCTACCCCCTTGCAGGGGGCAACACCGGCGGACCGGCGAAGCCGGATCCGCGGTGTTTCACGAGTGGGCCTGGCTTCGCCGGCCTGCGGGTTTTGGGTCTTTTGATATGACGACTGGCGGATTGATGCTGGATGCGCGGCAGCGCGCGATGCTGGATGAGATGGGCGTCAAGCTCTTCTGGTGGCCCAAGGACGAAGCGGCCGAACCGGAAGCGGTTCCGGCCTCGCGCGCTTCCGTTGCGGGCGACACGACCATGGAATCCCGGCCTGCGGCCGAAGCACCCGTGGTGCAGCGCGCGCCCTCGGCGCCGGTGCGTCCTGCGACGCCCGAACCGTCGGGGTCACCCGCGATGGCGCCTCGCGCGCCTGTGGCAGTGACCCACGGCGCCTCGATCCTCGTCGATGCGCCACGCCGCCTCTACGGCGACGCGGCCGCGCCGCAAGGCGGCTGGCTGATCGTCGCGGACGTGCCGCCCGAGCTCGACGGGCGTCACGGCGAACCTTTTGCGGGCGACGCAGGCCGGCTGCTCGACAACATGTTGCGGGCCCTCCAACTGGATGCCGGCGAAACGCCCGTGCACCTGATGCGCACGCATCGCGGTGTGGCATCGGGCCAGCCGGAGAGCCCTCGGCCCATCGTCGATGTCTTCGCGGAGCATGCGGCCGCGCTGGCGCCACGCCTGGTGCTGGCCATGGGCCCGCTCGCGGCCCAGAGCCTTCTGCAGAGTGGCGATCCGCTCGGCAAGCTGCGCGGCCGCGCGATGCCGGTGGCGATCCTGCCGGGCATGCAGGACGGTCCGCCGGTCGTCGCCACCTACCACCCGGCCTACCTGCTGCGCAATCCTGCCGACAAGGGCCGCGCGTGGGCCGACCTCTGCCTGGCGGCCGAGGAGGCTTCCAGGGCGAACTGAGCCCGCGGCGCGCCGGCCTAAAATTCGGCCCCATGACCTTCCTGGACAAGCTGCGCGCCGCCGAGCGCCAAAACGGCTCGCTGCTGTGTGTCGGCCTCGACCCCGAACCGACGAAATTCCCCGCCCGCCTCAAGGGCGACGCCAGCAAGATCTACGACTTCTGCGCCCGCATCGTCGACGCCACGGCCGACCTGGTGATCGCCTTCAAGCCGCAGATCGCCTACTTCGCCGCGCACCGGGCCGAAGGGCAGCTGGAGCAGCTCATGGAGCACATGCGCCGCAACGCCCCGCACGTTCCGACAATCCTCGACGCCAAGCGCGGGGACATCGGATCCACGGCCGAGCAGTACGCGCGCGAGGCCTTCGAGCGCTACGGCGCCGACGCCGTCACGCTCTCGCCCTTCATGGGCTTCGATTCGGTCGAGCCTTACCTGCGCCACGAGGGTAAGGGGGCCTTCCTGCTCTGCCGCACCAGCAATCCGGGCGGCTCGGATCTGCAGGGGCAGCGTCTGGCCGGTCTTGAAGGCGAGCCCTTCCTGTATGAGCACGTGGCCCGCCTCGCGCAGGGCCCCTGGAACCTGAACGGCCAGTTGGGGCTGGTCGTCGGCGCGACCTATCCGGCCGAGATCGAACGGGTCAGGACGCTGGCGCCCACCGTCCCCTTGCTGATCCCCGGCGTCGGCGCACAAGGCGGCGATGCGGTCGCGACCGTTCGCGCGGGCTGGCGTCCGGACGCGCCGATCGTGGTCAATTCCTCGCGCGCCATCTGCTACGCCTCGTCTGGCGATGACTTCGCCGAAGTCGCCCGGCGGGAGGCGATCCGGACGCGCGACGGGCTCGAAGCGGCCAAGTCCTGAGCGACATTTCTCGCCATCCGGCCAGCCGGCGCGATGGTGAAGTGACGGAAAAAGTCACACTTTTTAGCATTTGTGTCTCGCCGACTCCTCGGTTGTAGTCTTTCTGCTACTGCAAAAAACTGCAAAGGCTCGGGCATGGCATTTGCCTGAACACACCGGCGCCTGAGCGCCGAGGAGTGAGGAGTCCATGGTGGAAGACATCGCAACCGGTCGCGCCGAGGCGACAGAGGAACTCGTGCGCGTTGCGCCGGCATCCCTGCCAGCTGCGGCAACCGAGCCGCACATCCCGCGCACGCTCGCGCTTTCCCTGACCGCGGCCGCGGCGGCTGCGCTCGCAGCCTGCGGCGGTGGAGGTGGTGGAGGCGGCGGAGCCTTCCCAGGCCTGGGAACCGGCACTGGAACCAGTACCGGCGTGCAGGCCGGGTCCCTGACCCCGCTGGCCGCCACGCCGACCGCCCAGACCTACGTCTACACGGAGGCGAAGTCCGACGACGAGGCGGCGCGCTTCCTCCTGCAGTCGCAGTTCTCCGCATCCGATGCCGAGATCGCAGACGTTCGCAGCAAAGGCTATCTGCCCTGGCTGGGAGAGCAGGTCGACCGTCAAGCCACGCAGACGGGCTGGGACTGGATCTCGAGCAAGCCCTACAACACCGTCAACGCCGACGACATGATCTGGAACCAGCTCATGACGGCGCCGGACGGTTTCCGCAAGCGCATGGCGCTGGCGTTCACCGAGATCTTTGTGGTGTCGGCCAACGACATCGGCTCGAACTGGACCAACCACATGATGGCCCAGTACTGGGACACGCTGGTCGGGGGCGTCACCGGCAACTTCCGCAAGCTGCTGGAAGACGTGACCCTCAACCCGGCGATGGGCTACTACCTCAACACCAAGGGCAACCAGAAGGAAAACGCGCAGGGCCGCCAGCCGGACGAGAACTATGCGCGCGAGGTCATGCAGCTCATGACCATCGGGCTCTACCAGCTCAACCCCGACGGCACCCTCAAGACGGGCGCGGACGGCGCGCCGCTCGACACCTACACCCTGGACGACGTGACCAACCTCGCGCGCGTCTTTACCGGCTACGACCTGGACATCCGCGCCGACGAGAAGACGGGAACCGCCGGCGCCTTCACCCCGCCGGGTGCCACCTACACCGTCGAAGGCAACGGGTGGACCACGCGGCCGATGGCGCTCACCGCCTCGCGCCATTCCACGCTCGAAGCGAAGTTCCTCGGCGCGACCGTGCCCTCAGGCACCGAGGGCAAGGCAGCGCTCAAGATCGCGCTCGACACGCTGTTCAACCATCCGAACGTCGGCCCCTTCATCTGCAAGCAGCTGATCCAGCGCCTGGTGACCAGCAACCCGAGCCCGGCCTACGTGAAGCGCGTATCGGATGTGTTCGCGGACAACGGCTCCGGCGTGCGCGGCGACATGAAAAGCGTCTTCGCCGCCGTGCTGCTCGACAACGAGGCCCGCAGCCCGGCCGGCCTGGGCGATCCCAACTTCGGCCGCCTGCGCGAGCCGATGCTGCGCTTCGTGCAATGGGGGCGCACCTTCGGCGTCGGCTCGACGTCCGGCAACTGGAAGATCGGCGACCTCTCCCGTCCCAACGACCAGCTGGGCCAGAGCCCATTGCGCTCGCCCTCGGTCTTCAACTATTTCCGCCCCGGCTACGTCCCGCCCTCGACGGCGATCGCGACCGCGAAGATGGTCGCGCCCGAGTTCCAGGTGGTCAACGAAACGAGCGTCGGCGGCTACCTGAACTACATGCAGAACACGCTGCCGAAGAACACCAAGGACGTGAACGCGAGCTATGCGAGCGAGCTCGCGCTGGTGCTCGACCCCGCGGCCCTCGTGCGACGGCTGAACCTGCTGCTCACCGGCAACCAGCTTTCGGCGGCCACGCAGGCGTTGATCACCAACGCACTCGGCACGCCGGCCGTGACCGCCACCAGCACCGACGCCGTCAAGCTCAACCGCGTGTACGCCGCGGTGCTGATGGCGATGGCTTCGCCCTCCTACCTGATCCAGAAATAAGGGACCGCGCGATGTACCTGATCGATCCTGCAGCCCACACCCGACGCGCCTTCCTGCGCCGCTCCGGCCAGCTCGCGATGGCCGGCACCGCCTTGCCTTTCGCGCTCAACCTCGCCGCGATGGGCGAAGCCGCCGCGCAGGCCGCGCCGAGCGACGACTACAAGGCGCTGGTGTGCGTGTTCCTCTTCGGCGGCAACGACTACGCCAACACCGTCATCACCTACGACGACCCCAGCTACAACCTCTACAGCGGCATCCGCCTTCCCCAGGCCACCGGCGGCATCGCCATCGCCAAGAACGACATGGATGTCGCGAAGACGGTGCTGGCACCCACGATCCCGCTGCCCAACGGACGCCAGTACGCCTTGCATCCGGCAATGGGCCAGCTGGCGAATCTGTTCAATGTCGACGGCAAGATGGCGGTGCAGCTCAACGTCGGCCCGTTGGTCGTGCCGCTCAACCGGGCGCAGTACAACAACAGCAACAAGAAGCTCTATCCGCAGCCGCCCAAGCTCTTCTCGCACAACGACCAGCAATCGACCTGGCAGTCGTCCTCGCCCGAAGGCTCGACCGTCGGCTGGGGCGGCAATCTCGGCGACCTGGCGCTGTCGCAGAACACCAATTCGCTCTTCACCTGCATGTCCGTCGCGGGCAATGCGGTCTTTCTCTCGGGCGACCAGGCGCTGCAATACCAGGTGAGCACCAACGGCGCGGTCGGCATCAACAGCGTGAAGAGCACCGGCGGCTTCGTGTCGGCCTCGGTCAAGTCCGCGATGGGCCAGCTCGTCCAGGAAGCACGCAGCCACGTGCTGGAGAACGAATACAACCGGGTGACCAAGCGTGCGGTGGAAGCCGAGACGACCGTGACCGGTGCGCTGTCGCCCGCGCTGCCTGTCGATTCCTTCGGCACCCTGAGCACGGGCCTGGCCAAGCAATTGAAGATGGTGGCCCGTCTCATCAACGGCCGTGCAGCGCTGGGCGTCAAGCGGCAAGTGTTCTTCGTGTCGATGGGCGGCTTCGACCTGCACGACAACCTCATCGCCAATCAGCCCGGCCTGATGCAGCAGCTCAGCGACGCCATGACCGCGTTCTACCGCCAGACCGCCGCGCTGGGCATCGCCGACAAGGTCACGGCCTTCACGGCATCGGACTTCGGCCGCACGCTGGCCAGCAACGGCGACGGCTCCGACCATGGCTGGGGCAGCCATCACTTCGTCGTCGGCGGCGCGGTCAAGGGCAAGCAGCTCTACGGCACGCCGCAGGTCGTCAGCATCAACAACGACGCGAAGCTCGACGGCTACGACGGCCACGTGGGGCAGGGGCGACTGATTCCCTCGACCTCGGTCGACCAGTACGGCGCCACGCTCGCCAAGTGGTTCGGCGTGCCCGATGCCGACCTGCCGGGCATCCTGCCCAACCTCAAGAACTTCGGCGGCAACGTCAACGGGATCGACTACCCCAAGAACGTGGGCTTCATGGCCTGAGGCCGTTGGAGTAATCTCCGAGCCCCGTTCCGAGGGCGACAAGGGCAAGGAGACGAAGTTGAATCAGTTGCTTCCGCTGCTGGGCATTGCCGGCGCGCTGGCCGTGGGCGTGGTCAGTCCCGGCCCCAGCTTCGTGATGGTCGCGCGCACCGCGGTGTCGCAGTCGCGCCCGGAGGGCGTGGCCGCTGCTTTCGGCATGGGGCTCGGCGGTGCTTGCTTCGCACTCGCGGCGCTGGCCGGCCTGCAGGCGCTGTTGCTTGCCATCCCGACGCTCTTCATCGTTCTCAAGGTCGCCGGCGGCCTCTACCTGGCCTACCTTGGCGTGCGGATCTGGCTGGGGGCGCGGCAGCCGTTGTCGATGGCGGCGCCGGTGGCCGATGCGAGCGGCGCACGGCGCCACGCGGGCCGGGCGTTCCTCCTCGGGCTGGCCACGCAGGTGAGCAATCCCAAGACGGCCATCGTCTATGCCAGCGTGTTCGCGGCCTTCCTGCCGCCTTCGCCCTCACTGGCCTTCGGGCTGGGCATCGTCGCCGTGGTGTTCGTGCTCGAGACCAGCTGGTACGCATTGGTCGCCCTTGCCCTTTCCGCCAAGGGACCGCAAAAGACCTACCTGCGATACAAGGCGTGGGCCGACAGACTGGCGGGTGCGGTCATGGTGTCCTTGGGCCTTCGGTTACTGGCTTCGGCCCATCGCGCATGAAAGGGGACTTGCATGAAATACGAAGGTAGCTGTCATTGCGGAAAGATCGCCTTCGAGGCGGAGGGCGAGATACAGGGCGCACTGGCCTGCAACTGCTCCATGTGCCAGCGGAAGGGCTCTCTGCTGTGGTTCGTTCCGCGCACGCAGTTCACGCTGCTCACGCCGGAGGACGACAACATGGGGACCTATCTCTTCAACAAGCATGCGATCAGGCACCGCTTCTGCAAGACCTGCGGCATCCAGCCGTTTGCCGAGGCCACCGACCCGAAGGGCGTGCCGACCATCGCGGTCAACATCCGCTGCCTGGAGGGCATCGACCTCGATGCCGTGCCGGTGAAGCACTACGACGGGCGATCGCACTGATGTTCCCGCTGGACGGCGGCTGTACCTGCCGCGCGGTGCGCTATCGGATGGCGACGAAGCCGCTATTCGTGAACTGCTGCCACTGCCGCTGGTGCCAGCGCGAAACCGGCGCTTCGTTCGCGCTTAACGCGATGATCGAGAGCGACCGCGTGGAACTCCTGCAGGGCGAGGTCGAACTGGTCGATACGCCGTCGCTCAGCGGCAAGGGCCAGAAGATCGCGCGCTGCCCCCGCTGCCACGTCGCACTCTGGAGCCACTATGCCGGCGCCGGTGAATCGGTGAAGTTCGTCCGTGTCGGCACGCTAGACACACCGGATTCGCTGCCGCCGGACATCCACATCTTCACGGCGTCGAAGCAGGCCTGGGTGGTGCTGCCACCGGGCACCCCGGCGGTGGACGCGTACTACAGCCGCTCCGACTACTGGCCGGCCGAGAGCATCGAACGGCTCAAGGCCTTGAAGGGCCGGCCCCCAGCCGCTCCGACACCTGGGCAGCGCAGGCCTTGAGCGGCACCGCGACCTCGCCGTCCCATTGCGTATCGAAGATGGCGGATGGCCCGATGGCGGTGATGGCCAGCACGATGGCGCCCGTGTGATCGAAGGCCGGCGCCGACATCGCGCTCACGCCGGGAAGGATCTCGCCTTCGGACCGGCTGAGGCCGTGGGTGCGAACCTCGTGCAACTGCGCCTCGAAGGCCTTCCAGCTCGGTAGGGGCTGCACCGGGGGCATGCCACGTCGCGGCGCCACGGCGGCGCCTTTCTGCTCGCGCAGGCGCTCCTCTTCCAGGAGTTGCTTCACCACCGAGGCGTCCAGGTAGGCGCCGAACAGCCGGCCCGACGCGGTGTTGGTCAGGGAGAACACCGTGCCGTGCCGCATGTTCACGTGCAGCGGCGCCGGCGATTCGGCGATGCGCACGATGGTGGCGCCCCGGTCGCCCCACACCGCGATCGCCACGGTCTGTCCGATCTGCTGCGCCAGTTCCGCGATCAGCGGCGTCGCGACGTGCACGGGATTCGCCTGCTGCAGGCTGATCAACCCCAGTTGCAACGCGAGCGGTCCGAGCAGATAGTGGCCGCTGGTGCGGTCCTGCTCGATCAGCCCGAGGCGGCCGAAGCTGACCATGTAGGGATGCGCCTTGGCGGGGGACATCTCGGCCTCGCGGGCGAGGTCCTTCAGGGCCATCGGCCGGCCGTGGTGCACCAGCGCGCGCAGCAGCTGGCCGCCCACCTCGATGCTCTGGATGCCGCGCTGGGCGCGATCGGTTTCAGTGTTCATGGCCGTGCCCGTCGTTCGTTCATGCAGAAGACATTAGACATTAACTGATTGCCGAATTACACTTCGCACATTCGTTCCATGCAAATCAATTCACGTTAGACGAATCAAGGAGACCCACGATGTCAGAGACCAAGAAGTTCGCCAGCCAAGCCGACCTGGAAGAAAAGAAGATCACCTTCAGCCAGATTTCGGAGCACGCGTGGGCCTACACGGCCGAAGGCGACCCCAACACCGGCATCGTGATCGGCGACGACTGCGTGCTCGTTGCCGACACCCAGGCCACGCCGGCCATGGCGGCCGACGTCGTGCGCCGCATCCGCGAAGTGACCGACAAGCCCATCAAGTACGTCGTGCTCACGCATTACCACGCCGTGCGGGTGCTGGGCGCCGCCGGCTACAAGCCCGAGCACATCATCGCGAGCCAGGACACGCGCGACCTCATCGTCGAGCGCGGCGAGCAGGACAAGGCCAGCGAGATCGGCCGCTTCCCGCGCCTGTTCCAGAACGTCGAGACCGTGCCGCCGGGGCTCACCTGGCCGACCATGACCTTCACCGGCAAGATGACGCTGTGGCTCGGCAAGCTCGAAGTGCAGCTCATCCAGCTGGGCCGCGGCCACACCAAGGGCGACACGGTTGTCTGGCTGCCGCAGGAGCGAACGCTGCTCTCGGGCGACCTGGTGGAGTTCGACGCCACGCCCTATGCCGGCGACGCCTACTTCCAGGATTGGCCGAAGACGCTCGACAACATCGCCGCGCTGAAGCCGGCCGCGCTCGTCCCCGGCCGCGGCGCCGCGCTCACCACGCCGGACGAGGTCGCCAAGGGACTGGCAGGCACGCGCAGCTTCATCGCCGATGTCTACAGCAGCGTGCAGGAGGGCGTGAAGGCAGGCCGCGACCTGAACGCCGTCTACAACGACACCTACGCCAGGCTCAAGCCCAAGTACAGCCAGTGGGTCATCTTCGACCACTGCATGCCCTTCGACGTGAGCCGCGCCTACGACGAAGCGTCGGGCCATGCCGACCCGCGCATCTGGACGGCGGAGCGCGACATCGAGATGTGGAAGGCCCTCGAAGGCTGACCCCATTTGCTCCCTCCCCCTCTGGGGGAGGGCTGGGGTGGGGGCACGCGGCGCCAACATCGACCGCCGGCCCCCCTTCCCGGCCTTCCCCCGGAGGGGGAAGGAGAAAGACAGGAGACAAGACCTTGGACGCACTCGCAACTGGCACCGCGCAGACCGACTACCAGTCGCTGCGCTTCGACTACCGCCGCCACGCGGACCAGGACGCCGCATCGCCGGCGCGCCGTCCGGTCGTGGTGGTCGGCGCAGGCCCGGTGGGCCTCGCCCTCGCGATCGACCTCGCGCAGCGGCAGATCCCCGTGGTGCTTCTGGACAACGACTGCACGCTCTCGACCGGCTCGCGCGCCATCTGCTTCGCCAAGCGCACGCTGGAAGTCTTCGACCGCCTCGGCTGCGCCGACCGCATCGTGGCCAAGGGCGTCTCGTGGAAGGTCGGCAGGGTGTTCTTCCGCGACGAGCAGGTCTACAACTTCGACCTGCTGCCCGAGGCGGGGCACGAGCGGCCGGCATTCGTCAACCTGCAGCAGTACTACGTCGAGGGCTACCTGGCCGAGCGCGCGGCCGAGCTGCCGCTGATCGACCTGCGCTGGAGCAACAAGGTGGTCGGCGTCGAGCAGGCCGCGGACCACGCGCTGCTGACCATCGAGACGCCGGACGGCAACTACCGGCTTGCCGGTGACTACGTCGCCGCCTGCGACGGCTCGCGCTCGAACATGCGCCAGCTTCTCGGCCAGGAGGCGAAGGGCCGCGTGTTCCGCGACCGTTTCCTGATCGCCGACGTGACCATGGACGCAGACCTGCCGACCGAGCGCCGCTTCTGGTTCGATCCGCCTTTCCATCCCGGCCAGAGCGTGCTGCTGCACAAGCAGGCCGACGGCATGTGGCGCGTCGACTTTCAGCTCGGCTGGGACGCCGATCCGGTGGAAGAGCGCAAGCACGAGAACATCATCCCGCGCGTGCGGGCCCTGCTCGACAGCATCGGCCACGAGAAGGTGCAGTTCACGATCGGCTGGGCCAGCGTCTACACCTTTGCGTGCCAGCGCATGGCACATTTCCGCCACGGGCGGGTGCTGTTTGCGGGCGACTCGGCGCATGGCGTCTCGCCCTTCGGCGCGCGCGGCGCGAACTCCGGCGTGCAGGATGCCGACAACCTCGCGTGGAAGCTCGCCGCCGTGCTACGGCACGAAGCGCCCGATGCGCTGCTCGACAGCTATGCGAGCGAGCGCGAATACGCGGCCGACGAAAACATCCGCCACTCGACCCGTGCCACCGACTTCATCACGCCCAAGAGCGAGATCAGCCGCGTCTTCCGCAACGCGGTGCTCGAACTCTCGAAGCGCCACGCCTTCGCACGCGCACTGGTGAACAGCGGCCGCCTGTCGGTTCCGAGCACGCTGCATCGCTCCGCGCTGAACACGGTCGATGTGGATGCCTTCGCCGGCGCGATGGTGCCCGGTGCACCGGCGGCCGATGCGCCCGTCGTTCGGGCTGACGGAAACACTGGCTGGCTGCTCCGTGAACTCTGCCCGGCGTCGACCGGCGAGCCCGAGACGCGCTTCACGGCCGCCGTCTTCGGCGAAGGCAACGCCGCGGAGCGAAGTCTGCGCATGCTGGCGCAAGCCGACGTGCCGCTGCACATCGTGCGTGTCGCGGCCACCGGCGAGGGCGAACTCGCGGCGAAGCGTTACGACGCGCAGCCCGGCACCGTCTACCTCCTGCGCCCCGACCAGCACGTGTGCGCTCGCTGGCGGCAACCCACTCCGGAGGCCGTGCGCGCCGCGTACGACCGTGCGTTGGCAAAGGCATAGAGCGATGGACCTGATCACCACGCCCAACCTCGAAGCGCCGGACGACTTCTACGAGGCGCTGATCGAAGCGCACCAGGGCCTTTCGACCGAAGAGAGCCACGCCTTCAACGCGCGCCTCGTGCTCGTACTGGCGAATCACATCGGCTCGACCGCCGTGCTGCGCCAGGCTTTCGAAGCCGCTGCGCCATCACGCTGAAATTCAAGAGAGGACACCATGAAGAATGCATCCGCCGACCTCCGCTACCAGAGCGGCTTCGGCAACGAGTACGCCACCGAGGCCGTCCCCGGTGCCTTGCCGCAGGGCCGCAACAGCCCGCAGCGCGCGCCCTTTGACCTGTATCCGGAGCTGATCTCGGGCACCGCCTTCACTGCGCCGCGCCACGAGAACCGCCGCACGTGGATGTACCGGCGCCAGCCTTCGGTGGTCTCCGGCCGCTACAAGGCTTACGCGCAGTCGAGCTGGAAGACCGGCGCCGACCGCGAGATCGCGCTACCCCCCGAGCCCTTGCGTTGGGCACCCATCCCGCTGGACAACGCCGACGTCGATTTCATCGACGGCGTTCATACGCTGGCGGCCAATGGCGATGCCGAGGCGCAGACCGGTCTGGCCGCGCACGTCTACCTCGCGAGCCGCTCGATGCAGCGCCGCGCCGTCGTCAACGCCGATGGCGAGATGCTCTTCGTGCCGCAGCAGGGGCGGTTGGTCATTACCACCGAGATGGGCGTGCTCGAAGTCAAGCCCGGCGAGATCGCGCTGGTCCCGCGCGGCGTCGTGTTCAAGGTGGGGCTGCCCGATGGCCTGTCGCGCGGCTACCTCTGCGAGAACTACGGCGCGCAGTTCCGCCTGCCCGAACTGGGGCCGATCGGCTCCAATGGCCTTGCGAATTCACGCGACTTCCAGGCGCCGGTCGCGGCCTTCGAGGATGCGAGCGTTGGCTACGAGTTGATCAAGAAGGCAAGCGGCCGCTTCTGGTCGGCACCGACCCGGCATTCGCCCTTCAACGTCGTCGCCTGGCACGGCAACCTGTCGCCGGTGAAGTACGACACGGCGCACTTCATGACCATCGGCTCGATCAGCTTCGACCATCCGGACCCGTCGATCTTCACCGTGCTCACCTCGCCGAGCGACACCCCCGGCACGGCGAACTGCGACTTCGTGATCTTCCCGCCGCGCTGGCTGGTGATGGAAGACACCTTCCGTCCGCCCTGGTACCACCGCAACCTCATGAGCGAATTCATGGGGCTGGTCTACGGCGAATACGACGCCAAGCCCGGCGGGTTCAAGCCCGGTGGTGCCAGCCTGCACAACTGCATGGTGCCGCACGGGCCCGACGAGGAAGCCTTCGACAAGGCCAGCAACGCCAAGCTCGCGCCGCAGAAGCTGGACAACACCCTGGCCTTCATGTTCGAGAGCCGCTACCGCTTCATCCCCACCGAGTTCGCGATGCAAAGCCCCGCGCTCGACCAGAACTACGCCGACTGCTGGGCCGGCCTGCAAGACAAATACAAGCCATGAACACATTGAACGCAACCCACGATCCGAAGCTGCGCAGCTGGGTGGCCTCGGCCAACGAAGTCGGCAGCGACTTCCCGATCCAGAACCTGCCCTTCGGGCGCTTTCGTCCTGCCGGCAGCGGTGAGGGCTTCCGCATCGGCGTCGCCATCGGTGAACAGGTGCTCGACCTGAAGGCCGCGGGAGTCGTCGACACCGATGACATGAACGTGCTGCTGGCCCAAGGCGCCGGCGAGCGGCAGGCGCTGCGCTCGGCCCTTTCCGAAGGCCTGCGCGAAGGCAGCGCGAAGCAGGCCGCCTGGAGCAAGGCGCTGTTTGCGCAATCGGCCGTCGAAATGACCGTGCCCTGCCGCATCGGCGACTACACCGACTTCTATACCGGCATTCATCACGCCACCACCGTCGGCAAGCTGTTCCGTCCGGACCAGCCGCTGATGCCCAACTACAAGTGGGTGCCCATCGGCTACCACGGCCGCGCGTCGTCGATCGCCGTGAGCGGCCAGCGCTTCAAGCGCCCGCAGGGCCAGACCAAGGCGCCCGAGGCCGAATCGCCGAGCTTCGGACCGTCGAAGCGGCTGGACTATGAGCTGGAACTCGGCTTCGTCGTCGGCCAGGGCAATGCGCTCGGCGAGCCGATCGCGATCGGCGATGCCGAACGGCACCTGTTCGGCGTGACCTTGCTCAACGACTGGTCCGCCCGCGACCTGCAGGCCTGGGAGTACCAGCCGCTCGGCCCCTTCCTGTCGAAGAACTTCGCGAGCACGCTGTCGCCCTGGATCGTGACGATGGAGGCGCTTGCGCCTTTCCGCGCCAAGTTCGAGCGCGCCGCCGGCGATCCCCAACCCCTGCCCTATCTCGATTCGCCCGCCAACCGCGAAGCCGGGGCGCTCGACATCACGCTCGAAGTCTGGCTGCAGACCGCGAAGATGCGCGAGGCCGGGGAGGGCGCGGTGCGGCTCACGCGTGGCAATACCACGCAGGCGGCGTACTGGACCGCCGGCCAGCTCATCACGCACCACACCGTGAACGGTTGCAACCTGCAGCCGGGCGACCTGCTCGGCTCCGGCACGCTGTCGGGACCGAAGGCCGACGAAGCAGGATCGTTGCTCGAACTCACGATGGGCGGCAAGCAGCCGATCACCTTGCCGAACGGCGAGCGCCGCACCTTCCTGGAAGACGGCGACACGCTGAGCCTGCGCGGGTATTGCGAGCGCGACGGGGCCGTGCGCATCGGCTTGGGCGAGGTGAGCGGGACGGTGTTGGCTTCGAATTGAAGCGATGACGGCATCGCCACGGGCCGCTTTGTGAAAGATGGGCAGACGAAAGCCGGCGTCTCTACAATCATTCGGATCATGGAAGCTCAGCGAATTACCGTTGCTTTAGTCGACCGTTCGGCGGGATTTGAGGCGACCCCGGATCGGGTCAAGCTGAGTACCTTGGCGAATTTCGCGGCGGACGTGGAAGCGTTTCTCCGCGGGGAAGCCCGAGAGGTTGATCCGGGCCAATTGGATGTGTCCGTTGTTGCCGGCTCGATCGCCATACAGACGGCGCCCATTCCCTCGGCTCCGATCCTGTTCGCGGATTTGAGCGCCCTGTTGAGTTCAGAGTTGCTCGACACGGTGGACCGCAGGCGCCGTGAAGTGATTGAACGCTGGCAAAAGGTGGCCCGCGGCGCAGGCGACATTGCATTCCGAATCACTGCACCTTTTCTTCCGAAGCCCGTGGTGGTCAGCCTCGAAAGCGACTACCGGGCGGATGACGCCGATCAATGGGTGCAGGTGGAACGCTATGTCCGCGGAGAGATTCAGGATCTTGGTGGCGTGACAAAGGCGAATGCGCACATTCGCCTTCCTGATGGCAGCTCCCTCAAGGTTTCTACAGATCGAGACCTGCTCCGCAACGACAAGGTGAACCGGCTCTACAAGATGGCGATGCTGCGCGTGAGAGCGCAGTACAACGTGCTTACTCGGGAGTTGCGCGACGCCAGACTTGTCGAGTTCGTTGAGTACGCCCCCAGCATTGACGAAGAAGAGCTGGCGCGATTGACCAAGCGAGGTGCTCAGGCGTGGAAGGATATTCCCGACGCGACTTCGTGGGTCGATGAATTGCGCGGAGGGACAGATTGAACAGTGTTCTGCTGGATACCAGCTTTCTTATTTCGTTCAGCGACCCCACTCGAACACATCACGCTACCGCGCAGCGCTACTACAGGGAATGCGTTCAGCGCGAAGTGCCGCTATTCCTGTCGACCATCGCAATTTCAGAGTTTCAGGTTCGCCAGGCGATCAACGATCTGCCTTTGCGAAACTTCGTCGTGCTCCCTTTCAACGTTGACCATGCGATGGCTTGCGGATTGTTGTTGCGAGCCAATTCGCGGGACGCGGCCGACGATCGAGCCCGGGTGAAAGACGATTTCAAGCTGATTGCGCAATGCCAGTGCGAGGGCATTACGCATTTGCTGAGCGAGGACGCAGGGACCCTCGCAAAGTACATGAGCAGAACAAGCCGACCGGGCCCTGGATGGACCAGCGTCGTCTTGTTGAAGGACGGTTTTGACGCCAGTTGGTTCGAAAACGGACAGAGCCGCTTGATACCGTAGCGTCTTTCGTTGCCAAAAGGATCTGCGGCTCGCCCGAAGGCGCGCAGGTTCGTCAGGCTGGTCTTGGCGCGAAAGCTTCTCCGACACTGCTTGGGCCGAATGGCCGCTGCGGGGGCGCGGCCAGCCTTTCACCCCCGGTCAGGTCGAGCTTCACTAGTTCCCGGCCGCCGCGCGCGAGGCCTCCAGGTGCGCCCTGGCCCTTTCGGCCAGCGCCATTTCACCCGGCGTGCCGGGCGTGAAGGCGTCGACGGGCAGGGTGCGGCCATGCGAATCGACCGAGACGAAGACGACCAGGCACTCGGTCGTCTTCTGCATCTCGCCGCCCTTCATGTCGCCGCTGCGCACCTCGACGGAGATGTTCATGCTGCTGTTGCCCGTGTAGGCCAGCCGCGCCTCGACCTCGACCAGGTCGCCGATCATGATCGGGCGGTGGAACCGGATGCTGCCGATGAAAACGGTGACGCAGTAGCGCTTGGACCAACTGGTGGCGCACGCGTACCCGGCCTCGTCGATCCACTTCATG
Organism: Variovorax glacialis; assembly: GCF_051216375.1. Classification (NCBI taxonomy): domain Bacteria; kingdom Pseudomonadati; phylum Pseudomonadota; class Betaproteobacteria; order Burkholderiales; family Comamonadaceae; genus Variovorax; species Variovorax glacialis. Next base: position 119,940 of record NZ_JBPJZT010000013.1, on the reverse strand, counting down.
ACGGTGCCGCCATGGACCTTGCCGCCGAAATTGACGGTGCTGGGCTCGGCAAGGAAGCGCAATGTGATCGAAGACATGAGTTGCCTGGGCGAGGAGTTGGTCGGTGGGGCGCCCGTGGCAATTATGCGAGCGCGGGACCGGTCTTTGGCCCAAAGAGTTGCGCCACGGTGCGCCGCAACCACACGTTGCCGGCGTCGGCATGGAAGCGCTCGTGCCAGTGCTGCTTGACGGCGTAGGGCGGCAGCGAGAAGGGCAGGTCGAGCAGCCGGACAGGCTCCTGCGTGGCCAGCACCTCGCCGAGGATGCGCGGCACGATCACCACCAGCTCCGTGTGCGCGACGATACGCGCCACGCTCAGGAAGCTCGACAGTCGCGCCACCACGTTGCGTTGCAGCCCCAGGCGGGCGATCGTCTTGTCGACGATGGCATGGCCGGTCCCGGAGGACGAGATCACCGCATGCGCCTCGCCCTCGAAACGCTTGCGCGTGAGGCGCGCGCCGATGCGGGGGTGGTTCCGCGCCACCAGGCACACGAAGTTCTGCATGAAGAGCGTCTGCTGGTAGAAGCCCGCGTCGAGCTGCGGCATGAAGCCCACCGCCAGGTCGACCTCGCCATCCTCCAGCCGGCGGCCGCTCTCGGTGGAAATTATCTCGGTCTCGAGGTGCACGCCCGGCGCGACGCGCCGGAGGTGGTCGAGCAGGCCCGGCAGCAGCACCACCTCGCTGATGTCGGTCATGCAGATGCGGAAGTTGCGCCTCGCCTCGCCCGGATCGAAGGCGCTGCGGCTGCCGCGCGCCTGGTCGAGCTGCGAAAGCACCTCGCGCACATGGACGACCAGCCGCTGGGCGTAGGGCGTGGGCTGCATGCCCTGCGCCGTGCGCGCGAACAGGCGGTCGTCGAAGTGCGCGCGCAGCTTGTTCAGCATGGTGCTTGCCGCCGCCTGGGCCATGCCGAGCCGGTCGGCCGCCTTCGAGACGCTGCCGGTCTTGTAGACCTCGTCGAACACGGCGAGCCATTCGAGATCGAGCTTGGACATCGGATTTCCTTGGGGACTACGACGCCCATTATCGAAAAACGATATTCCGGGTATTGGCTGCGGGTCTTGAACAAATAGTGGGGGCGTCCAACAATCACCCTCATCGGCGGCCCACCGCCAGGAGACAAGCCCCATGAAGACCGCCTCGCAGGCCGTACGCACCGACGCCGCCGAACGCCTTGCCTACTACGACCGGATTCGTCCGCTGAACCTCACGCCCCTATGGGAGTCGCTTCACGCCCTGGTGCCGCGCGAACCCCAGACGCCGTGCGTGCCCGCGCTGTGGCGCTACGACGCGATCCGCCCGCTCCTGATGGAATCGGCCGAACTCATCACCGCCGAGGAAGCGGTTCGCCGTGTGCTGGTGCTGGAGAACCCGGCCATCCCGGGCCGCTCGTCGATCACGCAGTCGCTCTATGCCGGACTCCAGCTCATCATGCCGGGCGAGGTGGCGCCCTCGCACCGCCATGTGCAGTCCGCGCTGCGCTTCATCGTCGACGGCAAGGGCGCCTACACCACGGTGGGCGGCGAGCGCACCACCATGTACCCGGGCGACTTCATCATCACGCCGTCCTGGGCCTGGCATGACCACGGCAACGAGGGCATCGAAGGCGTGACCGAACCCGTCGTCTGGCTCGACGGCCTCGACATCCCGATGATTCGCTTCTTCGACGCCGGCTTCGCCGAGAACGACGACGCCAAGGTGCAGCACGTCGCGCGGCCCGAAGGCCACAGCCTGGCGCGCTTCGGCCACAACATGGTGCCGGTGCGCCACGACCACCACGCGCCGACGTCGCCGATCTTCAACTACCCCTATGCGCGCAGCCGCGAGGCCCTCGCCCAGTTGCAGAAGCAGGAGGCGCCCGACGCCTGGCTGGGCCACAAGCTGCGCTACATCAACCCGCTGACCGGTGGTTCTCCGATGCCGACCATCGCGACCAACCTGCAGCTGCTGCCGTCGGGCTTTGCCGGCAGGACGCATCGCGCGACCGACGGCGCCATCCACAGCGTGGTCGAAGGCCGCGGCGTCGCGGAGATCGGCGGGCAGCGCTTCGACTTCGGTCCGCGCGACACCTTCGTCGTCCCGTCGTGGGCGCCGCTGCGCCTCTCGGCGAGCGAAGAGACCGTCCTGTTCAGTTTTTCGGACCGACCCGTCCAGCAGGCGATGGGCGTGTTGCGCGAAGCCTTTCTCGACGAGGGGTGAAGCGCGGCCCGCCGTCGGCGGCCTGCCTTTCGCCCTGCCTTTCCTGATCAACGTGCCGCACGCCGCGGCAGGAGCCTCCATGTCTTTCGTCATTTCCCCTCCGGCCATCGTCGGCCTGCCCGTCGCCGGTTCGTCCGATCGGTTTCCCGTCCGTCGCGTCTACTGCGTCGGCCGCAACTATGCGGCGCATGCCCGCGAGATGGGCTTCGATCCCGACCGCGAGCCGCCCTTCTTCTTCTGCAAGCCGAACGACGACGCCTCGATCGTGCCGGTGCCTGCCGGCGAGGCCGTGGGCATTCCCTACCCGGGCCAGACCGCCAACTACCACTATGAGGCCGAACTGGTCGTGCTGATCGGGCAGGGCGGCCGCGACATCGCCGTTGACGATGCGGTGAACCACATCTACGGCTACGCGGTCGGCCTCGACATGACGCGCCGCGACCTTCAGATGAAGATGCGCGAGCAGGGCAGGCCGTGGGAGATCGGCAAGGCCTTCGACTTTTCGGCGCCGGTGGGCGTGGTGCGTCCGCGTGCGGCGATGGGCGAGTTGAAGGACGGCGAGATCGTGCTCGAAGTCGACGGCGAAGTCCGCCAGAAGAGCAACATCCGCAACCTGATCTGGTCGGTGAGAGAAGTCATCGCCAACCTGTCGACCCTGTTCGCGCTGCAGCCTGGCGACCTGATCTTCACGGGCACGCCCGAAGGGGTCGGCGCGGTGAAGCCGGGGCAGACCTTGCGCGTGCGCATCGATGGGCTCGAGTCCATCGCCGTCCGCGTCGACTGATCTCTCTCCATCGGAGGCCTGCATCATGCGCTCGACATCCAACGCAAGACCCACCGTGCTGCTCGTCGGCGGGGGCATCGGCGGCATGGCTGCCGCGCTCGCGCTCGCGCGGCTCGGCATGTCGATCGACCTGCTGGAGCAGAGCGCCGCCATCGGCGAGATCGGCGCCGGCCTGCAGCTCGGGCCCAACGCCTTCGCCGCGCTCGATGCCCTAGGCGTCGGGGAGGCGGTGCGGCGCGGGTCCGTGTTCACCGACCGGCTCGTGATGATGGATGCGGTCGATTGCAGCGAGGTCGCTTCGGTGCCCGTCGGCGAGGCTTTCAGGGCGCGCTTCGGCAACCCCTACGCGGTCAGCCACCGCGCCGACCTGCATGGGGCGATCCACGACGCAGTCAAGGCGCATCCGATGATCCGCTTCCACACGTCGGCGCACGTGGAGGCACTGGACATCGGCGCCCGCGGCGTGACGGCCGTCACGCGCGACGGCCGGCGCTTCGGCGCGGATGCGATCGTCGGCTGCGACGGCGTCAAGTCAGTGGTTCGCGCCAAGCTCATCGGCGATACGCCGCGGGTGTCGGGCCATGTGGTCTACCGCGCCGTCGTGCCGGCAGCCGACATGCCGGAGGACCTGCGCTGGAATGCGCCTGTGGTGTGGGCCGGACCCAACTGCCACCTGGTGCACTACCCCCTGCGCCACGGCGAGCAGTACAACCTGGTCGTGACCTTCCACAGCCGCGAGCGCGAGCAGTGGGGCGTGAGCGATGGCAGCAAGCAGGAGGTGCTGTCGTACTTCGACGGCGTTCACGAAAGGCCGCGGCAGTTGCTGGACCGGCCCACGTCCTGGCGCCGCTGGAGCACCGCCGACCGCGACCCGGTGGCGAACTGGAGCGAAGGTCCCGCCACGCTGCTGGGCGATGCGGCGCATCCGATGATGCAGTACCTCGCGCAAGGCGCCTGCATGGCGCTGGAGGATGCGGTGACGCTCGGCAAGGCCGTCGAAGCCTGCGACTTCGACCTGCCGGCCGCCTTCCGTCTCTATGCGGCGGCCCGCATTCCCCGCACGGCGCGCGTCGTGCTGTCGGTGCGAGAGATGGGGCGTCTCTACCATGCGAAGGGTGTCGAGCGGCTCGTTCGCAACGGCCTCTGGACCGGCCGCTCGCCGGAGCGCTTCTACGACGCGGTCGAGTGGCTGTATGCGTGGAATCCAGCGCAGTGTCTCGCCGACGCCCGCCTCGCAGGCGCCTGACCGCGATACTGCGCAGCTTTCCCATCCCGATCCTGGAGACATCCCGTCATGAAATCCATCCTCTCGCTGATTGCCGGCACCGCCGCGGCGCTCCTTGCCGTGACCGCTTCCGCGCAGTCGCCGGCCTCGGACTTTCCGAGCAAGCCCGTCACCATCGTCACGCCCTTTGCCGCAGGCAGCGGGCCCGATGCGGTGCTGCGCCTGATCTCGGACAAGCTCGGCCGGCTGTGGAATCAGCGCGTGCTGGTGGACAACAAGCCGGGCGGCGGCGGCTTCATCGCCATCGAGCAGGTGCGCCGCGCAGCACCGGACGGCTACACGCTGCTCCAGCTCGACAGCGAGCACATCGCCGCCTTGCCGCATCTCTACAAGTCGCGCAACTTCGTGACGCTGCAGCATTTCGATCCGGTGGCGTCGCTGTTCCGCACGCCCTTCTTCGTCGCCGTGCCGACCGATTCGAAGTGGAAGAACATGACGGACCTCATCGCGTCGGCCAAGGAGAAGCCGGGGCAGGTGAGCTATGGATCGTGGGGCGTCGGCAGCCCCGGCCATCTCGGCGGCCAGCAGCTCGAAGCCCTGACCGGCACGCACATGCAGCACGTGCCGTATCGCGAGGTGTCGCAACTGTTCGCGAACGTCGGTTCGGGCGAAGTGCAATGGAGCTTCGCGAGCATTCCGTCGAGCCAGGGCATCTACAAGGCCGGCAAGCTGCGCTACATCGCCATCGCGGCGCCCAAGCGCATTCCGCAGATGCCGGACGTGCCCACCATGGCGGAGGCCGGCGGCCCGGCCAGCCTGGAGGTGAACTCCTTCGTGTCGCTGCTGACGCCCAAGGGCGTGCCACCGGCGATCAAGGCCCGCATCAACGCCGACGTGGCGAAGGTCATCGCCGATCCGGAGATCCGCGCGCGCTTCGAGACCTTCGCCTTCGAGCCGCTGGCCTGGTCGCCGGAGGAGATCGAGCGCAATGCCGAAGCCAAGTCGAAGATCTACGGCGAGCTGGTCCGCCGCGGGAACATCAGCCTCGATTGATCTCCTGACGTCTTGTTACGCGCGGGGCTTATCCTTCGTTCCTCCTTTCAATTCCTTCCCCCGCTTCATTTCCTCTATGCATGCATCCAAGAGAGCCCTCCTGATTGCGGCCTGCGGCCTGGCCGCGGGCGCGTTGCCCGTGATCGCCTCGGCGCAAGGCACATGGCCCACCAAGCCGGTGCGACTCGTCGTCGGCTTCCCCGGCGGGTCCACGCCCGACATCGCGGCGCGCACCATCGCCGAGCCACTGTCCAAGGCACTCGGGCAGCCGGTGGTGGTCGACAACAAGCCCGGCGCATCCGGCAACATCGCGGCCGACCAGGTGGCCAAGGCGACGGACGACCACACGATCGGTATCGTCATCAACGGCAACCTGACCTCGTCGAAGATGCTGTATCCCAAGCTGCCCTACGACCCGGGGAAGGACTTCACCTATCTCTCGCTGATCGCCACGGCGCCGCTGGTGCTCGTGTCGCAAAGCAGCCTGCCCACCGGCGCCGCCTTCTTCGACGCCGCGCGCAAGGGCGGCGACAAGTGGAGCTATGGCTCCGTCGGCGTGGGCTCTGTCGGCCACCTGGGCATGGAACTGCTCAAGAGCAAGGTGCCGGGGCTGAAGGCGGAGCACGTGCCCTACCAGGGCAATCCGCAGGTGATGACCGACCTCATCGGCAACCAGATCCAGATGGCACTCATTCCCCCGGGCGTGGCGCTGCCTCAGATCAAGGCCGGCAAGGTCAAGGCCGTCGGTCTCACGAGCGGCCGCAGCACGCTGGCGCCGGACGTGCCGCCGCTGTCGGATGCGGGCGTGCGCGATTTCAACCTCGAGGTGTGGACGGCGCTGCTCGGCCCCGCGAACCTCTCGAAGACCGCGCAGGACCGCATCTCGAAGGAGCTCGCGATCATCATGAAGTCGCCGGAAGTGCGCCAGAAGCTGTTCGAGCAAGGGTGGCAGGCGGTGGGTACTTCGGCGGACGGCATGCGTGCGCGGGTGAAGGAAGAGTCCGCGATCATGTCGAAGATCATTGCCACGAATGGCATAAAACTTCAATAACTGGCTCGCCCCCAGGCTTGCTCACTTCGTGTAGCCGCCTACCCTTTGCCGGGGACAACACCAGCGGCCCGGCGGAGCCGGTTCCGCGGTGTTACTGAACTCGCCCCCAGGCTTGCTCACTTCGTGTAGCCGCCTACCCCCTGCCGGGGGCAACACCGGCGGCCCGGCGGAGCCGGTTCCGCGGTGTTTTCCGAAGGTGTTGGGACTATGGAACTGTTGATATGAACTCGATCATTCGTGACCCTGCGCGCGATCTGGCGGTGTTTGGCGAGTACGACGTCGTCGTGGTTGGCGGCGGGCCTGCGGGCATCGCCGCGAGTGTGAGTGCTGCGCGCCATGGCGCGCGCACGCTGCTGGTGGAGCGGTACGGCTTTCTTGGCGGCATGGGGACGGCTGGTGGCGTTACCAATTTCGCGGGCCTGTATGGCAAGCGCAATGGGGAGATGACGCAGCTCGTGCATGGGGTCGCGGACGACCTGCTTGCGCGCATCGACGCGATGGGCGGGCTCAACAAGCCGCAGGATGGGATGCAAGGGCGCATCCGCGTGCGGTCCTACGACACCTCGGTCTACAAGTGCGCGGCGGATCAGTTGCTGCTGGGTTCGGGGGTGGACCTGCTGTTCCACGCATGGGCGGCGGCCGTGGTGATGGAAGGCACGCGCATCGCCGCACTGGTGGTCGAGACCAAGTCGGGGCGGCAGGCGATTCGGGCGAACGCGTTCATCGACGGCAGCGGCGATGCCGACGTCGCGGCATTTGCGGGCGTGCCTTTCGCGGTGGGTGACGGCCATGGCAGTGGGCTGTTTCCGTCCACCATGTTTCGCGTCGGGCATGTCGATGCGTCGCGCGCACTGGCGGCGGTGGGCGAGTTCAGGGCCATCAACGACCTAATGGCCAATGCGCGTGAACGCGATCCGGAGGCCTACCGCTTCCCGCGCGAGGGCGCGATCCTGCGGCCGCAGATTGATCCGCGGGAATGGCGTGTCAACGTCACGCAGATCCGCAACGCGGAGGGTGGTGCGATGAACGGCGTCGATGCGCGCCAGCTCAGTGACGGCGAGGTCGAAGGGCGCCGGCAGATCGGCGAGTACTTCCGCTTTCTCAAGGCCGAGGTGCCGGGCTTCGAGCAATCGGCCATCGTGGAGATCGCGCCGCAGGTCGGCATCCGCGAGACGCGCCGCATCGAAGGCGTCTATGCGCTGACGGGTGAGGACATCCTGTCGTCCGCGCGTTTCGACGACAGCATCGGCATCAACGCCTGGCCGATGGAAATGCATGCCGCGGGCAAGATCGAATGGGCGTTTCCGCGCGACGACAACCGCACCTACAACCAGCTGCCCTGGCGCATGCTGGTGCCGCGCGGGGTCGACAACCTGCTGGTAGCCGGCCGCTGCGCGTCGATGACTCATGAGGGCCAGTCCGCCGCGCGCGCGAGCGGGGGTTGCTTCGTGATGGGCCAGGCCGCAGGCACCGCTGCGGCCTCGCTGGGAAGCGGCAGCTTCGCGTCGGTCGATGTGCCGAAGCTCCAGCAGATGCTGGCCGCCGACGGCGTCGATCTGGACCGCTGATTCCTGCCGGGTGACAGCCGCGGGACACCGCCGCGGCCGTCTCTTTGCTATCGTCGCAGGCTCTCCCCTGCCTGCGAACGCCTTGCCCCCGATGACCGATTCCGCCACCGCCGCCCGACTCGTCGACGAACTCGTCGAACTGATGCGCCTCGAACCGCTGGGCAACGATCGCTTCCTGGCGCAGAGCGAGGACATCGGCACGCCCGCCGTCTTCGGCGGGCAGGTGCTGGGACAGGCGCTGATGGCGGCCAGCCAGACTGTCGCGACCGATCGTCCGGCCCATTCGATGCACGCCTACTTCCTCCTGCCGGGAGAGCACGCGCCGATCGAGTACGCGGTGGACCGCGTGCGCGACGGCCGCAGCTTCACCACGCGGCACGTGGTCGCGCGGCAGGGCGAGCGGATCATCTTCGAGATGTCCGCGTCGTTCCAGACGGTGGACGACGGCATCGAGCACCAGCTTCCGATGCCGGAAGCGGCCGGGCCCGAAGGCCTGCCGAGCGAACTGGACCAGCGCATTGCGCTCGGCGAGCGGCTGCCCGAACGCTGGCGCGCCAAGGGACTGGTGCCGCATGGCATCGAATACCGCCGCGTCGAGCCCGACGACCTGCTTGCGCCGGAACGGCGCGCGTCGGAAAGCGCCCTCTGGATGCGCGCCATCGCGCCGCTGCCGGACGATCCCAACGTGCACCGCGCCTTGCTGGCCTATGCGTCCGATCACGGCCTGCTGCGCGCCGCCATGCTGCCCCACGGGATGAGCTTCATGAGCGGCCGAGTGCGCCCCGCCAGCCTCGACCACGCAATGTGGTTCCACCGCGATTTCCGCATGGACGACTGGCTGCTCTACAGCATCGATTCGCCGAGCGCGAGCGGCGCCCGCGGGCTGTGCCGGGGCAGCATCTTCACGCGCGACGGCCGGCTCGTCGCATCGACCGCGCAGGAAGGCATGTTGCGCATCCTGCGCGCGGGAAGCCCCTCGTCGAGCGCCGGGGGCGCGGCACCGATATAAGGGAGGACTTCATCCCCTAACGGTTGCCGCCCATGAGTGTCCTGTTCTCGCCCTACGACCTGGGCCCGCTGCAGCTTCGCAACCGCGTCGTCATCGCGCCGATGTGCCAATACTCCGCCGACGACGGCAACGCGGGCGACTGGCACATGGTCCATCTGGGGCAACTCGCGCTGTCCGGCGCCGGCCTGCTCACCATCGAGGCGACGGCGGTGGAGGAAATCGGGCGCATCACGCCCGGCGACCTCGGCCTCTATTCCGACGACAACCAGGCTGCGCTGGCGCGTGTGCTGGCCGCCATCCGACGCTACTCCCGCATCCCGGTCGCCATCCAGCTCGGCCATGCGGGCCGCAAGGCGTCGAGCCGCGTGCCATGGGAAGGCGGCCAGTGCCTGACGCCGGACGAAGGCGCCTGGCAGACGGTGGCGCCGTCCGCGATTCCGCATGCGGCGGGCGAGCCGCCGCCAGTGGCGCTCGACGCCGAGGGCCTGGCGCGCGTGAAGGCGGCCTACGTGCGTGCGGCGCAGCGCGCGGACGCGCTGGGCCTCGATGCGATCGAGGTGCATGCCGCGCACGGCTACCTGCTGCATCAGTTCCTGTCGCCGATCGCCAACCAGCGCGACGACGCCTGGGGCGGCGCGCTCGAGAACCGCATGCGATTTCCGCTGGAGGTGTTCGATGCGGTCCGTGCCGCCGTGCCGTCGCGCATGCCGGTCGGCGTGCGCATCTCGGCCACCGACTGGGTCGACGGCGGATGGGATGTCGAGCAGAGCATCGTGTTCGCGAAGGCGCTTGCGCAGCGCGGTTGCAGCTACATGCATGTGTCGTCGGGCGGTGTGTCGCCGCTGCAGAAGATTCCGCTGTCTCCCGGCTACCAGGTGCCGCTGGCCGAGCGCATCAAGACGGCGGCCGGGCTCCCGACCATCGCGGTGGGACTCGTCACCGAGCCTGCGCAGGCCGAGGCCATCCTCTCAGAAGGGCAGGCCGACCTGGTGGCGCTGGCCCGGGCGATCCTGTTCGAGCCGCACTGGCCGTGGCGCGCGGCCGCCGAACTGGGTGCCCAGGTCGAGGCGCCGCCGCAGTACTGGCGCTCCCAGCCGCGCGACCTCAAGGCGCTCTTCGGCGACGCCCGCATCGGGCAGCGCTGAGCGCACGCGTCAGCCCTTGAAGGGGTTCGCCGTCGCGAACCAGAGGCCGATGCCGGTCGCGATGATGAAGGCCCCGTCGGTGACGCCCGCGATCAGGAAGAACAGGGTCTGCAGCGTGTCCTTGAGTTCCGGCTGGCGCGCCGTGCCTTCGAGGAGCTTCGACCCGACGATGCCGATGCCGATGCATGAGCCCACCGCCGCGATGCCGATCAGCAGGGCCACTGCGAGGGGGAGGATGTCGAAGCCGTTCATGAGTCGCTTTCTCTGGTTGCCGCCGTCGCCCCGTTGGTTCCGGCCTGGGACCAATGTCGCCGCAGGCGCGCACGCCGTCGATGACCTCCGAGGTGATGGCGATGCGCCCCGTGCCTCTGCCGAAAGTCGGGTTGCACTTTCCGAAGGTCGGGTTGTCGTCGCGAAATGAAGGGACTATCCTGTGGCCGCCTCCACCTCTCCCCTCGCGGGGCAACGCGCGATGTCCAGCGGATTCAAGTACGCCTGCTTCATCAGCTACAGCCACGGCGAACAGGCGCTCGTCAAGACCTTCATCGATCAGTTCAAGGAAGCGCTGAAGGCGTACCTGGAGCCGTACATGGAGGAAGAGGTGTACGTCGACATCGACCGCCTCAAGGCGAGTTACATGTACAACGAGGCGCTCGCGCAGGCGATCTGCCAGAGCGTGTGCATGGTGGTGATCTATTCGCCGGTCTACGAGCGGCGACCCTACTGCGGCCGCGAGTTCGAGGCCATGGTCCGGCTGGAGGCGCGGCGGCTCGCGCTGCTCGCCAAGGACGGCGAACCCCGCGGGCTGATCATCCCGGTCGTGCTGCGCGGCTTCAAGGATCTTCCGGCGCGCATCCAGCAGGGGCGCCAGGCGATCGATTTCTCGCACTTCACCCTGGCCACGCAGGAGATGAGCCGCAACCCCGATTTCGTCGCCCGCATCCAGGAGATCGCGCAGCAGATCTACGAGCACTTCAAGGCGCTCAGCGCGGCTGGCGATGATCCTTGCAAGGAGTGCATGGCCTTCAGTCTGCCGGCCGAAGCCGATGTCGCGCCCTGGCGGCCGATGGCCGCCGCGAATGTCGCGACCGCGTGGCAGCCCAGCTTCCCGAACCGCTAGACGGACATGACGAGCGCCGCACCCGCGCGGACCCCCGGCAGCATCATCACCTTCTATTCGTACAAGGGCGGCACCGGCCGCACGATGGCGCTCGCGAACACGGCCTGCGTGCTGGCCGAGCGCGTGAATGCCGATGCCGGCGAGAAAGTGCTGGTGGTGGACTGGGACCTGGAAGCGCCCGGGCTGCACCAGTTCCTGCCGGCGCGGCTGCGGTCGCGGGGTCCCGCGATCGACACCGGCCTGGGTGCCGAAAGGGGCCTGATCGATCTCTTCATCGCGATCCGCGAGGCACTGCCCGAGGCGGAACCGGCGTCCGCGGACGAAGCCGAGGAGGCCGCGGAAACCGCGATGTCGCGCATCGATATCGGCAGCTTCATCGGCGATACCGAGGTGCCGAACATTCACATCATTCGCGCGGGGCGCAACGACGACGGCCTGTATTCGCGCCGGGTCAACACCTTCGATTGGGAGGGCCTGTTCAAGCGCGCTCCAGGCATCTACCGCAGGGTCGCGGAGGCGCTGGGCCTGCGCTACCGCTACGTGCTGGTCGATTCGCGCACCGGCGTCACCGACATCAGCGGCATCTGCACGTCGCTGTTGCCCGAGAAGCTGGTCGTGGTCTTCACGCCGAACCGGCAGAGCCTCACCGGTGTGCGCGAGCTGGTCGTGCGCGCCACTTCATACCGGCTGGGTTCCGACGACCTGCGGCCGCTGCTGGTCTACCCGCTCCCCTCGCGAATCGAAGTGTCGATGGAGCGGCTCAACGCGCATTGGCGCTACGGCAACCTGGACGCGGGCGTGGCGGGCTACCAGCCGATGTTCCAGAACCTGCTGAAGGACTGTTACGCACTCAAGAACTGCGATCTGGGCGCGTACTTCGATGATGTGCAGATCCAGCAGTCCGCGGATGTCGCCTACGGCGAGGTGATCTCGGTGCGGCAGATGAGCAGCGAACGGCTCTCGCTCGCGAACAGCTACCGGGTGTTCGTCGAGAGGTTGCTGGCGGACATTCCGCCGTGGATGGCGCAGGACTCGCCGGTCACGATGATTGTGCCGCGCGGCAGTGCGCCGATCACGCCGCCGACATCACAGGGGCCGTCATCCGTGCCGGCCTCGGCTGGCTTCGGTACCCCGCCAGTCCCGCCGCCGATGCCGGGTAGTACGGTGCAGCCGGGCACCGCCGCGCCTGGGTTGCCGCCGTCGGGCGGCATGGCGGCGGAGGACCCGTTCGCCGATCTGCCGCCGGCGTCGGTCGTGCCACCGTCGCCCACAGTCTCCAAAGGCAAGCGCGTCTTCATCAGCTATGCGCCGCCCGACATCGCCCAGGCGCAAAAGGCCGACCTCATGCTGCGCCAGCATGGCTATGAGGTGTTCCTCGACCGCGACATCAAGCCGGGCGTCAGTTTCCAGGGGGCGATCGCGGACGCGCTGGACGCGTCGGACGTGGTGATCGTGCTCTGGTCGAAGGCCTCGGTCGGATCGGACTTCGTCAAGCTCGAAGCGAGCGAAGGCGGGCGACGCGGGGTGCTGGTGCCCGTGCTGCTCGATGGCGCCTACCCGCCGCTGGAGTACCGGAGCTACCAGGCGATCGACCTTTCGCGCGACAGCCGGCGCGATTGGGACGCGCTGCTGTCGCAGGTGGAGAGCGTTGCCGGGCGCAAGTTCGTCTCTCCGCCCGGAGGGGCCGTACTGGCCCCTGCACCGCGGTCGATGGGCTGGTGGGGGCTGCTGGCGGCGATCGGCGCGTCGGTGGTGGTCCTCGCGGGCTGGCAGATCCTGATGTCCTCGCGCACAGGCCAGCACGGAGAGGCGTCGTATCCCTCCACCACGCCGAACAACGCGGCACAGGGGCCGAACGCCGTCGTGCCGGTGGTCGTCCCGGATTTCGCGGGGCTGGACGTGCGCAGGGTGGTGCAGCTTGCGCAAGAACGCGGACTCGGGTTGGTCGTGATCGATGCGGCGACGGGCGCCGTCGATCCGACGCCGCCGCCGCCCGGTTCGGTGATCGGACAGTTGCCGGTACCGGGCAGCCTGGTCACGGCCGGGACGCGCGTGAATGTGCGTGTGGGTACTTCGGGCCCGCAGGAGCAGAGGACGGTGCCGTCCGTCCCGTCCCCGCCGCCCGCAGCCAACTACCCGAAGAAGTAGGCGGCGCAGGTCAGCCGGGCAGCAGCCGCTTCAGGTAGCGCCCCGTGTGGCTCGCCTCGTTCGCGGCGATGTCCTCCGGCGTCCCGACGCCCACGACCGTGCCGCCGCCCGCGCCGCCTTCGGGACCCATGTCGATCAGCCAGTCGGCGGTCTTGATCACGTCGAGGTTGTGCTCGATGACCACGATCGTGTTGCCTGCGTCGCGCAACTGGTGCAACACCTTCAGCAGCAGTTCGATGTCGGCGAAGTGCAGGCCGGTGGTCGGCTCGTCGAGGATGTAGAGGGTACGGCCGGTGTCGCGCTTGCTGAGTTCGAGCGCGAGCTTGACGCGCTGGGCCTCGCCGCCCGACAGCGTGGTCGCGGCCTGGCCCAGCTTGATGTAGCTGAGGCCGACGTCGAGCAAGGTCCGCAGCTTTCGCTCGATGGTCGGCACGGCCTTGAGGAAGTCGTGCGCGGTCTCCACCGTCATGTCGAGGATCTGCGCGATGTTGCGGCCCTTGTACTGAACTTCGAGCGTCTCTCGGTTGTAGCGCTGGCCGTGGCACACCTCGCAGGGCACGTACACGTCGGGCAGGAAGTGCATCTCGACCTTGACCACGCCGTCGCCCTGGCAGGCTTCGCAACGTCCGCCGGCGACGTTGAAGCTGAAGCGCCCGGGCCCGTAGCCACGCTCGCGCGCGGTGTTCGTCTCCGCCATCAGTTCGCGGATCGGCGTGAAAAGCCCGGTGTAGGTCGCGGGGTTGCTGCGGGGGGTGCGGCCGATCGGCGACTGGTCGACGTTGATGACCTTGTCGAAATACTCGATGCCTTCGATCGCCTCGTGCGCCGCCGGCTCCTCGTGGGCGCGATAGAGGGTGCGGGCAACCGCGGCATAGAGCGTGTCGTTCACCAGGGTCGACTTGCCCGAGCCCGAGACGCCGGTCACGCAGGTCAGCAGGCCGACGGGGAAGGCGACGTTCACGTTCTTGAGGTTGTTGCCCGATGCGCCAATCACGCGGATCTCCTGCAGATCGGATTGCGACGCCAGGTGCGCCGCCTCGCGCGCAGCGCGCCGTTCGGCGGCCGGGCTCTGCGGAAAGCGCGACGGCTTCTTGCCTTCGTTGAACGCCGGCTTGGCCACGACCGGCAACCACGGCGTGCGGCGTGCAGGCACCGCGATCGTCTTGATGCCCGAGAGGTACTGCCCGGTCAGCGAATCGGGGCTGGCGGCGACCTGCTCGTAGGTGCCCTGCGCCATTACCTGGCCGCCATGGACGCCCGCGCCAGGCCCCATGTCGATCACGTGGTCGGCCGCATGGATCATGTCTTCGTCGTGCTCGACCACGATCACGCTGTTGCCGATGTCGCGCAGATGCTTGAGCGTGCCGATGAGCCGGTCGTTGTCGCGCTGGTGCAGGCCGATGCTGGGCTCGTCGAGCACGTACATCACGCCGGTGAGGCCGGAGCCGATCTGCGAGGCCAGGCGAATGCGCTGCGCCTCGCCGCCGGACAGCGTCTCGGCGCTGCGGTCCAGGCTCAGGTAGTTGAGCCCGACGTCATTGAGGAACTTGAGTCGAAGGCCGATCTCGCGGACCACCTTGTCGGCGATCTCGGCCTTGGCGCCGCGCAGGTGCAGCTTCTGGAAGTAAGCGAAGCTCTCGCGCAGCGTGGCACGGCTGATCTCGTAGATCGCCATGCGCTGGGGCTCGGGGCCCGTGTCGTCCACGAGGAACACGTTGCGCGCCTCGGGCCGCAGCCGCGTGCCTTCGCAATCGGGACAGGGCTGCATGTTGCGAAAGCGCGAGAGGTCCTCGCGCACCATCGTGGAGTCGGTCTCGCGATAGCGCCGCGCCATGTTCGGGATGATCCCTTCGAAGGGGTGCTTGCGCACCAGCTTCTTGCCGGCCTGCTGGCCGCTGTCCATCACGTAGGTGAACTTGATGTCTTCCTGCGCCGAGCCTTGCAGCACGGTCTGCTGGACGGAGGCGGGAAGTTCCTCGAAGGGCGTGTCGATGTCGAACTTGTAGTGCTTCGCCACGCTTTCCAGCATGCTGAAGTAGTAGCCGTTGCGCCGGTCCCATCCCTTGATGGCGCCGCTGGCGAGGCTCAGCGACGGGAAGGCGACCACCCGTGCAGGGTCGAAGAACTCGCGATGGCCGAGGCCGTCGCAACTCGGACATGCGCCCACCGGTGAGTTGAAGGAGAACAGCCGCGGTTCGAGTTCGGCCAGCGAGTAGTGGCAGATCGGACAGGCGAACTTGGCGTTGAAGAGATGCTCATGCGCCGGCTTCGGCGCCGGTGCGGATTCGGGCTCGCTCGCCGGTGCGTCCATCTCGAGCGCAATGGCGCGGCCGTCGGCCAGGCGCAGCGCGGCTTCGAAGCTCTCGGCCAGGCGCTGCTGCATGTCGGGCCGTGCGCGCAGGCGGTCGATGACCACGTCGATGTCGTGCTTCTCGGTCTTCTTGAGTTTGGGCAGGTCGCTGTATTCGTAGGTCTGCCCATCGACGCGGAAACGGATGTAACCCTGCGCCTGCATCTCGGCGAAGAGCTCGACGAACTCGCCCTTCTTCTCGCGCGCGACGGGCGCCAGGATCATGAGGCGGGGCTCGTTGGGTATCGCGAGCACGGCATCGACCATCTGGCTGACCGTCTGCGCCTGCAGCGGCAGGTGGTGATCGGGGCAGTAGGGCGTGCCGGCGCGGGCGAAGAGCAGCCGGAGGTAGTCGTGGATCTCGGTGACCGTGCCCACGGTCGAGCGCGGGTTGTGGCTGGTGGCCTTCTGCTCGATGCTGATCGCGGGCGACAGGCCCTCGATCACGTCGACGTCCGGCTTGTCCATCAACTGCAGGAACTGCCGCGCATAGGCCGAGAGGCTTTCGACGTAGCGGCGCTGGCCTTCGGCATAGAGCGTGTCGAAGGCCAGGCTCGACTTGCCCGAGCCCGACAGGCCGGTGATCACCACCAGCTTGTTGCGCGGGATGTCGAGGTCGACGTTCTTGAGGTTGTGCGTGCGGGCGCCGCGGATGCTGATGCGCTGCTGCGCGAGCACGGCGCCGAGGTAGGCGTCATCGGTGGGGGAATTCACGGGCGGTCGGTCCTGGGCAACCGGACATGATAAGTCCCCGGCGATTTCGGGGCGCGTGGGAGGAATCGTGGCCAGGCCAGGCGATCGCCCGTATCGGGCCGTTGCAGCCCTGCAACGGCTAAAGCCCAACTGGGGAAGATTCTCGGAAGCGGCCTCAGAAGAATCTGAAAAGGACACCTGACAGCGCCCGGTGAGGCCGATTTCAGTACTTCATCGCTATGCTTCGACGCCTGCGAGCCATGTCTTGCCCCCGCAGAGGTGTCCACGCCCAAGTCAAAAGGCCACCCGGAATGATCGGTACTGCACCGATCGCCTCTGCGAGATGCACGACATGGCTCAGATTCTTTAGATCCAAGGGGAATACAAAATGCACTCAGTCGTCCTGGTTGACGATCATCCGGCCATTCGGCTGGCCGTCCGAACTGCTCTGGAGGCCACCGGCCATTTCAGAGTCGCAGCCGAGGCCGCCGATGGTCCATCGGCGCTCGCCACCATCCGCGAGCACGAACCAGATCTGGTGATCCTGGACGTGGACTTGCCGCGCTTGAACGGGCTCGACGTCATCGAACGCGTCACGAAGCTTCAGCGTCAGACGAAACTGCTGGTCCTGTCGGGCCAGCAAGAGGCCATCTTCGGCGCCCGGGCCGTCAAGGCCGGCGCGAATGCCTTCATCAGCAAATCGGAAGATCTCGACCGCGTGGTACAGGCCGCCTACACGGTACTCGCCGGCTACAGCATGTTCGCGACGTCGGTCCTGAAGGCGCAATCCGGCTTGGGCGACGGCAAGCCCGGGACATTGATCAAGAGTCTCTCCGACCGCGAGTTGACGGTGTTGCAGTACCTGGCGCGCGGCCTGAGCAACAAGGAAATCGCCGACACCCTGCTCATCAGCAACAAGACCATTAGCGGCTACAAGACGAGGATCTTCGAGAAGCTGAGCATTTCGACGCTGGTCGAACTGGTCGATTTCTCGCGCGCCCATCAGTTGGTGACCTGAGCGGTCTGCAGGCGATTCCGTCCAAACCAATGGAATTGACACTTGTTGACGTTCGGTCGGATAGTCCCTCCCGCCTCGAACCCGAGTGGGCTTTGCACTCACGAGGGTCTTCAATATGGCTTGTGAAGGACGATCGGATTTCCATGGCGCTGCGCTTGATCATTGCTGACGACCATCCATTCATTCGCGCTGGCGTGAGGACGCTGCTCGAGGATAGAGGTGGCATGACAGTCGTTTCCGAGGCGGATTCCCCGGACAAACTGCTATCGGTATTGCGTGAAACGCCCGCCGATATGCTCATCACCGACTTCTCCATGCCCGGCGGTCAGGCAGCGGATGGATTGGCATTGCTTCAGCGCATACGGCGAGACCATCCCAAGCTGCCGCTGATCGTCCTGACGATGATCTCCAATGCCGCCGTGCACGGAACCGTCCTCGAATCGGGCGTGTCCGGCCTGGTCGACAAGGCTGCCGGCATGGCCGAGATTTCCTCTGCGATCCAGGCCGTGCAGCAGGGCCGCACCTACGTCAGTACCACCTTCCGACAGAATCTGTTCGAAAGCCAGTTCAACCTGAAGGACAGCGAGACCGCCAAACTTTCGCCGCGCGAGGTCGAGGTGCTGCGTCTGTTCGCATCCGGGATGACCGTGACGGCCATTGCCGAGCGCTTGTCACGCAGCATCAAGACGGTGAGTCGACAGAAGTCGGACGCCATGGTCAAGCTGGGTCTCAAGAACGACCTCGACATCTACACCTATGCGCGCGAGCACGGCATGATTTCGTGATCGTTCGCTCAGGCGTGCAGGCGTGTGAATTCCGAGGCGCGCGAAAGGACCGATGAAACATCGTCTTTCGCGACGCCATAGAGGTCGCCGATCCTGTCCTTCGAGGCATCGTCTGTTCCTTCGAGCCTTTCGATCGCCTGCAACCGGGCAACCGCTTCCACCTCGTCGAGTTGATGGCAGGCCGAGCTCAGCCTGTGCGCCAGTTGTCGCAGCGCTGCATGGTCGCCGGCTTCGTACGCGCGATCCATCGCTTTCAGGTCTTCCGCCGTCGTCGTCACGAAGATGTCGACCAACTTCGCGACCTTGCGCAGATCGCCGCTGCAGAGCGCCGTCAGGCCCTCGTAGGCCGGTTCGCAATCCGTCTGCGCGTCCTGCGTCGCGCTCGAAGCGACGTGCGTCGTGCCAGACGTCGACCGTCCAAGCATGACCTGCGTGAGCGTCTTTCGAAGGTCATCGAGCTGCAGAGGCTTGGACAGGTAGGCGTCCATCCCGAGCGCGAGACAGCGCTCGGCTTCGCCCTGTAATGCACTCGCGGTCAGCGCGATGATCGGCAGTCTCGGCAGGCCCATCCTTGCCTCGCGATCGCGCAGGCGCTTTGTCAGTTCGTAGCCATCCAGAAATGGCATCCGACAGTCCGTCAACAGCATCAGATAGTCCGCCTCGGGCGAGGCCAGTCTTTCCCAGGCCTGTTCCCCGTCTTCTGCGCAATCGCATTCATAGCCGAGCTTGGCGAGTTGCCGCGTGATGACTTCACGATTGATCGGGTGGTCCTCCGCGAGCAAAACCTTGTGGCTGACATCGGGCACAGGCGTCGCTGCCCCGGCTTCGATCGGTGTCTGGTCGTCATTGGCATCAACGCCCGTGCCCGTTGCATATTTCCTTGAAGAATCAGCGACGGGCGTCGATGGATGCAAGGGCAAGGTCACCACGAATCGGCTGCCTGCGTTCAGGCGGCTTTTGCACTCGATGTGCCCCTGCATCAACTCCACCAATTGCTTGACGATCGTGAGCCCCAAGCCGGTGCCGCCATAGCGCCGCGTGGTGGCGGCGTCGGCTTGTCGGAAGGGTTCGAAGAGCGACTTGGTCATTCGCGGATCGATCCCGATGCCGGTGTCCTGTACCGCAAGCTCGAACTGCTTCTTCGACAGCCGGTTCGCCTGCACCTTCACGCCGCCCTGATGGGTGAACTTGACCGCATTGCTGATGAGGTTCGTCAGGACCTGCCGGATCCGGACCGAGTCGCCGACGATGAACGACGGCAGGTGGGGATCGATCTCGATGTCCAGCCGGATTCCCTTCCGTTCCGCTTCCGGGGCCAGCGTCGCGCACACGTCGTCGATGAGCTCGTCCAATGACAGGGGGCGGTGCTCGAGGTCGAGCATGCGCGCCTCGATCTTCGAGAAGTCGAGGATGTCGTTGATGATGGTGAGCAGGGCCACCGACGACTCCCGGCTACGCATCAGCATGCCCCGCTGCTCCTGCGTCAATGGCGTATCGATGACGAGATCGATCATGCCGAGCACGCCATTGAGCGGCGTGCGAACTTCGTGGCTCATCATGGCAAGGAAGTGCGCTTTGGCCTCCACGGCCGATCGCGCTTCCTCGGCCTTGGCCACCAGGTCTGCCTTCAGCGCCTCTTCATTCGTGACGTCCTTGGCGATGCCGGTGAAGGAGACGACAGCGCTGTCGCCGTTGACATGCCTCGACATGCTGCCCCGCACGTCCAGCGTTCGGACGAGGCCATCGCGGCTGCAGACGCGGAAGCGGTCCTTGTACGCCGCGAGCCCGCGTCGATACGTCAGGTCGATCCGTGCGGCGACGCGCTCGCCGTCTTTCGGATGCAGCCGCATGAAAAGATCCCGATAAGTCACGACAGAATCCGGACCTTGCCCGTAAAGCTCGCGAAATTTCAGGTCGGCCGTCACGACCGTGTCGAGAAATGCGGGGTCGGTCAGGTACGAATGCGCGGGCAGCAGCGTGAGTGAGCGCCATACGCCCAGCCCACCAACGCTGAGGGCCAATTCGAGGTTGCTTCGCGACAGTTCGAGTTCGGCGAGTGCCTCATCGGCACGCGACTTGGCCTTGCCGAGTTCGAGTTCGTCCCGGCGTCGCTCGGTGATGTCGCGATTGACGCCGACCAGGAAGTCATTGCTCCCGCGCACCCGGTCCGGCGAGATGAACCCTTCGATCCATCGCTCCCCTTCCGTTGGATCGATGACCCGGAACTCGGAGGCGGCGACCTCTTGCCGGGTACGCACGAACTCGATGCTCGCCCTGACCTTGTCGACGTCGCCGGGGTGGATATTGGCGAAGACGGCAGACACCTCCCGTTCCGTCGCCTTGATACCGAGGTTCCTGCGGGCGCGTTCGTCCGTGCGGATTTCGCCCGTCGCCAGATTCCATTCCCAGAAGCCCATGCGGGCCGCTTCGAGTGCGATGGCCAGGCGGGCGCTGGCATCTTCGAGCTGACTCTGGGTTGCCCTGTCCTCGGTCACATCGATCGCGACGGCCACGATGCCGCGAAGCCTGCCGCGGCGGTCGTAGACGGGCCGCTTGCGCGACTGCATGGTGCGAACCACGCCACCGATCACGATGTCCTCTTCGTAGGTGTTGACCGATCCCGATACGATCAGCTCACGGTCCTGCGAGAGAAAGCGATCGTGGAGATCGGGCCCGAAGAGCTCCCTGTCGGTCTTGCCGATCGCGCTTTGGGCATCGATGTGAAAAGCCTTCTCGAACTCCGCATTCAGCGCCCGGTACCTGAAGTCGGTGTCCTTGAAGAAGAGGATGTGTGGGACCGCGTTGAGAATCGCGCTGAGTTCATCGTCCCGGCGCTGGATCCGGCGCGCGCGGGCGAACTGCATGACGGCCAGGGCGACGATGCAGAGCGATCCCAAGGCCATCCAGAGCCAGTGCAATTCGATGGACATCGGTTGTCCGAAGAAGTAGGTCGCGATGCCGAGCACACAGGTCAAGGCCATTGTGGCGACGCTTCCATCAAGTGCCTGCGTGAATTGACTGACCCGCGTGAACATGAGACCTCCGAACCCGGACAAAAAATGCAGCAGCGAGACTAGTCGATCCTCTTCCGGAGCACCAACGCATCAACTGAAGCTTCCCGGGTCACCATTCGAAAGTTCAAACGCAGATCCAGCGCCCTCCCGCAGACGCCGCAACAAGGAGTTTCTAGAGTCGGGCGCCGCCGGGTTCATTTCGATCCGGCCGTTCACAACTAATGAAGGTATGCAATGGGAACAAGAGCAGGCGTATTGGTCGTCGTCGTTCTGCTGATCGCAGGTCTGGCGACTCTGAACTGGGGTGTCCTCGGCGCACCGGTTGCGATGTCGCTCGGGTTCATGGAAGTCGCGGCGCCCCTTGGGCTTGTCATGCTGGCACTGACCGGGGTGCTGGTGGTCGTCTTCAGCACCTACTTTCTGCATCTGCAGGGCGCGGTGCTGCTCGAGACGCGTCGACACACGAAGGAGATGCGGGCCCAGCGCCATCTCGCGGATAAGGCGGAGGCTTCGCGCTTCACCGATCTGCGCAACTTCCTGGCGGCGCAGGACAAGGCCCATCTGGAGCGCAACGCTGAGCGCCATGCCTCGCTGCTGGCGCGGGTGGAACAGGTGGAGGCGGCGATCAAGCTGCGCTCCGAAGTCCTGGAGCGCGCGATTTCCGCGCGGCCGGTCGCCTGAGGCTTAACGGCGAGGCTCGCGTCAAGCAAACTGTGGGCTGTCCAAGAACCTGGTGCACGCCATGACCGAACCTCGCTCCGACCTTGCCAAGATCACCTTCAACGTATTGAGCATCGTCCTGCTCATCGGCTCGTCCCTCTGGATCCTCCGGCCCTTCCTGGGAGCGACGATCTGGGCGGTCATGGTGGTGGTGGCCACCTGGCCCGCACTGCTTTGGTTCGAGGCCCGGCTGTGGCGGCGTCGCAGCCTCGCGGTGCTCGTGATGGTGTTGATTCTGCTGCTGCTTTTCGTGCTGCCGCTCACCATGGCCATTTCCACCATCGCGGCCAACGCGGACGAGGTCATCGACTGGTTCAAGCTGCAGATCAGCCAGGGCCCGCCCGAGCTGCCCGGGTGGGTGGGTGCAGTGCCCTTCGTCGGCCCCAAGTTGACGGTGGCCTGGGACGAACTCGTGGCTTCGGGCGTGGCGGGCGTCGAGGCCAAGGTCACGCCCTACGCCAAGCAGGTCACGGGTTGGCTCTTCTCGCAGGCCGGCGTCGTCGGCGCGTTGACGCTGCAGTTCCTGCTGACCGTCGTCATCGCGGGGGTGATGTACGCACAGGGTGAAACCGCGGCGGCGGAGGTTCTGCGGTTCGGCCGCAGACTGGGAGGCGCGCGCGGGGAAGGCGCCGTCGTGCTGGCCGGCAAGGCGATCCGCGGGGTGGCGCTGGGCGTGGGCGTGACGGCGATTGTCCAGGCGGTGGTGGGCGGGATCGGCCTCGCCATCGCCGGTGTGCCCTTCGCCGCACTGCTGACGGCGGTGATGTTCATGCTGTGCATCGTCCAGATCGGACCAACGCTGGTACTCGCGCCGGCGGCGGTCTGGGTCTTCTGGCATGGCTCGACGGCCTGGGGCGTCTTCCTCATCGTGTGGACGCTGATCGTCGGCACCATGGACAACTTCCTGCGCCCGATGCTCATCAAGCGCGGCGCCGACCTGCCCCTGCTGCTCATCTTTGCAGGTGTCATCGGCGGCCTGCTCGGCTTCGGCCTGGTCGGCATCTTCGTGGGGCCTGTCATGCTGGCGGTGTCCTATACCCTGATCGACGCTTGGCTCAAGGACGCCGACCAGCCCGCCATCGAGGGCAAGTGATCCGGCGGGCCCTGCGGTGCGTACAGGCCATGCCGGCACACGCATCCGTGTGTCACCCACATGGAGTTGTGCATGCCGCAAAACACCGCCGTTGCGATCCACTGGGTCGAACAGGGCATGGTTCCCGATCCGGTGGTGCGTCTCGGCATACGCCGGCTGCTGAAGACGCGGCTCGCGGAGCTTCGGGCCGACGATGCACAGGCCGTCGGCGAACTGACCCAGGAGTTCGTTGACGAACTCGGCACTGCCGAACTGGCGCTCCAGCCGGAAAAGGCGAACGAGCAGCACTATGAGTTGCCCGCCCGGTTCTTCGGCGGCGTGCTGGGCGCGCACCGCAAGTACAGCAGTTGCTATTGGCCCGAAGGAGTCGCGACCTTGGCCGAGGCCGAGGCGGCCGCGCTGGCGTTGACCTGCGAACGTGCCGGCCTGGCCGATGGCCAGCAGGTGCTGGAACTGGGTTGCGGCTGGGGCTCGCTGACCTTGTGGATGGCCGAACGCTACCCAGGCAGCCTCATCACCGCCGTGTCCAATTCCCACGCCCAGCGCGAGTACATCGAGGCGCAGGCCGTCGAACGGGGGCTGTGCAACATCTGCGTGATCACCCGCGACTTCAACGACTTCGACACGGCCGAGCGGTTCGACCGCGTCGTGTCGATCGAGATGTTCGAACACCTGCGCAACTGGCCTCGTGCCTTCGCCAACGTCGCCCAGTGGCTGCGACCGCAGGGTCGGTTCTTCCTGCATGTCTTCGCTCACTGCGGAGCGCCCTATCCCTTCGTCGAACGGGATGCGAGCGACTGGATGAGCAAGCACTTCTTCTCGGGCGGCATGATGCCGAGCGACGACCTGGCCCTGCACTTTCAGGAAGACCTCCGTCTGCTGCGGCGATGGCGGTGGGACGGCACCCACTATCAACGCACCGCCGAGGCCTGGCTGAGCAACATGGACCAGGGCCGAACCGAACTGTGGCCGATCTTCAGCGCCATCTATGGCGAGGACGCCGACTTGTGGTGGACCCGCTGGCGCCTTTTCTTCCTGTCGGTGTCAGAACTGTTCGGCTACGACGCGGGACAACGGTGGTGGGTCAGCCACTACCTGTTCGAGAAGCGGCAATGAACGTCCAGCATGTCGCGGCGCTCGCAGGCCTTGCTGTGCCGCTCGCATTGGCCGGCCTGACGTGGGTGGCGAGCCTGATACGCCGCGACGCGAGCGTGGTGGATCGCATGTGGTCGCTCTTCATCGCTGGCGCCGGGCTTGCGTACTTCGCATTGCTTCGTCCCTCGGGCGGGCCCGGTCCCTGGATGCTGGCGCTCGCGCTCGTGTGGGCGCTGCGTCTGAGCCTCTTCATTACCTGGCGGAATTGGGGGCACGGCGAAGACCGGCGCTATCGGCAGATTCGCGAGCGCAACCAGCCAGGTTTCGCATGGAAGAGCCTGTTTCTCGTCTTTGGTCTGCAGGCTTTGCTGGCTTGGGTCGTATCGGCGCCCCTCCTGGTGGGCATCGCGGGAAGTCGTTCCGGGGGATGGCTCGATGCCGCAGGACTTGCGCTTGCGGCATTCGGGATCGTCTTCGAGTCGATTGCCGACGCCCAGATGGCCCGCTTTCAAGCCAGCCTTCCGAACCGCGGCAAGGTGATGGACCGGGGCTTGTGGCGCTTCACCCGTCATCCCAACTATTTCGGCGAGGCGTGCGTCTGGTGGGGCCTTTGGCTCATGGCGATCGGGGCTGCGGGCTGGAGCGGCGCATGGAGCGTGGTGTCTCCCCTCCTGATGACCCTCCTGCTACTGAAAGTGTCGGGCGTGAGCCTGCTCGAAAAGGACATTGCAGAACGCCGCCCAGAATACCGGGCGTACGTCGCACGCACCAACGCCTTCATTCCCGGTCCGCCTCGCAAGACGTCGACTTGAGGTCGCCCCTACATACCCACCAGCGCGCCCAGCACCCGCGCCACGGCGCCATCGAAGAGCACCCTGCCTTGAACCGAGGCGAGGCAGACGCATTCTCCGGCCGCCTGCACCGTGGGCTGGTGCCGGATGCTGCCGTCCGTTTCATCGAAATCGCCCGGGCCGAACGAGGCGCGGCCGTCGTGGAACGTGCCGTAGAGCACCTGTGTGAGTTCCGAATCGCTGTGCGTGTGCTGCGGCAGCATCTTTCTCGCGCCGATGCGGAGCAGGAAGACGTTGGCCGCCTTGTCGTCCGGCAGCGTCACGCGACTCCAGCGCATCCCCGGCCCGAGCCAGCGCCAGGGCGTCGACGCGCAGCCTTGCATTGCGCGAGGCCAGGGCAGCCCGTCGGGAAGTGCGGCACGCATGCCGGTGCCGCCAGGCCGAGGCATCCTGGGTGGCTCCGGCGCGTCGATCGCCGCAAGAGTTCGCGCCAACGCCTGCGATTCGAGGACTTCCGGCGCCAGCGTCTCCAGCATGGCGCCGCCGACCGTTTCGAACAGGCGCACATGCGCCCGGCAGTGCGCGCAGCCCTCGACATGGCTGGCCACGAGAAGGGAATGTCCGCCGGAGAGGCGGCCTGCTGCAAACGCCAGAAGCAGTTCTTCGGCTGGATGGTGAGAGATCATGGTTCGAACTCGTCGAGCAAGCGACGCAAGTGATTCACGGCAAGCCGCACCCGCGACTTCACCGTGCCGAGCGGAATGCCCAGTTCGCTCGCGATCTGGGCATGGGGGTGCTCTTCGAAGAAGGAAAGGCGCAGCACCTGGGCCTGCTCCTCGGGCAACCGTCCCAGGGCCGAGCGCACGCCGGCTTCGCGCTGCCTGACGTGGGTTTCCTCGTCGGGAGACGGCTGGGAGCCAGGCATCGCGTCCCACTCGAGGTCGTCCATGTCGACCGCCGCGGGTCCGTGATGCCGGTGGTGGTCGACGCACAGGTTGCGCGCGATGGTGAAAATCCAGGTGGAAACGCTCGCCCGGGCCGGATCGAACTGCGCCGACTTGCGCCAGACGCTCACCATCGTTTCCTGGGTAAGTTCCTCGGCAAGTCCCTCGGCGCTCCCGGAGCGCATCAGGTACGCCTTCACGCGGGGTGCGAAGTGCTTGAAGAGCGCGGCGAAGGCTTCCCGGTCCCCGGTGAGCGCCAAGGCCCTGGCAAGCGCGTTCAGTTCCTCGATGGTCGGCATCGCTCCCCGGCCCTGGTGAGGTGTCACAACCGACAGGTAGGGCGATTGCGACCGCGTTGGCGACGCGGCCACGGCCGATGACGGTCGGACGATGTTCATGCTGCTCCTACGAAGAGCGAGCGGGATTAGATCACAGCGGTCAAAAAAAGAGATCCAGGCGGCCAGCCAGCCCGTACAACGGTCACGCCTGTCTTAAAGGAGTTGTGAGGATGGCCCCATGAGCTTTGCTGCCGCACCCGAGCGGCGCAGCCCGCCTGCGCCTTTGCCGCCAGGCGCCGCGCTCGACGTGGCCGTGATCGGAAGCGGGATTTCCGGCTTGTCGGCCGCCTGGCTGTTGTCGCAGCGACACCGCGTCACCGTCTTCGAGGCTGACGGCCGCCCCGGCGGCCACAGCAACACGGTCGACGCGCCGTACAGGGGTGGGGCGATCCCGGTGGACACCGGGTTCATCGTCTACAACGAGTCCGCCTACCCGAATCTCACGGCCTTGTTCGCCCACCTGGGCGTCGAGACGCAGGCGTCCGAAATGTCGTTTTCAGTCAGCCTGGACGACGGCGCGCTCGAATATTCGGGCACGAACCTGCGAACGCTCTTCGCGCAGCGCGGCAATCTGTGCAGCCCGCGCTTCTGGTCGATGCTGCGCGACATCGTTCGCTTCTACCGTCATGCGCCGGCCGACGCCGCGGCCTTCGGCCAGATGCCTCTCGACGCGTATCTGCAGATGCGGGGCTACGGGCGGGCGTTCCGGGAGGACCACCTTTATCCGATGGCGGCGGCGATCTGGTCGACCCCCGCGGACCGCGTCGGCGCCTATCCGACCGAAGCATTCGTGCGCTTCTGCGAGAACCACCAACTGCTCCAGTTGGCCGAACGCCCCGCATGGCGAACGGTCCGGGGTGGGAGCCGCTGCTACGTCGAGCGGATGATCCAGGTCCTGGGCGATCGCCTTCGGCTTGACAGCCCGGTCGTGGCGGTCCGTCGGGATTTCCGGGGCGCCTGGGTCCTCGGCGACCAGGGCCGACCGCCCGAGCGCTTCGACCACGTCGTGATCGCGACGCATGCCGATCAGGCGCTCCGCCTGCTGTCGGACGCCAGCCCCGACGAAATGCGCGTGTTGAGCGCGTTCGAGTACAGCCGCAACCGCGCCCTTCTGCACACGGACCCATCCTTGATGCCACAGCGCCCCGCAGTGTGGTCGAGCTGGAACTACGCTGGCCGTCGTGGCGGCGCGCCTGCGTTGTGCGTGACCTACTGGATGAATCGCCTGCAGGGGATCCCCGAGGAATCGCCCCTGTTCCTTACGCTCAATCCCGTGCGCGAGCCGCGATCCGGGCACCTCGTTCACTCCGAGATCTACGAGCATCCCGTGTTCGACGCCGGCGCCATTCGCGCACAGGGCGAACTGTGGTCGCTGCAGAGGCGGCGTCGCACGTGGTTCTGCGGCGCCTACTTCGGGTCCGGCTTTCATGAAGACGGACTGCAGGCCGGCCTCGCCGTTGCCGAGGCGCTCGGCGGCGTGCGTCGGCCGTGGCGTGTCGCCAACGAGTCCGGTCGCATCCGCCTGGGTTCGCTTTCGGAAACCTTGACCTCATGAACGGTCACTGCGCGCTCTACACCGGCTCCGTCGTGCACCAGCGATCGGGCGCGACACGTCATCGCCTGCGCTATCGCATGTTCTCCCTGCTGATCGACCTGGACGAACTGCCTCAGCTCGAGAAGCGTCTTCGACTGTTCTCGGTCAACCGCTTCAACCTGTTCAGCCTGCACGAGCGCGACTACGGCGCCCGCGACGGCTGCAGCCTGCGGGCCCACGTGGAACGACAACTGGCCGCATCCCACCTGGCGGCCGGGGGTGCCATACGGCTGCTGAGCATGCCCCGCATCCTCGGATACGCATTCAACCCATTGAGCGTCTACTTCTGCCATCACCCGGACGGCGGCCTGCAAGCGATCCTCTATGAGGTGAACAACACCTTCGGGGAACGGCACAGCTATCTCATCCCCGTGCCCGAATCCGAGCGTCATGCCGAACGACTCGCCCAGACCTGCGCCAAGCAGTTCCACGTGTCGCCCTTTCTGGCGATGGAAATGGCCTACCGGTTTCGCATCGACCCGCCTCGCGCGGATCGAGAGCGACTGCAAATCGCCGTGACGGCGGAGGGGCCCGAGGGCGTGGTGCTTGCGGCCGGCTTCGACGCACGGCGCCACGCGCTGAACGACGCGATGCTGGCGCGCGTTTTCCTGACGCATCCATGGCTCACGCTCAAGGTCGCGGGTGCCATTCGCTGGGAGGCCCTGCGTCTCTGGCTGAAGGGCGCTCGCCTGCATCGGCGCCCGCCCGTGCCGGAGCGGGCTGTCACCAACGTGGAGCCGGTGGAACGATGAGCGCATCTTCGGAACCATCGAACGATCTGGAGCCGGGCAGCGCGCGGCAGGAGCTCCGCCCATCGACGCTGGCCGGGCGGCCTTTGCGGCGGCTGCTGGAGCGCTTGTTGAAGAACCTGCACGCCGGAACGCTGTCGATCGACTTGCCCGACGGCAGTCGCATCGACGGCCGCGGCGCGCTTGCGGGGCCGCACGCCTCGATCACCTTGCACCGTTGGCGGCCTCTCGCCCGCCTGCTGCTGCGAGGGGACATCGGACTCGCGGAAGCCTATCGGGACGGCGATTGGTCGACCCCGGACCTCGCCGCGCTGCTGGAACTGGGCTTGGGCAACGAAGCCGCCTGGGGACGCACGCTGGACGCCTCCTGGCCGGCGCGATGGCTTGGCCGTCTCATGCATCGCGCGAACGTCAACTCGCGCCGCGGCAGCCGGCGGAACATCGCATTCCATTACGACCTGGGCAATGCGTTCTACGGCCTATGGCTGGATCCGCAGATGCTCTATTCGAGTGCGCTCTTCGCGCAGGGCAACGAAACCCTGGAGGCGGCGCAGGCGCTCAAGCTGCAACGCATCGTCGAACTGCTCGACATGGAGGACGGCGCGAACGTGCTGGAAATCGGCTGCGGATGGGGTGCCCTGGCATTGGAGCTCGCACGCCGTCGCGATGTCCGCGTCACCGCGTTGACGCTGTCCGCCCAACAACTGGCGCACACGCGGCAGCGTGCGTCCGAGCTGGGCCTCTCCGGGAAGGTCGATGCACGCCTGCAGGACTATCGCGACGCGGATGGCCAGCATGACCGGATCGTTTCCATCGAAATGCTCGAGGCCGTGGGGGAACGCTACTGGCCCGTCTATTTCGAGACGCTCCGTCGGCGCCTCGCCCCCGGTGGAAAGGCCGTCGTGCAAGTGATCACCATCGCGGACGAACACTTCGACCACTACCGGCGTCATGCCGACTTCATCCAGCACTTCATCTTTCCGGGGGGCATGCTGCCGTCCCCGGGGGCAATGCAAGCGCATGCCGATGCGGCAGGTCTCAAGCTGGTGAAGGATCTGTCCTTCGGCGAGAGCTATGCCCTGACGCTCGCCGAATGGCGGCGGCGCTTCGTGCGCGCCTGGCCGCAGATCGAAGCGCTCGGCTTCGACACCTCGTTCCGGCGCCTCTGGGAGTACTACCTGTGCTACTGCGAGGCCGGCTTTCTCGCCGGCCGGGTGGACGTCGGGCTCTACACCCTCACACATGCCGGGGTGCGGGCCGCCTGAGGCGAGGTAGACTTGTTGGTTCAATCCTCGTTCTTGGACTTCTGGAAATCTCAGGGGCAGCGCATATGGCATCGGTCAACAAAGTCATCCTCGTCGGCAATCTTGGACGCGATCCGGAAACACGCACTTTCCCGAGCGGCGACCAGGTGTGCAACGCGACGCTGGCCACCACCGACAAGTGGAAGGACAAGCAGAGCGGCGAAATGCGCGAGGCCACCGAGTGGCACCGCCTCGTGTTCAATGGCCGGCTCGCCGAAATCGCCGCGCAATACCTGCGCAAGGGCTCGCAGATCTACGTCGAAGGCCAGATCCGCACACGGAAGTACACCGACAAGGACGGCGTCGAGAAGTACGCGACCGACATCCGCGTCGACCAGATGCAGATGCTCGGCAGCCGCCAGGGCCAGGGCGCGCCCTCGGGCGAGGATGACGGTGGCTACTCGCAAGGCGGCGGCTATTCGCGTCCGCCCGCGGCAGCGCCCCGCGCGACTGCGCCGGCAGCGCGCCAGGCACCGGCCAAGTCGTCGTCGGGCTTCGACGACATGGACGACGACATTCCCTTCTGACCGGCGCAATCGCGATCAAGTAGCGCGACGGAGCGGGCGCGCCGCGCATTGGTGCGCATCCCGAAATGTCTTCGGCTCGGAGCGCGCGACCAACTTTTCTCCCTTGCCCGCGGCCATGTCCGAAGGCGTTGCGCCCTTCCCTTTGGCTGGTAGGATATGTGCTTTTCCACAGTAGATGAAGGCATTCATCTGCCCGATGCCAAGGCAAATCCATCCTTTCTGAATCCCGCTACGATTGGCCGGACCACGTTCGGCGTCACGCATCTTCGCCTGCGTGAGCGAAGCGCATCTCCGTCAATTCGAGCGCTCGGCCCTCGTTTTTCAAGCCCCACTTCCAAGAGACAGTTCGATTTCCGTGACCTTGCGTATTGCCATTGCCGATGACCATCCCCTGATTCGCAGTGGGGTTCGCATGTTGCTCAAGGAAAGAAGCGACATCGCGGTGGTCGCCGAAGCCGACTCGACGGATTCGTTGTTGGATGTACTGAGGCAAGTGCCGCTTGACCTGCTGGTCACGGATTTCTCGATGCCGGGCGGGCGCGTGGCCGACGGGCTCAGCCTGCTTCTTCGTCTTCGACGTGACTTCCCGCAACTGCCGATCGTGGTCCTCACGATGATGGCCAACGTGGGCGTCCACGGCAGCATCCTGGAAGCGGGCATCCGCGGCCTGGTCGACAAGTCCTCCGATATCACGGAAACCGTCCTTGCCATCGATGCCGTTGCCAGCGGCCGCGACTACGTCAGCGCCTCGTTCCGAAGGGGCCTTTTTCAGAATCCGCAGAAGATCAACGGCGACATCGCCGCCTCCTTGTCGACGCGTGAAGTCGAGGTGCTTCGGCTCTTTGCGTCCGGTTTGACCGTATCCGGCATTTCCGAAAGGCTGTCGCGCAGCGTCAAGACTGTCAGCACTCAGAAAACCGTGGCCATGTTGAAGCTCGGGTTGAGAAGCGACTACGACATCTACGTCTACTCGCGTGAGCACGGGCTGAATTGCTGATTTGCGGCGTCCTCGTACGCGTGCGTCGCACGCGTGAGGGCCGATTCGAGGTCTGTCCGCGCTGCCGCAATGATCGCTTCGTCGATCTCTTCGAGTCGTTCCACCGCTTGCAGTGAGGCGACGGCCTCCGTTTCATCGAGTTGGCGGCAGCCTGAGCGCAAGCGGTGCGCCAACTGCTGCAGAGTGCTCAGGTCGCCTGCCAGTGTCGCGCGATCAAAGGCTTGAAGATCCTTTGACGTAGCGACCGCGAAGGTCCGGAGCAATTCAGCAATGTCGGGGGCATTTCCCCTGCAAAGTCTGGCGAGCGTCGAATAGCCGAGGACTGGCCCGGATGTGACGGCTTGCGAGGCTTCAAACGTCACCGATGCGGCGTCGGCCACGGGGCGTTCAAGTTGCAGAATCTCGATCAACGCGTCACGCAGATCACGAATCTGCAAGGGCTTCGGCAGGTAGGCATCCATTCCGAGCGCGATGCAGCGTTCGGCATCGCCCTCCAGCGCATTCGCGGTCAAGGCGATGATCGGCAATCGCGGCAGGGCAAGCCTTGCTTCGTGATTGCGCAAGCGCCTGGTGAGCTCATAGCCATCGAGCCGTGGCATGCGGCAGTCCGTCAGCAGCATCGCGTATCGCGCATCCGGTGACATCAGCCTCTCCCACGCATCCTCGCCATCCTCCGCACAATCGCACGCAAAGCCGAGCTTGGCGAGTTGACGCGTGATGACTTCGCGGTTGACCGGATGATCTTCCGCAAGCAGAAGCCGCGTTCCTCGCGCAACGGGGACGATTTCTCCCTGGGCAACGTCATCGGGGGGACCGGCTTCCTCCGCAGGATCGGTGTCCACCTCACAAGGGTGCAGCGGCAGCGTGACGGTGAAGCGACTCCCGCGACCCGCTTCGCTTTCGCATTCGACCCTGCCCTGCATCAGGTCGACCAGTTGCTTCACGATGGTCAGGCCCAGCCCTGTGCCGCCATAGCGGCGCGTGGTCGAGATGTCTGCCTGCGTGAACGCGTCGAAAAGCGTGCCCATGGCCTCCGGGGCGATGCCGATGCCGGTGTCTTCGACGGTCAGCTCCAGCAGTCCGCCCGGGCGCTTGCGGGCCTCGACCTTCACGAAGCCGCGCTCGGTGAACTTGACGGCGTTGCCGACGAGGTTCATCAGCACCTGCCGCAGGCGCACCGGGTCGCCGATGATGTGCGCCGGCAAGCGGGCATCGACGCTGAAGCTCAGGCTGGCGGACTTGCGCAACATCTCCGCGGTGAAGTTCGCACAGACGTCCTCGATGAGGGCCGTGAGCCGCAGCGGCCGGTTCTCGATGTCGAGCTTGCGCGCACGGATCTTCGAATAGTCGAGCAGGTCGTTGATGATCGTGAGCAGTTCCATCGACGATTCCCGACAACGCTCCAGCATCGTGCGCTGCGCCTCGGCAAGATGACCGTCGAGCACCAGCTCGATCATCCCCAGCATGCCGTTCAGGGGCGTGCGGACCTCGTGGCTCATCATCGCAAGGAATCCGCGCTTGGCTTCCACGGCCGAACGGGCTTCCTCGGCCTTTGCGGCCAGATCCCTCCTGGCCGCCGCCAGTTCCAGTTCACGTGTGCGGCGTTCGGTGATGTCACGGTTGACGCCGACCACGTAGACCTTGCCCGCGCGCAAGCGGTCCGGCGATGCGAACCCTTCGACCCATCGCTCCGCGCCCGCGTCGTCGACGACGCGAAACTCGACCGCAGCCATCTGCCGCCGCGAACGCGAGGTCGCCATGCGGCCCTTGATGGCGTCGACGTCCTCAGGGTGGACCCTGGCAAACACGGAAGACAGGTCGTGCGCGCCGTCGGCCAGCCCCAGGATCTTCCGGGCGCGCGGGTCGGCATGGACTTCG
The DNA here is from genome assembly GCF_051216375.1 of Variovorax glacialis. Lineage (NCBI taxonomy): Bacteria > Pseudomonadati > Pseudomonadota > Betaproteobacteria > Burkholderiales > Comamonadaceae > Variovorax > Variovorax glacialis. The sequence goes on along the minus strand of NZ_JBPJZT010000013.1, from coordinate 86,707 downwards.
CCGGTGGTGACGTTCCATTCCCAGGTGCCCATGCGCGCGCCCTCCAGCGCCATGTCGAGCCGCGCGTTGGCTTCTTGGAGCCGATGCTGCAGCAGCTTCTGCTCCGTCACGTCGATCGTGACCCCGACCAGCCCATGCAGCTTTCCCCGGCGGTCGTAGACCGGTCGTTTGCGCGACTGGATGTGCCTTGGCACGCCGTCGATCAGGATGTCCTCGTCGTAGGTGCGGGACTCGCCCGAAGACAGGAGTTCCCTGTCCTGCGCGCGAAAGCGATCGAAGAGATCCGGTCCGAAGAGTTCGCTGTCGTCCTTGCCGATCGCCGCGTCCATGTCGACGCGGAACATGCGTTCGAATTCGGCGTTGATGGACTGGTAGCGGAAGTGCCGATCCTTGAAGAACAGGATGTGGGGCACCGCGTCGAGGATCGCGTAGAGCTTGTCCTCGCGGCGGTGGAATCGCCGGGTGCGCACGACCTCTGCCATCCCCAGGCTCGTGATGCCGAGCGCTGCGAGCACAGCGCACATCCAACGCGGATCCATCGCGGGCGACAGGCCGGAGAGACAGGCCGCCGAAGTGAGAAGGCAGGCCGACAGCAGGATGAAGGTGCGCTCGTTCAGGGCGCGGAAGATGGCGGCAATCACGTCGAGTCGCTTGCACTCAGGCGAACGAGGCTTGCGCGGTGCGGTTCAGGTCAGGCAGCGGCCGATCGTACGCATCGCGTGATTCGCGAATATCGGAATCCTCCGAAAGACAAATCCGATCAGGCCCTGAATGGCAGCAGCCACGGGACCAGCAGGACACTCACCAGCATGACCAGCACGACGAGCGGCACGCCGATGCGCACGAAGTCCATGAAGCTGTAGTCGCCAGGGCCCACCACCAGCGTGTTGACGGGCGAAGACACCGGCGTCATGAAGGCGGCCGAGGCAGCCAGCGCCACGGTCATCGCGAAGGGATAGGGCGACGCCTGCAAGTGCTTGGCGACGGCGAGGGCCACCGGGGCCATCAGCACTGCGGTGGCGGTGTTCGAGATGAACATCCCCAGCACGGACGTCACTACGAAGATAGCGGCCAGCACCGCACGGGGACTGGCCTCGCCGATAAGCGCCAGCAGCATCTGCGCGGCCAGGTCGACACCGCCGGTGCGCTGCAGCGCGAGCGAGAACGGCAGCATGCCGACGATGAGCAGCAGGCTCTGCCAGTAGATCGATCGGTACGCGGTCGAAAGATCCATGCAGCCGAACAATCCCATCAGCAGGCAGCCGATCAGTGCGGCCTGGACGTTGGGCAGCACGCCGGTGACCATCAGGGTCACGACGAGCGCGAGCGAAAACAGTGCGAAAGGTGCCCGGGCAGCCGCCGGCGCGATCTCGTCGAACTCGGCGGGCAGGTTGAAGATCACGAGGTCCATGTCCGACTTGAGCTTGCGGATGGCCTTCCAGATGCCGACCACGAGCAGGGTGTCGCCGGCCTTCAGGCGCTCGGGCAGCACCCCGTGCTCCACCGGCTCCGTGCCACGCTTCAGGCCGATCACGGAAACATCATGGATGGCGCGCAGGCGTGATTCGGTCACTGTCTTCCCGATCAGGCCCGATCCCGGCGGGATCATCACCTCGGCCATGCCGATGTCCTGCACGTGATCGGAAAAGTAGGCGCCGGCCAGGGGAACGCGCTCCATCCCGAGCCGACGGCTGAGATCGTCGATGTCGGCGGCCGGGTTGGAGACGTCGACGAACAGCACGTCGCCCGCCTCGATCCGGATGTTCGGAGGCAGCAGGTTCCGGGTGAAGCGGTCGCTGCGCTCGATCGCGAGCAGGTTGACGCCGGGCACGTCCTCCAGCTCGAGTTCGTCGAGCATCCGGCCCGCCACGGGAGAGAGAGGCGTCACCCGGAAACGATGTTCGCGGCCGGCCAATGCGTATTCCTCGATCCAGTGCCCGAGGCCGGTTCGCCGGCTGGGCGGAATTGCGGGGCCCAGCGGTCCAGCCAGCCAGCGGCGCGTGAGCAGCATGTAGACGATGGCGACTACGAGCAGTGGCACGCCGAAGGGCGTGAAGCTGAAGAAATGAAAGCCCTCGAAACCTTCCCGCACGAGTTCGCCATGGATCAACAGGTTCGGCGTCGTCGCCACCAGCGTCATCGTGCCGCTGATCAGTGCAGCGACGCTGAGCGGCATCATCAGCCGCCGCGCCGCGATCCCGGTGTTGCTGGCGATGCGCAGCACGATGGGCACGAAGATCGCGACTACCGCCGTCGAGCTCATCACGGACCCGACGCCCGCCACGATCACCATCAGCAAGGCGATGAGCCGTGTCTCGTTCGGCCCTGCGCGCACGACCAGCAGGTCGCCCAGCCGTCGCGCCACGCCGGTCCGTACGAGGCCCTGGCCGATCACGAAGAGCATCGCGATCAACACGACGTTGGGATCCGCAAAGCCTGCCAGCACTTCCTGCATGCTGACCACGCCCGTGAAGGGCAACGCAGCCATCATGATGAGCGCGACCACGTCGGTGCGCGGCCGGTTGATCGCGAACATCGTGACCGCGCTCGCGAGAAGCGCCAGGACCATCCCGAGCTGGTAGGTCATCGCGCGAGCCGCCCGATCATGATGGTGCCGGTGACGAGGCCTTGTCGTCGTTCTTGCCGTCCTTCATGACGGCATCGCGCCTCGTCGTACGCCGGCGCGATCAGTTCATTGCGCCTGCGGCATGACGCGCGCGGCGTCGCCCCTGCCTTCGACGTAGACGCGCTGGCCGACGCGGAGCCCCGGCGTCGCAGGCTGCGTCACTTCGACCAGGACGCCGCTGGTCGTGCGAACGAAGATCTGCTGGCCGGCGATGGGCTGGTCATACCTTCTCGCGACCTCGGCACCGCCGAGCGTGCCGCCGATGGCGCCGACGACCATCGCCACGTCGCGCCCGGTGCCGCCGCCGATCAGGCTTCCGACGCCCACGCCGGCAAGGCCGCCCAGCACGGCGCCGACACCCGTGTGTTGCGAGGATTGAATCTGCGTCGGCGAGATCTGCTCGATCACGCCCTGTCGCACCGCCATCGAATCGGACTGCGAGCCCGGTGCCGCGCACGCCGCCAGCAGCAGCGCGAGTGCGAAGGCCGCGAAACGCGAGAGACGTTGTGTTGTCGTTGTCATGGATCGATCTCCTTCGTCAGGGGAAAGCATGATGACATTGGTCACCGGCATCGCGACTGCCCGAACGTGCAATCGCCATTGCCCTTTGGGGCAGCATCATCCACGCAGCCGGACGAAAAGACCAGAGGCGCAGTGGCGTTGCGCAGCCTCTCACCCGACCTATGCAGACTTGACAAAGACCCGAGCGCCAATGATGCTAGTTCGCACCTGTCATGGGGCAGCCTGTGTGTGAACAGACATCGAGAACCGGACCTCCGACGCCAAGATTGGATCCCTGACCCGGCATGACCACCCCCCAGGACCAGCAACTCTCGCGCGGCGCGCTCACGGCGCTGGTTGTCGGATCGATGATCGGTTCGGGCATCTTTGCCGTTCCATCGGCCTTCGCGCGATCGACCGGCGGGCTCGGTGCCCTGGTCGCATGGGCCATCGCCGGGACCGGGATGCTGATGCTCGCGTTCGTGTTCCAGACGCTGGCCCGCCGACGGCCCGATCTCGACACCGGCATCTATGCCTATGCCAAGGAGGGCTTCGGCAACTACCTCGGCTTCGCTTCGGCGGTGGGCTACTGGATCGGTTGCTGTCTCGCCGATGTCGCGTGCCTGGTGCTCATCAAGGCGACGCTGGGCCAGTTCTTCCCGGTCTTCGGCGACGGCACGACCGCCGTGGCCATCCTCACCGCGTCGATCGTGCTGTGGGGCGTGCATGTCCTGATCCTGCGCGGCGTGAAGGAAGCCGCGGCACTGAACACCATCGCGACCGTCGCCAAGCTCGTCCCGATCGCCGTCTTCATCTTCGTCGCGATCGCCGGCTTCAAGGCCGACATCTTTGCGCTGAACTTCTGGGGCGGCGAGGAGCGAACGCTGGCGAGCCTGTCCGGCCAGGTGCGCGACACGATGCTGGTCACGGTGTTCGTGTTCGTGGGGATCGAAGGCGCCAGCGTCTATTCGCGCTATGCGAAGAAGCGCGAGGATGTCGGCATTGCGACGGTGCTCGGCTTCCTCGGCGTTCTGTGCCTGCTGGTGATGGTGACGATGCTCTGCTATGGCGTGATGCTGCGTCCCGATCTGGCGTCGCTTCCCACGCCCGCAATGGCCGGCGTGATGGCGTCCATCGTCGGCCCCTGGGGCCTGGTCTTCGTGAGCATCGGATTGCTCATCTCGATTCTCGGCAACTACCTGTCGTGGTCGCTGCTCGCCGCCGAGGTGCTGAATTCGGCAGCCAAGAACAAGACGATGCCGAGCTTCCTCGCGGGGGAGAACAGCAACGGCACGCCTGCCGCGGCACTGTGGCTGACCAACATCGTCATCCAGGCCTTCCTGCTCGTGACCTGGTTCGCCGAGTACGCCTTCACGCTGGCGCTCAAGATGACCAGTTCGATGACGCTCATTCCCTATCTGCTCGTTGCGGCATATGGCCTCAAGCTCGCGTGGACCGGCGAAACCTACAAGCCTGGGGAGCCGGGGCGTTCGGCCGACAGGGTGCAGGGGGCGATCGCCGTCGTCTATGCCGCGGGCATGCTGTATGCCGGTGGCGCGAAGTACCTCCTGTTTTCCGCAGTCCTCTATGCGCCCGGAACCTTCCTCTACGTTCTCGCCAGGCGCGAGCAGAAGCAGCAACTCTTCACCTTCCCCGAGATGATCTTCTTCGCCGTGTTCGCCATCGCGGCGGTCGTCGCGGTCTACGCGCTCGCGACGGGTTTGCTCACCGTGTAGCCGATGGTCGATGCCTGTACGCCACCCCTTGTTCGTTCTGGAGGAAACCCATGCACCGCTATGTCTACATCGTCCTGATCGCGATCTTTGCCGGCATCGTGATCCTGTTCAAGTTCCAGAACCTGGAGACGGCGACCGTGTCGCTGTTCTCGATGAGCGTCACGCTGCCGATCTCGGTGCTGGTGTTCCTCGTCTACGTACTCGGCATGTTCACGGGCGGCTTCGTCCTGGGACTGCTGCGCTCCTGGACCAACAAGGCGACGGCGCGACCGCGCTGACACGGCCCTTGCCGCTTTTCAAACCCGATAACTACGAGAGGAAGTGAAATGAGCAATTTCTGGGATCTGATTCTGTTGATGCTGTCGACCTTCGTGTTGATCGCCTACCTGCTGATCCTCTTTCAGATCGTCGTCGACCTGTTCCGGGATTCGGAGCTGGGCGGCGGGTCCAAGGTGTTGTGGCTCATCGGCCTGATCTTCCTGCCGGGGCTGACCGCCATCGTCTACATCGTCGCGCGCGGCAGGGGCATGGCCGAGCGGCAGCGCGCGAGCATGCAGCGCGCCAAATCCGACACCGATGCGTACATCCGCGAAGTGGCGGGCAAGTCGCCCGCGGAGCAGATTGCGGACGCCAAGGCGCTGCTGGACGCGGGCACGATCAACCAGGACGAATTTGCAAGACTGAAGGCCAAGGCCCTGGCCTGAATCCGCCGCGGAACGGCTCTCAGAGCAGGTCTTCGGGCACCAGCGGGTTCAGCAGGAGCCGCTGAAGCGCGTTCAATGGCGACACGCCGGGCTCCACTTCAAGCGCATGGTCGTCGTCCTCATTGGGCGGTGTCCACGAGAGCGCGCCGCCTTCGGGCTCCAGCCTCACGCGGTAGGCCCCGGCCTTCATGGCCTCGACGATGCGCAGCGCCTGTTTCGCCAGTGCGGGGCTGTCCACGGCAACGCCCAGTTCGGTGTTCCTGCGCGCCGAGCGGGGATCGAAGTTGAGCGAGCCCAGCAGCACGACGTCTTCGTCGATGACGGCCAGCTTCGCGTGCAGGCGGCCGCGCGAAGAGCCGCCACCGAAGACCGGCTTGCTGTCCTTCGACGTCGGTGATGTGCTCGCACTGACTTCGTACAGTTCGACACCCGTCTTCACGATGGCGGGTCGATAGCGCGCATAGCCGAAATAGACGAAGGCCGAATCGGTGGCAGGCAGCGAATTGGTCACGAGCACCATGCGCACGCCCTTGCGCTCCAGGCTCTGCAGGACGCCCATGCCGATCCGGGTCGGGACGAAATACGGCGATGTCACCACCAGGTCCGAGCGGGTCCCGAGCAACTGGCTCATCGCGCCCGTCATCAGGCTGGTGGCCTCCACTTCCTCGGGTGTCTCGATGCGCTTGGAGGGGAGGTCTGCCACCGCATAGGCCAGGCCCGGCAACAGTGTCAGCCGGTTCGCATCGAGTTCCGTGCTGACGGGCTCCTGGTCGAGCAGGTCCTTCTCGGGGAGGTCGAGCACTATGCGCGCGCCCGGCGGCGGAAGTCGTTGAAGCAACAGCGGATAGGCACTGCGGTCGCGGGAACCCGAAAAGTAGCTCACCGGAAAGGACTCGTCGCTGTTCCAGTAGCGATCGAAAAGCATCGCCAGTTGCGGCACCACGCGGCCGGCCGCAACCGCGTCGAGGTCGATGAAGTTCGCGACCGGGTTGCGCGCGAAATACGCGTCGGCGATGTTGCGTCCGCCGACCATGGCCAGGGCACCATCGGCGATGAGCAGCTTGTTGTGCATGCGATGGTCGAGCCGGGGAAGATCGCCTAGCGAAGTCGCGATGCGCCCCGCCAGGCTGCCTCGGGCGCAGCAGAACGGATTGAACAGGCGGATCTCCATGTTCGGCACGCCGGAGAGGGCGTGCAGCAGGTCTTCCGCACCTGCGGTGTTCAGGTCGTCCAGCAGCAGGCGCACGCGCACGCCCCGCTCGGCCGCGTCCTTCAGCGCGCCGAAGATCGCGCGACCCGAGTCGTCGTTGTCCCAGATGTAGTACTGCAGGTCCAGCGTGCGCGTGGCGCGCTGGATCAATGCCAGCCGGGCGTCGAGCGCATACGATCCCTGCGGCAGCAGCCGGAAGCCCGACTGGGCGCCGGCCGGCAACTGTGCCGCCGCAAGCCGCGCGAGGGGGCTCTGGTCGGGCGATGCCGGGAGGCCATAGGAGGCGGTCCGCTGGACGTCGGCCGGAAGTGAGCCGCAACCGACCAGCGCAAGCAGCAGCAGGGCTGCGAGGAACCTGAACGCACGCAATGTCATGTGCCAAGACTACCCGTTGCCGGGCGAATATCCCTTCGTGACTTGAAGCGATGGGATCCGGGCCAAGATAGCGGCATGACACCGTTTTCGATCCTCGATCTTTCCCCTATCACCGAAGGTGGCGACGCCGCGCAGTCGTTCCGCAACTCGCTCAGCCTGGCGCAGCATGGCGAGAAGCTCGGCTACCGCCGCTACTGGTTGGCAGAGCACCACGGCATGCCCGGCATCGCGAGTGCGGCGACCGCCGTGCTGCTGGCCTACATCGGCGCGGGCACGTCGACCATTCGCATCGGCGCCGGCGGCGTGATGCTGCCCAATCATTCGCCGCTGGTCATCGCCGAGCAGTTCGGCACGCTCGAATCGCTCTACCCGGGCCGCGTCGACCTCGGGCTCGGCCGCGCCCCCGGATCCGACCAGCGCACCGCGCAGGCGCTCCGGCGCGACCTGCAATCCGATGCCGACCGGTTCCCGCAGGACGTGATCGAGCTGATGGACTTCATGTCCAAGGAACCCCGGCAGCCGGTGCGGGCCGTGCCGGGAATGGGGCTCGAGGTGCCGGTGTGGATCCTCGGTTCGAGCACCTTCGGCGCGCAGCTCGCGGCCCATCTGGGCTTGCCCTATGCCTTTGCGTCGCACTTCGCACCGCAGCAACTGATGCAGGCGATCCGCATCTACCGCGAGACCTTCAAGCCATCCGCGCAGCTTGCGAAGCCCTACGTGATGCTCGGCTTCAACGTGTTCGCGGCCGAGACGGATCAGGAGGCGGAGTTCCGCGCGACCTCCTGGCAGCAGGCCTTCGTCAACCTGCGCAGCGGACGGCCTGGACGGCTGCCGCCGCCGGTCGAGGGTTATCGCCAGCGTGTGGGTCCGGCGGAGAACGCCCTGCTCGATTCGGTGCTGTCCTGTTCGGCTGTGGGGTCGCGCGCCACGGTCAAGGCCAGGCTGCAGGAATTTATAGACCAGACGGGCGCCGATGAGCTGATGATTACCTCGCAGGTCTTCGACCATCAGGCGCGCCTGCGCTCTTACGAGATCGTGGCGGAGCTGACTTCGATGGTGCGGCCCTCTTCGGCGTCTTCTTAGCCGCGGGCTTGCGCTTGGCCGCCGGCTTCGAAGGTGCCGCTGCCGGCACTGCGGCGGCCTTGGGCGGCGCAGCCTTCGCCTTCTCCTCGGCCGGCTTCGGCTGCGTCTCAGCCTCGCGTTGCAGCACCAGCGACAGCAGCTTCTTGTGCTCCGCGACGACATAGTCGGCCAGGTCTGCCACATCGGGCACGGCGCGCCGGCACGCGGTCAGGCCGAACTCCAATGAGCCGTTGTAGCTCTGCACCGTCATGTTGAGTGCGAGCCCGTGCCCCGGGATCGACACCGGGAAGTAGGTCGCCAGCTTCGCGCCCGCGAAGTACAGCGGGAACGAAGGCCCCGGCACGTTGGAGATCGCCACATTGGCGATGGGCGGCAGCTTGTCGGCGAGGCCAGAGCGTCCATAGAGCGACGCCAGTCCCGACACGATCGTCGGCATACCGAGCGACGGAAAGTCCATCGGTATCGCCGCCTTCACATTGCCGGTGAGCTTCTTTCCTTCGCTCGACGATTCGTGGATCGCAGCCAGTCTCTCGAGCGGGTCCGAGATGTCGGTGGCCAGGCTCACCAGCATCGTCGACACCTGGTTGTTGAGATCGGTGTTGCCTTCGCTGCGCAACGAGACGGGCACCGCCGCGACTAGCGGCTTGTCGGGCTTGCAGCCATAGTCCGCCAGGTAGCGCCTGAGCGCACCTGCGCAGATCGCCAGCACCACGTCGTTGAGACTGGTGTCGGTGGCCTTCGACATCCGCTTGATCTCGGCCAGCGGCACCGACCGGCCCGCGAACGAACGCTGGTTGGTGATCGACACGTTCAGCGGCGTCTTCGGCGCGGTCTTCAGGCCCTTGGGCAACTCGAAGCTTCGCTTGCCGGTCGCTTCGGACACCGGCATCAGGACGCTCGTGATGGCCTTCGCCGTGGTCGGGATCGACTGGATGAGCTTCACGTACTGCTGCACGGTGTTGGTGAGCGCCGCACTCGCCAGCTCGGCCATGCCGAGCTGGGCCGAATCGCGCCGGCGCGTGGGCCGCGGCGTCTTGACCACCGAGGGCGTCTCCGAAATGTCGAACAGCGCCTTGGCCACGGCGACGCCTGCCTGTCCGTCGATCGCGGCGTGGTGCATCTTGCTGTACAGCGCCACCTGGCCCGTCTGGAGGCCTTCGATGATGTAGATCTCCCACAAGGGCCGGCTGCGGTCGAGCAGCGTCGAATGCAGGCGGCCGACGAGTCGCTCCAGCTGCGCGATCGTGCCCGGCCTCGGCATGATCACGTGGCGGATGTGATGGTCGAGGTCCAGGTCGTCGTCGTCCACCCAGACCGGGTTCGCCAGGTCGAAGGGCATCATCGTCAGCTTGCGCACGAACACCGACGCGAGGTGCAGCCGGCCGCTGAGGTACTTCTTGGCGTCCTCGGCGAAGTCGCCCTCGTAGTCCGCCGGGAGGTCGAGCAGCTGCAGGCTGCCGACGTGCATCGGCGACTCGGGTGTTTCGAGGTGCAGGAACGACGCGTCCATGCCGCTGAGGTGAATCATGGGGCGCTCCTTGCGGGAGCCGCCTGGCTCCGCTTGCGTTCTTCCTCGTCGACCAGGTCCTTCTTCGACAGCTTGCCCACGGCCGTCTTGGGAAGCTCGTCGCGGATCTCGATCGCGCCCACCATCTCGTGCTTGCCGAGGCGGTCCTTCAGGAACAGCTTGAGCGCGTCGAGCGTCAAGCCGGTCGCGCCCTGCTTGAGCTTGATGAAGGCCTTGGGCGACTGGCCGCGGTATTCGTCGGGAATGCCGATGACGCACACCTCGGCGATGTCCGGATGCTCGTACATCGCTTCCTCCAGCACGCGCGGATAGACGTTGTAGCCGCCGCACAGCAGCATGTCCTTGGTGCGGTCGACGATGTAGAAGAAGCCGTCGGCATCCATCTTCGCCACGTCGCCGCTCTTGAAGTAGCCGTCGGGCGTCATCGACGCCGCGGTGGCCGCCTCGTTGTTCCAATAGCCCTTCATGACGTTGGGGCCCTTGATGCACAGCTCGCCCGGTTCGCCGATGGCGGCCTCCTTCGCGGGATCGTCCAGACTCACAAGCTTGATGTGGATGCCGGGCAGCGGCATGCCGCAGGAGCCGTCCTTGCGAATGCCACGCGCGGGCGTAAAGGTGCCGGTCGGCGAGGTCTCGGTCATGCCCCAGCCTTCGTTGAGGTGGCAGCCGGTGAGCTCGAAGAAGCGGTGCTCCACTTCCACCGGCAGGGGCGCGCCGCCGGAGCCGCAGAATTTCAGCGATCGCAGGTCGGTCTCATGGGCCTTCGGATGGTTGATGATCGCCGTGAACATCGTCGGCACGCCGGGAAACACGGTGATCTTCTTGGCCGCGAGGTCCTTCATCACCGCATCGAGGTCGAAGCGCGTGTGGAGCACGAGCAATGCGCCCAGTCGTATGCCGAGCATCATGTTCACGCTGAGCGCATAGATGTGGAACAGCGGCAGCACGGCCAGCACGCGCTCCACGCCGTGGTCCAGGATCGGCGGATCGCCGCCGGTCGATTCGAGGTACTGCGCACAGGCCGACGACAGGTTGGTATGCGTGAGCATGGCGCCCTTCGGCAGGCCGGTGGTGCCGCCGGTGTACTGGAGCACGACGATCTCGTCGTCGACCGATCGCACCACGTGCGGCTCGTAGCGGCCATCGTTCTCCAGGAGCTGCGTGAAGGACATGTGCCCCGCCGCCAGCTGGCCCGCGCCCTGCAGATGCGCCCGGACCGCCTCGCGCGCGGCACCGTAGTCCGTGAGGCTGCCGACGATCAGCTTCTTCAGGCGCGAATTGCCGATCAGGCGCGCCATCTGCGGATAGAGCGCGGCGAGGTCCAGCGTCACGAGGAAGTCGGTCCGGCTGTCCTCGATCTTGTGGGCGAGCACCCGCTCGGCGTCCAGTGGCGAATAGTTCACCACCGTGCCACCGGCCTTCAGGATCGCGAAGAACGAAATGGGGTAGTGCGGCGTATTCGGCAGGTACAGCCCGACGTGCACGCCGGGCCCGACGCCCAGTGCCCGCAGGCCCGTGGCCGCATGGTCCACGGCCTCGCCGAATTCGCGGTAGCTGAGGACCTGGCCCATGAACTCGATGGCGGGCCGGTCGGGCCATTGCGCCACGGCTTCGTCGAGGATCTGCTGCACCGGTCGGGTCGGGAGCTCGGCATCCCAGCGCATGCCGCTCGGATAGGACTTCGTCCAGGGCGTGGCGCTGGAGGAGGAGGGGGCCATGGTTGTCTCCGGTTGGGCAGTCCATTGTGAAAGCCCCCAGGCGACGCGGACGCCCCGGCCTCTCGGTGATTTCCCGGATGCGGGCAACGGCTTGCAGGTGCTGGGACAATCCGCTCCCTATGAAAAAGCAGCGCATCGTGGTGGGCCTGAGCGGCGGGGTGGATTCCGCGGTCACGGCGCATCTGCTGAAGGAGCAAGGCCACGAAGTGGTCGGCATCTTCATGAAGAACTGGGAGGATGATGACGACAGCGAGTACTGTTCGTCGAACATCGACTTCATCGACGCGGCCAGCGTGGCCGACGTGCTGGGCATCGAGATTGAGCACGTCAACTTCGCGGCGGACTACAAGGACCGTGTGTTCGCGGAGTTCCTGCGCGAGTACCAGGCCGGGCGCACGCCCAATCCCGATGTGCTGTGCAACGCCGAGATCAAGTTCAAGGCCTTCCTCGACCATGCCATGCGGCTGGGTGCGGAGAAGATCGCCACGGGCCACTACGCCCGCGTCCGCCGGAACGACGCAACGGGCCGGCACGAATTGCTCAAGGGCCTCGACCCGGCCAAGGACCAGAGCTATTTCCTGCACCGGCTGAACCAGCAGCAGCTGTCGAAGACGCTGTTTCCGGTCGGCGAACTGCACAAGACCGAAGTGCGCCGCATCGCTGACGAGATCGGCCTGCCCAACGCGAAGAAGAAGGACTCGACCGGCATCTGCTTCATCGGTGAAAGGCCGTTCCGCGAGTTTCTCAATCGCTACATCTCGAAGGAACCGGGCCCCATCCGCGACGAGCGCGGCCGCCAGATCGGCGAGCACCAGGGGCTGAGCTTCTACACGCTCGGTCAGCGCCAGGGGCTGGGCATCGGCGGCATCAAGGCCAAGGGTGCGCAGCGCGGCGCAGGGGACCATTCGCCGTGGTTCGTGGCGCGCAAGGACGTGGAAAGCAATACGCTGTGGGTGGTGCAGGGCCATGACCATCCGTGGCTGCTGTCACCGGCGCTCGAAGCGGACGACGCCAGCTGGGTCGCGGGCGAGGCGCCGGTGGCCGGGGCTTATGGGGCCAAGTCGCGGTATCGGCAGGCGGATGCGGCCTGCGATCTTCTCGATGGCGCCAACGGTGCCTTCCGTCTGGATTTCGCGGAGCCTCAATGGGCTGTGACACCCGGACAGTCGGCGGTGCTCTATGACGGCGAGGTCTGCCTTGGCGGTGGAGTCATCCTGAACTCGCCCCCAAGCTCCGCGCACTTCGTGTCGCTTCGCTAACCCCCTGCCGGGGGCAACACTGGCAGCCCGGCAAAGCCGGTTCCGCGGTGTCCTGAGCTCGCCCCCAGGCTGTGCGCACTTCGTGTCGCTTCGCCTACCCCCTACCGGGGGCAACACCGGCGGCCCGGCGGAGCCGGTTCCGCGGTGTTTCGCGAATGGGCTGCTACACCGATGCGTGGACGTGGATGAGTTCCAGGGGGTAGCGCTTGCCTGCCAGGTAGTCTTCCACGCACTGAAGCAGCAAGGGGCTGCGATGGCGCGCGGTGCTGGCTCGGATCTCGTCGGGTGTCATCCACAGCGTGCGGACGATGCCGTGGTCCAGCGCGCGGTGCGGCTCGAACGCGCCCAGGGTGCCGGTGAATGCGAAGCGCAGGTAGGTGATGTCTTCCTCTCCGCGCGCGCGGGCCATGTAGATGCCGATCAAGGCTGTCGGCGCGAAGTGGTGGGCGGTTTCTTCGAGGGTCTCGCGCACGCAGCCTGCGGCCGGTGATTCGCCTGGATCGAGATGGCCGGCGGGCGTGTTCAGGCGGAGGCCGTCGGCGGATTCTTCTTCGACGAGCAGGAAGCGTCCGTCCTGCTCGATCACCGCGGCGACGGTGACATTGGGTTTCCAGCGTTCTGCCATCTTCAGGATTCCTCGTGAGACGCTTCCGTGTCGGTCGCGAGCGATTGGAGCTCGGGGACGGTCGGTTTCGGAAGCACCAGCGTGACGGTACAGCCCGAACCCTCCGCGCTGTCGACCTCGATCGTGCCGCCGTGCCGATGAACCACCGTTCGCACCAGCAGCAGCCCGAGTCCGACACCGTCGACGTCGGGATAGGCCTCGTGGTTCAGCCGGTGGAAAGGTTGAAACAGCTGCGACTGTAGCTCGACCGGAATGCCGGGCCCGTGGTCGCGGAACGCCACGCGCCAGTGCCGTTCGTCTGCCTGCACGCTGCATTCGACGTCGGCGCCTTGCGGGGAGTATTTGAGCGCGTTGCCGAGCACGTTCGCGAATGCCCGTGACAGCAAGTTGCGGTCGACGATGCACAGCGCCTGTTCCGGTGCGTCGAACAGCACGATGCGCACCTGCCGCCGGTGCGCCCGCGCCCAGCCGTTGTCGATGGTCTGTTGGAGCAGTGTGACGAGGTCGAGCCCTTCAGGGCGGAAGGGCTCCGCCTCGGCGCGTGCCAGATTCACGAACCCGTCCGCCAGTTCGAGCGCGGTGCGCGCCTGACGCTCGATGCGGTCGAGCAGTGAGCCGTCCGCGAACGTCTCGGGCCGCTCGCGCGCGAGTTCGATGATGGTGATGATGGTCGCGTTGGGCTCGCGCGCGTCGTGCGAGATGAAGCGCAACGCCTCGTCGCGCAGGCTCTGCGCCCGGCGCATTTCCGTGATGTCGACCAGCGAGACCATCCAGCCGGCGTGTTCGTTGCCGGCGTCGAAGAAGGGAACGCATCGCAGCAGGACGGCCTTGCCGCGGGCATCCTCGCCCTCGCCCATGATCGGGAGAAGTTCGCCGAGCAGCGCGCCCCTCGGCATCATCGGCGCGCCGGTGGTGCGCCAACGGACGCCGGACATCAGCCCATGGGCGTCCTGGCCCGTGATGCCGCTCGGGCCGCGCTGCCAGTAGCGTTGCGCCGCGACGTTGGCGAGGACCACGCGGCCGTCGGTGCTCAGGGTGAGGGTCGGGTCGGGCAGGTGGTCGATGCCGTCGCGGACGAAGCGATGCACGTCGCGCATGCGGCGCGCGGCCGCCCAGGTGGTGTCCATCTGGCGATCGAGCAAGTCGCCGACGTGGCGCTGTTCGGGAACGTGGCGACGTCCGACGTCGTCCAGCAGTTCCTCGGTACCGCGGCGCAGGGATCGGACCGCCGCGGAAAGCCGCATGTGGCTCCACAGCGGGTACAGGGCCAGAAGCCCCGCGACGCCTGCGGCCGGTGCGAACAGCACGTTGATCGTCGGCAGTCCGAGGAGGCCCATCTGCAGGGCCAGCATGGCCGCAACCAGCGCGATCACGCCGATCGGCCTCAGCCACATCGCGCCGAGAAGCGCCACCACCAGCGGCCCCAGGTTGAAGATCAGGTCCTGCCAGGGCTTCGCGAATTTGACGTGCTGACCCGAAAGGGTCGCCTGCAGCATGTGGGCGAAGATCTCCACGCCGGGCATGAGGCCGGGACGGTTCCGCGCGGCGTTGGCATGCGCATCGCCGAGTTCCGGTGCTGTCGCACCCACGAGCACGTAGCGGTTGCGGAACACATCGGGATCCACGTTGCCGCGAAGAACGTCGATGTAGGAGATGGTCGTGAAGCGTTCAGGCCCCCGCGCGAACATGATCACCTCATGGTCGTCGCGCAGCCAGGCCTGCGGGTCGTCGGCGTCCGGTCCCGGGGCGTCGGTATGGAGCGCTTGCGGCGGGGGAGAGCGTCCGTCTGCACGAGCGGCAGCGGCGTCGCGCAGGGCGACGACGAAATGCGGGCGCGCGTGACCGGCGAATCCTTCGTTGAGAAAGGCGCCGCCTGCGAGGCCATCCCGATCGACCGACAGATGCACGTGGCCGATTCCACTGGCGGCTGCAGCCAGGAGCGGTGTTGGCAGCATTTCCCGCGAGCGCTGACCGAAGGTCCGGAGGGCCGTCGGCAACACAACGCAAGCGCTGTCGCGGATGGCGGCCGCGAGCTTTTCGTCGTCACCCGGATGGCCGGCGTCAGGTTCGGCCGAGAGCACGTCGAAGCCGATGCACTTCGGCGACTGGGCTGCGATGGCGCGCAGCAGTCCGGCATGCTGCGCACGCCGCTATGGCCAGGGGCCGATCGCGTCGAGGCTCTTTTCGTCGATGGCCACGATCACGATGTCTTTCGACGGCGCCGCGGCCAGCGCACTGCGCGCACTGTTCTGAAGGAGCCGGTCGGCGCGCGGCATCGGCCGGGTCAGGCTGAGCACGGTGACGAGCGAAACGAGGGCCGTTGCGAGCAGCAGCCAGGGGCCGCGTCGCCGCATCCACCGCCAACGTTGCGGCCGCGGCGGCTGCGCCGTCCCCTCCGGCGCATGCCGGGGGCGATCGGAGCTCATTCCGAATCGCTCGGCGAGTTGTAGAGGGGGGCGAGCACGTCGGCGTCGATCGACTCGAGGCGGTAGCCGAGTCCGTAGACGGCCGACAGCAGGAAGCCGTTCGACGGTACCAGGTCGAGCTTCACCCGAAGGCGCGAGATGTGCGTGTCGAGCGATCGGGAGGGTGACTCGGACCCCATGCCCCAGACGGCCTCGCGAAGATGTTCGCGCGACAGCAGGCGGCCGAGGTTCTGAAAGAGGAACAGGGCCAACTCGTATTCGCGATGGCTCAGTTCGGTCGGCTTCCCATGGACCCGCAGGCTGCGCGTCGACGGGACGAAGTGATAGGCCCCGAAGACGAGGTCGGCCTCGTGCTTTGCAGGGTACGAACGCCGCAGGAGCGCCTGGACACGGGCCTGCAATTCGGCCACGCGGATCGGCTTGACCATGAAATCATCCGCGCCTGCCGCCAGGCCCTCGACCATGTCGCTCTCTTCGCGCCGGTTGGTCACGAAGAGAATGGGGAGTCGGCTGTTGAGGTCTTCGCGGATCCACCGCACCACGCGGGGCCCCTGCACATCAGGGAGAGCCCAGTCGAGGATCAGTAGGTCGTAAGTCTGTTGACGGAGATCGCGCAACAGTGACTTTCCATCACTGAAGCCATGGCACTCGTGGCCAATACCTTCCATCGTGAGACGGATCAGCTCGAGCTGGACCGCCTCATCGTCAAGCGCTGCTATTCGCATTCCATTCCCTGTATCTCGTTATGTGCGCGCCGAAGTCTGTCGATCGGTCGCGCGGGGACGGAGTGTAACTATCGACACGGATTGCGGCATAGCGATTAGTTCACGCGATCAATGGGTGCATTCCCCGATTCCGCTATCGATTTGGTAGCGTCCAGCACAGTGGGGGACGCGCCGGCACCTCGTTGGAGGTGCGCCTGAGGGGTAACTTGCGGGGCGCTTCTTCATGTAAGCTCTGGCGCGAATTCCAATGCTGCCCTGAGGAGAAGTCCATGCTGATAGGCGTGCCGGCCGAAACTGCGCTAGGCGAAACCCGTGTCGCCGTCACTCCCGAGACCGCGAAGAAGCTCGTGGCCCAGGGCCATGTCATCCGAGTGCAGTCGGGGGCCGGCGTCGCCGCCAGCGTCACCGATGCGGCCTACCAGGCAGCGGGTGCCGAGATCACCGACCAGTCCGGTGCCTTCGGCGCCGACATCGTGCTGAAGGTGCGCTCGCCCTTCGACAACGAGCTCGCCCTCATGAAACCGGGCACCGTCGTGATCGGCATGCTCAACCCCTTCGATGCAGCCGGCCTGCAGCGCCTCGCGACCGCGGGCCTCACCGCCTTCGCCCTTGAAGCCGCCCCGCGCACCACGCGCGCGCAGAGCATGGACGTGCTGTCCTCACAAGCCAACATCGCGGGCTACAAAGCCGTGATGATCGCGGCCGATCGCTATCAGCGCTTCTTCCCGATGCTGATGACTGCTGCAGGCACTGTGAAGGCCGCGCGGGTCGTGATCCTGGGCGTCGGCGTGGCCGGCCTGCAGGCCATTGCCACCGCCAAGCGCCTGGGCGCCGTCATCGAAGCTTCCGACGTGCGCCCTTCGGTCAAGGAGCAGATCGAATCGCTCGGCGGCAAGTTCATCGAGGTGTCCTACGACACCGATGAAGAGAAGGAAGCGGCCGTCGGCGTCGGTGGCTACGCCAAGCCGATGCCCCCGAGCTGGCTCGCGCGCCAGCAGGTCGAGGTCGCCAAGCGCGTGGCGCAGGCCGATGTAGTGATCAGCACCGCGCTGATCCCGGGCCGCGCCGCACCCACCCTCATCACCGAGGACATGGTCAAGTCGATGAAGCCGGGCTCGGTCATCGTCGACATCGCCGCGGGCAAGGGCCCCGACGGCGTGGGCGGCAACTGCCCGCTGTCGGAGGCCGACAAGACGGTGGTCAAGCACGGCGTGACGATCGTCGGCGAGACCAACCTCGCGGCGCTCGTCGCGGCGGACGCCTCCTCGCTCTATGCGCGCAACGTGCTCGACTTCCTCAAGCTCATCGTGACCAAGGAAGGCGCGCTGAAGATCGACCTGGAGGACGACATCGTGGCGGCCTGCCGCATGGCGCAGGACGGCCAGGTCACCAAGAAGTAAAGCCAAGCAAGCCAACAGAGAACAGCGAACAAGCGAGGAGAAGCAGCCATGGATCCCGTCTCACACACCGTCATCAACCTGATCATCTTCGTGCTGGCCATCTATGTCGGCTACCACGTGGTGTGGACCGTCACCCCGGCGCTGCACACGCCGCTGATGGCGGTCACCAATGCCATCTCGGCGATCGTGATCGTTGGTGCCATGCTGGCGGCAGCGCTCACCGAGACCGGCCTGGGCAAGACCATGGGCGTGCTGGCCGTGGCGCTGGCGGCAGTGAACGTCTTCGGCGGCTTCCTGGTCACCCGGCGGATGCTGGAGATGTTCAAGAAGAAGGACAAGAAGCTGCCTGCGGCCGGTGAAGCCACGGCGAAGGGGCACTGACATGTCGATGAATGTCGTCACGCTGCTGTACCTGATCGCCTCGGTCTGCTTCATCCAGGCCCTCAAGGGCCTCAGCCACCCCACCACCTCCATCCGGGGCAACCTCTTCGGCATGGTCGGCATGGCGATTGCCATCCTCACCACCGCCGCGCTGATCGTGCAGCTCTCCGGCGGCAGGATGATCGGCATGGCCTGGGTGCTGCTCGGGCTGGTGGTCGGCGGCGGCTACGGCGCCTACCGCGCCAAGACCGTCGAGATGACGCAGATGCCCGAACTGGTCGCGTTCTTCCACAGCATGATCGGTCTCGCCGCTGTCTTCATCGCCGTGGCAGCCGTCGTGGAGCCCTGGGCCTTCGGCATCACCCCGCTGCCGGTGGCGGCGAGCGGCACGGTCAACACGCCCGAGGGCGCGATGATCGTGGACGGCTTCCTGCGCTATGCGATCCCTGCGGGCAACCGGCTGGAGCTCTTCCTCGGGGCGGCCATCGGCGCCATCACCTTCAGCGGCTCGGTGATCGCCTTCGGCAAGCTCTCGGGCAAGTACAAGTTCCGCCTGTTCCAGGGCGCTCCGGTGCAGTTCAAGGGCCAGCACATGCTCAACCTCGTGCTGGGCCTGCTGACCATCGCGCTGGGCCTGCTCTACATGGCCACCGAGAGCTGGGCGGCCTTCCTCGCGATGCTGGTGCTGGCCTTCGTGATGGGCGTTCTCATCATCATCCCGATCGGCGGGGCGGACATGCCCGTGGTGGTGTCGATGCTCAACAGCTACTCGGGCTGGGCGGCCGCGGGCATCGGCTTCAGCCTGAACAACGCGATGCTGATCGTGGCGGGGAGCCTCGTGGGTTCCTCCGGTGCGATCCTGAGCTACATCATGTGCAAGGCGATGAACCGCTCGTTCTTCAACGTGATCCTGGGCGGCTTCGGCGGCGAGGCGGCGAGCGCCGCCACCGGCGCGAAGGAGCAGCGTCCGGTCAAGAGCGGCAGCGCGGACGACGCGGCCTTCGTCTTGAGCAATGCAGAGACGGTGATCATCGTGCCGGGCTACGGTCTCGCCGTGGCGCGGGCCCAGCACGCGGTCAAGGAACTCGCGGCCAAGCTCACCGAGCATGGAGTGACGGTCAAGTACGCGATCCATCCGGTGGCAGGCCGCATGCCGGGTCACATGAACGTGCTGTTGGCCGAGGCCGAGGTGCCCTACGACCAGGTCTTCGAGATGGAGGACATCAACGGCGAGTTCGGCCAGGCCGACGTCGCGATCATCCTGGGCGCCAACGACGTGGTGAACCCGGCGGCGCTGCAGAAGGGCACGCCGATCTACGGCATGCCGATCCTGGAGGCCTACAAGGCCAAGACGGTGATCGTGAACAAGCGCTCGATGGCCGCGGGCTATGCGGGCCTGGACAACGAACTGTTCTACATGGACAAGACCATGATGGTCTTCGGCGACGCCAAGAAGGTGGTCGAGGACATGGCCAAGGCGATCGAGTAAATTCCGGCGCCGCTTCAAGAAACCACGGGCCGCGCAGTGTCGCGGCCCGTGCCGCATCCGACGCCCAAGTTACGATGGCGGCAAATTTCGTTACAAAGATTTCGCACTGGAGACTGAAGTGATTGATCGCCCCTGGCTTGGCAGCTATCCGCAAGGCGTGCCCGCCGACATCGACGCCTCGCACTACCCCTCGCTGGTCGCGCTCATGGAAGAAAGCTTTTCCAAGTACGCCGACCGCACGGCCTACAGCTTCATGGGCAAGGACGTCAGCTACGCGGAAGTCGACCTGCAGAGCCGCGCATTCGCCGGCTACCTCCAGGGGCTGGGCCTCGCCAAGGGCGACCGTGTCGCGGTGATGATGCCCAACTGCCCGCAGTACCCGATCGCGGTCGCGGGCCTACTGCGCGCCGGCCTGATCCTGGTCAACGTGAATCCGCTCTACACGCCGCGGGAACTGGAGCATCAGCTCAAGGATTCGGGCGCCAAGGCCATCGTCATCATGGAGAACTTCGGCACCACGCTGCAGCAATGCCTCGCGGCCACGCCGGTCAAGCACATCGTCCTGGCCTCGATGGGCGATCGCCTCGGCCTGCTGAAGGGCGCCCTGGTCAACTATGTCGTGCGCAGCATCAAGAAGATGGTGCCCGAGTACAGCCTGCCCGGCGCGGTGCGCTTCAACGACGCGCTTGAAAAAGGCGCGTCACGCCCGGTCAAGCCCGCGGCGATCGGCCCCGACGATGTCGCGGTGCTGCAATACACCGGCGGCACCACGGGCGTCTCGAAGGGCGCGGTGCTGCTCCATCGCAACGTGATCGCCAACGTGCTGCAGTCCGAAGCCTGGAATGAGCCCGTCATGCAGAAGGTGCCGGCCAGCGAGCAGCCGACCAGCGTCTGCGCGTTGCCGCTGTATCACATCTTCGCCTTCACGGTGAACATGATGCTGAGCATGCGCACGGGCGGAAAGCTGATCCTGATCCCGAATCCGCGCGACATCGCGGGCGTGCTGAAGGAGTTGTCGAAGCACACCTTCCACAGCTTCCCGGCCGTCAACACGCTGTTCAACGGCCTCGCGAACCATCCCGACTTCAACACCGTCAACTGGAAGAACCTGAAGGTCTCGGTGGGTGGCGGCATGGCGGTGCAGGGCGCGGTGGCCAAGCTGTGGCTCGACAAGACGGGTTGCCCGATCTGCGAAGGCTATGGTCTCTCGGAGACATCGCCGTCGGTCACCTGCAATCCGACGACGAGCATCGCCTACACGGGCACCATCGGCGTGCCCTTGCCCAGCACCTACGTGAAGCTACTCGACGATGACGGCCACGAAGTGGCGCCCGGCCAGGCAGGCGAAGTCGCCGTCAAGGGCCCGCAGGTGATGGCCGGCTACTGGCAGCGGCCCGACGAAACGGCGAAAGTCATGACGGCCGATGGCTACTTCAAGACCGGCGACGTCGGCGTGGTCGACGAGCGGGGCTATTTCAAGATCGTCGACCGCAAGAAGGACATGATCCTGGTCTCGGGCTTCAACGTGTATCCCAACGAGATCGAGGATGTGGTCGCACAGATTCCGGGCGTGCTCGAATGCGCCGCGGTCGGCATTGCCGACGACAAGACCGGCGAGGCCGTGAAGCTCGTGATCGTCAAGAAGAACCCCGACCTCACCGAAGCCGAGGTGCGCGAGTTCTGCCGGGCGAACCTCACCGGCTACAAGCAGCCGCGCGTGATCGAGTTCCGTACCGACCTGCCCAAGACACCGGTGGGCAAGATCCTGCGCCGCGAACTGCGCGACCTCAAGAAGTAGAAGTAAGGGTTCGGCCGGGGACCGGACCCGGCATCGCTCTTGCATATTGGGACTGACATGTTCCGATTCATACTGACACGCGCCAGCCTTCTCGTGCCGACCTTCATCGGCATGACGCTGCTCGCGTTTTTCCTGATCCGGCTGGTGCCGGGCGACCCCATCGAGACGCTCGCGGGCGAGCGCGGCATCGATCCGGTGCGTCATGCGCAATTGCTGAAGGACTACGGCCTCGACAAACCGCTCTTCACGCAATACGGCATCTACATCGAGCGCGTGATGCACGGCGACCTGGGCAAGTCCGTCATCACGCAGGAGCCGGTGATGAGCGAGTTTCTCTCGCTGTTTCCGGCCACGGTCGAGCTGGCTGTCTGCGCCATCCTGTTTGCGCTGCTGCTCGGCATTCCGGCCGGCATCATCGCGGCGGTCAAGCGCAACTCGCTGTTCGACCACGGCGTGATGGCCACTTCGCTCACCGGCTATTCAATGCCTATCTTCTGGTGGGGGCTTTTGCTGATCCTGTTCTTCTCGGTGCAGCTGGGATGGACACCGGTCTCGGGTCGCATCGCGGTGCAGTACTACATCGAGCCGGTCACGGGCTTCCTGCTGATCGATTCGCTGCTGTCGGATGAAAAGGGTGCATTCCTGTCGGCGCTGCAGCACCTGATCCTGCCGGCCATCGTGCTCGGCACCAACACGCTGGCGGTGATCGCGCGCATGACGCGGTCGGCCATGCTCGAAGTGCTCGGCGAGGACTACATCCGCACCGCGCGGGCGAAGGGCCTGGCCCCGCTTCGCGTGGTCGGCGTGCATGCGCTGCGCAACGCGTTGATTCCGGTGGTCACGGTGATCGGCCTGCAGGTCGGCGTGCTCTTTACCGGCGCCATCCTGACCGAAACCATCTTTTCCTGGCCGGGCGTCGGCAAGTGGCTGATCGAAGCCATCGGCCGGCGCGACTATCCGGTGCTGCAGGGCGGCATGCTGCTGCTCGGCGTGATCGTGATGGTGGTCAACGTCGTGGTCGACCTGGCCTACGGTTTCATCAACCCTCGCATCAGGCAGGCACGATGAGCGCTCCGAGTACCACAGTGGTCCCCGTCGAGAAAAGCACTGCGCCGCCCGGTCCCTGGCGCGAGTTCTGGGGTTCGTTCTCGGCCAATCGCGGCGCGGTCATCGGGCTGGGCGTGGTCGTCTTCCTGCTGCTGGTGGCCTTGTTCGCGCCGTGGATCGCGCCGCATGCGCCCAACCAGACCGACAGCACCGCTTTCCTCCGGCCGCCGGCTTGGCAGGAGGGCGGCTCGATCACGCACATCCTCGGCACCGATGCCATTGGGCGAGACATCCTCTCGCGACTCATGTACGGCTCGCGGCTCTCGCTGTCGATCGGGATCGCGGTGGTTGCGATCTCGGTCGCGGTCGGCATTGCGCTGGGGCTGATCGCCGGCTTCTTCCGGGGCGTGCTCGAGATCGCGATCATGCGGTTCATGGACGTGATCCTCACGCTGCCGAGCCTGCTGCTTGCGATCGTGATCGTCGCGATCCTCGGGCCGGGGCTGATCAACGCGATGCTTGCGGTCGCGATCGTGGTGCTGCCGCATTACGTTCGCATCACGCGCGCCGCCGTGATCTCCGAGGTCTCGCGTGATTACGTAACGGCCGCACGCGTGAGTGGTGCGGGCACGCTACGGCTGATGTTCCGCGAGGTACTGCCCAATTGCGCCGCGCCCCTGATCGTTCAAGCTTCGCTGGGCATCTCGACCGCCATCCTCGACGCGGCAGCCCTCGGCTTTCTCGGCCTGGGCGCGCAGCCCCCGTCCCCGGAGTGGGGAACCATGCTCGCCGACGCACGCGAGTTCGTGCTGCGCGCGTGGTGGGTCGTCACTTTTCCTGGGCTCGCGATCCTTGCCGCCGTACTTGCATTCAACCTGCTGGGCGATGGCTTGCGTGACTCCCTCGATCCCAAGCTGAAACGCTAAGCATGAAGCTCGCCCCCAGCCTCGCCCACTTCGTGTGGCTCTGCACCCCCCTCCGGGGGCAACCCCGGCGATCCGGCGGAGCCGGCTCCGCGGGGTTTCTGGCCCTTGTTGCCGCGGGTGCGCCTGCGAGGAGTGCTGATGCCGCTGCTTGACATTCGCGATCTACACGTGGAGTTCCCCACGCAAGGCGGCACGTTGCATGCCGTCGACGGCGTGACACTTCGCCTGGAGGAGGGCGAGGTGCTCGGCATCGTCGGCGAATCGGGCTCGGGCAAGAGCGTGACGATGATGGCGCTGATGGGCCTCATCGCCTGGCCCGGCCGCGTGCGCGCAGAGCATCTGCGCTTCGCCGGCCAGGACCTGCTCGGCATCTCCGATCGCGAGCGGCGCAAGCTCGTCGGCAAGGATGTCGCGATGATCTTCCAGGAGCCGACGACCAGCCTCAACCCCTGCTTCACCATCGGCTGGCAGCTGATGGAGACGCTGCGACTGCACCTCAACCTCGACAAGCGCGAGGCGAAGAAGCGTGCGACCGGGTTGCTCGAGCAGGTGGGCATCCCTGCGGCTTCGACGCGCCTCAACAGCTATCCGCATCAACTTTCGGGCGGCATGAACCAGCGCGTGATGATCGCGATGGCGATTGCTTGCAATCCGCGCCTGCTGATTGCCGACGAGCCGACCACCGCACTCGATGTGACCATCCAGGCCCAGATCCTCGACCTGTTGCGCAGCCTGCAGAAAGAGCGCGGCATGGGTCTGGTGCTGATCACGCACAACATGGGCGTCGTCAGCGAGATGGCGCAGCGCGTGGCCGTGATGTATGCGGGCCAGGTGATGGAAGAGCGCAGCGTGTCCGAGCTCTTCGCCGCGCCGCAGCATCCGTACACCGCCGCCTTGCTTGCGGCGCTGCCGGAGCGCACCGCAGGGGAAGGCCGCCTCGCCACCATTTCGGGCGTGGTGCCGGGCGTGCACGACCGGCCTGCCGGTTGCCTCTTCGCGCCGCGATGCGGCTACGCGACCGCGCATTCGCGCGCCGTGCGACCGGCCTTGCGCGACTGGATGGGCGGGCAGGTGCGCTGCCACTACGCGCTGGGCGATCCGCGTCGCGACGAAGCGCTGGCCCGTGACGGCGCACAGGTGGTGGAGTTCGTGCGATGAACGACGTCGTCGTGGAGGCGCAGAACCTGCAGCGCGTCTATTCGGTGCGACGCGGTCTGTTCCGCGCGCCTGCCCATCTGCAGGCGGTCGGCGACATTTCGTTCAGGCTGGAGAAGGGGCGCACCCTCGCGGTGGTCGGCGAATCGGGCTGCGGCAAGTCGACGCTGGCGCGCATGGTCGCGCTGATCGAGAAGCCGACGGCCGGCTCGCTGACGCTCGTGGGCAACGATGCGGTGAATCCGCCGTCCGAGCGGCGGCGCGAGTTGCGGCAGGCCGTGCAACTGGTGTTCCAGAACCCCTACGGATCGCTCAATCCGCGCAAGAAGATCTCGGCCGTGCTCGAAGATCCGCTGGCGATCAACACGACGCTGGGCAAGTCGGAGCGCGCCGCCAAGGCCCGCGACATGCTGGCGCGCGTCGGGCTGCGGCCCGAGTACGCCAATCGCTATCCCCACATGTTCTCGGGCGGACAGCGCCAGCGCATCGCGATCGCGCGTGCGCTGATGCTCGATCCGCGCCTGCTGGTGGCCGACGAGCCGGTGTCGGCGCTCGACGTGTCCATCCAGGCGCAGGTGCTGAATCTGCTCGCGGACTTGCAGGCCGAACTGGGACTGTCCTACCTGTTCATCTCGCACGACCTCGGCGTGGTGCGCCACATCGCGCACGACGTGCTGGTGATGTACCTCGGCCATGCGGTCGAGCAGGGTCCGAAGGCACGCATCTTCGCGCGGCCCTTGCATCCCTACACCCAGGCGCTGCTGGCATCGACGCCGGGGCTCGCCGCGGAGCGGATCGTGCTCAAGGGCGAACTGCCGTCGCCGCTGGCGCCGCCGCCGGGCTGCGTGTTCAACACACGGTGCGCGCATGCCACCGAGCGCTGCCGCACGGAGCGTCCGCTGCCGCGCATGCTGGACGAACGCATGGTGGCCTGCCATCACGCCGAAAAGTTTCTCGATGGCGCGGCGGAAGTCCGTGCCGATCATTCCCTGCCCGCGTCTGCGCGGATTCAACCCTGAAGGAGTCGTCCGACATGTCCCCCACTTCCAAAACTTCGCGTCGGCTGCGCGCCGCCGCGCTGCTCGCGCCCGCCGCGCTTGCGCTCGCCTGCGGCGCAGCGTCGGCCAAGACGCTGGTCTTCTGCTCCGAGGGCAGTCCGGAAAACTTCTACGCGGCGGTGAACACCACGGGAACCTCCTTCGACGTCACGACGCAGGTCTACAACAATCTCGTCGAGTTCGAGCGCGGCGGCACGAAGGTCATCCCCGGCCTCGCCGAGAGCTGGACCATCTCGCCGGACGGCCTGGAATACACATTCAAGCTGCGCAAGGGCGTCAAGTGGCACAACACGGCGAAAAGCTTCAAGCCCACTCGCGATTTCAATGCCGACGACGTCATCTTCATGATGGAACGGCAGTGGAAGGAGAACGACCCCTTCTTCAAGGTCACGAGCACGAACCACTCGTACTTCAACGACATGGGCATGCCGAAGCTGCTGAAGTCGATCGATCGCATCGACGACTACACGGTGAAGTTCGTGCTGAACAAGCCCGAGGCGCCCTTCCTCGCCAATCTCGCGATGCCCTACGCCGGCATCCAGTCGAAGGAATACGCGATCGCGATGCTGAAGGCCGGCACGCCGGAAAAGGTCGACCAGGATCCGATCGGCACGGGCCCGTTCTATCTGGTGCAGTACCAGAAGGACGCCATCGTGCGGTTCAAGGCCTTCCCGCAGTACTGGGGCGGCAAGGCCAAGATCGATGACCTGATCTTCGCGATCACGCCCGATGCATCGGTGCGCTGGGCCAAGCTGCAGAAGGGCGAATGCCATGTGATGCCGTACCCCAATCCCGCCGACCTGGATGCAATCCGCAAGGATCCCAACGTGCAGGTACTGGACCAGGCAGGGCTCAACGTCGGCTATCTCGCCTACAACACGCAGAAGAAGCCCTTCGACGACGTGCGCGTGCGCAAGGCGCTCAACATGGCGATCAACAAGAAGGCGATCATCGACGGCGTCTACCTGACGACCGGTGTGGCCGCCAAGAATCCGATCCCGCCGACGATGTGGTCGTACAACGACGCGGTCAAGGACGATCCGTACGATCCGGAAGCCGCCAAGAAGCTGCTGGCGCAAGCCGGGTACCCGGATGGCTTCACCACCGACCTGTGGGCGATGCCCGTGCAGCGTCCCTACAACCCGAACGCCAAGCGCATCGCCGAGCTGATGCAGGCCGACCTCGCGAAGATCGGCGTCAAGGCGGAGATCAAGTCCTTCGAATGGGGCGAATACCGCAAGCGCATGCAGGCCGGTGAGCACCAGATGGGCATGCTCGGCTGGACGGGCGACAACGGTGATCCGGACAACTTCATGTACACGCTGCTCGGCTGCGCATCTGCGCAATCGAACGGCAGCAACGTGGCGAAGTTCTGCTACAAGCCCTACGAGGACCTGGTCGTGCAGGCGAAGAACGTGCCGAAGCAGGCCGAGCGCGATGCGCTCTACAAGAAGGCCCAGGTCATCTTCAAGGAGCAGGCACCGTGGTTCACCATCGCGCATGCCGTTCAATTGAAGCCGGTCCGCAAGGAAGTCGTCGACTTCAAGCTGAGCCCCTTCGGTCGCCATACCTTCTACGGCGTGGATATCAAATGAACCCCCAGGCTTGCCCACTTCGTGTGGCCGCCCACCCCCTTGCAGGGGGCAATACCGGCGGACCGGCGGAGCCGGATCCGCGGTATTCCCCGACCGGGGGCTGAGGCCGGTGTGAGCGATTCGGCTCGCCTGCCTGTCGCCATCGTGGCTGCGATGCACGAGGAATTGGCGGCGCTGCTCGCGCAGATGCCTGACGAGCAGCGCATTCATGTGGCTGGGCGGGACTTCTGGGTCGGTCACCTGCAGGGGCAGCTCGTGGTCGCGGTCTTGTCGCGCATCGGCAAGGTCGCGGCTGCGACGACGGCTACGGTGCTGATGGAGCGCTTCGGCGTGCGCGCCATCGTGTTCACGGGCGTCGCCGGCGGATTGGCACCCGGCATCGAAGTCGGTGACGTGGTGGTGGCGACACGGCTTCTGCAGCACGACCTGGACGCTTCGCCGATCTTCCCGAAGTACGAAGTGCCTTTGACCGGCCATGCGCGCTTCGCTGCCGACACTGCGATCAGCGATGCGCTGGCCGCCGTGGCCGCAGACCTGTTGAGCGATCCGGTGACGCTGCTGGGCGAGAAGGTGGTGGAGGACTTCGGCCTCACGGCGCCGAAGGTCCATCGTGGACTGATCGTGAGCGGGGACCGCTTCGTGTCGACCTCGGCCGAAAGCGATGCGTTGCGCCGCGCATTGCCGGACGCGCTCGCGGTCGAGATGGAAGGTGCCGCGGTGGCCCAGGTGTGCCACGACTACGGCGTGCCCTTCGCCGCGGTGCGAACCATTTCGGATCGGGCCGACGACGCGGCCCACGGCGATTTCACGCGCTTCGTCTCGTCGGTGGCGAGCCGCTACAGCCTCGCGCTGGTCGATACGTGGCTGGCCACGCTGCCGACGGACGGGCCTATTTAAGCCAGCCGCGACGGCGGAAGTACCACATGGGCACCATCGCGCTCGCGATCATCAGCGCGATCGCGTAGGCGTAGCCGTAGGTCAGGTCGAGCTCGGGCATGAACTTGAAGTTCATGCCGTAGACGCTGGCGATCAACGTCGGTGGCAGCAGGGCCACGCTCGCGACCGAGAAGATCTTGATGGTCTTGTTCTGGTTGATGTTGATGAAACCGACGGTCGCATCCATCAGGAAGTTGATCTTGTCGAAGAGGAATGCCGTGTGGTTGTCGAGCGATTCGATGTCGCGAAGAATCTGCCGCGCCTCCTCGAACTGCTCCGCGTTCAGCATGCGGCTGCGCATCATGAAGCTGACCGCCCGGCGGGTGTCCATGACGTTGCGGCGGATGCGTCCGTTCAAGTCTTCCTGCCGTGCGATGGCGCCGAGCACTTCGCCCGCCAGTTCGTCGCTGACGTTGCCCGACAGCACCTTCTTGCCGGCGGCCTCGAGTTCGTCATAGATGTTCTCGAGCGTGTCGGCGGAGTATTCGGCGTCGGCGTCGAACAGCTTGAGCAGCACCTCCTTGGCATCCTCGATCAGGCCGGGTGCGCGACGTGCGCGCATGCGCAGCAGGCGGAACACCGGGACGTCCTCGTCATGGATCGAGAACAGCACGCCGCGGCTGCGTAGCTCCGTGTTGTGCTGGTTGAGGATGAAGGCCACGCGCACCGAGCGCGGGTTCTCGTCGTCATCGATCAGGAAGTCACTGCGGATGTGGAGTTCGCCGTTGTCCTCTTCGTAGAAGCGGGCCGATTCCTCGATGTCCTCGTCCATCGCGTCTTCCGGGATGGAGAGGCCGTAGTACTGCTTGATCCAGCGCTTTTCCTCGAGCGTGGGCGATTCGAGGTCGACCCAGATCGGCTGGAACTGCGAAAGCTCCTCGAGCGCCTCGATCTCTTCCTGGACGAGGCGCCCGTTGGCGAGCGTGAAGATGTTGAGCATGGGCTCACTCCCGTGAATGGTCTGGCGGTTGGGCGAAGGGGTGGGGCGCTTTCAACTCCCTCGCCAACGGACATGTCAGAGCGGAAGTGAAAGCTGCCGAGACGGGTCGGTATCCATGTGAAAGGCTCCGGTTGCAGCTAGGCGCGATTATGTCATTCGCCCTTGCGCAATTCGTGACGGTATCTGGATGGACGTCCAGTAAAGTGGCGCCGATGCAGAGCGTCGCGAAACCCATTCCCGCCACCCAGGCAGAGCGGCTTGCGGCCGCGCTGGCTCAGCTCAATGACGAACAGCGTGCGGCGGTGGAGCACGGTGTGGATGCCGCCGTGGGCGATGGCGGACAGGACGACCGGCCGTTGCTCGTGATCGCCGGCGCCGGCTCCGGCAAGACCAGCACGCTGGCGCACCGCGTGGCCCACCTGATTGCGCGCGGCGTCGATCCGCAGCGGATCCTGCTGCTGACCTTCTCTCGCCGTGCAGCGCAGGAAATGGAACGCCGCGCCGGCCAGGTCCTTGCGCGTGTGCTCGGCCTGAAATCCGAGGCGCCGCCGGCGCTGCCCTGGGCCGGCACCTTCCACGGCATCGGGGCACGGCTGCTCCGCTAGTACGCGGCTCAGGTGGGCCTCGCAAAGAACTTCACCATCCACGATCGCGGCGACGCCGAGGACCTGATGGGGCTGGTGCGCAATGATCTCGGGCTGTCGTCCACCACGCGGCGCTTTCCGCAGAAGGGAACCTGCCTCTCCATCTATTCGCGCACCGTCAACACCTGCGCGCCACTGGGGGAGGTGCTCAAGCACGCCTTTCCCTGGTGCGCCGAATGGGAGGCGGAACTCAAGCGGCTGTTCGGCGCCTATGTCGAGGCCAAGCAGCAGCAGCAGGTGCTCGACTATGACGACCTGCTGCTCTACTGGGCCGAAATGGTGGCCGAGCCGTCTCTCGCGGCACACGTCGGCGCGCGCTTCGACCATGTGCTGGTCGATGAATACCAGGACACCAACCTGCTGCAGGCCGCCATCCTGCGTTCGCTCAAGCCCGACGGACGCGGCGTCACGGTGGTGGGGGACGACGCGCAGTCGATCTACTCTTTCCGCGGTGCAACAGTGCGCAACATCCTCGACTTCCCGCAGCAGTTCAGTCAGGCGGCGCGCATCGTCACGCTCGAACGCAACTACCGCTCGACGCAGCCCATCCTGGATGTGTCGAATGCGGTGATCGCCGCCGCATCGGAGCGCCATGCGAAGACGCTCTGGACCGACAAGCCCTCGGCAGGCCGCCCGCAACTCGTGCTGGTGCCCGACGAGGCGCAGCAAGCGCGCTGGGTGGCCGATCGGGTGCTGGCACATCGCGAAGGCGGGCTGGCGCTGAAGTCCCAGGTGGTGCTGTTTCGCACCTCGACGCACAGCGCCGCGCTCGAACTGGAATTGGCGCGCCGCAACATTCCGTTCGTCAAGTACGGCGGCCTCAAGTTCCTCGAAGCCGCGCACGTGAAGGACCTGCTCGCCGTGCTGCGTTTTGCGCAGAATCCGCGCGGGCGGATGGCCGGCTTCCGGGTCACGCAGCTGATTCCCGGCATCGGGCCGGTCACGGCAACACGGCTGCTCGATGCGATGGTCGAAGCAGCCGATCCGGGCGCGGTCGTCCAGGCCTTCGTTCCGCCTTCGGCTGCCCAGGCCGAGTGGGCGCGCTTCGCCGAGATCTACTCGGCGCTTCGGTCCCCGGACCTTGCCTGGCCTGCCGACATGGACCTTGCGCTTCGGTGGTACCTGCCGCATCTGGAACGCCTTCACGACGATGCAGGCCTGCGCCGCGGCGATGTCGAGCAACTGGCGCGACTCGCATCGGGCTATGCGTCGCGCGAGCGCTTCCTGACCGAGCTCACGCTCGATCCGCCCGAAGCCACGAGCGACCGACCAGGGCCTCCGCTGCTTGACGAGGATTACCTGATCCTTTCGACCATCCACTCGGCCAAGGGGCAGGAGTGGACCTCGGTGCATGTGTTGAACGTGGTCGACGGGTGCATCCCTGCGGACGTCGCGCAGGGCGCGCAGGAGCTCGAAGAAGAGCGTCGCCTGCTCTATGTCGCGATGACGCGGGCACGCGATCACCTTCATCTGCTGGTGCCTCAACGCTTCTATGTCACGCAGCAGGCCGCACGCGGCGACCGACACTTGTACGCAGGTCGTACACGCTTCATCACGGCGTCCGACGCGGAGCGCTTCGAGCAGCAGACCTGGCCGGCGCCGCCGGAGCGTGCGCCGCATGTCCCTCCGCCGGCGGCAACGATCGACCTGCTCAGTCGAATGCGGGCCGCTTGGAGGTGACGCTCGCCCCCAGGCTGCGCGCACTTCGTGTCGCTTCGCCTATCCCCTGACCGGGGCAACACCTGCGGACCGGCGGAGCCGGATCCGTGGTGTTTCGCGAACGCGCTGCGCTTGCGGCGAAGTTGTGTGGCTCGCGAGGTGAGAACTATCGGATCATAGTGCGGGGAATCCCCTACGGGGAATGGCCCTTTGTACGTGTTCGGAAAGATTGCATTTCGATGACAGCGTGGGCATAGTGAACCGACCTTCCCGCCTTTTCCCGCCTTCCTCTCTCCTTCTCTCCCCCCTCTTTCTCCCCACTCCGACTTCATTCCCCGGCTGTTCCTCCTCGTGAGGCGCGGCTTTTTTCCCAACCGTCAATTCCAGGAGGTCATTCATGAATTTGACGATCAGCGGTCATCACCTCGACGTCACTCCCGCCTTGCGCAGCTACGTAACGAACAAGCTGGATCGCATCACCCGCCATTTCGACCAGGTGGTCGATGTGAAGGTGATCCTCACGGTGGAAAAGCAAAAGGAAAAGGAACGCCGGCAACGTGCCGAATGCAATATTCACGTCAAGGGAAATGACATGTTCGCGGAGTCGAGTCACGCTGATCTCTACGCTGCCGTGGACGAGCTGGTCGACAAGCTCGACAGGCAGGTGGTCCGCCACAAGGACCGCTTGCAGGATCACCATCATGCGGCGCCCAAGCGCGTGATGTAGTACCTCTCCGGGCAAATACTCTTGCGGGCCGCCTTCGGGCGGCCCTTTGCTTTTTTCGGGGTGGGTGCATAATCGCCCCCGCCCTGCCCCAACATGAACCGACTCGCGTCCATCCTGCCGCCCGCTCAAGTGCTCGTGAGCGTTGACGCCACCAGCAAGAAGCGTGCTTTTGAAGAAGCCGGCCTGCTGTTCGAGAACCTGCATGGCCTCGGCCGCGCCCTCATCACCGACAGCCTGTTTGCCCGGGAGCGTCTTGGCTCCACTGGCCTGGGCCACGGCGTCGCCATCCCGCATGGCCGCATCAAGGGCCTCAAGTCGCCGATGGCCGCCGTCTTCCAGCTGGCGAATCCAATCGGGTTCGACGCGCCGGACGAGCAGCCCGTCGTCCTGCTGATCTTCCTGCTCGTGCCGGAAGCCGCCACGCAGAAACACCTGGAAATACTCTCCGAGATCGCCGAACTCCTGAGCGACGCCAACCTGCGCGAGCAGATCAAGTCGAGCTCGGACGCCGCGGCACTGCACGCCCTGATCGCAGGATGGCAATCCGCCCAGGTCGCGTGACGCGCGTGGGCGCTGGGCGGTCTGGCGCATGAAGCCGACCGTCATCAGCGCCGACGCGATGTTCGAGGAGTTCCGCGGCTCGCTCCGGTGGGAGTGGCTGGCGGGTCTCGGTGCCTCGGAACGCCAGTTCGACCCCGACGTCATCAGCCGCGCCCAGTCCGCCGCCGACCTGGTGGGCTACCTCAACTACATCCACCCTTACCGCGTGCAGATCCTGGGCGCCCGCGAGGTGGCCTACCTCACGCGCGGCACGCCCGAGGATTGCGTCCGGCGCGTTGCCCGCATCGTGACGCTGGAGCCGCCGATGCTGGTGCTGGCGGACGGCCAGCCGGCCCCGGACGAACTCCTGTCGATCTGCGAGCGCGCGCAATTGCCCCTGTTTGCCACGCGTGAATCGTCGGCCTTCGTGATCGATGTGCTGCGCGCCTATCTCTCCAAGCACTTCGCCGAGCGCACCTCGATGCACGGCGTGTTCATGGACATCCTGGGACTCGGCGTGATGATCACGGGCGAGTCCGGGCTCGGCAAGAGCGAACTTGGGCTGGAACTGATTTCGCGCGGCAACGGCCTCGTGGCCGACGACGCCGTCGATCTCTACCGCATCAACCAGACCACGCTCGAAGGGCGCTGTCCCGAACTGCTGCAGAACCTGCTCGAAGTGCGCGGGATCGGCCTGCTCGACATCCGCGCCATCTTCGGGGAGACGGCGGTGCGCCGGAAGATGCGGCTCAAGCTGATCGTCCACCTGGTGCGGCGCGACAGCTTCGAACGCGACTACGAGCGCATGCCCTCCGCACCGCTCACGCAGGACGTCCTGGGCATTCCGGTGCGCAAGGTGATCATCCAGGTCGTCGCCGGCCGCAACATTGCCGTGCTGGTCGAGGCCGCCGTGCGCAATTCGATCCTGCAACTGCGCGGCATCGATACCTACGCAGACTTCGTCGCCCGCCACCACAAAGCGATGGAAAGCGCCCGCGAAGACGAGTGATTAGGCTCGCCCCCAGGCTTGCTCACTGCGTGTAGCCGCCGACCCCCCTGCCGGGGGCAACACCAGCGGCCCGGCGAAGCCGGTTCCGCGGTGTTTCTGGTGCATCGGGCTAGCGTTTGCTTGTGCAGTCTGCGCAGAGGCCGTAGAGGGACATGGCATGGTCCTGCAGGATCCAGCCCTTGTCCTTGGCGATCATCTGCTGGCGGCGCTCGATCTCCGCGTCGTAGAACTCCTCGACCTTGCCGCACGAGGTGCACACGAGATGGTCGTGATGCTTGCCCTCGTTGAGTTCGTAGACCGCCTTGCCGCTTTCGAAGTGGCTGCGCTCGAGGATGCCGGCCTGCTCGAACTGCGTGAGCACGCGGTAGACCGTGGCCAGGCCGATGTCGGAATGGTCGTTGAGCAGGACGCGGAACACGTCTTCCGCCGTCATGTGGCGCTGGCCGCCGTTCTGGAAGATTTCGAGAATCTTGAGGCGCGGCAGGGTGGCCTTGAGGCCGGTGTTCTTGAGTTCGTCGATGTTCGCCATGGTGATTCCTGCGCCGGCCGTGCGGGAGGGGCCCGCCGGGGGCCAGCCGCTACAATGATTTGATCATATCGCCCAACCCTTTTTCCATGCCTGCCATTCCACAACGCCGCTTCTGGCCGCTCCTCGGCGCCGTTGCGGCGAGCCTGTGTCTCGGCGCTTGCAGCAGTGTCGGCAACGGTGCGCGCAACGCCCTGACAGCCGTCACGCCCTACAAGGTCGAAGTGGTCCAGGGCAATTTCGTGTCCAAGGAACAGGTCGAGGCGCTCAAGCTCGGCATGTCGCGCCAGCAGGCGCGCGAAATTCTCGGCACGTCGCTCCTGACCGATGTTTTCCATGCCAACCGCTGGGACTATGTGTTCACGATCCGGCGCCAGGGCGTCGAGGCGCAGCAGCGCCGACTGACGCTCTACTTCAACGGCGATGTGCTCGAACGCTTCGAAGGCGACCCGATGCCCAGCGAGGAAGAGTTCGTCGCCCAACTCGACAACCGCGTCAAGCACAGCGGCAAGGTGATCGAGCTGGAAGCGCCCGAGGACAAGCTCAAGAAGTTCGATCCGCCCACGGACAAAAAGGCGGACGGCGACGCTTCCGCGGTGTCGACGTCCCCCCCGCCGGCACTGCCTGCGGCCTATCCTCCGCTCGAATCGCGCTGAGTCCGCGCCGGCCGACGGAGGTCGCCGCGCTTTTCTTCGAATTCCGCATTTCCAGAGGTTGAAACGCGTGACCGACTCTTCTTCTCCATCTTCTTCTCCGCGGCGCATCGCGATCGCGGGCGCTTCCGGGCGCATGGGCCATATGCTGATCGAGGCCGTGCGCGAGGCGCCGGATTGCCGCCTCGCCGGCGCTCTCGACGTCGCGGGCAGTGCCGCGATCGGCAGCGATGCAGCCGCATTCCTCGGGTTCACCAGCGGTGTGCCGATCGCGTCCGACCTGCGCGCCGGACTCAAGGACGCGCAGGTGCTGATTGACTTCACGCGCCCCGAAGGCACGCTGGCGCACCTCGCCGTGTGCCGCGAGCTCGGTGTGCAGATGGTGATCGGCACCACCGGCTTCAGCGATGCCCAGAAGGCCGAGATCGCCGCGGCCGCCAAGGACATCGCCATCATGATGGCGCCGAACATGAGCGTGGGCGTCAACGTCACCTTCAAGCTGCTCGAGATGGCCGCCAAGGCGCTGTCGACCGGCTATGACATCGAGATCATCGAGGCGCACCACCGCCACAAGGTCGACGCGCCCTCGGGCACCGCACTCAAGATGGGCGAAGTGATCGCCGACGCGCTCGGTCGAGACCTCAAGGAATGCGCGGTCTATGGACGCGAAGGCGTCACCGGCGAACGCGACCCGTCGACGATCGGCTTTGCGACGATCCGTGGCGGGGACATCGTCGGCGACCACACGGTGCTGTTTGCCGGCACCGGCGAGCGCATCGAGATCACGCACAAGTCGGCGAGCCGCGCAACCTATGCGCAAGGCAGCCTGCGGGCCGTTCGCTTCCTGGCCGGCCAGCGCGCCGGGCTGTTCGACATGTTCGACGTGCTGGGGTTGAGGTGACACACCCCCAGGCTCGCGCACTTCGTGTCGCTCTCCCCCCCCTTGCAGGGGGCAACCCCGGCGGCCCGGCGGAGCCGGTTCCGCGGGGTTCTTGGGCTTACCCCCAGGCTCGCGCACTTCGTGTCGCTCTCCACCCCCTTTCAGGGGGCAACCCCAGCGGCCCGGCGGAGCCGGTTCCGCGGGGTTCTTGGGCTTACCCCCAGGCTCGCGCACTTCGTGTTGCTCTCCACCCCCTTTCAGGGGGCAACCCCAGCGGCCCGGCAGAGCCGGTTCCGCGGGGTTCCTGGTCTTGAAACGATGAGCGTTCTGGCGTTGCTTGCGCACGGCGATGCCGTCAGCCGGGGGGTTGCGGCGCTCCTACTGGTCATGTCGGTGTCGAGCTGGGTGGTGATTTTGTGGAAGGCCTGGCTTTTGCGGGGCGGCACGCGGGACGTGGTGCGGAGCATCGCGGCGTTCTGGCAGTCGAAATCGCTGGGGGACGCCGAGCAGGCCCTCAGGGCCTTTGACCGTGCGGCATTGGTGCTGCCGGCGGTGAGCGCCGTGCGGAACCTCGCGGCGCACGCCGATGCGTCGACCCTGGGCGGCGCAGTCGATCGCGCGCAGCGGGTCACGCGCGTCCTGCGCGATGCGCTGCATGCCGCACTGCGCCGGCTGCAGGCCGGGCAGATCCTGCTGGCGACGGTGGGCGCAACGGCCCCCTTCGTCGGACTGCTCGGCACGGTCTGGGGCATCTACCACGCGCTGGTGGGCATCGCCGGCGAAACCGGCGGCTTCACCATCGACAAGGTCGCGGGCCCGGTCGGCGAGGCGCTGATCATGACCGCCTTCGGCCTCGCCGTGGCCATTCCGGCCGTCCTCGCCTACAACGTGTTCGGGCGGGTGGTCGGCCGCATCGAGGCCGAACTCGAAGGCTTCGCGCACGACCTCCTGGGCATGCTCGGCGAGCCCGGCCAGCGCGACATGCCCCTGCCGCCCGCGCGGCCCATGCCGGCCTGAGGGCCGGAAGGCAACCGATGGCCTTCGGTCGCATATCGCTCGGCAGCACCGCCACCGGCGGCCGATCGACCGGCGCCGGCGGCCAGCGCCCGCTGTCCGACATCAACGTCACACCCCTGGTCGACGTGATGCTGGTGCTGCTCGTGATCTTCATCATCACCGCGCCGCTGATGGCCAGTTCCATCAAACTCAACCTGCCGCGCACCGACGCGGGCCAGTCTGGCGATACCCCGAAGTTCGTCAGCCTCGTGGTCGACGCCGCCGGCAAGGTCTACCTGAACGACAAGCCGGTTACCCAGGAAGAATTGGCAACCGGCCTCGCCAATGCCGCCACGACCAGCCGCGAAACCGAAGTCCAACTCCGCGCCGACCAGACCGTCCCCTACGGCAAAGTCGTCGAACTGATGGGCATCGCCAACAAGGCAGGCCTCACCCGCATCGGCTTCGTCACCGAGGCCCCTCCCCAACAAAAGCCCTGAATCCAGGGCCGCGAAGCAGGCCCGTTCGCAAAACACCGCGGAACCGGCTTCGCCGGGCCGCAGGGTGTTGCCCCCTGAAAGGGGGTGGAGAGCGACACGAAGTGCGCGAGCCTGGGGGTCAGCTCAGAACCACAGGTCTTGTCTTCCATATTTCATGGGCGTACTGCGCAATCGTCCGGTCCGACGAGAAAGTCCCCATGCCCGCCACATTGAGGATCGCCATGCGCGTCCACGCGTCCGGGTCGCGATAGAGCGCATCGACCCGACCCTGCGCCTCGATGTAGCTCGCGTAGTCGGCCAGCAGCAGGTAGTGGTCGCCCCAGCTCACCAGCGCGTCGAAGATCTGCTGGTAGCGCGCCGGCTCCGTGGGTGAGAACGCGCCGTCGCGAATGCTGTCGAGCACACGCTGGAGCTCCGGGTTGCTTTCGTACACGTCGCGGGGCTGGTAGCCGCCCGCGCGAATGTCCGCCACCTGCGGCGTCGTGTTGCCGAAGATGAAGAAGTTCTCGGCTCCGACGCTGTCGCGCATCTCGACGTTGGCCCCGTCGAGCGTCCCGATGGTCAACGCGCCGTTCAGCGCGAACTTCATGTTGCCGGTGCCGGAAGCCTCGGTGCCTGCCGTGGAGATCTGTTCCGACAGGTCGGCCGCCGGCATGATGACCTCGGCCAGGCTCACGCTGTAGTTCGGCAGGAACACCACCTTCAGCAACTTGCCGACGCGCTCGTCGTTGTTGATGACCTGCGCCACGTCGTTGATGAGCCGGATCACCAGCTTCGCCATGTGGTACGCCGAAGCCGCCTTGCCCGCGAACACCATCACGCGCGGCACGTGGCCGGCATCCGGCGCGTCGAGAATGCGGTGATAGCGCGTGATCACGTGAAGCACGTTGAGCAACTGCCGCTTGTACTCGTGCATGCGCTTGACCTGCACGTCGAACATCGCGTCGGTGTCGACGTCGATGCGCAGATGCTCGTCGATCCAGTTGGCCAGCCGCAGCTTGTTCTCGCGCTTGGCATGGCGGAAGGCGCGCACGAAGGCGTGCTGCTGCGCCATCGGCCGCAACACCTCGAGCTGCGTGAGGTCGCGCCGCCAGCCGCGGCCGATGCGCGTGTCGAGCAGCGCCGCGAGCGGTGGATTGGCCTGCGCCAGCCAGCGCCGGGGCGTCACGCCGTTGGTCTTGTTGTTGAAGCGCTCGGGAAATAGCTTCGCGAAGTCCGCGAAGATCGACTGCTTCATGAGCTCGGAGTGCAGCCCCGAGACACCGTTGATCGAATGGCTCGCGAGCACCGCCACGTACGCCATGCGCACGCGCCGCTCGCCCGACTCGTCGATCAGCGACAGGCGGCGCAACAACTCCACGTCGTGGCCGTGCGCCTGGGTCACCGTCGCCAGGAAGCGCGAGTTCATGTCGAACAGGATCTGCAGGTGCCGCGGCAGCACCCGCCCGAACATCTCCACCGGCCAGGTCTCCAGCGCCTCGTGCATCAGCGTGTGATTGGTGTAGCTGAACACTTTCTGCGTGTGCGCCCAGGCCGTGTCCCAGGGCAGGTCATGCTCGTCGATCAGGAGGCGCATCAGCTCCGGCACGGCCAGTACCGGGTGCGTGTCGTTGAGGTGGATGCTGACCTGGTCGGGCAGGGCGTCGAAGTCGCTGTGGTTGCGCAGGTAGCGGCGCACGAGATCCTGCACGCTCGCGCTCACGAAGAAGTACTCCTGGTGCAGCCGCAGTTCGCGGCCGGACGGCGTGGAGTCGTCGGGATACAGCACGCGCGAGACGTTCTCCGAGTGGTTCTTGCTCTCCACCGCCTCCATGTAGTTGCCGCGGTTGAAGGCCGAGAGGTCGATCTCCTCGCTCGCGCGGGCGGACCACAGGCGCAGGGTGTTGGTGGCCTGCGTGCCGTAGCCAGGGATGATGGTGTCGTAGGCCACGGCCAGCACGTCGTGGGTGTCGACCCAGTTCGCCGCGCCGTAAGGTGCGCTCTTGCCTTCGCGCCGCTGCACGTGGCCGCCGAAGCGCACACGGTAGGTCACCTCCGGCCGCTGGAATTCCCACGGATTGCCGCGCGTCAGCCAGTAGTCGGGCGTCTCGACCTGCTGGCCGTCGACGATGCGCTGGCGGAACATGCCGTACTCGTAGCGGATGCCGTAGCCCAGGCCCGGCACGCCCAGCGTGGCCATCGAGTCGAGAAAGCAGGCGGCGAGGCGGCCGAGGCCGCCGTTGCCCAGGGCGGCGTCGGGCTCGCGCTCGGCCAGCGCCTTGATGTCGACGCCGAAATCGGCGAGCGCCTGCTTCACGGTGTCCTGCAGCTCCAGGGCGAGCAGCGCGTTCGTGAACGTGCGCCCGATCAGGAATTCCATCGACAGGTAGTACACGCGCTTCAGGCGCTGCGCGTAGATCGCCCGCGTGGTGCTCATCCAGCGTTCGACGATCTGGTCGCGCACGGCGAGGGCGGTGGCGTGCAGCCAGTCGTCCGGACTGGCGGCCACGGGGTCCTTGCCGACCGCGTAGATCAGCTTGTTGGCAACGGCGCGCTTGAAGGCGGCGACGTCGCGGTCGGGGTGGTCGTACTTGAAGTCTTCGATGGTCATGATGCGAACGGGTTGGGTTCTCCGACGGGCTTCAGGCAAGGGCCTCGGCGTAGACGTCGAGGTAGCGGGCTGCGGCGGTGCCCCAGTCGGCGGGGCGTCGCATGGCATTGGCGCGAACGGCGCGCCAGTCGGTCGGCCGGCGGTACAACGCGAAGGCGCGGCGCACCGCTCGCGCGTAGCCGGCGGCATCGAAGTGGTCGAAGGAAAATCCGGTGGCTTCGCCGCTGGCCATGTCTTCCAGCGTGGCATCGACGACCGTGTCGGCCAGGCCGCCGACGCGGTGCACGAGCGGCAGGCTGCCGTACTTGAGCCCGTACATCTGCGTCAGGCCGCAGGGTTCGAAAAGAGAGGGGACGAGCGTGACGTCGCCGCCGCCGAACAGGCGGTGCGCGAGCGCCTCGCTGTAGCCGAGCGTGACACTGACCGATTGCGGGGCGGCCGCGGCGCGTTGCCGGAAGGCCGACTCCATCGGGCCGTCGCCGCTGCCGAGCAGGGCGAGCTGGCCGCCCTGGGCCAGCAGCGCGTCAAGTCCGCCGAGGACGAGGTGAAGGCCTTTCTGTTCGGTCAGCCGGCTCACCACCACGAACAGGGGTGCATCGGCCTGAGGCGCCAAGCCGAGTTCCTCCTGCAGCGCGGCCTTGCATTGCGCCTTGCCGCCCAGGCGCCGCAGGTCGTAGCGCTGGGGAATCAGCGCGTCCTTGGCCGGATTCCAGATCTGGTCATCGACGGCGTTGAGGATGCCGGTGAGCACGTGGGCGCGACTGCGCAACAGGCCGTCGAGACCGCAGCCCTGCTCGGGGGTCTGGATCTCGCGCGCGTAGGTCGGGCTCACGGTGGTGATGCGGTCCGCAAAGCAGAGCCCGCCCTTCATGAACGACAACTGCCCGAAATACTCCAGACCGTCGATGCCGAAGGCCGCCGGCGGCAGGCCGAGTTCCGGGAAATGCGATGGCGAGAACAAGCCCTGGTAGGCCAGGTTGTGCACGGTGAACACGCTGCCCACGCGCGGGCGGCCGTTGGGCGGCGCGAAGGCTTGGTAAGCCGGCGCCAGCGCGGCGTGCCAGTCGTGGGCATGCACGATCTCGGGCTCCCAGCCGGGGTCCAGGCCTTGCGCGATCTGCGCGGCAGCCCAGCCCAGCAGGGCGAAGCGCCGATGGTTGTCGCCGTAGGGCTGGCGGCTGGCATCTTCGTAGGGGTTGCCCGGCCGGTCGTAGAGAGCCGGTGCCTCGATCACGTAGGCCGCGATGGGCGGCGCGCCCGGGATGGCGATGCGCCCGAAGCGAAGGTTCACCCGTTCGCCCCAGGGCGCCGCGAACCCGGCAACCACCACTGCATCGCCCACACCGGCGACGATGGCCGGAAAGCCCGGCAAGAGCACCCGCACGTCCTGCCCCGCGGCCATGAGCGCCAGCGGCAATGCGCCCGCGATGTCGGCCAGCCCTCCGGTCTTCAGCAGGGGAAACAGTTCGGCGCTGACCTGGAGGATCCGCATGCGCTTATTGGGGCTCCAGGCGCTTGAGCATTTCGCGCGTGATCAGGACGACACCGCCCTCCGTCCGCTCAAAGCGCGCGGCATCCGCGGCCGCGTCCTCGCCGACCACCATGTCGTCGGGGATCACACAGGCGCGGTCGACCACCACCTTGCTCAGCCGGGCGCCTCGGCCCACCTCCACGTCCGGCAAAAGCACCGCTTCGTTGATTTCGCAGAAGGAATGCACCCGCACGCCCGAGAACAGCACCGAACTGCTCACCTTGGAGCCCGAGACGATGCAGCCGCCCGAGACGATGGTGTTGACGGTCATGCCGTGCTTGCCGTCGCGATCGAGCACGAACTTCGCCGGCGGCAGTTGCCGCTGGTAGGTCCAGATGGGCCAGTCGGTGTCATAGATGTCGAGTTCGGGCGTGATCGAGGCCAGGTCCAGGTTGGCAGCCCAGAATGCATCAATCGTGCCCACGTCGCGCCAGTAGGCCTTTGCATCGCTGCCGCGCCGGGCCCGCGTCACGCAGGACATGCCGAAGGGATGCGCCACCGCCCGGCCCTCGGCGACGGCCCGCGGGATGATGTCCTTGCCGAAGTCGTGGTTCGAATCCGGGTTGGCGCTGTCGTCCTCGAGCAGTTGATAGAGATACTCGGAATCGAAGATGTAGATGCCCATGCTCGCCAGGGCCACGTCGGGGTGGCCGGGCATCGCGGGCGGGTCGGCCGGTTTCTCGAGGAATGCGGTGATCTTGCGGTCCTCGTCGACGGCCATCACGCCGAAGGCCACCGCTTCCATGCGCGGCACTTCGATGCAGCCGACCGTGCAGCCGACCCCGTGCGCGACGTGGTCGGTCAGCATGATCGAGTAGTCCATCTTGTAGACGTGGTCGCCGGCGAGCACCACCACGTAGTCGTGCGGTGTCGATCGGGTCTGAATGATGTCCAGGTTCTGGTAGACCGCATCGGCCGTGCCACGGTACCAGTGCTCGTCGCCGACGCGCTGCTGGGCCGGCAGCACGTCGACCATTTCGTTGAGCTCGGCACGCAGGAAGCTCCAGCCCCGCTGGAGGTGGCGCATCAGCGAGTGCGACTTGTACTGGGTCACGACCGCCATGCGCCGGATGCCGGAGTTCAGGCAGTTCGACAGCGCGAAATCGATGATGCGGAACTTGCCGCCGAAATACACCGCCGGTTTGGCCCGTCGGTCCGTGAGTTGCTTGAGTCGGGAGCCGCGTCCGCCGGCCAGCACCAGGGCGATGGTGCGGCGAACGAGTTGGTGAGCCTGCAATGTCGGTTGTTCGATATTGGCCATCAGATGTCTCCGTTGTTATCCCGGTGATCCAGCCTAGCACCCCCACGGGCGATTGGCTTCTATGTTTTTGCGACCCAGAGGCTGCCGGCGTGCAGGGTCTGTCTCTCGTCGAGCAGTCGGTCGGAAGAAAGGTCGTCCTTGTCGCTCGTCAGTCGGAGCCGCCAGGATCCCGGCGGAAGCCTGAACTCGACCTCGCGTTCTTCGGCATTGACCATCACCAGCCAGTTCGCGGCTTGCGGCACGGCCTCAAACAGGATCGCCAGCGCATGCCGGTCGCCCCGTTCCCAGTCATCCGGCGTCATGCCCTGGCCTTCGGGCGTCAGCCAGCGCAGCGCAGGGGCGCCGGCCACCGGCGCCGCCGGCCACCACCGCGTGCTGCGCAGCGGTTCGGCCTCACGGCGAAGCGCCAGTACGCGCGCGACGAATGCGGTCAGGCTCGCATCGGCGCGGTTCCATGCCAGCCAGGTGGTCTCGTTGTCCTGGCAGTAAGCGTTGTTGTTGCCGCGCTGGGTCCGGCCCAGTTCGTCCCCGCCGAGCAGCATCGGCGTGCCTTGGGAGAGGAGCAGCGCCGCCAGCAGCACCCGCTGCAGCCGCAGGCGCTCGGCCAGCACGGCGGGGTCGTCGGTATCGCCCTCGACGCCGCAATTGCGGCTCAGGTTGTGGCCGTGGCCGTCGTGGTTGTCTTCACCGTTCGCCAGGTTGTGG
Source organism: Variovorax glacialis (assembly GCF_051216375.1). Lineage (NCBI taxonomy): Bacteria > Pseudomonadati > Pseudomonadota > Betaproteobacteria > Burkholderiales > Comamonadaceae > Variovorax > Variovorax glacialis. The sequence goes on along the minus strand of NZ_JBPJZT010000013.1, from coordinate 43,245 downwards.
CGCTCGTTGTAGCTGAGCAGGTCGCGCAGGGTGAAGCCGTCGTGCGCGGTGACGAAGTTGACGCTCGCGGTGGGGGCCCGGCCATCGTGGCGGAAGTCGTCGCTCGACGCGGCGAAGCGATGGGCGAATTCGCCGCGGCCCGCGCTCCGGTGCAGCCAGAAGCCGCGTTGCGTGTCGCGGAACCGGTCGTTCCATTCCATCCAGCCGGGCGGGAATTCGCCGAGGCGATAGCCGCCGGGCCCGACGTCCCACGGCTCCGCGATCAGGAGGGCCTGGGCGAGCACCGGATCCTGCGCCATGGCGGCAAGAAGCGGGGCGCGCGGATCGAACGCGCCGCCTTCGCGGCGGGCCAGCACCGGTGCGAGATCGAAGCGAAAGCCGTCGACGCCGAGTTCGGTGACCCAGTGGCGCAGGCTGTCCATGACGAGCTGCACCACGCGCGGCTCGGCCAGGTTCAGGCAGTTGCCGCAGCCGGTCCAGTTCTCGTAGAGCGCCCGGTCGTCCGGCCGCAGGTGGTAGTAGAGGGCGTTGTCGATGCCCCGCAAGCTCAGCGTGGGGCCGAATTCGTCGGTTTCCCCGCTGTGGTTGAAGACCACGTCGATCACGAGCTCCATGCCGCGCGCGTGCACCGCGTCGGCCATCGCGCGAAATTCGCCTACAGGCGTGGTGCCGGCGCGGCCGCTCCAGTAGCGGGTTTCAGGCGCGAACCAGCCGATGGGGCTGTAGCCCCAGTAGTTGCTGAGGTCGAGCGCCTGCAGTCTTGATTCGTCGGCGCGATGTTGCACCGGCATCAGGTTCAGGGTGGTGACGCCGAGGCGCTGCAGGTGGTCGAGCACCACGGGTTCCGCGAGGCCGGCATAGGTGCCACGCAGCGCTGCAGGCACCTCGGGGTGCAGCTGGGTCTGGCCCCGAACATGCAGTTCATAGATCACGCGAGCGCCGGCATCGACGCGAGGGCGTGCCGCGCCCAACAACGGCAGTGGTGCGGTAACGCGCGCCTTGAGAGCGACGGATGCGTTGTCGCGCGCATCGCGCCGGCTCGGGTCGGCGGGATCGTGGCCGAGGAACAGGTCCTCGCCGCCGTACCTGCCGACCACTTCGCGCGCGTAGGGATCGAGCAGGACCTTGGAGGCATTGAAGCGCAGGCCCTCGTGCGGCGCCCAGGGGCCATGCACGCGCCAGCCGTAGATCAGGCCGGGCCGGGCGCTCGGCAGCCGCGTATGCCAGACGCCGTCGACGCATGACGCCACCTGCATGCGCTGCTGCTCGTGCTGGCCCGTCGTATCGAAGAGGCACAGTTCGACCGCGGTGGCGCGAGGGGCGCAGAGGGCGAAGTTGATGCCGTCAGGCCCCGGTGTGGCGCCCAGGGGATAAGGTGAGCCGTCGCCTGAACCGGACCACCGGCCGTTCACGCAAGCACCCACATGGCCGTCCCGAGTGGCGGCACCGAAATCACCAGCGACTGCGCCTGCCCTTGCCAGGCGACCGGCTCGCTGTCGATCTCCCCGTTCCCCACGCCGCTTCCGCCGTAGACAGTGTTGTCGGTGTTGATGATCTCCCGGTAACGCCCTGCGGCCGGAACCCCCAGCCGATAGCCATGCCGCACGACCGGCGTGAAGTTGCAGACGGCCAGCACGAAAGCCCCATCGCGCGCCCGCCGGACGAAGGCGAACACCGAGTGCTCGACATCGTCGTGGCTGAGCCACTCGAACCCGCGTGATTCGCAGTCCAGTTCGTGCAGCGCCGGGAAATGGCGATAGACGTTGTTCAGGTCCCGCACCAGGCGGCGGATCCCCTGATGCGACGCCTGCTCCAGCAGATGCCAGTCGAGGCTCCGGTCCGCGTCCCATTCCGCCCACTGGGCGAACTCGCCGCCCATGAACAGCAGCTTCTTGCCCGGATAGGCCCACAGGTAGCCGTAGAGGTTGCGCAGGCCCGCGAACTTCCGCCAGGTGTCGCCCGGCATGCGCCCGATCATCGAGCCCTTGCCGTGCACCACCTCGTCGTGCGAGAGCGGAAGCACGAAGTTCTCGCTGTGCGCATACATCAGCCCGAAGGTGATCTGCTGGTGATGATGCTTGCGATAGACCGGATCGATGCCGGTGTAGGCCAGCGTGTCGTTCATCCAGCCCATGTTCCACTTGTAGTGAAAGCCGAGCCCACCGTTCTCCGGTGGACGCGTCACGCCCGGAAAGCTCGTCGACTCTTCGGCGATGGTGACGGCGCCGGGCCGCTCGACGCCGACGACGCGGTTCACGCGCCTGAGGAAATCGATGGCCTCGAGGTTCTCGCGGCCGCCCTGCGCATTGGGGACCCACTCGCCCGGCTCGCGGCTGTAGTCGCGGTAGAGCATCGAGGCGACCGCATCGACGCGCAAGCCGTCCACGCCGTAGCGCTCCAGCCAGTACAGCGCATTGCCGACCAGGTAGTTGCGCACCTCCGTCCGGGCGTAGTTGAAGATCAGCGTCTGCCAGTCGTTGTGGAAGCCTTCGCGCGGGTCCGCGTACTCGTAGAGGGCGGTGCCGTCGAAATTGCCGAGGCCATGCGAATCGGTGGGGAAATGCGCGGGCACCCAGTCCAGGATGACGCCGAGCCCGGCCGCATGGGCCGCTTCGACGAAGGCGCGGAAGTCACCGGGCGTGCCGAAGCGTGAAGTGGGCGCATAGAGGCCGATCGGCTGGTAGCCCCACGAGCCGTCGAAGGGGTGTTCGGTGATCGGCAACAACTCGATGTGGGTGAAGCCCATGTCGCGCGCATAGGGCACGAGCGTATCGGCCAATTCGCGGTAGTCGAGCCACTCGTGGCCGTTCTTGCGCCGCCACGATCCAAGGTGGACTTCGTAGATGCTGACCGGCGCTCCGCGCGCATTGGCTTCGGCGCGCCCGGGCGGCACCTTGGCCGGCAGTGGCAAGGGCTGCACCACGCAGGCAGTATCCGGTCGCAGGCGCGCGGAGAACCCGAAAGGGTCGGCCTTGCGCAGCACCTGCCCCTGTGCCGAGAGGATCTCGAATTCGTAGCTGTCGCCGGCCGCCACGTGCGGCGCGAAGATCTCCCACACACCGCACTCGCGGCGCAGCCGCATCATGTGCCGCCTGCCATCCCACTGGTTGAAGTCGCCGACCACCGAGACGCGCCGTGCGTTCGGCGCCCAGACCGCGAACGCGACGCCGCGCACGCCGTCGATCTCGCGCAGGTGCGCGCCCAGTTGCTCGAAGGGCCGCAGGTGGGTGCCTTCGGCCAGCAGCCAGACGTCCGTTTCCCCGAGCACGAAGGAAAAACGGTACGGATCGTCGAGCATCGAGCCGTGCGTGCCCCAGTCGACCTTGAAGCGATAGCCCAGCCGCGCCTCCGACGCCGGGACGAGCCCGGCGAAAAGATCGCTGCCACCCTGCCGGTCGAGCTGGGCCAGCGGCCATCCCGAGCCGGCGTGCACCACCGCCACGGCCTTGGCGCCGGGCAGCAGGGCACGCACCCTCAGGCCTTCGTCGCTTTCATGCGGGCCGAGCACGGCGAACGGGTCGCCGTGTTCTGCGCGCATGAGGGCGCGGACTTCGGCATCAGGCAGCATGGGTGGGTTCTCCGAAGAAGACGCCGAAGGGTTGCAGTGCAAGGGTCCGGCCTTCCAGCTGCGCACCGGCGAATGGGGCGCCTGCAATCGGCACCAGGGCTTGCGGCAAAGCCAGGGAAACCGGCTCGGACGAGAGGTTGAACACCGCCTGGAGCGAGGCCTCCGCATCGCTGCGCTCGAACCACAGCAAGGGTTCCGGCGCATCGAGCAATTTCATGCGGCCGCTTCGCAGCAGCGGCTGGCCGCGGCGCCAGCGCAGCAACGCGCGACTGAAGCTGAGCATCGACTCCGGGTCGCCGGCCTGCTGGTCGATGGCCAGCGGAATGTGCGTTTCAGACACGGGCAGCCAGGGCATGCCGCTGGTGAAGCCGGCGTGCAGATGCGCCGCGTGCCAGGGAATCGGGGTGCGGGCGCCGTCGCGGCCCTTGAATTCGGGCCAGAAAGCGCGGCCGTACGGGTCCTGCAGCATCTCGAAGGGCACCTCGGCCTCGGGCAGCCCGAGCTCCTCGCCCTGGTAGACGCTGGCGCTTCCACGCAGCGACAGCAGCAGCGCGAGCCAGAGGCGATCGCGGCGCGTGTCTTCCTGGACGCCGGCATGCCACCGCGTGGCAACGCGCGGCACATCGTGGTTGGAGACGGCCCAGCAGGCCCAGCCATCGGTCCTTGCGAGCGCCTGGTCCAGGGCCTCGACCTGCGTGCGCAAGTGGCGCGCGCTGTGTTCGCTGGTGAGCAGGCTGAAGCTGTAGGCCAGGTGCAGCCGCTTGCCGCGCTCGGTGTACTGCGCCATCACCGGCGGTGCGTTCTCGTCTCCGACTTCGCCCAGGGCGACCGCGCCGTATTCGTCGAGCAGCTTGCGCAGCCGCTCGAGGAAGACCAGGTTCTCCGGCTGGCTCTTGTCGTGCAGGTGCTGCTGCATCGCATAGGGGCTGTCGGCGCGCACGGTGCTGACCTCGCCGCCGTCGGCCGGCGGGTTGTCGCGCAATCGCGCATCGTGGAACTGGTGGTTGCACGCGTCGAAGCGAAAGCCATCGACGCCCCGTTCGCACCAGAAGCGCACTTCGCCGAGCAAGGTGTCCTGCACGGCGAGGCAATGGAAGTTGAGATCGGGTTGCTCGGTGAGGAAACTGTGCAGGTAGTACTGCCGCCGTCGCGAATCCCATTGCCATGCCGAGCCGCCGAATACCGACAGCCAGTTGTTGGGCGGCGTGCCGTCGGGCTTCGGGTCGGCCCAGACGTACCAGTCGGCCTTCGGGTTCTGGCGGCTCGCGCGGCTGGCGGCGAACCAGGCATGCTGGTCGGAGGTATGGGAGAGCACCTGGTCGATGATGACCTTGAGGCCCAGCGCATGGGCCCGTGCCAGGAGCGCGTCGAAGTCGGCGAGCGTGCCGAACATGGGGTCGACTTCTCGGTAGTCGGCCACGTCGTAGCCGAAATCCTTCATCGGCGACCGGAAGAAGGGCGAGACCCAGATGGCGTCCGCACCCAGTTCGGCGACGTGGTCCAGCCTGGCGGTGATCCCGGGCAGGTCGCCGATCCCGTCGCCGTTGCTGTCCATGAAGCTGCGTGGGTAGATCTGGTAGATCACCGCTCCGCGCCACCAGTCCTTGACCATGCGTGCCCCTCAGGTTCGAAAATCATTGTGGCATGCAGAAAGTGTGCTCGCCCCCAGGCTGCGCGCACTTCGTGTCGCTTCGCCTTCCCCCTGCCGGGGGCGATACCGGCGGACCGGCGGAGCCGGATCCGCGGTGTCACCGAGCTCGCCCGGGGGCAACACTGGTGAGCCGGCGAAGCGGACCGGCGGTGTTTCACCTATGGGCGGGCTTTGCGCCCTTGGGCATCCAATTTGGTGCGCGCGGAGTGGGGGGAGGTGGGGAGAGCTTGGAGCTCTGGGGGTGATAATTGCCGTCGATGAATCCCAGCTACAAACCCAGCGATGTCGAGTCCGCTGCCCAGGCTTACTGGACGGCGGCCGATGCCTATCGCGTGACCGAGGACGCGCGCAGGAAAAAGTACTACGCGTGTTCGATGCTGCCCTACCCCAGCGGCAAGCTGCACATGGGGCATGTGCGCAACTACACGATCAACGACATGCTCACGCGCTACCTGCGCATGAGCGGGTACAACGTGCTGATGCCGATGGGCTGGGACGCCTTCGGGCTGCCTGCGGAAAACGCGGCGCTGAAGAACGGCGTGCCGCCCGCGCAGTGGACCTACGAGAACATCGGCTACATGAAGAGCCAGCTCCAGGCGATGGGGCTGGCAATCGACTGGAGCCGCGAGATCGCGACTTGCGATCCGGGCTACTACAAGTGGAACCAGTGGCTGTTCCTGAAGATGCTCGAGAAGGGCATTGCCTACCGCAAGACGCAGGTCGTCAACTGGGACCCGGTGGACCAGACCGTGCTCGCCAACGAGCAGGTGATCGACGGCAAGGGCTGGCGCACGGGCGCGACCGTCGAACGCCGCGAGATCCCGGGCTACTACCTCAAGATCAGCGACTACGCCGAGGAACTGCTCGACCACACTCAGCACAAGCTGCCCGGCTGGCCCGAGCGCGTGAAGCTGATGCAGGAGAACTGGATCGGCAAGAGCGAAGGCGTGCGTTTCGCCTTCACGCACCAGATCAAGGACGACAAGGGCGAACTGATCCAGGGCGGCCGCATGTACGTCTTCACGACGCGTGCCGACACCATCATGGGCGTGACCTTCTGCGCCGTGGCGCCGGAGCATCCGCTGGCGATGCACGCCGCGAAGTCGAACCCCAAGGTCGCGGCCTTCATCGAGGAATGCAAGAGCGGCGGCACCACCGAGGCCGAACTCGCCACGCAGGAAAAGAAGGGCGTGCCCACGGGGCTCACGGTCAAGCATCCCATCACGGACGAGCAGATTCCCGTCTGGGTCGGCAACTACGTACTCATCAGCTATGGCGACGGTGCCGTGATGGGCGTGCCCGCGCATGACGAGCGCGACTTCGCCTTTGCCAACAAGTACGGCATCGAGATCATCCAGGTCGTGCTGGTCGACGACGAGCCCCACTTCGACTACCACCGCTGGCAGGACTGGTACGCCGACAAGCAGCGCGGCGTGACCATCAACTCCGACAACTTCAGCGGCATGCACTACGCCGGCGCCGTGAGAGCGGTGGCGCATGCGCTCGGCCAGAAGGGCCTGGGCGAAATGCAGACCACCTGGCGCCTGCGCGACTGGGGCGTGAGCCGCCAGCGCTACTGGGGCACGCCGATCCCAATCATCCATTGCGACGAACACGGCGCGGTGCCGGTGCCCGAGGCGGACCTGCCGGTCGTGTTGCCGACCGATTGCGTGCCCGACGGCTCGGGCAATCCGCTCGCGAAGCACGAAAGCTTCCACGCCGGCGTCGTGTGCCCGGTGTGCGGCAAGCCCGCGCGCCGCGAGACCGACACGATGGACACCTTCGTCGACAGCTCGTGGTACTTCATGCGCTACTGCGACCCGCAGAACGAAGAGTCGATGGTGGCCGAGGGCGCGAAGTACTGGATGCCGATGGACCAGTACATCGGCGGCATCGAGCACGCGATCCTGCACCTGCTCTACGCGCGCTTCTGGACCAAGGTCATGCGCGACCTGGGCCTCGTGAAGGTCGACGAACCCTTCAGCAAGCTGCTCACGCAGGGGATGGTGCTCAACCACATCTACTACACGCGCGGCGAGAAGGGCGGCAAGGACTACCACCCGCCGTCCGAAGTCACGCCCGTGCTGGATGCGCAGGGGCGCATCACCGGCGGCACGCTGGCCGACGGCACGAAGCTCGAATACGGCGGCGTCGGCAAGATGGGCAAGACCGAGCGCAACGGCGTCGACCCGCAGGACCTGATCGAGAAGTACGGTGCCGACACCGCGCGGCTCTACACGATGTTCACCGCGCCGCCCGAAGCCACGCTCGAGTGGAACGACGCGGCGGTGGAAGGGAGCTACCGCTTCCTGCGCCGGGTCTGGAACTTCGGCGTCGCGCTGCACGAGGCGCACGCCGATGCCGGCGCCGCGGGCAAGAAGGTCGAATACGGCAAGGACGCCAAGTTGCTGCGCCGCGAGGTGCACACCGTGCTGCGACAGGTCGACTACGACTACCAGCGCATGCAATACAACACCGTCGTGTCGGGCGCGATGAAGCTGCTCAACGCGCTGGAAAGCTTCAAGCCCGCCGCGGGCGATGCGGGCGATCGGTCGGCCGTGCATGAGGGCTTCGGCATCCTGCTGCGCTGCCTCTACCCGGCCACGCCGCACATCGCGCACCAGTTGTGGCAGCAGCTCGGCTACGACAAGGACATGGGCGATCTGCTCGATGCGCCTTGGCCGGTCGTCGATGTCCGCGCGCTCGAGCAGGACGAGATCGAGCTGATGCTGCAGGTCAACGGCAAGCTGCGCGGTTCGCTGCATGTGCCGGCGACCGCCTCGAAGCAGGAGATCGAGAAGATCGTGCTGGCGAGCGACGTGCTTGCCAAGCATGCGGAAGGCGCGCCCGTCAAACGTGTGATCGTGGTCCCGGGTCGTCTCGTCAACGTCGTCCTGTGAAGCGCATTTCAGCAGGCATCGTTCTTCCCCGCCGTGGTTTTCTTGCGGTGGCCGCGGGTTCGCTGGCGCTCGCCGGATGCGGCTTCGAATTGCGCAAGGCGCCCGACTTCGCATTCAAGAGCATTGCCGTGCCGGGCAACACGGTCTTCGCGAACTACCTGCGACGCAATCTGCGGGCGGCGGGCACGGTGGAGGTTCTTACCGGCGACCAGGCCGACAAGGCCGAAGCCATCTTCGACATCCTGGGCGAGAACCGCGACAACATCGTGATTTCGACCAATGCGTCGGGCCAGGTGCGCGAACTCAACCTGCGATTGACCGTGCGCTTCCGGGTGCGCGGGCAGGGCGGCAAGGAATTGCTGGCCCCGACCTCGATCCAGCAGACCCGCGACATCACCTACAACGAAACCGCGGCGCTGGCCAAGGAAGGCGAGTCCGAACTGCTGTTCCGCGACATGCAGACGGACATCGCCCAGCAGATCCTGCGTCGCCTGTCCGCGATCAAGATCGCCTGATCGCCCGTGCAACTCGCTCCGGGACAACTTGCCGCGCACCTCGCCAAGCGGGTGGCGCCGCTGTACGTCATCCATGGCGATGAAGCGCTGCTCGCGCAGGAAGCGGCCGACGCGATCCGCGCGGCGGCACGTGCGCAGGGCTACACCGAGCGAAGCTCCTATACCGTGGCCGGGGCGCATTTCGACTGGAGCGCCGTGCTCGCCGCGGGCGGCTCGCTGAGCCTCTTTGCCGATCGGCAGATCGTCGAGATCCGCATCCCGTCCGGCAAGCCCGGCAAGGACGGCAGCGCAGCGCTCCAGCAGATCGCCGAGGCCGCGCAGGGCAACGACAGCACGCTCACGCTCGTGATGCTGCCGCGACTGGACAAGGCCACGCGCACCGGCGCCTGGTTCTCGGCCCTGGAGAACAACGGCGTCGGCCTGCAGATCGAGGCCGTCGAGCGAAACGCATTGCCCCAATGGATCGCGCAACGCCTGGCGCAGCAGGGTCAGCGCGTGAAGGCCGGCGAGGAGGGCCAGCGCACGCTGCAGTTCTTTGCCGACCGCGTGGAAGGCAACCTGCTCGCCGCGCACCAGGAAATCCAGAAGCTCGCATTGCTCCATGCCGAAGGGGAACTGAGCTGGGAGCAGGTCGAGGGCGCCGTGAACAACGTCGCGCGCTATGACGTCTTCAAGCTGTCCGAGGCCGTGCTGGCCGGCAACCCGCAACGTGTCTCGCGCATGCTCGAAGGGCTGCAGGCCGAAGGCGAAGCCGAGGTGCTGGTGCACTACACCCTGGCCGAGGACATCCGGGCGCTGAAGCGCGTGAAGGACGCCATGGCGGCCGGCCGCCCCTTGCCGATGGCGCTGCGGGAGAACCGCATCTGGGGGCCGCGCGAGCGCGCCTTCGAGCGGGTGCTGCCGCGCCTGGACGATCGCGCACTCGCACGCATGCTGCGCGCGGCGCACGTGGTCGACGGCATCGTCAAGGGGCTGAAGCAGCCCGACTGGCCGGCCAACGGCTGGCAGGCCTTGCAGCGGCTCGCGCTGATGCTGTGCCGCGCCTGCGTAAGCCCCCGGCCCGCCGCGTAAGTCGGCGTCGATGCACCGGGACGGTGCGTTTCTGTCCCTTCACGTACCTGACCTTTGGCCCCCACGGCACAATCCCGGGGATGAATATGTTGAATGTCCCCGAGTACGTACGTGCACTGGGTTCGCAGGCCAAGAAGGCCTCCGTCCAGATGGCACGCGCGGACGCCGCCACCAAGAACAAGGCCCTGCGGGCCCTCGCGCGCAAGCTTCGCGCGGTCGGTGGCCCCCTGGCCGAAGCCAATGCACAGGATCTGGCGCGCGCCGAAGGCGCCGGCCTCTCCGCGCCCATGGTCGACCGGCTCAAGCTGACGCCGAAGGTCATTGAAACCGTGGCGCTGGGCTGCGAACAACTCGCTGCGATGCCGGACGTGATCGGCGAAGTCATCGGCATGAAGCAGCAGCCGAGCGGCATCCGCGTCGGGCAGATGCGCGTGCCGATCGGCGTCTTCGGCATGATCTACGAGAGCCGGCCGAACGTGACCATCGAGGCTGCGAGTCTCGCAATCAAGAGCGGCAACGCGGCGATCCTGCGTGGCGGCTCGGAGGCGATCGAATCGAACAAGGCGCTGGCCCTGCTCGTATCGGAATCGCTCGCCGAGGCGGGACTGCCCGTCGAGGCGGTGCAGCTGGTGCAGACCACCGACCGAGAGGCCGTGGGCCAGCTGATCGCCATGCCCGAATTCGTCGACGTGATCATTCCGCGCGGCGGCAAGGGCCTGATCGAGCGCATCAGCCGCGACGCCAAGGTGCCGGTGATCAAGCACCTCGACGGCAATTGCCACGTGTACGTGGACGACACGGCCGAGCTCGACATGGCGCTCAAGATCGTCGACAACGCCAAGACGCAGAAATACAGCCCCTGCAATGCCGCCGAAGGCTTGCTGGTCGCGGCTTCGATCGCCGAGACCTTCCTGCCTGAAATCGGCGCGATCTTCGCGTCCAAGGGCGTGGAGATGCGTTGCGACCCGGCGGCCGCGCGCATCCTGCGCGAAGGCCTGCATGCGCCCGGCAAGGCCGTGGTGGACGCCGTGGAATCGGACTGGTCGGAGGAATACCTGGCGGCCGTCATCAGCGTGAAGGTGGTCGAGGGCGTGGACGAGGCCATCGCGCACATCAACCGGTATTCGAGCCATCACACGGACGCGATCGTCACGCGCGACCACATGAATGCGCAGCGCTTCCTTCGTGAAGTGGATTCGGCCAGCGTGATGGTGAATGCCAGCACGCGCTTTGCCGATGGCTTCGAATTCGGGCTGGGCGCTGAAATCGGGATCAGCACGGACAAGTTCCATGCGCGCGGCCCGGTGGGCATCGAAGGCCTGACCTCCCTCAAATACGTGGTTCTGGGCCAAGGAGAGGTTCGCTCCTGACTCCCTCCCCCGCTGGGGGAGGGTTGGGGTGGGGGCTCGCGGCGCCTCCATCGCGCGCCTTGCCCCCATCCCGACCTTCCCCCAAAGGGGGAAGGAGCCGCCTGGAGCGCTTGTCATTGGGGCATCAGGCCCCAAATCTACAATCCGCTCTTAGCTCAAGCTGCAAATCCAAGAAGGCCGCCGCATGGTCCCCCATCTCGTCACCGCCCTGACCGGCCCCATCAACGAACTCGAGCAGCGCGTTCTCGATTCCACGCCTGCCATCGAACGCTGGTTCCGGCTCGAATGGATGGAGCACACGCCGCCCTTCTACAGCTCCGCCGACATCCGCAATGCCGGCTTCAAGCTGGCGCCGGTCGACACCAACCTGTATCCGGGTGGGTGGAACAACCTGACCCAGGAAATGCTGCCGCTGGCGGTGCAGGCCGCGCAGGCGGCGATCGAGAAGATCTGTCCCGAGGCGCGCAACCTGCTGGTGATCCCGGAGAACCGCGCGAGCAATACCTTTTACCTGGCCAACGTGGCGCAACTCGTGCGCATCTTTCACATGGCGGGGCTCAATGTGCGCGTGGGCTCCATCGATCCGGCGATCAAGTCGCCCAAGAAGATCGAGCTGCCGAACGGGGAGACCGTGTGCCTCGAGCCGGTGGTGCGCAGCAAGCGACGTCTCGGCCTCAAGCACTTCGATCCCTGCACGATCCTGCTCAACAACGACCTCTCGGCAGGCACGCCCGGCATCCTCGAGGACCTGCACGAGCAGTACCTGCTGCCGCCGTTGCATGCCGGCTGGTCGGTGCGACGCAAGAGCAACCACTTCCACAGCTACGAAGAAGTCTCGAAGCGCTTCGGCAAGCTGCTGGGCATCGACCCCTGGCTGATCAACCCGATGTACGCCAAGGCGGGCGATGTCGGCTTCGCGAGCGGCCAGAACATCGACGTGCTCACGAGCCATGTCGATGCGCTGCTCACCAAGGTGCGCCGCAAGTACAAGGAATACGGCATCAACGAGAAGCCGTTCGTCGTGGTCAAGGCCGACAACAGTGCGCGCGGCATGGGCGTGCTGACGGTGCGGGATGCCAAGGAAATCGAGGCCTTCGCGCAGCGTTTGCGCGGCAAGGCCGGCGCCGCCACCGACGGGCAGGATGTGAATGACCTGATCGTGCAGGAAGGCGTGCTCACCAACGAACGGGTGCACAACGGCGTGGCCGAACCCGTCGTCTACATGATGGACCGCTACGTGGTGGGTGGTTTCTACCGTGTGCATGCGGAACGCAACCCTGACGAGAACCTGAACCTGCCGGGCGCGAGCTTCGTTCCCTTGGCGTTTTCGGAGAGTGCGCACTTACCGCAACCAGGCGCGAAACCCGGGGCGAGTGCGCCCAACCGCTTCTACATGTACGGCGTGATCGGCCGCCTGGCGATGGTGGCGGCCAGCTACGAGCTCGAGGCGACCGACCCCGATGCCGAAGTTTATGAATGATTTCGCACTACATCTTGCGGGCCCTCGCGGCAGCGGCAAAATAGCGACCCCATAGCAACGCAAATTTGAGGGTGGAGGTGATGCGGCGGCCCGAAGTGGTCGGCGCCGCGCCGGGTGTGCGAACGCTCACAGCCCTTTGCATCGACCTCGTGTCCGCCCCTAAATCGTCCTCCCTCGCGTTGATCATCGCCGCCGTCGGCGTCGTCTATGGCGACATCGGCACCAGCGTGCTCTACGCGGTCAAGGAGGTGTTCGGCCACGGCCACGTCCCCTTCACCATCGAGAACGTCTACGGCATCCTGTCGATGTTCTTCTGGACGTTGACGGTCATCGTCTCGCTCAAGTACGTGGTGCTCGTGCTCCGGGCCGACAACGAAGGCGAAGGCGGACTGGTCGCGATGCTCGCGCTGGCCTCGCAGGCCGTGGTGGACAGGCCGCGCCTGCGCCACGTGCTGCTGGTGGTCGGCATCTTCGGTACCTCGCTCTTCTACGGTGACGGCGTCATCACGCCCGCGATCTCCGTGCTGTCCGCGGTCGAGGGCCTGGAGGTGGTCTCGCCGCAGTTCCGGCACTACGTGATCCCGATCACGCTGGTCGTTCTGTTCTGCCTCTTCGCGGTCCAGAAGCGCGGGACCGCGGGCATCGGGCGCTTCTTCGGCCCGATCACGCTGGTGTGGTTCGCGACGATCGCGCTGCTCGGCGTGTCGCAGATCGTTCACCACCCCGAGATCCTGAAGGCGCTGAGCCCCCACTACGCGCTGCGCTTCATGTGGGACAACCCGGGCACCAGCTTCATCATCCTGGGCGCGACCGTGCTGTGCGTGACCGGCGCCGAGGCGCTCTATGCCGACCTCGGGCACTTCGGCAAGCGTCCGATCCGCGTGGCGTGGTTCACGGTGGTGATGCCCGCGCTGACGCTCAACTATTTTGGCCAGGGCGCACTGCTGCTGGAGAACCCGCTGGCGGTGCAGAACCCCTTCTACCTGATGGCCCCCGAGTGGGCCTTGCTGCCGCTGGTGTTCCTCGCCACGGCCGCCACCGTCATCGCATCCCAGGCCCTCATCACCGGCGCGTTCAGCGTCACGCGCCAGGTGATCCAGCTCGGCTACCTGCCGCGCCTGAACATCGAGCACACGAGCGTGCGGACGGCGGGCCAGATCTACATGCCCTTCGTCAACTGGGGCCTGTTCGTTGCCATCGTGCTCGCGGTCGTCATGTTCCGCTCGTCGAGCAACCTGGCCGCGGCGTACGGCATCGCGGTGACCACCGACATGCTCATCACGACCGTGCTCACCTTCTTCGTGATCCGCTATGCATGGAAGTACCCGCTGGCCCTGTGCATCGCGGCGACCGGCGCTTTCTTCGTGGTCGACTTCCTCTTCTTCGCCTCGAACCTGCTCAAGCTGTTCGAAGGCGGATGGTTCCCGCTGATGATCGGCGGCTCGATCTTCATGCTGATGCTGACCTGGAAGGAAGGCCGACGCCTCATGGGCGAGATGCAGATGGCCGAGGCCATCGACCTGCGCGATTTCCTGGGTTCGGTCTTCGTGAACCCGCCGGCGCGCGTGGACGGCACTGCCGTGTTCATGACCGCGGAGCCGGGCGTGGTGCCCAATGCGCTGCTGCACAACCTGAAGCACAACAAGGTGATGCACGACCAGAACCTCTTCGTCACCGTGCGCAATCACGAAGTGCCGTGGATTCCGATGGACAAGCGCATCGAGATGGAGCCGCTCGGCCACCATTGCTGGCAGGTGATCGTGCACTACGGCTTCAAAAACGACGTCGACCTGCCGCGCGCGCTGGAGCATGCCCGCCTGCGCGGATGCCAGCTCGAGCCGATGGCGACCAGCTACTTCCTGTCGCGCGACGTGGTGATTCCCACGCTGGGCAGCGGCATGGCGCCATGGCGGGAGAAGCTCTTCGCGCAGATGCATCACAACGCGAGCGGCGCGGCGGACTTCCTGGGGCTTCCCAACAATGCGGTGGTCGAGCTTGGATCGAAGATAGAGATTTAGCTCGCCCCCAGGCTTGCCCACTTCGTGTGGCCGCCTACCCCCTGCCGGGGGCAACACCGGCGGACCGGCGGAGCCGGATCCGCGGTGTTTCTGGATGATGAGATGACCCCCGGGGCACAATTGGCGCATGCGTTTTTTCAAGGATCTGAGCCTTTCGGCGTTTACCGCGGGGTTTGTTGCGGTGCTCGTGGGGTTCACGAGTTCGGTTGCCATCGTGTTCCAGGCGGCGCAGGCCTTCGGCGCTACGCCGGAGATGATCTCTTCGTGGATGTGGGCGCTGGGGCTCGGGATGGGGCTGGCCTCGGCACTGCCCTCGTTGTGGTGGCGCAAGCCGGTCATGATCGCGTGGAGCACACCTGGCGCTGCGGTGCTGGCCGTGGCGGGGGCCGGCCACGGCATGAACGAGGCGGTGGGTGCCTTCATCGTCTGCGCGGTGCTGATGACGATCGCGGGCGCGACCGGCTGGTTCGAGCGCGTGATGAACAAGATTCCGATGGCGCTCGCATCGGCGCTCCTGGCCGGCGTGCTGGCGCGCTTCGGGTTGCAGGCCTTCATTGCTGCGCAGACGGCGTTGCCGCTGGTGCTGCTGATGTTCGGTACTTACTTGCTCGGCAAGCGCCTGCTTCCGCGCTACGCGGTTCCGCTGACGCTGCTGGTTGCCATCGTCTTTGTGGCTGCACGCGGCGAACTGGCGTGGGGCGCGGTGCATTTCAGCGTGGCGTCGCCGGTGTTCACGATGTCGGTCTTTACCTGGCAGGCGGCGGTCAGCCTGGCGCTGCCGCTGTTCGTGGTGACCATGGCGTCGCAGAACCTGCCGGGCGTCGCGGCCATCCGCGCCGCGGGCTACGACCTGCCGGTGTCCAGGCTGATCACGATCAGCGGATTGTTCACGCTGGTGCTCGCGCCCTTCGGCGCGTTCGCGCTCAACCTCAGCGCCATCACAGCGGCCATCTGCATGGGCCGCGAGGCGCACGAAGACCCGGCGCGCCGCTACACCGCGGCGGTGAGCTGCGGCGCGATCTACGTCGTTATCGGGCTGTTCGGCGCGGCGGTCACGGGCCTGTTGACGGCATTTCCGAAGGAATTGGTCGCCACGATCGCCGGGCTTGCGCTGCTGGGCACCATCGGCAGCGGACTCGCGGCGGCGGTGCGCGATGAATCGCACCGGGAGGCCGCGCTGATCACTTTCCTAGTCACGCTTTCGGGCGTCACGCTCCTTGGCATCGGCTCCGCCTTCTGGGGCGTGGTGGCTGGCGCCGTTGCGTTGGGCATTCAGCAACTCGGCCGCAAACCCTTCGCCGGCAAGGACATCGCGGCTGCCTGCAAGATCAGGCTCGACAAGCGGGCCGCTGGCGAGGCGGCTCCATCATCGCCTTCCTCCAGTTCGCCGCCGACAGCCGGAAAGACCTTCTGACATGCACATCCTCTTCGTTGCCGACCCGCTCGAACACTTCAAGATCTACAAGGACACGACCTTCTCGATGATGCGGGAGGCGCAGCGCCGCGGCCATACCGTGTCGGCCTGCGAGCCGAGCCACATGAGCTGGCAACGCGGCCGGCCGGTCACGGCGAAGGTGCGTGCGATCACGCTGACGGGCGACCCCGATGCGTGGTTCACCGAAGACGGGATCGTGGAACGCCCGCTGCGTGAATTCGACATCGTGCTGATGCGCAAGGACCCGCCCTTCGACGCCGAGTACATCTACGCGACGCACCTGCTCGAACAGGCCGAGCGCGAAGGCGCGCGCGTGGTCAACAAGCCGCGGGCGCTGCGCGACCATCCGGAGAAGCTCGCGATCATGGAGTTCGCGGAGTTCACCACGCCGACGCTGGTCACCCGCGATGCGGCGGCAGTGCGTGCTTTCCATGCCGAGCACCAGGACATCATCCTGAAGCCGCTCGACGGCATGGGCGGCATGGGCATCTTCCGCGTGAAGGCGGATGCGCTGAACCTCGGATCGATCGTGGAGACGCTCAACAAGAACGGCGCCGAGACCATCATGGTGCAACGCTTCGTTCCTGAGATCTCGCAAGGCGACAAGCGCGTGCTCGTGATCGGCGGCAAGCCGGTGCCATACAGCCTGGCCCGCATCCCCCAAGGCACCGAGGTCCGCGGCAACCTCGCGGCGGGCGGCAAGGGCGTTGCCCAGCCGTTGACCGACCAGGACCGCAAGATCGCCGAGGCCATCGGCCCGGTGCTGAATCAGCGCGGACTGCTGCTCATCGGGCTGGACGTCATCGGCGGGTCGCTGACCGAGATCAACGTCACCAGCCCGACGTGTTTCCAGGAGATCACCGAACAGACCGGCTTCGACGTGCCGGCCATGTTCATCGATGCGCTGGAAGCCGAACTCGCGTCTTAGAAGTCGACGCTCGCGTTGAGCACGAAGGTCCGCGGCGCGCCCATCACGAGGTAGTTGGAGCCGGGGTACCCGCCGGCCGAGGCCCAGTACGACTTGTTGAAAAGGTTGTCGACGCGCGCGCGCAGCGTGAGGAGGCGGCCGCTGCCGATGTCCATCAGATAGCGGGCACCGATGTCGAAACGGTTCCAGTCAGGCAACTGCTGCGTGTTGGCGGCGTCGGCGTATTGCTTGGACGTATAGATGAAGCGTGCATTGACTGCGAGACCCCGCACGCCCGGAATATCCCATTCAGCACCGATGTTGAGTTGCTGGTTCGGCACGCCGATCACATCCTTGCCGTCGGTCAGGCCGCCGGCGGTGCGCTCCTGCTTCGCGTCGAGCAGGGTCAGGCCGCCCAGGACGCGCAGGCCGCGAACGGGCTCCCCGAACACCGTCAGTTCGATGCCTTGATTGCGCTGTTCACCGTAGGTGCCGAAGACCTGGTTCTGGACGAACGCGAGCGGCTGTGTGGTCGAGAAAAAGGCCGCAGTCGCGCCCAAGTTGCCGTTCTCGAACTTGACGCCGATTTCCTTCTGCTTCGAATTGAACGGCGCGAATATCTGGCCGGCGTTGAGCACGAGCAGCCCCGATGACGTGGTTGCCGGCGCCACATCGCCCTTGATCAGGCCCTCGATGTAGTTGGCGTAGACGGAGACTTCCTTCGTCGCCTTGAAGACCACGCCTGCGACCGGCGTGGTCTTGCTTTCGTCGTAGTTGCCGGTCTCGAGGCCCGAGTTGTAGTCGTAGCCTGTCTGCTCGATGGTCTGGCGACGCGCGCCGAGCGCGACGAGCAGCGTGTCCTGTGCGAAAGACATCGTGTCGGCCACGGCAAAGCTGGAGGTCTTCGTCTTCTGCACGACCTGCGGATCGCTCAGCACGCCCCCGGTAAAGAGGTTGGCGACGGGCGGCAGCGACGGCACAGGCCTGTAGATGTTGCTGACCAACGTGTTGGCCGACATGGCGTAGGCGTTTCGCTCCTCGCTGTCATACGCATTGGCCGAAGCGATCACGGTGTGGCCCACCGAGCCTGTCTTGAAGGTGCCGCGCAGGCCGATTTCCCCGGTGCTGATCCTGTCCTCGCGATGGTTGTCGAAACGGCCGCTGAGGGTATCGCCAAAAATGTTCGTGAGTGTCGGGTTGGACAGCACATTGGTTTCGTCCCCGCTCCGCAGGCCGCCGGCTACCCAGCCCGTCAGGTTGTCGGTGAAGTCGACCTCGCCGCGTACGGTCCCGAAGGTGTCGCGCTCCTTCGAATAGGTCCAGGGTTGCGCAAAGTTGCTCTTGGCGTCGGGCGCAGCCGGAATCGGCAGGCCGAACGCCGGCGTCACGCTTGGGCGGCCCTCGCTGAGCTTGTAGTCCTGGTATCCGACATCGGCGGAGATGCGCACGTTGCGGTTGCGCCAGTCGAGCCCGACGCCCACCGCGGTGAGGTCCTGCTTCTCGTTGTCGACGCCGGTGCCACCATCGAGCCGAACCGCGTTCAGCCGGACGCCGGTGCTCTGGTCCGGGCCGAAGCGGCGAGCGACGTCCGCCGACGCCGAGGCTTGGCCGCCACTCTGGACGCCCACGCCGACCCGCGTCAGTGCCTCGTTCGGCGCCCGCTTGGGCAGCAGGTTGATCGCACCGCCCGGGCCGCTGCCACCGGGTGCGGCGCCGTTCAGGAAGGCATTGGCGCCGAGGAGCACTTCCACGCGCTCGAAAAATTCAGAAGAGATGTACTGGCGCGGCAACATGCCGTAGAGCCCGTTGTACGCGATGTCGTCCGACAGGACCGGAAATCCGCGCACCACGTACAACTCCTGGAAGTTGCCGAATCCCCGGGCCTGGCGGACTGACGGGTTGTTCAGCAGCACGTCGGCCACGCTCTTCGCCTGCTGGTCCTGGATCAGTTCGTTCGTGTACGTCGTGACGGAGAACGGGGTGTCCATGATGTCCTGGGTGCCAAGAATCCCGATACGGCCGCCGCGCGCCACCTGCCCGCCCGCGAAGGGCTTGCTCAGGCCTTCCGCGGACGCATCGGCGCTGGCTTCGACCGTGACGGTCGACAAGGTTGCGGCGGACTCCGCAGGCGCCGTAGGGGTGGTCTGCGCTGACGCGATCAGCGACTGGAGGGCCAACGTGGTGGCGAATGCGACTGGGCGCAGCGGGAATCGGAAGCTTGACATGACGGTTTTCGTTCTTGCAAATGAGAACCGTTATTATCTTCGCTAGACCGCAAGAACCCCCTGCGCGACCGACGCAAATCGTCGGCGGCGTTGCTTTGATGTCGAATGCGGCGGCTCAGCCCGATCGCTGACCGTCCACGAACACCGCCAGCTCCTGGGGCGAAAAGGCCGTCCAAGTCTCGTTGGTGGTCAGCGGTGCCGTCACCACGACCGCGACCCGATCGTTCGGCGTGGTGTGCTTGGCGAAGTCGATGCTCAGGTCCTCGTCGGACAGTTCCGCCGTGACGAACGGATGCTTGCGCTCCACGTACCAGAGATGCGTCGATGCATGCGCCCACAGCGCCTGCCCGTTCGACAGCATGAAGTTGAACGTGCCGTGCCTGGCCAATCGCGGTGCCAGCTCGCGCAGGGTCAGCGTGAGCTCCTCGATGCTGGGCACGCCGGCATGCGACTTGGCCATCTCTTGCATGATCCAGCAGAAGGCATGCTCGCTGTCAGTGCTGCCGACCGGATGGAAGTTGCCGTGCAGGCGCGGCCGGAAGTCCTTCAGGTCGCCGTTGTGCGCGAACACCCAGTAGCGGCCCCACAGCTCGCGAACGAAGGGGTGGCAGTTTTGGAGATTCACCGCGCCCTGCGTGGCCTTGCGGATGTGGGCGATGACGTTCCGGCTCTGGATCGGGTAGCGGCGGATCAGCTCGGCCACCGGCGATTCACAGGCCGGCTGGTGATCCACGAAATGCCGCAGGCCGCGGTCCTCGAAGAAGGCGATGCCCCAGCCGTCGGCGTGATGGTCGGTACGGCCGCCCCGCTGCGCGAACCCCGTGAAGCTGAAGGTCACGTCGGTCGGCGTGTTGCAGTTCATTCCCAGAAGCTGGCACATGTGGCTTACCCCCAGGCTCGCGCACTTCGTGTCGCTCTCCACCCCCTTTCAGGGGGCGCTCCCGGTGGACCGGCGGAGCCGGTTCCACGGGAGCCTGCGGACACGGCGCGCTTTGCGCGGCCGGGCGGTTGGTTCGTGGTTGATCTTTGGCTAGGGTAATCGACGGGGGGCTTCTTGGGTTTTTGGGGCTTGTTCTCGCAGTTGCCAGGCTGCGCAGATTGCCAGGGCGCACAGTGCGGCGAGCATGGCGAAGACTTCGTCGAAGGCGGCCAGGCGGGCCGGGCTGGTGACGGTGTTGGACAGGGAATCGCCGTGCGCGGCCAGTCGCCATTCGAGGACGATCGCGCAGAGGCTCACGCCGGCGGCGCCACCCAGCATGCGCAGGAAGTTGATGGCGCTGGCGCCCTGGGGGATGAGCGGCTTGGCCAGGGGGCGCATCGAGCCCAGGTTGAGGGACGGCAGGATGAAGCCGAGTCCGACGCGGCCGACGACGGCGAAGGCCACCAGCAACCAGATGGCGCTGTCGAGGCGCAGCACCATCATCAGGGCGAAGGATGCCGCCAGCAGCGCAAGGCCGGTACACACCAGGAGGTAGGTCGGATGCCGGTCGGCCAGCCGGCCGACGCCCGCGATCGTCACGGCCAGGACGATGCCGGCGGGCAGGAGGATGGTGCCGACGTGCGAAGCCGACAACTGCAACCCGACCTGCATGTACACCGGCAGCAGGTAGGTCGAGCCGAACAGGGCGGTTCCGTAGATGAAGGCGACCACGCTGCCCATCGCGAACTGCCGGTACTGGAACAGCGATAGGTTCATCAGCGGCGTGCCGCCGGCTGCGGCGAGGCGCTTCTGCCAGGCGAGGAAGGCGCCAAAGGCCAGACCCGCAGCGACGAGGAGCGCGGCAGCCTGCCACGGCGAGTCACCGCGCAGCGCGACCAGGCCGTTCAGCAGGCACAGCGTGCCGATCGTGCCCAGCGCGAGTCCGCGCCAGTCGAGGCCGCCGCTGCGCGCCGCGACCACGCCGCCCGGTGCGGTGGTCGGCACGAACTTGTAGGCCAGCCCGATCGAGGCGAGGCAGAACGGCACCACCATGAAGAAGATCGATCGCCAGCCGAACAGGTCGACCAGCACGCCGCCGATGCTCGGGCCGATCGCGGGTGCCAGCACCACCCCCATGCCGAAGATGCCGCTGGCGCGCCCCTGCTCATGCGGCTCGAAGGCGCGCAGGATGATGATCGCCGGAATCGGCTGCACCACGCCAGCCGCGAGGCCTTCGGCCACCCGGGCGAACAGCACCAGCGAGAAGTTGTTGGAGAGCCCGCCGAGCATGCCGCCCGCCAGCAGCAGCACCATCGTTCCGACATAGGTGCGTCGATAGCCGTAGCGCGACAGCAGCCAGGGCGTGGTGAGCATCGAGACGGTCATCGCCACCATGAAGCCCGAGCTGACCCATTGCGCCCGCTCCTGCCCGAGCGAGAAGAAATGGCTCATGCCCGGAATCGCCACGTTGACAATGGTCGACGACATGATCGAGGCCATGACGCCCACCATCACGGAAAACAGGAGGTACCAGCGGTAGCGCGGGCCATAGCGGCTGCTGAGGGATGGCGCGGGGGGATTGTTCATGGGCGGGAAATCGGCTCGGGCCGTCCTACAAGGATACGGGCGTTTGGGTACCGCGCCCGCCCGCCTCGCGCGTCCACAATGCGTTTTGCCGCCTTGACAAGATTCGCCGCCATGGAACCCGAAAACGACAACAACGAAGACCTCGCTGTCCCGCCCGTCACTTCCGACTCGCCGGACACGGCGCCGACGCTCGCCACGGAACTCAGCGCGCCCTCGGTCAGCCGTGCCTACCAGTGCCAGTGCGGCCGCCCCGTGTTCCTGCGCAACAGCCAGTGCCTGGCCTGCCAGACGCCGCTGGGCTACGTGGTCGAGAGCCTCGGCGTGATGCCTCTTGCGCCGGCCATGCATGAAGGCGCCGAGCCCGACACCTTCACCGTGTTCGGCGACACCAACGGCAAGGCCTACCGCCGATGCGCCAATCTCATGACCGAGGCCGCCTGCAACTGGATGGTGCCCGCGCCGCGCGAAGGCGACGATCCCGGCTTCAACACCGACGGGCTCGTGCCGGGCCTTTGCATTTCCTGCAGCGTCACGCGCACGATTCCGGACCTGTCCATCGAAAGCAACGGAGAACTGTGGCGAAGCCTCGAACTGGCGAAGCGCCGGCTCATCTCGCAGTTGCTCGCCCTCGGCCTGCCGGTGGTCACGCGGCTGAGCGATCCGGTCCACGGCCTCGCCTTCGACTTCCTGAGTCACATGCCGGGCGGACCGCACGTGTTGACCGGCCATGAAATGGGCGTGATCACGCTCAACGCGGAGGAGGCCGAGGACGCCGTGCGCGAGCGCATCCGCGCCGAGATGCGCGAGCCCTATCGCACGCTGCTCGGCCACTTCCGGCACGAGATCGGCCACTACTACTGGGACATCCTTGTCCTAACCACACCGTGGATCGACAGCTTCCGTGAACTCTTCGGTGACGAACGGGCCGACTACGCCACGGCACTGCGCAACCACTACGACAACGGCCCGCCCCCCGACTGGGCCAATCGCTACGTGACGAGCTATGCCAGCTCGCATCCCTGGGAAGACTGGGCCGAGACCTGGGCGCACTACCTGCACATGGCGGACACGGCGGACACCGCGATGAGCTTCGGTGTCGACGCCCAGAACGTCGAACTCACGAGCGATCTCTTCGAGCTGAGCGATCTGTGGCAGCCGGAAGACCCGAACGCCGGCAAGTTCCTGGACTTCCTAAACGGCTGGATCCGGCTCACCAACGTGCTCAACGAGCTGTCGCGCAGCATGGGCCAGCCCGACTACTACCCCTTCGTGCTGCCACGCGCGGCCGTCGGCAAGCTGCAGTTCATCCACGAAGTGATCACGGAGCAGCGCGCCCGCGGCGGCCTGCCCGTGATGGTGTCGCAGACGGACATCGCACCACCGGCGGAAGCGGACACTGCCCCGACGGCGGAAGTTCAGTCCTGACCCACCGCCTGCGCGGCGCATCGCGCGCAGATGCAGGCGAGACGACGCTTGTCGGCCGGCACACGGGCGAGCAGGTCGACGCTGAAGTCAGCCTCCATGCACCAGCAGGGCGGCTGCGCCTGACCGGTCTCGCGGGCGATTTCCATTGCGCACCTGTTCATTGCGCCGCACAGCGGGCAACGGGAAGGATCGGCCCCGGCCGCCGGCTCGCCCATTACTGGACCTCGAACGCCGGCAGCTTCTTGTCGACGGCGACGTTCTGCAGCGTGACGTAGACCGGCAGGCCGTCGCGGTAGGCGGGATAGTCCTCGCCCTGGATGAGCGGCAGCAGATAGCGGCGGCATTTTTCCGTGATGCCGTAGCCGTCGTCGGAAATGAAATCGCGCGGCATGAACTTCTCCGCATTGGCGACCGCATCCAGCGGTGCCATGCCGATGTTGTACGCGTAGGGCTCGTCGGACGTCCGGTCGATCGTCGGCATCACCGAATTCTTCCCTTCGAGCGCAAGCTCGACCGCGCGCTGGCCGAGTTCGTAGGCCTGCCGCACATCCGTGGCCGACGCGATGTGCCGCGCCGAACGCTGGAGGTAGTCCGCGACCGCCCAATGGAACTTGTGCCCCAGCGCCGCCTTGACCATTTGCGCCACCACCGGTGCCGCGCCGCCGAGCTGAGCGTGGCCGAAGGCATCCTTGGTGCCCTGCTCCGCGAGGAAGGTCCCGTCGGGATGGTGGCAGCCTTCGGACACCACCACCGTGCAATAGCCGTGGTACTTCACCAGCGCATCGACACGGGCAAGGAAGGCCGGCTGGTCGAAGGGAATTTCCGGAAACAGGATCACGACCGGAATGCCATGGTCCGCCGCCAATCCGCCGGCGGCCGCGATCCACCCTGCATGGCGACCCATTACCTCGATCACGAAGACCTTGGTCGATGTCGCTGCCATCGAGCGCACGTCCAGCGAGGCTTCGAGGGTGGACACCGCCACGTACTTCGCGACGGAACCGAAGCCGGGGCAGCAGTCCGTCAATGGCAGGTCGTTGTCGATGGTCTTCGGTACATGGATCGCTTGCAGCGGATAGCCCATCGACTGCGACAGCTGGCTCACCTTGAAACACGTGTCCGCCGAATCCCCGCCGCCGTTGTAGAAGAAATAGCCGATGCCGTGCGCCTTGAAGACCTCGATCAGGCGCTCGTACTCGCGCCGGTTCTTCTCGAGCGACTTGAGCTTGTAGCGGCACGATCCGAAGGCACCCGACGGCGTCGACCGCAGGGCCGCGATCGCCTCGGCCGACTCGCGTCCGGTGTCGATCAGGTCCTCGGTCAGGGCGCCGATGATGCCGTTGCGGCCGGCATAGACATGGCCGATGCGATCGGCATGCCGGCGCGCCGTCTCGATAACGCCGCAGGCCGAGGCGTTGATCACGGAGGTGACGCCGCCGGACTGGGCGTAGAAGGCGTTGAGGATGGGCATGCGGCATTCTCCCGCAGCCCTCCGCCGGATGCCAGTGCCCCCTTCAGCGCCCGGGCAGGCCCATCGAGCGCGTGATCACCTCTTTCATGATCTCGTTCGTACCGCCGTAGATGCGCTGCACGCGCGCGTCGGCGTACGCGCGCGTGATCGGGTACTCCCACATGAAGCCGTAGCCGCCATGCAATTGCACGCACTCGTCCATCACCTTGCACTGCAGGTCGGTGGTCCAGTACTTGGCCATGCTGGCGGTCGCGGTGTCGAGCTTCTCCTGCATCAGCAGTTCGATGCACTTGTCGACGAAGACCTGCGCCACCTGCACCTCGGTCTGCAACTCGGCCAGCGTGTAGCGCGTGTTCTGGTAGGCGCCGACGGGCTGGCCGAAGACCTTGCGGTCCTTCACGTAGGCCACGGTCTGGTCGATGGCGGCCTGGGACGCCGCCACCGCGCTGATCGCGATCTGCAGGCGTTCCCACGGCAACTGTTCCATCAGGCAAACGAAGCCGCGGTTTTCCTGCGCCGGGCCGCCGAGCAGCGCATCGGCCGGCAGCCGGACATCGTTGAAGAACAGCTCCGAGGTGTCCTGCGCCTTCAGGCCGAGCTTCTTCAGGCGCTTGCCCTTTTCGAAGCCCGGCATGCCGCGCTCCACCAGGAACAGGCTGGTGCCCTTCGCGCCGCCGGCCGGGTCGGTCTTGGCGACGACGATCACCAGGTCGGCGTGCCAGCCGTTGGTGATGAAGGTCTTGCTGCCGTTCATCAGGTAGCTGCCGTCCGGCTGCTTCAGCGCGGTCGTGCGCACCCCCTGAAGGTCGCTGCCGGCGGCCGGCTCGCTCATGGCGATGGCACCGATCATCTCGCCGCTCGCGAGCTTGGGCAGGTAGTGCTTCTTCTGCGCCTCCGTGCCGTAGCGCAGGATGTACGGCGCCACGATCTCGCTGTGCAGCGCATAGCCGACACCGGTGAAGCCGCGGATCCAGAGTTCTTCGAACTGGATCACCGAGTAGATCAGGTCGGCGCCCGCGCCGCCGTATTCCTCGGGCAGTCCCATGCAGAGAAAGCCGTTCTCGCCGGCCTTGTCCCAGACCTTGCGGTCGACATAGCCTTGCTCCTCCCAGGCGTCGTGGAAAGGCGCGATTTCCTTGTCCATGAAGCGGCGGAAGCTGTCGCGGAAGGCCTCGTGGTCGGGCGTGAATAGAGTGCGTTGAATCATCGTCATCAGCGTTTGGGGAACACGGGGGCGCGCTTCTGCAGGAAGGCCATCACGCCTTCCGCAAAGGTCGGCTGCTCGATCAGCTCGCGCTGGCGCTCGCTCTCGTAATGAAGCTGGTCCGGCAGCGAGTGCCGCTCCGACAGCTCGAAGGCCTTGCGCGCCTCGATCACCGCATGCACCGGCAGTTGCGCCAGCCGTTGTGCGATGTTCGACGCTTCGAGCAGCAGAAGTTGATCGTCGATGCAGGCCCAGATCAGGCCCCACTGCGCCGCCGTTTCGGCACCGAGCTTCTCGTCGAGCAGGGCCATGCCCATCGCGCGCGCGGGGCCGACCCGGCGCGGGATGAACCAGGTGCAGCCGAGGTCCGGCACGATGCCCAGCTTGGGCAGGAAGGGCAAATAGAAGTACGCGCTGCGCGCCGCGATGACGATGTCGCACGCCAGGGCCAGGCCCACCCCGGCGCCGGCCGCGGGTCCGTTGACCGCGCACACCACCGGCACGGGCAGCGCCCGCAATTCCTCGATCAGCGGGTTGCTCATCGACTGCATCCAGTCGGCCGTCTGATCGCCGAGCGTTTTGCCTTCCTCGGGCTGGCGCATCGCGCTCAGGTCGGCCCCCACGCAGAAGGCCTTGCCGGCGCCGGTGAGCACGACGGCGCGCACGTTGTGGTCGTTGCGTACGCGAGCGAAGGCATCGCGCAGTTCGGTCTGCAGGTCCAGCGCGATCGGGTTGAGCTTGGCGGGCAGGTTCAGCGTGATCGTCGCGACGCTGTCGTTCAACTCATAGAGAACGGGGCTCATCTCAGAGTCTCTCGACGATGGTGACGTTCGCCATGCCACCGCCCTCGCACATGGTCTGCAGGCCGTAGCGCTTGCCGCGCTGCCCGAGCGCGTTCACCAGGGTCGTCATGAGCTTCGTGCCCGATGCGCCCAGCGGGTGACCGAGCGCGATGGCGCCGCCGTTCACATTGAGCCGCGCCGGGTCCGCGCCCAGCTTCTGCAGCCAGGCCAGCGGCACGGGCGCGAAGGCTTCGTTGACTTCGTACAGGTCGACGTCCTCGATCTTCAATCCGGCCTTCTGCAGGGCACGCGCCGTCGCCGGGATCGGTGCCTCCAGCATGATCACCGGGTCGTGTCCCATCACGCTCATGTGGTGGATGCGCGCGAGCGGCTTCACGCCCAGTGCCTTCAGGCCGCGCTCGTTGACGACCAGCACGCCGCTCGCACCGTCGCAGATCTGGCTGGCGGTGGCGGCGGTGCAGCGCCCGCCCTCCGCAATCAGCTTGACGCCGGCGATGCCTTCGAGCGTTGCTTCGAAGCGAATGCCTTCGTCGACGGTGTGCATCTCGCCGCTGGAGGAGCCATCGGCCAGACGGACCTCCACCGGCACGATCTCGTCCTTGAATGCGCCTTCGCGGCTGGCGGCGATGGCGCGCCTGTGGCTCTCGAAGGCGTAGCGGTCGAGCGCGTCCTTCGAGAGGCCGTAGTTCTTCGCGATCATCTCGGCGCCCGTGAACTGGCTGAATTCGACGCCGGGATAGCGCCGCTGCATGGCGGGGCTCATGTAGGTGCCGAGCCCCGCCTTGGCGGGCAGCGCGTTGGGCGTGAACATCGGCACGCGCGTCATGCTTTCGACGCCGGCGGCGATCACGGCGTCCATGCTGCCCGACATCACCGCCTGCGCGGCGAAATGCAGCGCCTGCTGCGACGAGCCGCACTGGCGGTCGACGGAAGTGCCCGGTACCGATTCGGGCAGCTTCGAGGCCAGCACCGCGTTGCGCGCGACATTGGTCGCCTGTTCGCCCACCTGGCTCACGCAACCGAGGATCACGTCCTCTACTGCGGCGGGATCGATGCCGCTGCGCGCGACCAATGCGTCAATGGCCTGCGCCGCCAGGTCGACCGGATGCCAGCCCGCGAGCCTGCCGCCGCGGCGTCCCCCCGCGGTGCGCGCGGTGGCGACGATGTATGCCTCTGCCATGGAATGTCCTTCGTCCGAGATGTGAGGGCCCGGCGCGAACGGCAAAGCGCCGTCGATTCACGACGGCGCGTAGACCCGTGCATCCATGGCCACGAGCGTCGATGGTTCAACGCCCGGGCGCCCCGGTCAAGCCGGGGACATCCCGTGGGACCACAGTCGCCAAGGCGACGCAGGGCGTTCCGGGCGTGCGCGCTCGGCGGCCACCGTGAGTCGCTCCGCGGTGAAACGCACGCACGAGGGCTCCAGTGCCGCCACCAGCACGCGCCGATGCGAATCGCTGCGAAAGCGCTGGCCCTGTTCCAGGACGATGTCGCGCCGGTCGTGGTCCAGCGTGATCCACAGGGAGCCGCTCTGGCATTCGATGTCCACGTCGTGGGCGTCGGGCAGGGTGAAGATGGCCTTTTTCGGCATGCTGAGACTCAGGCGCTGAGGGCGGGGGGTCATCAGGGGCTCCTTGGCATTCGTCATGCGAATGAATATAGTGAGCCGCAGCGCCGATGTCATACGGCCATTCGGAACTCGTTGCATGCATCCAGAGAATGCGAAGGCGCTGGCACCGGCGGTCGAACTGCCCCCTTTGGAGCTGTTGCGCAGCTTCGAGGCCGCCGCGCGCACCCTGAGCTTCACGCAGGCGGCGGCGGAGGTGTTCCTCACGCAATCGGCGGTCAGCCGGCAGATCCAGCAGCTCGAGGCCAGTCTGGGCGTGCTGCTGTTCGAGCGGCGCCATCGCTCACTGGCGCTGACCGAAGCCGGGCGCGTGCTCCAGCGCGCGGTGGTCGAAAGCCTCGAAAGGCTTCGCGACGCCACCGCGAGGGTCCGGGCCGCGCCAGTGCTGCGGCAGGTCGCCATCACCACCACGCCGGGTTTTGCCTCGCTGTGGCTCATCCCCCGCCTCGCGCGCTTCACGGCCGACCACCCGCTGGTCGACGTGCGGGTGTCCGCCACGCTCGACGTGCTGGACCTGGAGCGCAGCCGCATCGACGTGGCCGTGCGCTTCGTGCCGATCGCGCGGGGCACCGGCCCGACGCTGTTCGAGGAATCCGTCATGCCGCTGTGCGCGCCGCGCATTGCCGCCGCGCTGCGCGTGCCGGGCGACCTGGTGGAGCAGACGCTGCTCACCGTCGATTTGCCCAACCATGCGGAGGCGCCAACTGCCGACTGGGAGCCCTGGCTCGAAGTGATGGGCCTGGCCGACCTTCGCATGAAGAACAGCTTGCGCTTCACCCAGTACGCCGATGCGGTCGCCGCCGCGGTGGCGGGCCAGGGCGTGGTGATCGGACGCCTGCCGCTGCTGCGCGAGCTGGTCCAGACCGGGCAGCTGGTCGCGCCTTTCAGCGAGGGCGCCGCCTCGCGCCGCGGCTATTTCATCGAGACCTCGCGCCGCGCGGCCGGCAACAGCGATGCGCAGGACTTCGTGCGCTGGCTGCGCGGCGAAGCCGAGGCCGCGCGAAGGGGCTGAGCGACCGCATTACAGTCGGGGCAACGCATTCGCCTGTTGGCGAACCGATTCCGCAGACAAGACAGCCCGATGACCCCGACAACCGAAGCTCCCTCCGCGCCTGCCGCCGCCAGCAAGGGCGGCCGCCGCGAGCGGCAGAACACCCAGAATCCCCGGAACGCCAAGCCGAAGGCGGCGGCGCCGCAGCAACCGCGCGCGCGCAAGGTCCATCCCGTGCTCGAAAAGCTCTTCGAGCTCTACCCGAAGATGTTCGGCGCGCGCTTCCTGCCGCTCAAGCTCGGCGTGTACCAGGAACTGCTGGCCCTGCACCCGGAGGAGTTCAAGAAGGAAGACCTCAAGATCGCGCTGGGCCTGCACGCCCGCTCCACCCGCTACCTCGAAGCCGTGGCGGCCGGCGAAAAGCGACACGATCTGAATGGCGTGCCCGTCGAGGATGTTTCTCCCGAACACGTCCACCACGCCATCCTCGAAGTGTTCAAGCGGCGGCAGTCCCGCACGGCCGAAGACCTGCGGCCCAGGCTGCGCGCGCGGCTGGTCAATGCGATCGAGGCCTCGGGTTTGACGCGCGAGGAATACGTGTTGGCCGTTCGCACGCAGGACGAAGTATCGACCGCCGTGCTCGACGAGGCTTTCGCCGAAGTAGGCGCACGGACCGCGAAGCGCGAGGCGTTGCAGCGGGCCTTCGAGGTCAGCGGACGCACCGTGGCGGAGTTCGCGGAGATGTACGGCATGGATCCGGCCGAGGTGGCGCGCACCTTGGGGCATACCCGCCAAGGCTGACCGCCGAAGTCAGCCGGGCGCGCTGCTTTACCTGGCAGGCGCCATCGGCAGGTCGACGCGCATGCGCTCACGGTCGTTATGGCGTCTGCGGCGCTTTCGCGCCGCGCAGCCAGGAGCCCTCATGCCGTTCCGTTCGATGTCGCATGTCAAAGTCGCCGCCGCGGCACTGCTGTGGGCCCTCGTCGCGATCCTCGCCATTGCGCCCGCCCAGGCGCAGCCCGCATCGGAACCCGAGGCCCTCCATGTGCTGAATCGCCTGGCCTATGGGCCCGCGCCCGGCGAGGTTGGCCGTGTGATGCGGCTCGGGCTCGATCGCTACGTGGACGAGCAACTGCATCCCGAGCGTCTCCCCTTGCCGCGCGATCTGGCGGAGCAGCTTGCGTCCCTGTCATCGACAGCCGCGTCGCAGCGCGAGCTGATCACGAAGTTCCGCGACGCCGCGCAAGCTGCGAAAAACGACAGCGAGGACGGCAAGACGGCGCGGCGCGACCTGTATCGGCAAGTCGGCATCGAATCCGGCGAAGCGCGCCTGTGGAGCGCAGCACGCAGTCCGCGCCAGCTCGAAGAACGGATGGTGGACTTCTGGTTCAACCACTTCAACGTCTTCGCGGGCAAGGGCCTCGACCGTGTACTGGTCGAGAACTACGAGCGCGAGGCCATCCGCCCGTACGCAATGGGTCGATTCCGCGACTTGCTCGGCGCCACGGCGCACCATCCCGCCATGCTGTTCTACCTGGACAACTGGCAATCGGCGGCGCCGGGCTACCAGCCCCCCGGCGCCGCCGGCGCTGCAGGCAGGGCCACCGGGCTCAACGAGAACTACGCCCGCGAGTTGATGGAGCTGCACACGCTCGGCGTGGATGGCGGCTACACCCAGAAGGACGTGACCGAGCTGGCCCGGATCCTCACCGGCTGGACCTTCAACGCGCGACTCACCACCGGCGCGTCCGTCTTCTACTTCGATGCGCGCCGGCATGACGGCGGCGACAAACTCTGGCTCGGCCAGCGCTTCGGCAACCAGGGGCAAGCCGAAGGCGAGCGGGCGCTGGACCTGCTGGCGATGCATCCGGCGACGGCGCGCCACATCAGCTTCCAACTGGCGCAGTATTTCGTCAGCGATCGACCGCCGCCCGCGCTCGTGGATCGCCTTGGCAAGCGGTACCTGCAGACCGGCGGCGATATCCGCGCAGTTCTCAAGGTTCTGTTCGACAGCCCCGAATTCCGCAGTCCCGCCGTCCGGGACGCCAAGTTCAAGACGCCCTACGAATACGTGATCTCCAGCGTGCGCGCCACGAACGTGCCGCTCGACAACGTGCAACCTTTGCTCGGCACGCTGCGGCAACTGGGCATGCCGCTCTACGGGTGCCAGACGCCGGACGGCTACAAGAGCACAGAAGAGGCATGGCTGAACCCGGACGCCATCACCCGCCGCATCGGCTTTGCGACGGCGCTCGCGTCGGGCCGCCTGCCCAATGCGCCGTCCGCGCCCGTCGACGCGGATGCGTTGCCGGCCACGCTCGGCAGCGGTGTCTCCGCAAAGACGCGCGCCGCCGTTTCAGATTCCACGCCGGAGTTGCGTGCCGCGCTGCTACTCGGCAGCCCCGAATTCATGCGCCGTTGAAATGGCTCACCCCCAGGCTTGCTCACTTCGTGTGGCCGCCAACCCCCTTCAGGGGGCAACCCCTGCGGCCCGGCAAAGCCGGTTCCGCGGGGTTTCCGGAATCGATCGGCTGTGTCCGTTGTGATGGAGGATCGTCATGTTGCGTCGCGATTTGTTGAAGCTTGCCGTGCAGTCGGGGGCCGTGCTGCTGCCTGTCGGCCGATCCGCCATGGCGGCGGTGGGAGAGGTCCGCGGCGCATCGCCGCCGCGACTGGTCGTGGTCTTCCTGCGCGGTGCCGTCGATGGCCTGAGCGTCGTCGTGCCTTATGCGGACGACGGCTACTATCGCGCGCGCTCGTCGATCGCGCTGCCGCGCCCGGGCGAAGAGGGTGGCGTGCTGGACCTCGACGGTCGCTTCGGTCTGCACCCGGCGCTGGCACCGTTGATGCCGCTCTGGCAGGCCGGCCAACTCGGGTTCGTGCATGCATCGGGATCGCCGGATCCCACGCGCTCGCACTTCGATGCGCAGGACTACATGGAGTCCGGCACGCCCGGCCGGAAATCGACCGCCGACGGCTGGCTCAACCGCCTGCTGGGCACGCTGCCTGCCGAGCCGGATGCCCCGGCCGCGGCCACGCGCGCCATTAGCATGGGCCCCGTGTTGCCGCGCATCTACGCGGGCCGCAACACGGTCGCCAATGTCCCGCTCGGCCCGGCGGCCGGCAAGCCGACATTGCTGGATCGCCCGCAGATCGCCAGCGCCTTCGGTCAGCTCTATGCCGGAGACGATGCCCTGTCGCGCGCCTACCAGGAGTCCCGCAAGGCGCACCAGGAGGTGATGACCTCGATCAACAAGGACAGCCTGGACCGCGAGATGCAGGCCGCCAGCAATGGCGCGCCGCTGCCCAACGGTTTCCCGGACGACGCAACACGCCTGGCCGCGCTGATGCTCAACGACCACCGCGTGCAACTCGCCTTCGTGGCCCTGGGCGGATGGGATACCCATGCCAACCAGGGCGCCGCGACAGGGCAACTCGCCAATCGCCTCGGACCGCTGGCGAAGGGCCTGCAGGCGCTGAGCACCCGCCTCGGGCCGGTATGGAACGACACGGTCGTCGTCGTGATGTCCGAGTTCGGCCGAACCGCTCACCAGAACGGGAACGGCGGCACCGACCACGGGCACGGCAATGCGATGTGGCTGCTCGGCGGCAAGGTGACCGGCGGCAAGGTGCACGGCCGCTGGCCCGGCCTGGACACCAGCGCGCTGCATGAAGGACGCGACCTGGCCGTGACCACCGATTTCAGGCAGGTGCTGGCGGCCGTGGCCGAGCGGCATCTGCGCCTGCCGGACGCACGCCTGGGAGAGGTTTTTCCCGGCTTCGCCGGCGGCGCGGCCGGGCCGAAGGATCTGGTCCGCGCGTGATCTCGCGTTTCGCCCCGCCTGCGGCACCGAACTGTTCCACCACGCGGCCATCATTCCCACCCCGCATAATTCCAGGCGAGCAGATCAGAGAACCGCATTGCCAAGTTTCCATACCTTTCATCAAACGCAAGATTTCGCTTGGCTTCTGTCGAGGCGGATTGATCAGTTAGCCAACTTTGTGCGTGCGGGCACCCTGGTCAGGCCCCGTGCAGCCCTGACCACAACAAAACTTCTTGCGGTAGCCGATGAAGAAGCGCGCTGACGCCGCGCCGCCGCTTTTCAGGCGGGTGCGAGAGATTCTGGATGCTGCGCGGGCAGGCGTGGCGCGCACAGTCAACACGACCCAGGTTGCTGCCAACTGGTTGATCGGGCGCGAGATCGTTGAGGAGGAGCAACGTGGGCAGCGCCGAGCGGACTATGGCGCCAGGCTTCTGGCGGAATTGTCGGAGCGGCTGAACGCAGAGTTCGGCCGTGGCTACTCGGTCGACAATCTCGAAGCGTTCCGGCAGTTCTACCTCGACTATCCCCAGTTGATTTCCGAGACGGTGCCTCGGAATTCGTCGGAAGCACCGAACTTGCCTCCGAGCGAAAGATCCGAGTCGCTGTCGCGGAAATCCCAGGGCGATGGGGTCTGGGTACCCGGCGTGTTGCATCCTTCGCTGTCGTGGAGCCACTACCGACAGCTCTTGCGCGTGGTGCGCCCGGAGGCTCGTGCCTTCTACGAAATCGAGGCGATTCGCAATGCATGGTCGGTGCGAGAGCTGCAGCGCCAGACGGCCAGCCTGTTGTATGACCGTTTGGCCAAAAGCAGGGACAAGAAAGGCTTGATGCGTCTGGCAACGCATGGGCAGGAAGTCTTGCAGCCCATGGATGCGCTGAAAGATCCGATGGTGATCGAGTTTCTGGGCCTTCCGGAATCGCCCAGGCTGGTGGAGTCCAAGCTGGAGCAGGCGCTCATCCACAACTTGCAAACCTTCCTCCTGGAACTGGGCAAGGGCTTCGCGTTCGTGTCGCGCCAAGAGCGCATCACCATCGATGGCGATCACTTCTACATCGACTTGGTTTTCTACCACGCGGTGCTCAAATGCTATGTCCTGATCGACCTCAAGGTCGGCAAGCTGACCCACGGTGAACTCGGGCAGATTCAGTTCTATGTGAACTACTACGATCGTGAACGTCGAACCGACGGCGACAACCCGACACTGGGGGTCATCCTCTGCCCTGACAAGAACGATGCGGTGGTGAAGTACACCCTGGGCGAGCAACAGGAACGCAATATTTTCACCAGCCGTTATCAACTCCACCTGCCGACCGAACAGGAACTGGAGCGCGAACTGCGCCGCGAATGGAGGCAACTGTCATTGGCTGAGCCAGTGGCGATCGATCGCAAGAAGAAGACGAAGGGCTGAATTCGAGCAGCTGCCGCACGATGCCTTCTGGCGGCCCATCGCGGCGGCAGAGCGCAAAGACGAACGGCACCCCAAAGGTGCCGTCCCTGTCAGGGTTGTCCCGAAATGATCAGGCGCTTGCCTTCACCTTCAACCGCCACGCATGCAGCAACGGCTCGGTGTAGCCGCTCGGCTGCTCGATGCCCTTGAACACCAGGTCCTGCGCCGCCTTATACGCGGCCGAGGTGTCGAAGTTGCCCGCCATGTTCCTGTAAAGCGGATCGCCCGCGTTCTGCTGGTCCACGACGGCGGCCATGCGCTGGAAGGTGGCGTCGACCTGTTCCTTCTTCACGACGCCGTGCAGCAGCCAGTTGGCGATGTGCTGGCTCGAGATGCGCAGGGTCGCGCGGTCTTCCATCAGGCCGATGTTGTGGATGTCCGGCACCTTGGAGCAGCCCACGCCCTGGTCGATCCAGCGCACGACGTAGCCCAGGATGCCCTGCACGTTGTTGTCCAGCTCCTGCTGGCGCTCGGCGTCGGTCCAGTTCACGTGCGGCGCGACCGGCACCTTCAGCAGGTCGTTCAGGATGTTGTCGCGCTCGGCGTTGGCGTCGATCTTCTCGAGCTGCTTCTGCACATCGGCCACGCTGACCTGGTGGTAGTGCAACGCATGCAGCGTGGCCGCCGTGGGCGAGGGCACCCAGGCGGTGTTCGCGCCGGCCTTGGGGTGGGCGATCTTCTGTTCGAGCATCGCCGCCATCAGGTCGGGCATGGCCCACATGCCCTTGCCGATCTGCGCCTTGCCGCGCAGGCCGCACGAGAGGCCGACCAGGACGTTGTTCTTCTCGTACGCCTGGATCCACGGCGTGGTCTTCATGTCGCCCTTGCGCAGCATCGCGCCGGCCTGCATGGCGGTGTGCATCTCGTCGCCTGTGCGATCCAGGAAGCCGGTGTTGATGAAGGCCACGCGCGCGGCTGCCTCGGCAATGCAGGCCTTGAGGTTGATGCTGGTGCGGCGTTCCTCGTCCATGATGCCGAGCTTGACCGTGTTGGCGGGCAGGCCGAGCAGTTCCTCGACGCGGCCGAACAGCGCGCTGGCAAAGGCCACTTCGGCCGGGCCGTGCATCTTCGGCTTCACGATGTAGACGCTGCCGGTGCGCGAGTTGCCCTTGCGCTTCAGGTCGACGGTGGCGATGGTCGTGGTGATCACGGCGTCCATGATCCCTTCGGGGATCTCCTTGCCGCCCGCGTACAGGATGGCCGGATTGGTCATCAGGTGGCCGACGTTGCGCACGAACATCAGCGAGCGACCATGGAGCCTGACCGGCTTCCCGTCCGCGCCGGTGTACTCGCGGTCGGGGTTGAGGCCGCGCGTGAAGGTCTTGCCGCCCTTGGCGACTTCCTCGGTCAGCGTGCCCTGCAGGATGCCCAGCCAGTTCGAATAGGCGAGCACCTTGTCCTGGGCATCGACCACCGCCACCGAGTCCTCGAGGTCGAGGATGGTCGAGAGCGCGGCTTCGAGCACGACGTCGCTGACGCCGGCCGCATCGCTCTTGCCGATGGGGGTGCTGCGATCGATCTGGATGTCGAGGTGGATGCCGTTGTGCTTGAGCAGCACCGACGTCGGCGCGGATGCATCGCCCTGGTAGCCGATGAACTGCGACGGGTCCTTGAGTTCGGTGCTGCTGCTCTGCAGCGAGATCAACAGCTTGCCGTGCTCGACTTTGTAGCCGGTCGCCATCTTGTGCGAGCCGTTCTCCAGCGGCGCGGCCTGGTCGAGCACGTTGCGGGCGAACTCGATCACCTTCGCGCCGCGCGCCGGGTTGTAGCCCTTGCCCTTTTCCGCGCCGCCGGCCTCGGGAATCGCGTCGGTGCCGTACAGGGCGTCGTAAAGCGAGCCCCAGCGGGCGTTGGCCGCGTTGAGCGCATAGCGGGCATTCAGGATCGGCACCACCAACTGCGGGCCGGCCTGCAGGGCGAGTTCGGCGTCGACATTGGCGGTGGTGGTCTGCACGTCCTTCGGTTGCGGCAGCAGGTAGCCGATCGATTCGAGGAAGGTGCGGTAGGCCAGCATGTCGGCGATCGGGCCGGGGTGGGCCTTGTGCCACTTGTCCATCTCGGCCTGCAGACGGTCGCGCTCGGCGAGCAGGGCGATGTTCTTCGGCGCGAATTCGCTGACGATGGCGTCGAAGCCCTTCCAGAACGTGTCGCTGGCGACGCCGGTGGCGGGCAGGACCGTGTCCTCGATGAAGCGGTGGAGTTCGTCGGCGACCTGGAGGCCGTGAACGGTGGTGCGGGCGGTCATGGTTCTTTCTCCTTGAGAGGGTGCTGCCAGGGACTTTATTCGATACCTGACTGGCGAGTAAGAGCCGAAAAAGAGAATGATCAGTGACCGGAATGAGGGTAATCGAGGCTCGAGGGCGCGCGCCGACCGACAAACAGGCACAGGCCCCATTGGGCCATAGAGGTCGGTGTTTGTGCGTTCAGCGCCAGCGCCAGCGTCGGGCCGGGGCTGTCAGAAAGGGGCGCGACTGCGGCCCCCGCGGCCGCGGGAGGTGGGGCCGACTGCGGTCAGTCGTCCCACCCGCGCACGGGCGAGAACTCGTCGTCGGTGAGCACGAGTCGCAGCAAGCAGACGACCGCGACGATGCCCAGTGTCGCCGCGGTCACCCAGATCCATTGTTCGGAATCGGCGAGACGCTGCGAGATCTCATCGCTCAGGCTGGCCAGTGCGGCAAGCGCCATCGCGACGATGGTGGCCAGCATGCAGTCGAGCGTGAAGATGTCCCACGCCAGATCCTTCGGGAAGGCGGACAGCACGCCTCTGGTGTGGTGGTCAATCATGGGCGTGAAGCCGATGGGCCTTGATGAGGTTGCGGATCTCGAAGATTCTTTCGCCAGCGCGCTTGCCGATCACGACCATCGCGTCGATCTGCGCACAGAACGCCCTTTCCGTGTACGCCTTCAACTCGATCGAGGCTTCGTTCCAGAGCCTGCGTGCGAGCTCGTCGGTGCTTTCGCGGTCGCCTTCCGCGCAGAGCCCCGACTCCTTCATGCGCTGGAGCGCTTCGCCAAGAAGCTCGCGCTGCTGCCGGACCATCGCCTGCAATCGCTCGCCCGCGGAGTGGTTCGCGGCGAGCAACGCATCGAGGTCGTCACGCCGGACCGCCATGATGGCTCGCTCGTCAGGCTCGTTTCGATCGATGAGGTGAATCACATCAAATGACATGTCGGTGGGGTGGTTCATGCGCAGCTCCCTGTTCGCTTGCCTCGGTGAAATCATTCGGACCGTGCCCATCGGAAAAGGTCGGCTTTCGCTGTTCTCTACCGCTGGCGAGACGCGAATTTGCGGGATTGGCGATGGAGTGTCTAGCGTGACGAATAGCACGCGCCGCGTCCGCTAGACCCAGCCGCTCAGTCGCCGCGCGGCTGCCTGCACCGGCTTGATGAAGTGCTTGTCGTAGCGATGCGCCGGCATGGTCAGCGTGACGGCCGCGGCCAGGGTGCCGTCGGCATGGAACACCGGCGCGGAGATGCCGGCCAGCTCGGCGGTGCGGTCGCCGACCAGCGCGCAATAGCCCTGGTCGCGAATCCCCGCGTAGAACTTGCGATCTTTCGTGGCGCGGGGACGTTCGCCCTCAGGCCCGAAAGCGATCAGGATGCGTGCGCCGGCACCGCGGTCGGCCGGCAACAGGTCGCCGGCGCGCACGTGGTCGCGCACCAGATGCGGCGAGTCGACGCGATAGAGGCAAAGCCGGGCCCACCCATCACCCTGGGGCTGGCGCACATGGTAGGCAGCGCTCTCCCCTGTGGCGGCCACCAGATCGCGCAGCACCGGCATCACGATGCCGTCGAGCGAGAACGACGCCGCGTACAGCGCATGCAGGCGCGCGATCTCCGTGCCGAGGGTGTAGCGGCCATCGTCCTGCCGGCGGATCAGGCGCGCGTGTTCGAGCGAGGCGAGCAGCCGCAGCACCGTGCTCTTGTAAAGCTGTGTGCGCTCGGCGAACTGCGCCAGCGTCAGCGCATCGTCGCCGGCCTGGAAGGCGGAGAGCAGACTCAGCGCGCGATCGACCGCGGCGGCGCCGCCGGGCGCTGCGTTGAGGTCGGATACCGATTCGGTCTGGGCTTTGCGTGGCATGGGCTGACTTGACAGGGAGCGCGCTCGCCGGTCTAATTCTGTTTTGCGGAATGTAGTTCTATAAGATAGAACTGTCAAACTCTGCCGCTCCAGGAGACGATCCCCATGACAGCCCCAGAAGTCCTCGTCAGCGAGGTCGGCCCGCGCGACGGCCTGCAGTCGGTGAAGGCGACCATGCCCACGGCCGACAAGCTGCGCTGGATCGATGCGCTCTATCAGGCCGGCATCCGTGAGATCGAGGTCGCTTCCTTCGTGCCGGCCCGGCTGCTGCCGCAGATGGCGGACGCTGCTGAAGTCGTGCGCCATGCGATCACGCTGCCCGGCCTGACCGTGATGGCGCTGGTGCCCAACCGCAAGGGTGCCGAGTCCGCGCTCGCGGC
Organism: Variovorax glacialis; assembly: GCF_051216375.1. Taxonomy (NCBI): domain Bacteria; kingdom Pseudomonadati; phylum Pseudomonadota; class Betaproteobacteria; order Burkholderiales; family Comamonadaceae; genus Variovorax; species Variovorax glacialis. Next base: position 4,345 of record NZ_JBPJZT010000013.1, on the reverse strand, counting down.
CGGCGTGCACAAGCTGACGATGCCGGTCTCCGCCAGCGCGGCCCATTCGCTCGCCAATGTCCGCAAGACGCGCGAGGAGATGGTCCAGGAAGTCCGTGCCATCTCCGACCTGCGCCGCGAGATCGCGCCGCACGTCAGGCTCGAAGCCGGCATCTCGACGGCCTTCGGCTGCACGCTGCAGGGCGATGTGCCCGAGGACGAGGTCATCCGCCTCGCGGTGCAATGCGTGGCTGCGGGCGCCGACGAGTCGGGCCTGTCCGACACCGTGGGCTACGCCAACCCGGCGCAAGTGCGCCGCCTCTTCAGGCGCCTGCGCGTGGAGCTGGGCGACAAGGCGGGCGCGGCCCACATGCACAACACACGCGGGCTCGGCCTGGCCAACTGCCTCGCCGCCTACGAGGAGGGCGTTCGCACCTTCGATTCGTCGCTCGGCGGCCTGGGCGGTTGCCCCTATGCGCCGGGCGCTTCGGGCAACGTCGTCACCGAGGATCTCGTCTTCATGTTCGAGGCCATGGGCGTTCGCACCGGCATCGACCTCGACCTGCTCATCGCGGCGCGTGCGCCGCTCATCGCCGGCCTGCCGGGCGAACCGATCTACGGCATGACGCCCGAGGCCGGTCTGCCCAAGGGCTTCATCCAGGGAACTGCACATGTCTGAGTCCGCGCCACTGCCCTACGCGGGAATCCGCGTCGTCGAATTCACCCACATGGTCATGGGCCCCACCTGCGGCATGCTGCTCGCGGACCTGGGCGCCGAGGTCATCAAGGTCGAGCCGATCGAGGGCGACAACACGCGGCGCCTGCTGGGCTCCGGCGCCGGCTTCTTCCCGACCTTCAACCGCAACAAGAAGAGCATCGCGCTCGACCTCAAGAAGCCCGAGGGCGTCGAGGCGGCATTGCGCCTGATCGCGACCGCCGACATCGTGAGCGAGAACTTCAAGCCTGGCACGATGAAGAAGCTCGGGCTGGACTACGACAGCCTGCACAAGCTCAACCCGCGCCTGATCTACGTCAGCCACAAGGGCTTCCTCCCCGGCCCGTACGACCACCGCACCGCGCTCGACGAAGTGGTGCAAATGATGGGCGGCCTGGCCTACATGACCGGCCGTGCCGGCGACCCGTTGCGCGCCGGCACCAGCGTGAACGACATCATGGGCGGCATGTTCGGCGCCATCGGCGCGATGGCGGCGCTGCGGCAGCGCGAACTCACCGGCAAGGGCTGCGAAGTGCAGTCGGCGCTGTTCGAGAACAACATCTTCCTCGTCGCCCAGCACATGATGCAGTTCGCGGCCACCGGCAAGGCGGCCGACCCAATGCCGAGCCGAATCTCCGCTTGGGGCGTGTACGACGTGTTCAACGTCAAGGACGGCGAGCAGATCTTCCTGGCCGTCGTCAGCGACAAGCAGTGGACCATCTTCTGCAAGGCTTTCGGGCTGGACGAGATGCTGGCCGATCCGCGCCTCAAGACCAACAACGACCGCGTGCTCGCGCGCGAATGGATGATGCCCATCCTCCGCTCGCACCTCGCGACCCACAGCGCAGCCGAACTGAGCGCCGTCTTCGAGAAGAACGAACTGCCCTTCGCCCCCATCACCAAGCCGCAGGACCTGTTCGACGACCCGCACCTCAATGCCACCGGCGGCCTCGCACCGATCCGCATGAACGACGGCAGCCAGTCCAAGGTGCCGCTCATGCCCTTCACCCTGGGCGGCGAACGCCCCGGCATCCGCCTGCAGCCCCCGCTGCTCGGCGAACACACCGACGCACTGCTCGGCGAAGTGGGCTACACCGACGCGCAGATCGCAGATCTCAAGGCGAGTGCAGTCACCCGCGGCGCCTGATCCGGCGCCCCCCAGCCACGCCATTCATATGCGGACGCCACAGGATTGCGCGGCAGTGCGTAGCCTTGCGGGATGTGGGCACGGCCGGTGCGTTGCGAACCCGGCGTGGGCTGCACGGCGGGCGCGGGAACAATTTGCTTTGCCGCTTCGATCAGGGTGTTCTTGTTGCCATCCCACTTGGGCAGCGGAGCCGGAGGCAGTGGTAGCACCTTGTCTAGGTTGGGGAAGCGGAGGTCGGAATTGGTCTTCCTCCCAAGGCCGCATGCGGTAGCCGAAGCTGCCTGCTGCCCCCTTTGCCATCTGATTCACGTCGATGGGCTTGCCGCCGAGTCCAACGTCCTGAAGTAGTTCATATGCAGCCTTTCGTGCCAATGGAATTTCAGTCCTGCCGCACGCACCGAACATGCGGCAGGGATCCCTCAGCCTTGGCGCTTGCTGCCAAAAATCCTTTCGAGTTCTTCTTCATGAGGATCGGGCGCATACCACTGCCACCACGCCTGCACCGGCACCCGTTCACGCGCTGCATCGCTCCAGACCCACACAGGGCCGAATATCTGGCCCTCGCCAAAGCCGCAGATGCGCCGCTCCATGGGTATTGAGGCGGTTAATGCGTCGTCCGCGAAGACGCCCAACCATTTTCCCCGCTTGGGCACGCGCTGGCCGGTGGTCGGCAGGTGGCCGAGCTTCTTGTGGTCACGGTCACGGATTTCTTCGGGACGGAGGTATCTGCGGCGGATTTCCAGACTGTTAAGGGTGGTGGCCGTGTACGGGCTCTTGTCCGGTCCCCCCTTGAGGTAACTGAGCTTGACGTGCACCGTATAAGGCGCATGCGGCGGATTGAGAATGCTGTACTCGAAGGTGGCGGGCTGGCGCACGCCGCCACCGTGCAACATGACCTCGGGGGTTTGGAGATTTCCGCCGTCTGGAATCCACCCCGGCCCGACCTTGAGTTGCAGCAGCTGTTCGAGCCGCTCACGCGGGACCGTCATTTCGGGCCTGAAGTAAATCTGGAAGTGGTACGGCTCGACCTTGCCTTGCGCATCGGTTGTGCCGAGCATGTAGATGCTGGTCCAGTCGTTCAGAAAGCGCGCATCGAATGCGTATCGGTTTCCACCTCGGTAAGCTTGGCCGTCCACTTCCTCGACGCGGGTCCGTGCGATAGGCAGCAGCCGCTTCAAGGTCTCGAATTCCGCGTCCCCGCGAATGACTTTCATCGCCGCGCCGATGAATGCAATCACCTGTTCACGCTGCGCGTCGGTGTGGCGGAAGTTGTCGTAGACCGACTGGTAAGCCCGCTTGCGGGACTGATACGCTTCCCAAGCTCTTTCTTTCTCAGTGAGCATGGTGCCCCCCTCCTGTTGAGCCTTGGACCGTGCCGGAAGCGATGTCGAAGACTCTTGTGCAGAAACCGGGGCGAGGCAGCACAGCGCCAGCATTGCCGCTCCACAACCGCTTGACCACTTCGTCGCACACGAAGCTGTCTTCCTCCCAAGGCCGCATGCGGTAGCCGAAGCTGCCTGCTGCCCCCTTTGCCATCTGATCCACGTCGATGGGCTTGCCGCCCAGTCCAACGTCCTGAAGTAGTTCATATGCAGCCTTTCGTGCCAATGGAATTTCGGTGGGGAGGATGTCGGCCATGTAGCCGGGCTCGTGAGGCCGCTTCTTGTTCTGGCTGTCGTAGTAGCACAGCAACCAGTAGTGCATGGCGATGCACATCCGATGCAGGCCCACGCGGGCGCTCGGCTCATCTGGCAGCGGCGTGCGTGCGGCGATCTGTAGATATTCGGGCGGCATGAAGTCGGCCCACACACGCTGGATGCTCGGCAGGTGGGCATAGTCGTCTGCGTGCTGCTGCACGAGCGCCGCTGTCCAGAAGAACTGCTGCGCGTGGCGAGCCTCGTGGTACATCGTGCTCGCGAAGTCCCTCACGGCATTGGAGATCTCCCCTCCACCGTTGGCGGCATCGAAGATCGAAATCAGACCGCCCTTGTAGCCAACGAGCAACCAATCCTTGGGGCGCATGATGCCCTTGAGGTCGGGATTCTCGAAGTCGGCAAGCGCCAAGTCCATGGCTTGCTGGTCGGTAGGAATCAGGACCGCCGGCATCGCATCTTTCGGCAGTCCGAAAGCCCCTTGATTCAAAGCCTTGCGCAGTTGAGCCCTGAACAGACTATTCAAATATTCGTGCTGACTATCACCCATCGGCCAACTGCCCCGCTTCCAATCGATCCCCATGAGTACAGGCTTAACCGCCTCCACATAAGCCCGCGCCACCGGGTAGTCAGGCTGCCCCGAAGCCCCTGCGGGCTCATGCCTGCGCATCCCCCAGTTGTTCGGATCGCAACTCGTATGCAGCGGCGCCTTGTCCTGACTCGTGGCCTCATCCTCGTTCGGCTTCAATCCCTTGCCGCCCACGGTCTGCCGCTTGCGCTCGCGCTTCTCGGCCATGGGCGTGTAGGTTTTCTCCGCGGGTGTCCTCACATCGGGCTCGTAGCTGGCGAGTA